>DWWP01000014.1 GCA_019119635.1 Candidatus Dietzia intestinipullorum
GTCCACGGCGCCGACCCCAACTGGGGGCGGGTGGCCATGGCGATCGGCAAGTGCCAGGAGGACACGGACATCGACCCGGAGGGCATCCGCATCGTGTTCGGCGACCTGGAGACCTACCCGGCGTTCCCCGGGGAGGCCGAGCTCGAGCGGCTCACCGAGATCATGCGGGCAGACGAGGTGACCATCGCGGTCGACCTGGGCGTGGCGGACGGGTCGTGCACGGTCTACGGCTGCGACCTCAGCCGCGAGTACGTCTCGATCAACGCCGACTACACGACCTGAGCGTCGCCCGGCCCCGCGGCGGCTACCCGGCGGGGCTGGGGTCGTCGCGCGTCATCGACAGGATGGTCCGACGGGTGCCCTCCCAGACGTCGCCGGAGATGTCACTCCACGGATCGTGCCGGCCGGGGACGATCGAGACCCGCGCCTGGTCGCCGGCCTGCCGGGCCAGCCGGACGTAGTTCTCCGACTGCTCGGGCCGCACCACCTTGTCGTCGCTGCCGTGGACGCACACCACCGGCACCCCCGTGGGCAGGTGGGTGACCGGGGAGGCCTCGCGATAGCGCTCGCCGCGCTCGTCGGGGCGGCCGCCGAGAAGCCCGGCCACGTACCGGTCCCCGGCCCGCTCGGCCATGAGCATGTCCCCGACACCGGCCAGGGACACGCAGCCGACCACGGGGACGCGCGGGTCGGCCCCGGGCAGGTCCGTCGGCAGTCCGCCGCGTCCGGCGACCCACAAGGCGAGGTGCCCGCCCGCGGAATGCCCCGCCACCACCACGCGCTGCAGGTCGAGGCGGCCGTCCATCTCGGCGTTCACCTCGGACAGGTGGTCCACTGCGCTGCACACGTCGGCGGCGGTGGTGGGCCACCCGCCCCCGGAGCCGACGCGCCGGTACTCGATGTTCCACACAGCCACGTCGAAGGAGGCCAGGTCGCGCGCCTGGTTCTTGAGCGAGGACACCCCGAGTGCGTCCTTCCACCCGCCGCCGTGGATCAGCACCACCACGGGCAGGGCCGGATTGGCCGACTCGGGCAGGTAGAGGTCCCCGAAGGTCTGCTGGTCGGTGTCGCCGGGCTCGTCGTAGAAGTACCGGCGGGGCTGCCGGACGGGCACGGCCCCCTCCGGAGGCCGGTAGGGGCGGGGGGTGGACTCGACGCCGTGGCCCTCGCTCAGCTCGCGGTCCTCACCGCCACGCACGGCGGCCATCGCCCCCACGGCCGCGACCCCGGTTCCCGCCGTCAGGCCGATGAGCACAGAGCGGCGGGTGCGGGCGGGGTGGCGGGGCATGCGGCGGCGGGGACTCCTCGGTCGGGGGAGACGCGCCCCGGTCAGGCGGTGCCGGCGACGACGTCGTTCACCGCACCATCGTAGTAGGAGACGGGCGGTCCGGTAGCCGCCGCCCGACCCCCGACCCGGCGAAACCGGCCCTCAGACTGCGAGGGCATAAAAGAAAACTAACCTAACACGCGGTCGGTTAACGGCCCCTCAGGCGCCGCATATGAGGTAGGCGGCCTTGAAAGGTGTAGCGACTGCTGGCGTCTGAGGGGCGTTCGAGAAGTCGTGGACACGCACGTGTGTCGCGTGTTCACAGAGTATTTTCTCAGGCGGTGCCGGCGACCACGTCGTCCTCCGCCCCGTCGTAGTAGGGGGCGTAGCCGCGGGCCGAGGTGAGGACGTAGAGCGGCTCGTCGAAGGCGGCGGTGTCGAACCCCTGATCGCGAAGTTCGGTCTTGCGGCTCTTGAACGTGGAGGTGGTCTCGAGCTCGGGGGAGAGCCGGATGAAGACCGGCACCGCGTACGCGGGCAGCGCCGCGCGCAGGTGTTCGGCCAGGCCGGCGCCGTCGAACTCCGCGCCGTCCTGCAGTCGCACGGCCGCCATGCCGGCCTTGCCGTCCGCTCCCGGCATGGCCACCCCGTAGACCACGGCCTGGTCCACCCCGTCGTAGGCGCCGACGGCGCCCTCGACCTCGGTCGTGGCGACGTTCTCGCCCTTCCACCGGAACGTGTCGCCCAGCCGGTCGACAAACGAGGCGTGCTTGAGGCCCTGGTCCAGCAGGAGGTCGCCGGAGATGAACCAGGCGTCGCCGTCGGCGAAGGCGTCCCGGACGATCTTCTTCTCCGTGGCCTCGGGGTCGGTGTAACCGTCGAAGGGCTGGGTGCTGGAGATCCCGCTCAGCAGCAGGCCCACCTCGCCCTTGCCCACGCGGCGCAGGCGTCCGTCCTCGCCGCGGAGCGGCTCGCCGGTGTCGGGGTCGTACTCCACGAGCGCGAAGTCCATCGGGCAGTAGCCGGTGGTCTTCTCGACGTTGAAGGCGTTGACAAAGGCGATGTTGCACTCGCTGGCGGCGTAGAACTCGCAGATCCGGTCGATGCCGAAGCGCTCGCGGAACTCGGTCCAGATCTCGGGGCGCAGCCCGTTGCCGGTCATCACCCGCACCTTGTGGTCCCGGTCGCCGGGACCGGGCTCCTGGTTGAGCAGGTAGCGGCAGATCTCGCCGATGTAGATCGCGGCGGTGGCGCCGTTGGCGCGCGCCTGGTCCCAGAATCGCGACGCGGAGAAGTGCTCCTCCACGGCGAGGCACGCGCCGGCGGCCAGGACACAGCCGAGGCCCACCGTGAGGGCGTTGTTGTGGTACATCGGCAGGTGCGACATCAGCACGTCGTCCCGCTTGAGCCGCACGCCGGACAGTCCGAAGCCGGCGAGCGCCCGGTTCCACCGGTAGTGCGACATCGTCGAGGCCTTGGGCAGGCCGGTGGTGCCGGAGGTGAAGATGTAGAAGGCGGTCTCGGTGCCGACCGTCTGGTCCGCGGCGGGCGGGTTCTTGGCGCCGACGGCCGGGCTGAGGGTGGCGAGTTCGTCCTCGAGCCACGTCAGCCCGTCGAACTCGGCGGGCCGGGCCCCGGCGGTGTATCCGCGGTGGGGGAGGTCGATCTCCGAGCCGACGCCGATCAGTTCGCCCTCCCAGTCCTCGCGGGGCACCGAGGCGAGGGTCTCCGCGCACTCGGCCCCCATCAGCACCACCCGGGAGGCGAGGATCTTCTGCGAGTGATCCAGCACCTCGCCGCGCTGCTGGTGGTTGAGCAGCCCCACCGAGGCACCCACCTTGACCGCCCCGAGGATGCCCAGGATCACCTCGGTCCGGTTGGTCATGCAGATCCCGACCGTGTCCCCGCGGGTGACGCCGTGCGCGCTGAGCACCTCGGCGATCCGGTTGGCCTGGGTGTTGGCCTCGCTGTAGGTGACCTCGGTGCCGCGGAAGCGCAGGAACGGCGAGTCGGGCTGTCTGGCGGCGAGCTCCTGGAAGCGCTTGCCGATCGAGACGCGGTCGGTCTCGCGCGAGGTCCGGACGGTCTTGAGTCCCTTGAGGACCGTGGGCAGGTCGGCGAGGATGCTGGGCAACCCCTTGGCCAGGTCGACCGGGGTCAGCGTCCGTGCGCCCCCGTGCGCCTGCGGGGCGGTGGGTGAACTCGTCTGGGTCACGGTGTCTCCTCGTCAGATGTGGGAAAGGGCTTGTCTGGGGTGCCGGAGAGTCCTCGCCACGCCAGCTCGACGACGACGTCGGCCGCCACGGACCTCTCCGTCGCGCGGTGGGCGATCCGGTCCGCGACCGCCTCGCCCGCGCCGACCAGCGCTGTCGCGACCACCTCGAGGACGTCGCGGCCCCGATCGTCGGTCGAGCTGTGCTCGAGGAGGTCGGTGGTGAGGTCGATGAGGACCGACCGCGTCTTCTCGACCTCGTCGCTGAACACCGGCTCGGCGGAGGCCTGCCGGTAGACGACGTTCCACGAGTCGGAGTGCCGGTCGACGAACTCGAGGAACGCCTCGACGACGCTCTTGAGCCGGCCCCGCGAGCCCATCGGCCCGGTCGCCGCGGCCGTGAGGTGCTCGATGAGCCGGCCGGACTCCCGGGTGACGCAGGCGGAGAACAGCTCCTCCTTGGACCCGTAGTACAGGTAGAGCATCGGCTTGGAGATCCGGGCATCCCGGGCGATCAGGTCCATGGAGGCCGATCGGTATCCCAGGTCGGAGAACACGCGGATGGCGGAATTGAGCATCTGCTGCTCGCGGATCGCGCGGGGGATGCGTTTGGTCCCGGTGGCCACAGGTTCTCCTCCCGGGTCGTGACGTGGTGCGGTGCGCCGTGCCACACCAACTTACCCGCCAGTAAGGAGATGTGTGGGTCGGTCTCCGCGATCGGTGTCCGCGACGGTGATAGTCTGCGTGCGTCGGCGTGCCCCCGGCATGCCCGCCCGTGTCCACGATCTGCAGGGAGAACTCGATGAGCTTCGGTACCGGAGCGCTCGCCAGCGCCGTCGGAGGACTCGTGCTCGGCGGGATCGTGGCCTTCGGCGCCAACACGGCGATGGCGCAGAACTCCATCCCCGAGGTCGAGCAGCCACCCGCCGACCAGGCCCTGCTGGGCCAGGTCGAGTACGGCGCCCGCTAGCCCCCGGCGTCTCCCGAGGTGGTCCGCGGGGCCCGTCGCGGCGGCGGCCTCCGTGACGCGGTGGTCGCCTTCCTGGCGTTCCTGCTCCTGGCCTGCCTGCAGGCCCCGGGCATGGTCGTCCCGGACACCAAATACGATCTCGTCGTCGACCCCTGGCGGTTCCTCTCCCAGGCCGCCCACGTGTGGACCGGCACCTCCTTCGCCGGGCACGTCCAGAACCAGGCCTACGGGTACCTCTTCCCGCAGGGCCCCTTCTTCGCGCTCTTCGACCTGGTCGGACTCCCGGCCTGGCTGACCCAACGCCTGTGGTGGGCGGTCGTGCTCACCGTGGCCTACGTGGGGATCGTGCGCGTGGCCGCGGCGCTGCGCATCGGCTCGCCGGGCACCCGTGCCGTGGCGGGCCTGGCCTATGCGCTCGCGCCGCGCATGCTCGGCGACCTGGGGTCGATCTCCTCCGAGATCTGGCCGGTCGCGCTCGCCCCGTGGGTGCTGTTGCCCGTTGTCCGCGTCCTGCAGGGCCGCATGTCCCCGCGCCGCGGCGGGGCCGGGGCGGCGGTCGCGCTCGCGCTCATGGGCGCGGTCAACGCGGTGGCCACGGCCATGGCGTGCCTGCCGGCGATCCTGTGGTGGGCGATGCACCGGCCCGGCCGCACGTGGGGCCGACTCGCCGCGTGGTGGATCCCCCTGTCGGTGGCCGTGTGCGTGTGGTGGGCCGTCCCGCTGCTGGTGATGGGTCGGGTCTCGCCGCCGTTCCTCGACCACATCGAGTCCGCCGCGGTGACCACCCGGTGGGCGTCGGTGACGGAGGTGCTGCGCGGCGCGGCGACGTGGGTGCCCTTCGTTTCCACCGACCGGGTCGCGGGGGCCGCGCTCACCAGCGAGCCGGTGTTCGTGCTGGCCACCGGCGTGGTGGCCGCGGCCGGCGTCGTGGGACTTCTCGTCCGCGGGATGCCGGCCCGGGGACGGTTGCTGGCGATGGCGGCCGTAGGACTTGTCCTCATGTCCGCCGCCTGGGTCGGCCCGGCGGGCGGGGGCGTCGCCGAGCTCGTGCGCGACTTCCTCGACGGGCCCGGCGCCGCGCTGCGCAACGTGCACAAGGCCGACCCGCTGCTGCGCCTGCCGCTCGCGCTCGGGCTGGCGCACCTGCTCACCCGAGTGCTCGCCACCGTCGTGCCCCGCGACGGCGCGGCGCCGCCGGCGGACGACGCCCGCCCCCGTCTGCGGGAGTTCGCGACGCACCCCGAGCGCAGCCGCGTCCTGGTCCTGGGGCTGGTCGTCGCGCTGGCGGGCACCGTCGCGGTGGCCCCGGCGTGGCTCGGCAGGCTCGCGCCGGTCGGCGCGCACGAGGGGCTGCCGGGCCACTGGACACTGGCCTCGCAGTGGTTGTCGGAGAACGCGCCGGTGCCCCCACCCGGGGACGACGACGGCTCCGATCCGGCCGCCACCACCCGGGCACTGGTGGTCCCGGGGGCGTCCTTCGCGCGCCAGCTCTGGGGAGTCACCCGCGACGAGCCGCTGCAGCCGCTCGCCACCACCCCGTGGGCGGTCCGCGACTCGGTGCCGCTACAGCCCGCGCCGGCGGTCCGGGCGCTCGACGCCGTGCAGCGCCGCCTGGCCGACGGCCGGCCCGCGCCGGGCATGGCCGCCACGCTCGCCTCGCTGGGCGTCGGGTTCCTGGTGGTGCGCAACGATCTGTCGGAGGAATCGGGGGCGGCCCGCCCGGCGCTCGTCCACCAGTCCGTCGACGGGTCGCCGGGCCTGGCCAAGGTGGCGGAGTTCGGTGAGCCCGTGGCTGTCGGCGGAGGGGACGAGCCCGACGACGGAGACGAGGGGGACGACGACGAGGCGTCCACGGTCGCCGATTCGGGCCTGCGCCCCGAGTACCCCGCAATCGAGATCTACCGGGTGGACTCGCGGCTGGGAGCCGACGCCTCGGGGGAGGGGCCGCCGCGGTCGGCCACCGCCCCGTACACCGTCGAGTCGCGCGACCTGCCCGTGGTCGCGGGCGGCCCGGAGTCCCTCTCTCGACTGGACGACCTGCTGGCGGCGGGCGACACCACCGGCTCCCCGGCGCGGGTGACGCGGTTGCTCGAGGCCGACGCGCGGGAGGCGGGCGTGGACCCGTCGGCCGACCCGCTGCAGCGGCCCCGCCCGGTGGCGCCGCCGGGGACGGTCCGGACCGACACCCCGGCCGACCGCGAGACCGATTTCGGCCGGCTGGACCACAACTCCTCGGCGATCCGCGCCGAGGGCGACCCGCGCCGGAGCCGGGGCACGGTCCCGGACTACGCGGCCACGGTGGCCGGGTCCGACCTGCCGGAGCTCGCCCGGGCGCAGTGGTCGGGGGCGCGCGTGACGGCGTCGTCGTCGGCGTCGGACTCGAGCCAGCCGGGCGTGGTGCAGCCCGCCTACTCGGTGGCGGCGGCCGTCGACGACGACCCGGACACGAACTGGCGCTCCGGTGGCGCCGGGTCGGCGTTCGGGGAGTGGCTCGAGGTCGACCTGCCCGAGCCCGTCGACCGGGGCCAGTTGCGGATCACGGTGCCGGAGCCCGAGAGCGGCCCGGAGGTCACGACCCTGTCGGTCCGCACGGACGCCGGTACCACCACGGTGTCCCCGACGACGGGGACCGAGACGGTCGTGGCGCTGCCCCCCGGCCCCACCGACCGCGTGCGTGTGACCGCGACCGGCTTCGCCGACGGCGGCCGCGGCACCCACTTCGAGGTGTCCGAGATCGGCCTGCGCAGCGGCGATCGCGAGATCCCGCTCCGTCGGGTGGTCACCGTGCCCCCGCAGCCCGGGGACGCGGGCCCACCGTCCGGGTGGCTGCTCACCCAGCAGCTCGGGGGTCGCTCGGAGTGCGTCCACGGGGGCGACCGCACCGAGGGGCTGGCGGGCGCGCGCGAGGAGACCGGCGCGGTCCGGTGCGCCGCCGGCCTCGGGCTCGCCCCCGAGGAGCCCGCCCGGTTCACACGGCAGCTGGAGGTCCCCGAGGACACGGACGTGGTCCCGCAGCTCCTGCTGCGCCCCCGCTCCGGCAGCGCGCTCGACGACGTCATGCGTGGCGACCCCGCCACCCGGGCGCGCCAGGTCCGCGCCGTGGGCTCCTCGCTCGTCGACGACCCGTCGGGGGCGGCCTCGGCGGCCGTCGACGGCGACCGCTCGACCAGCTGGCACGCCGAGGACCTCGCCTCGCCCGAGCTCGAACTCCGACTGCCCGGGCGTCAACTCGTGGACTCGCTCCGTCTGTGGGCACCGCGGTCGCAGACCCCCGCCGCCCCGCGTGTGGTCACCGTCGACACCGGCGACGAGAGCACCACGGTGGACCTGGACACGCTCGCCACCGAGGACGACGGCTCGGTGGAGATCCCGCTCCCGCCCGAGCGCACCGACCGCGTGAGCGTGCAGATCGATTCCGCCGACGAGGTCCGCACCGAGGGCGGCGCGACCGTGCCGCCGGGGATCGCCGAGGTCTGGGTCCGGGACGCGTCCCGGGCCCGGATCGGCGCGCTGCCCGCCGCCCACGACGAGCCCATCACCCTGGGCTGTCAGGACGGCCCGAGACTGACCATCGACGGGCGCGTGGTGCAGACGCGGCTCAGCACCACGCGACAGGACCTGCTGGAGGGGCGGGCGGTGGCCGCCGAGCCGTGCGACGACACGCCGGTGGCACTGCCCGCCGGGCCGGTGGAGGTCTCCGTGGACCCGGGGCAGGCGTTCTCCGTGGACACCGTCGGCCTCGTCGTCGACCCCGGTGACGACGACGAGGGCGGCACCGACGCCGATCGCGTGCCGGCCCTCGGCGGGCGGTCCCAGCCCACCCGGGCCGTCACCACGGTGGAGTGGGAGCACGCGCGACGTGCCCTGCACGTGCCCGCCGCGCCGCGGGAGCGGGTCCTCGTGGTGCCGGAGAACGTCTCCCCGGCCTGGCAGGCCACTCTGGTGGCCGAGGACGGCACCGCGCTGCCGGACCCGCGCCCGGTGACAGTGGACGGGTGGAAGCAGGGCTGGGTGCTGCCCGCCAGCGGCGCCGGCATGACCCTCGAGCTCGCCGTCCCCGCCGAGACCCCGTACCGGGCCGCGCTGCTCACCGGCCCGTTCGCGCTCCTGCTGGTCCTCCTGCTCTTCCTGGTCCGCGGTGCCGACCGCGCCGGCGCCGCGGCGCGGCCGTGGCGGGCACGGGGGCTCGTCACCGTCGCCGCCACCGCCGCGGTGGCCGGTCTGGTGGCGGGGCCCGCCGGGCTGGCGATCACCGTCGGGCTGAGCGCCGGTGCGTTGCTGGCGAGCCGCTACCGGGGCGCAGACCGGGCCCGGGACCTGCTCGTCGTGGGCGCGGGGACGGGGATCGTCGCGGGTGCGGTGCTGCTCTCGCGCGCGCCGTGGCCCGACGCCACCGGCTATGCGGGCGACGGGGCCGCGCCTCAGGTGCTGACGCTCGCCGGACTGGTCTGTGCCGGGCTCGCCGCGGCCTGGCCCTCGGTGCGGGGATCAGCGGGTCCGGCGGTGCGGGGGTCCTCGCGGGGGCCGCGGGCGGACCGCGAGAACCAGCGCCCGGACGGCACCTCGACGAGCGCGTAACTCGCCGCCGCCACCACGGTGGACACGGCCGCGGTGACCAGCCACACCAGCAGCATCTGCCCCGAGAACAGGGGGACAAAGGCGATCTGGAACGCGAAATGCAGCACCAGCACGTGCCACAGGAACACCCCGTAGGACCAGCGCCCGAGTGCGCCCATCACCGCCGAGTCGAGGACCGCGAACCGCTGGCCGTGCGGAGCGAGCGTGATGGGCGCCAGCAGGCAGAACGCCACGACCGCGCCGAGCGCCGTGCGGGCCGCGAACTCGGGGCCGGACGGGTGGACGAAGCCCTCGGTGAACCACCCGGGCACCGTCGTCGCGAGAAAGGCGACGGCGGCGAGCGCCCACCAGCCCCAGCGCGAGCGGCGGTGTCGGGCCAGCGCGGCCAGCCGCCCGGGCGGGGCGGCGGCGAGCTCGGCGAGGACCATCCCCGCCGCGAACCACGACGCGAAGGCGGGCGGGAGGAGCTGGTCGTTGAGACTCTCCGGAAGCCCGAGTGCGTACCACGGCACCAGCGCCCACCCCAGGCTCAGCGCGCCCACGGCCGCGATCACGGGGATCCGCCACCTCGCCGCCGGCCCCCGGAGACGGAGGAGCGCCCACCACAACAGCGGCAGGGCCAGGTAGAAGCTCATCTCCACGGACAGCGACCAGGCGTGGGTGAGGCCCTCGACCAGCGAGTCGGGCACGAACACCTGCGTGAGGGTGGCGTTGGCCAGCCACGCCGGCGCCGGGCTCAGCGCGTTGCGCGGGATGAGCAGGAACGCCGCCGCCACCACCACGAGATACGCGGGCATGATCCGGACCAGACGCGACCGCAGGTAGTTGCCCGCCGGTCGGGCGGAGCCGGGAAGGTCGCGGCGCGCGTGCAGGGCGTGGCCGCGCCACAGGAGGAAGCCGGACAGGGCGAAGAACACGGCCACGGCCAGGTCCATCCGGCCCCAGACCCGGCCCACCGCGGAGCCGGTGTTGGACGCGGTCTGGAAGGCGACGTGCGTGGTGAGGACGCCGAAAGCAGCCACCGCTCGCAGGCCTTCCAGGGCCGGGACGAAGCCCCGGGCGGACGGCAGGGATCCGACATGACGGTCGTGGGTTCGGGGAGCGATGTTCCGCACTGTTAATCTTCTCCTGATCACGGTTCGGCACTGTGGCCGTCCCGGGCCCACGCCCCCGGGGGCCGCAGGCACACGTAGGTGCGACACCAGGAGGACGTCCGATGACACGACAGAGTAGTTCCGAGGGGCGGAGGGCGTCGATCCCGGCGCTGGTCCTCATCGGGCTCGGGGCGTTCCTGCTGACGATCGCGGTGGCGCTCGTCTTCTTTGTGGTGCCGGCGCAGAAGAAGACGCCGCTGGACATCAACTCCACCACCGTCACCGACACGACGGCCGGCTCGGTCCTCGTGGCCGGTGCCCTGGCGGGGAACAAGCCCACCGAGGCGAACGCCGAGCGCGAGGAGTGCCGCGTCCCCGAGGAGGAGGCCCCGGCCGAGGGCGAGGGCGGCGAGGCCGCCGAGGGCGAGGATGCCGAGGCCGCCGAGGGAGCCGAGGGCGAGGACGCCCAGATCCCGGTGTCCTGCTTCATCGACAGTGACATCCCCCTGTACTCGCAGCGCCGGGTCCAGGCCGTCGAACCGTCGGACGGCGACGACATCACGATGCAGGCCGCCCAGTCGCTGATCCGCGACGACCAGTCGGGCTCGGACGGGGCCGAGGGTCTGGTCAACGCGACGATCGACCGCCTGACCGCGGACCGCGAGAGCGCCATGCCGATCGACGAGCCCGTGAGCACGCTGCAGCTGGTGACCTCGGGCGACCCGGAGAACGAGGTCGCGCCCGCCGGGTTCGTCCGCGAGGGACTGCAGTACAAGTTCCCGTTCGGCACCGAGCAGAAGGACTACCCGTACTTCGACGCCAGCACGTTCACCACCAACCCGATCTCGTTTGTCGGCGAGACCACCGTCGGCGGTGTCGAGGCGTACGAGTTCCGGCAGGAGATCGGCCCGATCGACATGTGGAGCTCGATCCGCGACCACTTCGCCTCCGTCTCGAGCGGCTACGACCCGACGGTGGAGTCGGTCCTGGCCAGCTACCGCCGCGACGGCATGTCCGCCGGCCAGTGGGGGCTCGAGGGCGACCCGGAGCGCGAGGTCGACATGCACCGCTTCTACACCAACACCCGCACGGTCTGGGTCAACCCCACGACCGGCCAGATCGTCAACGGCAGCGAGGACATCTTCCAGTTCTTCGCCGAGGACCAGGACGCGGCCGACGAGTTCTTCCAGGACAAGGCCGCCGTCGACGCGGAGAAGAACGACCCAACCCGCACCGCCGTCCAGTTCGATGCGGCGTGGAACGAGGAGACCGTCGAGACCACCGGCGCCGAGGCGCAGGAGTCCGCAGACACGCTCAACACGTTCGGTCGCGTCGTCCCGGCGATCCTCGGGATCCTCGGTGTCATCTCGCTGGCGGCCGGCGTGTTCCTGGGCGTCCGCGGAGGCCGCGCACGTACGGCCTGAGGCTCCCGCGCCCGACCTGCCACCGCGCCTGACCCGCTCGCGCCCCGTCCCGACCCGCTCAGTGCGGGCGGAGCGGGCGGAGGGCGCGCCAGCCGGCGGCGAGCGTGGTGACGGCCACGACCGCCAGCGTCGCGGCCAGCACCGCCTCGACCTCACGGGGCGCGGCCCACGCGGCCGCCGCGGTGAGCGCGAGCCCGGCCCAGGCGATCGCGGCCTCGACCGTGCGGTCTGAGGCGATGGTGGCCAGCAGGAAGGCCTGCAGGACACTGAGGACCACCCCGAGCGCCGCGAACGCCCACAGCAGGCCGGCCACGGGGCGGTAGGCCTCGCCCACGACGGCCGGCACGAGCGGGGTAGCGACGGCGGCGGTCACCACCACGACCGCCCCGATCCCCAACAGCACGGCCACGGCGGAACGGACCGCCCCGCGGTGCCCGGCGGGGTCGGCCATCCGCGGATAGAGCACGGTGCCCACGGCCTGCGGGAGCCAGAACGCCGCCTTGGCCGCGACGGCGCCGAGCGCGTACCGGCCGGCCTCCTCCGGGGAGAGCAGTGCGCGGGCGACGATGAGGTCGACGGAGGTCAGCGCCATCATCACCAGCTGCACCTGCCCGGCGGCGATCACCGTCCGCACGCCCGGGTGGTGGCTCGCGGCGGAGCGGTGTTCGATCAGTGACCCGAACGACGACGACGGCGCCGGCGCCCACGTCGGTGGCGCTGCCCGAGCGGTCCAGGCCAGCGCGCCCACCCAGACGGCGGCCACCCCGACCGCGCCCGCGGTGAGCGCGGCCCCGACCCCGCCGCCCGCGGCGAGCACCGCCACCGCGGGGACGACCTTCCCGCATCCGGCCAGCGCCAGGAGGGCGGCGAGCCCCCGGAACCGCTCCGCGCCCTGGAGCAGTCCCTGCTCGGCGGCCAGCAGGCACAGCACCGGCCCCGGGGCCAGCGCGGCGGCGGTGGCCGGCACGGGGGTGTCGAGCAGCAGCGAGACCGGCCACAGTGCCAGCGCGGCCACCGCCGCGACGAGCAGTGCGACCCGGACACCCAGCCCCCGCAGCACCTCGGGCGGGGCACCCCGGACGCGCTCGCGGGCCACCACGGCCTGCAGCGCCAGCGACGGCACGGCCACGAGGAGTTGCGCGGAGAGCAGCGCCGCGAACGCCCCGTAGCCCTCCGGGCCGAGCCACCGCGAGGCCGGCAGGTGCAGGAGGTAGGCGGCGACGTTGGCGATCAGTGAACCGGCCGTGACCGCTCCGGCGCCCGTGAGCACGCGGCGCGTGGCCGTGCCGGGTGCCGCCCGGGGCGCCTGATCACTCACACGGTGATCGTAAGGGGCGCCACCGGGACCCCGCCCGACGCGGTCGCCGTGGTGGAATGTGCGCATGTCGCAGGCCGCAGCAGCACCGCGTGCCGACCCCGGGGGTCGCACCGCTGTCGCCGTCGACGCGGCGATCGGCCTGGTGGTGGGCGGCGTGTTGCTCGCGGGCCTCGCGCGACCGGGGTTCCCGCTGCTGCGTGACTGGGTGGCCGCCCCGTACCCGCCCCTGTCGGACGCGGCGCTCGGGTTGGGGGAGTCGGCCGCGCGTGCGGTCCCCCAGGACGTGGCGGTGGTGTGGGCCTCCCGGGCCCTCGGGGCGGTGGGCCTGCCGGCGTGGCCGCTGACGGGCGCGCTCACCGCGGTGTTCTGCGTGTGGCTCGCGGTGGGGGCGGGCGCGTTGGCGCGCCGGGTGCTGCCCGCGACGCGCGCGGTTCCGGGGGCGCTGCTCCGCCTGCCCGCGGTGCTGGGCGCGGTCTGGAACCCCTTTGTGGTGGAACGGCTCCTGCAGGGGCACTGGTCGCTGCTCGCCGGCGCGGCGGCCGTGGTGTCGTTGCCGGTGGTGCTCTCCCGCGCGCGTCCCCGGGTGGCGGCGGCGTGCGCGGCGGTGGCGGGGGCTGGTCTCACGCCGACCGGTTGGGTACTCGCGGTGATCGCCGCGGGGGTGGCGGTGGCCTGCGCCCCGCGCGGCGGGCGGACCCGCTCGGCGCTGGCGACGGCGGGTGTCGCGGTGGTGACGGCGCTGCCCTGGCTGGTGGCGACGCTGCTCGCCGGCCCGGCGAGCGCGGCCGCGGGATCCGGGGCGGCCGGGGCGGGCGCGACGGGCGTCGAGGCGTTCGCCGCCCGCGCGGAAACCGGGATCGGCACGGTCGGCTCGGTCGTCGCCTCGGGCGGGATCTGGAACGCGGCGGCGGTCCCCCCGTCGCGGGCGACGTGGTGGGCGGCGGTGGCGCTGGCGCTGCTCGTGGCGGTGTGGGCGCTCGCGGCGCCGGGGCTGTGGCGTGCCCGCCGCGAGCCGGTGGTGCGGGCGGCGGTCCCGGTCGCGGTGGCGGTCTGGCTCCTCGTGTCGGCGGCGGCGACCGGTCCCGGCCTGGCGGTGCTCGACGCGCTCGTCGACGCGGTGCCCGCGGCGGGGCTGGTGCGGGACACCCAGAAGTTCGTCGCGCTCGCCCTGCCCGCCACGGTGCTCGCGCTGGCCGTGGCGACCCGCGCGCTCGCGCGGTGGCTGCGGCCGGCCGGCGCGGCGGTCCTGGTCGCAGCCGTGGCCGTCGCGTCCGTGCCCGACGCCCCCGCAGCGCTGTGGTCGGCGCTGCGGCCGGTGACCTACGGCCCGGGATGGGCCGAGGTCGACCGGATCGTCGCGGGCGAGCCGGGCGATGTGCTGGTCCTGCCGGCGGGCTCGTTCCGGTCCACGCCGCTGTGGGCCGGCGGTGCCCCGGTCCTGGACCCGGCCCCGCGCCTGCTCGACGCCCGCGTCCTCGTCCCCGGCGACCTGCTCGTCGGGGGCGCCGGCGGCGTCGCAGGAGAGGGGAGCCGGGCGCGCGCCGCCACCGACGCGCTCCTGGACGGCGCCGACCCCGCGGTGTTGGCCGGCCTCGGCGTGCGGTGGGTCCTGGACGAGCGGACCTCCGCCGGCCCGAGGGGGGAGTCGGGGGCGACCCTGGAATCGACGACGACGAGGTATTCCGACCCCGAACTGACCCTCCACGAGATCACCGCCGCCGCCCCGCAGGCGCCCCCGCCCGCCTCGCCGGCCGCCCGGGCGGCGGTCCTCGCTGCGCACGCGGCGTGGATGCTGGTCGGGTTCGGCGCGGCCCTGGGCGCGATTCTCGCCGCGCTTCCGGTGCCGATGCTGGCTCCGGCGCTCAGGCGGCGGAGGGCCCGTGGCCCGGGCCGGTGACCACGCCGCCGAGCCGGCGTCCCTCGCCGGCGGCGCGGAGGACCTCGCCCATCGCGGCGGCGGTGGCGGGCCACGAGAGCCGGGCCGCCTTGCGTCGCGCGGCCCCGCCCAGGCGGGCGCGTGCCGCCTCGTCGGCGAGGAGCCCGCGGGTGGCGTCGGCCATGGCGTCCACGCCGTCGACGAGGAGCCCCGTCTCGCCGTCGTCGATCGAATCCCGCAACCCGGCCGCGTGGTGGTACCCGACGGTGGGCACCGCGTGCTGCCCGGCTTCCGAGACCGCCAGGCCCCAGCCCTCCTTGCGTGAGGGCATGAGGTGGATGTCGGCGCCGGCGAGGATGCGGTGTTTGGTGGCCTCGTCGACGTGACCGTGGAACACCACCGACCCGTCGGCGGTGAGGCCGAGCCGGTCGGCGTGCTCGCGGAGCCGGTCGGCCCACCACCCGCTGCCGACCACGTCCAGGACCAGATCGGGATGGGTGGGGCGCAGAGCGGCCAGCACCTCGAGCGCGTCCTCCACGTGCTTGTGCGGCACCAGCCGGGACAGGACCACCAGGCGTCGTCCGGTCGGCGCGCCGCCGCGCCCCCCGGGCGGGGCCGGGAGGGGGTCCAGTCCGTTGCGCACCACCGCGATCCGGGCGTGGTCCACCCCCAGCCCCGCGAGCTCGTCGGCGGACGGGAGGGAGACGGTGACGAACTGGCTCCGGGCATGCACGCGCGGGGAGAGCCACGACTCGACCCACCAGCCGAGGCGGGCGACGAGCCACCCGGCGACCGGCCACTGCTCACGGTGGATGTGATGGACCAGCACCACGACGGGGGCGCGCGTGACCAGGCGCGCGAAGAAGGGGACGCCGTTCTGGGTGTCGACCACGGCGTCCGGCCTCCGCAGGGCGCCGAGCGGCCCCAGGCCCAGGCGCCCGGCCGCGATCGCGGCCAGCGCGCGCGGGTACACGGTGAACCTGCCGCCGGCCCGGCTGACCGTCACGCCGGCGTCGGTGACCTCCGTGCGGGCGGCGCCGGCCGAGCGGGAGGTCCGGTACACCACGGTGTGGCCCTCGGCGGCGAGTCCCGCCGCCACGTGTTCGAGGTAGCGCTCGCTGCCTCCCCCCTGGGGGTGACTGCCATCGCGCCAGCACAGCAGCAGGATCCGTGACACGGCGCCACTGTACGCAGACGAAGGACGGCCGGAGACGCCGCCCCGTCCCTTAGAATCCGGTGTGTCACTGCCGTCCACACAGGTGAGAGGGGTCCGTATGCCCGCAGCGGATCCCGACACGGGCCGGCGGGAGCCCGTCGCCGGGCTGACCGACGAGGTAGTGAGCGCCGCGGTGGCCGGCGACCAGCGCGCGATCGGCGTGCTCTTCGAGGTCCTCCACCCGCGCCTGAGCCGGTACCTCGGACTCATGGTGGGGCGGGACGCGGAGGACGTCGCCTCCGACACCTGGATCGAGGTGATGCGGAGCCTGCCGCGGTTCGTGGGCGGCGCGGACACGATCGGCGCCTGGGTGGTGGGCATCGGCCGGAACCGGGCCCTGACCCATTTCCGGCGTGCCCAGTCGCGGCCGAGGGTGGTGGCCGACACCGGGGTGTTCGCGGACGTGTTGGCCGCTGATTCCGATACCTACGGGTCGGTCGAGGAGGCGATGGGGACCGCGGACGCCCTCGCCCGGATCGCCTCGCTGCCCCGCGAGCAGGCCGAGGCGGTCTTCCTGCGCTCGGTGGTCGGGCTGGACGCGATCAGTACGGCCGATGTCCTGGGTAAGCGGCCGGGCGCGGTCCGGACCGCGTGCCACCGGGGGCTCAAGAAGCTGGAGACGCAACTGGAGGCCGAGACCGGGGCCGGGAACACCGCCGAGCGTGCGGGCGCGGGCCCGCAACGCCCCACCGGGGTGGGTAACAGATCGACGACGACGAGCGCTGGAGAGACGTGAGCGGCATGGTCACGCCCGGGGAGGGCGAGCGGTTCGAGCGGATGCTCGACGGCGGGGGCGCGACGGGCTCCCCGTTGGGCGACCTGCTGGCCTCCGCGCGTGCCGGGATGCCCTCCGACGCGGTGGCGGTCACCGCGGGGGCGGCCGCGACCGCGGGCGGTGCGGCGCTCGCACTCGGCCAGGGGGCGGGCGCGGGCGGCGCGGCCTCGGGTGCGGCGACCGGCGTAGGTGTTGGTGCCGGTGCCGGGGCCGGCGCGAGTGCTGGCGCCGCGGGTGCCGGGGCTGCGGTCTCCGCACCGGTGGCTGCCGCCGGCGTCGCGGCGGCCGCGGCGGTGGCCGGTGGGCTCGTACTCGGGGTCACGACCCTCACCGGCGGGCCGGACCCGGACCCCACGGCCGTGCCGCCCGCGGACACGACATCGGTGCACCCGGGTGCCGGTGGCGACGGCGGGAACGACACCGCGCCGGAGCCGTCCGGCGCGGGCGGGGAGTCTGCCGGGCCCGAGGAGCAGCCGCAGGGTCCGGCAGACGATCAGTACCCGCACCCGGGGCAGCTCAGGCGGGCCCCCGAGGCGCCGATGACCGCCCGGACCCGCCTCCTCGCCGTCGACCTGGGGCCGCCCGTGTCGATCGCGGCAGAGCCACCGCCGGCGGCCGGCCCCACCGGGGTCCGGGCGCTCCCGTCCCTGCCGCAGGCCGTGCCCGGGTTCGGTGCCGGGTCGCCCGCGGACCGCGTCACGACGCCCGCCCGGCCGATCGACGAGGAGTCGACCACCCGCACGACCCGCACCACCACGACCGACGCGACCACCGAGCCCCCGACCACCACGGATCCGACGACCACCACAGAGCCCACGAGCACCACAGAGCCGACGGGCACCACGGAGCCGACGACCACGGTGCCCACCTCGACGGAGCACACCTCGACCGAGACCACGACGGCGGTGCCGACGACCGCGGAGCCCTCGACCACCGTGCCCTCGACCAGCGTGACCCGCACCCATCCCGACGGCCCGGGGCGCAGCACGCCGCCGCGGGACGTGGCCGGCGACGCCCCGCGCTGACGTGCGGCCGCCGCCGGTATCGTTCCGGCCGTGACCACGCCTGACGCCCGCCGGACGCGTGCGCACCGCTCGCCCGCGTTGCGCCGGGTCGCCCGCCGCGCCACCCTCCGGCGGTCCCTCGGCCTCCTGCGCTCCTTCCCACTCGAGCAGTCCGACCCCGACGCCTTCTACTCCGGGCTGGCCCGCGACACGGTCACCCTCGTGGCCGACCTGTGGGACGGGGCCGGGAGAGGCCCCCGGCCCGGCGTCGACGCAGGGCCCCCGGCGCCGCCCGGCGGTCGGCTGCCGGGGCTGACGGTCCTCGACGTGGGCGGCGGGCCGGGCTACTTCTCCGAGGTCTACGCCGCCGAGGGCGCCCGCTATGCCTCCGTCGAACCGGATGTCGGCGAGATGTCGGCGGCGGGCCTGAGCCAGTCCGGCTCGGTCCGCGGCAGCGGAATGGCCCTGCCCATCCGGTCCGGTTCGGTGGACGTGTGCATCTCCTCCAACGTGGCCGAACACGTGCCCGAGCCGTGGACGATGGCCGAAGAGATGTGCCGGGTCACGCGGCCGGGCGGCCTCGTCGTCGTCTCCTACACGCTCTGGTACGGGCCCTTCGGCGGCCACGAGATGGGCCTGACCCATTACCTCGGCGGTGAGCGCGCGCGGCGCATGTACGAGCGGCGGCACGGGCGCCCGCCCAAGAACGTCTACGGAGAGTCGCTCTTCGAGGTCGGATGCGCCGAGGGGCTGCGGTGGGCGCGGGGCACCGGGGCGGGGGAGTTGCTCGCGGCGTTCCCGCGGTATCACCCCAGGTGGGCCTGGTGGCTCATCGACGTCCCGGTGGTCCGCGAGGTGCTGGTGTCCAACCTCGTGCTGGTGCTGCGCGCCCGCTGAATCCCGCCGGGCGACATACTCCCGCCGGACCGGACACTCGTCTAGCATGGGTGGAACACGTTCTTGTTTCCCACCTCACGGAGGTCCCCGTGGTCGTCGTCCATGACAAGCTTTTCTCCGGCACACGCTGGGCAGATCCCATCACCACCGGTGTCCTGGAGGTCACCTCACCGGCTACCGGGGCGGTGGTCGGACGGGTCGCAGAGACCACCGTCGAGGACCTGGACGAGATGGTGGGTCAGGCCCGCGATTCGTTCGAGTCGGGCATCTGGCGGAACACGCCTCCCGCCGAGCGCGGCGCACTGCTGGGCCGCGTGGCCGACATGCTCGAGGAGCGGCAGGCCGAGGTCTGCAAGATCCTGTCCGACGAGATGGGCACGCCCGCCTCGACCGCGGCGATGATCCAGGTGACGCCCACACTCGGCATCCTGCGCTACTACTCGAAGCTGGCCGCCGAGTTCCCCTGGAGCGAGGTCCGCAACGGCGACTTCGGGGCGTCCGTGGTCACCCGGCAGCCCGTCGGCGTCGTCGCCGCCATCACCGCCTGGAACGTCCCTCTCTACCTCAACGCCGCCAAGCTCGGCCCGGCGCTGCTGTCCGGCAGCTCGGTGGTGCTCAAGCCGTCCTCGGCCACCCCGCTGTCCGCGCTGTGGCTGGCCGACCTGTTCCGCGAGGCCGGCCTGCCCGAGGGTGTGCTGTCCATCGTGACCGGCCCCAGCTCCGTGGGAGACCACCTGGTGGCCCACCCCGAGATCGACAAGATCTCCTTCACCGGCTCGACCGGAGTCGGCAAGCACATCGCGAAGATCGCCGCCGAGAACCTCACTCGCTGCTCGCTCGAGCTGGGCGGCAAGAGCGCCGCGATCGTGCTCGAGGACGCCGACCTGGCCAGCGCCGGCGGCACCATGGTGTTCTCCGCCCTGATGAACTCCGGCCAGGCCTGCGTCTCCCAGAACCGCATCCTCGCGCCACGCTCGCGCTACGACGAGGTGGTGAACGCGCTGGTCGAGAACGTCTCGCTCATGCCCGTCGGCGACCCGGCCGACGAGGGCACCGTGTTCGGTCCGCTGGCCAACCACAAGCAGCAGGCCAGCGTCGAGGGCTACATCCGCAAGGGTGTCGAGGAGGGCGCCACTGTCGCCTACGGCGGCGGCAAGGTCGAGGGACTGCCGGAGAACGTGGCCGACGGCGCCTTCGTGCAGCCGACCGTGTTCCGCGACGTCGACAACTCGATGACCATCGCTCAGGAGGAGATCTTCGGGCCGGTCATCCAGGTGATCCCCTACGACACCGTCGACGAGGCCGTGCAGATCGCCAACGACTCCGAGTACGGGCTGGCGGGGGCCGTCTACTCGGCCGACCCGGACGCCGCCCTGACCGTGGCGCAGCGGGTCCGCACCGGAACCATGGGCATCAACTGGTACGCCTTCGACCCGACGGCCCCGTTCGGCGGCTTCAAGGACTCCGGCATCGGCCGCGAGAACGGGCCCGAGGGGCTGGACGCCTACTGCGAGCTGCAGAGCGTGCTCATGCCGTTCGGGTGGGAGGCCCCGGCGGACTGAGGCGCGGCCCGGGTGGCGGTGTGGATGAGGAGAGGGCTCACTCCACCCGGTAGCCGACGCCCCGCACGGTCTGGACCTTGTTCTCGCCGATCTTGCGCCGGAGGGAGCGGATGTAGACGTTGACGATGTTCGAGCCGGGATCGAAGTCCATGCCCCAGACGCTCTCGAGCAGCTGCTCCCGGCTGATCGTCTCGCCCTTGTTGCGCAGCAGCATCTCCAGCAGGGAGTACTCGCGGTTGGTGAGCTCCTGGATGCGGCCGTCGACCTCGACGCGTCGGGTACGGATGTCGAGCCGCATGCCGCCGTGCTCGAGGATGCCCGGGTCCTCGGAGGCCTCGTGCTCGCGGAGGCGGAGCCGGATGCGCGCCAGCAGCTCGGGCACCCGGAACGGCTTGACCATGTAGTCGTTGGCGCCCGAGTCGAGGCCCTCGACGGTGTTCGAGACACTGTCGCGGGCGGTGAGGATGATCACAGGGGCGGCGAACCCGCGGTCGCGCCACTCCCGCAGGAGGCTCAGCCCGTCGATGTCCGGCAGGCCGATGTCGAGGATCATCAGATCGATGTCGGAGATGGTCGACAGGATGGACTGTGCGCCGGCTCCGTCCACCGCCTCGAGCGCCGTGTACTCGGCCCCGCCCAGGGCCTTGACCAGAACCGCACGGATCAGGTCGTCATCCTCGACGACCAGAATATTCGTCATGCCACCCTCCTTCTCAGCCTCAGGAGTATCCCACGTACCCGGGTGCCCGGGCGTGTGGCATCACCACGTGTCCTCAGTTCGCCGCATCGGAGGTTACCGGGATGAACGGGATGACGATGCAGAACGCGGCGCCGCCTCCACGGGCGTTGAACGCGAACGCGCGACCACGATGGGCGCGCGCGATCGTGGAGACGATCGCCAGCCCTAGACCGGTGCCGCCCCGGCCGTCCCGAAGCTGCCCGCGCGCGGTGTGGAACCGCTGGAAGATGCTCTCCTCCTGCCCGGCCGGGATGCCGGCCCCGTGGTCGCGCACCCACCAGAGCAGTCGACGGGAGCGGTCCTCGCCGTCGGGGGCGGCGGGCACGTCGCCCTCCGCACGGTCGGCGGGCACGGTCGGCGCACCGGGCTCGACCACGCGGCACCCGATCTCGATGCGATCCCCCGAGCGGGTGAACCGCACCGCGTTGGAGCAGAACTGGATGAGGGCCTGGGTGATCCGGTGCGGGTCCAGGACGGCGACCCCCTCGGCATACGGCAGCAGTGTCCACTCCCGCTCCGCCACCACCTCGATCTTCGCCTCGATGTCGAGCGCGAGGTCGGTGACGTCGGTGGCGGTGGTACGCAGGAAATCCGGGCGGTCGGCGCGGGCGAGCGTGAGCAGGTCCTCGACGATCCGGGTCATGCGCGACAGCTCGTCCTGCATGATTCGTGTGGACTCGGCCCGCTCCTCGGGGGTGTCGGGGAGCAGGTCGAGGTTGCCCTGGACCACCGTCAGCGGCGTGCGCAGTTCGTGCCCGGCGTCGTCGAGGAACTCCCGCTGCGTCCGGTAGGCGTCCTCGACGCGCTCGAGCATCGCGTTGACGGTGTCCGCGAGGGCCACGATCTCGTCGGGGCCGGCGGCGGGGACCCGGCGGGCGAGGTCCTCGGCGGTGACGGTGTCCGCGGCCTCGCGGATGCGCCGGACCGGCACCAGCATCTGCCCGGCGATGATCCATGCCATGAGCGCGGCGAGGAGCAGTCCGCCGACACTGGTGTAGATCAGCAGTCGGGCGATGTCGGCGGTCTCGTCCCGGGCCTCGGCGTCGTTGATCGCCACCACGAGGGTCGCCGGACCCGCGGGACTGTCGACGGTCGCCTTGCGCCAGCGCACGTCGTCGTCGATCACGCCGGAGCCCTCGCCCGGGCTCAGGCCCGTGCGCTGGATCCGGGACCGGGCGGTCGGGGGGAAGAGCGGGTCGTCCTCCGCTGCGTACCGGGACAGGGTGAACTGGGTGCCGGAGTCGTCGGCGGTGCCCACCAGCAGCAGCTGATCCGACGGGTACTGCTGCGACAGGTAGGCGCGGATGAGGTCCTCGGCGGTCGGGCTCTCGGCCTCGAACGACGGCAGGACGCCCGCGTTCATGAAGGTGGAGAAGTCGGCGGCCTCGCGGTTGAGGCGGGTGTCGGCGGAGCGGTCACTGCTGAGCGCGAGGAGATGGAGGACAAAGACCACCATCGTCGCGAACACCACGGCGGACAGGACCGTGATCCCCACCGTGATCCGCAGCCGGGCCGAGGACCACCAGCGGATCGACGACGACCCCCGATGCGCGGCGCTCACCTCGGCGAGAAGCCGTAGCCGGTGCGCGGTCCACTGTCGGCGTGCGCGGGCGGGCCGGAGGTGTCGGCGTGGGCCGGGCGCCCGGTGTCGCCGGCGTGCGGGGGCGGCCCCGCGCCCTCGTGGGCGGACCGGGCGGCGGTGTCCGGGGACGCGGCGGCGGGCTGCTGGAGCGGGACGGCCGGCGGGGCCTGCACCGGGGGCGGAGCGGCGTGCTGCGGGGCCGCCGGGCGCACGGTGGGCGGCGCCGGCGCCGGGGCGGCCGGGATCGGGCTGATGGCCCGGGGGGCCTCTCCCGCCCGGTCGGCGGCCGAATCGCTCGCACCGGCCACGGCTCCGGTGTCGGGTGCGTCCACCCCGGCCGGGGCCGTCTGCCCGGCGTCGCCGAGGGTGGGGCCGTGCTCGGGGAGAGGGGGCCCGTCGTCGGGGAGCAGTGCGATGAGCGCGGCGAGGGACCCGGGCAGGAGGACCGTACGACCGTCGACCACCGAGAGGTACGGACGCCGCCCGTCGACCGCGGTCCCGTGCTCGTCTCCTCCGTCGGGGCCCGCGCCGCCGGCCCCGACGGAGATGTCGTCGACACCGCGGGACGAGGGCCCGGTCGAGGGTTCGGGGAAGAACACGGCGGCGGCGGCGATGCTGAGCCCGCCCACGACCACGGGGAGGACGACCAGACCGCCGAGGATCTTTCTCACGGGCGCCTCCTCTCGCACGGTTGTAGACGCATCATCTCACCGTTGCGCCCACTGTGACACCAATTGATACCCCTGCGAAGTCGCATCGTTACACAACGACGACGAACGGGCCACACCCTCCGCGGGGTGCGGCCCGTCCGCTCATCGGTGCGCAGTGCGCTGTGCGTGGCTGCCGCGCTAGTCGAGCCGCGCCTTGAGGGCGGCGAACTCGTCGTGGACCTCGGCCGGGACCTGCGGTCCGCAGAACTCGAGCCACTCGGCGATGAGGGGGAGCTCGCGACGCCACTCCTCCGGCTCGATCGCCAGGGAGGCCTGCACGTCCTCGATCGGGGTGTCGAGCCCGGTCATGTCGATGTCCTCGGCCCGCGCGGTGATGCCCGCGGCGCCCTCGACGCCACCGACGCGTCCCTCGATGCGGTCGACGATCCACTTGAGGACGCGGCTGTTCTCGCCGAAGCCGGGCCAGACGAACCGGCCGTCATCGCCCTTGCGGAACCAGTTGACCAGGAAGATCTTGGGCATCTTGTCGCCGCCACGGGCGCCCATGTCCACCCAGTGCTGGAAGTATTCGCCGACGTTGTAGCCGAGGAAGGGGAGCATGGCCATCGGGTCGCGGCGGACCGCACCGACCTGACCCTCCGCGGCCGCGGTCTGCCCGGAGGAGAGCGTCGCGCCGATGTACACGCCGTGGTTCCACGACAGTGCCTCGCTCACGAGCGGGACGGTGTCCGCGCGGCGGCCGCCGAACAGGATGGCCGAGATCGGCACGCCCTCGGGCGAGTTGAACTCGGGCGCGGCGACCGGGCACTGCTCGATCGGCGTGCAATACCGGGAGTTGGGGTGGGCGGCTTGTCCGGCGCGACCGTCGCCGGCCGGAGTCCACTCGTTGCCCAGCCAGTCGACCAGGTGCTCGGGGGTGTTCTCCAGGCCCTCCCACCACACGTCGTGGTCGTCGGTGAGGGCGACGTTGGTGAAGATGGAGTTGCCCGGCTCGAGCGTCTTCATGGCGTTGGGGTTGGAGGAGTAGTTGGTGCCGGGGGCCACGCCGAAGAAGCCGTACTCCGGGTTGACCGCGTAGAGGCGGCCGTCCGCGCCGAAGCGCATCCACGCGATGTCGTCGCCCACCACCTCGGCGTCCCAGCCCTCGAGGGTCGGCTGGATCATCGCGAGGTTGGTCTTGCCGCACGCCGACGGGAACGCGCCGGCGACGTAGTAGACCTTGTCCTCCGGCGAGATGAGCTTGAGGATGAGCATGTGCTCGGCCAGCCAGCCCTCGTCGCGGGCCATGGCGGAGGCGATCCGCAGCGCGAAGCACTTCTTGCCGAGCAGGGCGTTGCCGCCGTAGCCCGATCCGAAGGACCAGATCTCGCGGTCCTCGGGGAAGTGGACGATGTACTTGTCCTCGTTGCAGGGCCAGGGGACGTCCTCCTCGCCGGGCTCGAGCGGGGCGCCCACCGAGTGCAGGCCCTTGACGTACTCGCCGTCGGAGCCGATCTTCTCGAGGGCGGGCGTGCCCATGCGGGTCATGATCTTCATGGAGACCACGACGTACGGCGAGTCGGTGAGCTCGATGCCGAGCTTGGGGTCGTCGGCCTCGAGCGGTCCCATGCAGTAGGGGACCACGTACATGGTCCGGCCCCGCATAGACCCGCGGAACAGGTCGGTCATGGTGCCGCGCATCTCGGCGGGGTCGCGCCAGTTGTTGGTCGGCCCGGCGGCCTCCTCGGTGGCCGAGCAGATGAACGTCCGCGACTCGACGCGCGCCACGTCCTTCGGGTCGGACTGCGCGAGGAACGAGTTGGGCAGCTTGTCCTCGTTGAGCTTGACGAACGTGCCGGCCTCGACCATTTCGGCGGTGAGACGGTTCCACTCGGCCTCGGAGCCGTCGGCGAACACGACGCGGTCCGGCTGGGTGAGTGCGGCGACCTCGGCGATCCACGCGAGCAGCTCCGCGTGGTCAGTCGGTGCCTGACCCTCGAGGCCGGGAATGGTTGTGGTTGTCATCACAGCTCCTCGCGCATGGTGCATGGGTTCGATCACACACTATCGTCAACGCTCGGCGGATGCCGCTTCGCCGTCCCCGTGCCGGTGTCAAATGTGAGCAATGCCTCAGGTTTTTAGATGTGTCCGTGGTCGGTGCGCTCCCACCGGGCGGGCGCGGGCGCGGGATCCGACGCCGCGGCCTCGTTGGTGAAGCCGCCGAAGGCGACCCCGACGGCCGGGTTGGCCAGCCGCCACGAGTCGTAGCTGCCGTCGAAGCGGACGGTCGAGACGTGATCGACGGTGCCGTCGCCGTCGACGTCCGTGTACACGGTGAGTCCGCGCTCGTCCTCCCGGGTGACGGCCTCCATGAACCCGTCGCCGTCGAGATCCGCCTCGGGAGAGCCGAGGTCGAGCACCCCGCTGCCCACCGGGACGTGCAGGCCCAGCGAGTCGGCGCTGGCGAGCGGCGCGCCGTCGAGGCCGCAGACGTCCGGGCCGGGCCCGTGATCGGCGGGGTCGGAACCGAAGAAGGCGTCGTTCATGGGGCGGGGCTCCCTGCAGAAGCGGTGGTGGCGGGTGTGAGGTGGCCGGAGGGGGCGGGCGAGCGGACAGACGAGCGGGCGGGCGGGGTGCTCCCGGCGAGCCGGAGGCGACGGATGCGGCGTTCGAGGTCGGCGACCCGGGGGCCCGGGTCGTGGGCGAAGCCGTCGGTGATCGTTGATTCAGCAGCGAGAATACGGGAACCGAGCGATTGTTCGACCTCCGCGCGGAGCCCGGCGAGTCGGTCGGTGACCACGGCGATCGAGTGGGTCCGCAGCGCCTGCGTGCGCCGGACGGTCACGGTGACGCAGCCCAGTGTCAGGCCGCACAGGAGGGCGAGCGGGACGAGGACCGCCGCCATCCCGGGCATCTCGGCGAGGGGGGACAGCAGCATGCGCCCGACCCCGATCCCGCCGGCGGCGCCCATCGCCATGACCAGCGCCTCGTCGCCCCGGTTTCGGGGCGGGCTGCCGACCGTGATGCCCCCGGTGGGTGCGGGGATCCGCGGGGTGGCGGGCGCGGTCGGCCCGAGATGGCGCGTGACGAGCGCGTGCACGCGGCGGTCGGCCCTCGCGATCGCGCCCGCGACCGCGGCATCCGCGTCATCGGACAGCACCCGCACGACCTCGGCGGTGCGGGAGCGGGACGCGGACCCGATCTCGTCCCGCGCCCGGCCTCCGAGTTCCCGCACCGACCTGTGCAGGTCCTGGACCACCTCGATGCGCAGGGCCTGGACGTCCTGCCGCAGGGCCTGTGACCGCGAGGTGATCGCCTCGGTACGGCGGGCGAGGAGCCAGTCGACGGTGGCGGCGTCGCGGTGGTCGGCGTCCGCGACCGTCCGGCCGGGTCGGGCGGCCGGGCCCGGCCCGTCGTGCGGCGCGGGCGTGCTCCTGCGGGCCGAGGCGAGTTCGGTGACCGCGGCGAGCAGAGCCGCGCCGGAGCCGCTGACGCGCTCGTCCACCACGTGGACCGGCGCCCGCACCCCGGCCTCGGCGAGGCGGCGGGTGGTGACGTCGACGGTTCCGGTGAGTGCTCCCGGCTCGCAGGTGGCGACCCGTCCGGCGAGGACGACGACCACGGGCACCCGGGAGGCGACGCCGCGCGCCACCTCGAGGTCGTCGGGACGGATCGGGCAGACGGCGTCGACGACGAGCACCGCGATATCCGGGCGGTCGCCGGGCCCCGCGTCCACGATCACGCGGACCGCCGCCCCCGCTTCCGCGGAGAGCGCCGCGGACACGGCGGGTGCGGCCGAGTCCTTGGGACCCAGGACGGCGACGGTCAGCGGGCCCGTCACAGCAGGGCCGTCCCGTCCAGCGCGCACAGCGCCGCCTCGGCGAGGTCGCCCCCGCCGCCGCGGGCCGCGACCTGCATCAGGTCGGCCTCGAGCCGGGCCGCCCGGACCGCGGGCAGTGCGTCGAGGGCCCGGTCCAGGAACCCGATCACCACATCGAGCGAGATGTCGTCGACGCACCTGGCGTCCACCGCGGGCAGATCGACAGCCCACCGGGGCCGGGGCGCGGGGTTCTCGTCGTCGTCCCCTCCTTTGCCTCCCTCTACTTGTCCCTCTCCGTCGTCGGGGTGGTCGAGCCCGGTCGCCACGACCAGCAGCGCATGCGCGCGGGGGCGACGGATCCAAGCCTCCTCGTGCCGACACGGGGCGGTGCGCAGGCAGACGATCTCGACGTCGGGCGGCGCGGCGGCCGGGGCTCCGGGCGCGGCGATCACGTCGAGGTCGTCGACGACCGCCCGCCAGCCGCGGCGTTCCCGCAGCGCCGCGGCGAGAGTGCGGCGGCCCGACCCCAGCCCTCCGCGGATCCGGAGGTCGACCGGCGCGTCGAACCGGGCGAGGGCGGCCTCGAGGTCCCGCAGCCCGGCCGTGTCGACCCCGCCGTGGCCCTGCTCCCGCGCGGAGCCGATGATCCGCCGTGTCCGTACGGCGGGGTCGGGGGCCGTGCAGGGCACCGCCGTCCCGGGGGCGGTGTCGGGGGTCGCGGTGGGCACCCGCACATAGTCACCCGGCCGGGGCCCCGCGGCAAGGCCTTCCTCTCCCGGGACCCTCCCTGGTGCGGGTCGGATTCGGACACGGGCGGCGGGCTGCGGGATGATGGCCGGGTGAACCAGAGTGAGGACCCCACCCCGGCCACGGCCGACGACGACGCACGGCTGTTCCCGCGCGTCACCGCGTACCGCTTCCGGCGCGGCACCATGCGGCCCGGTCAGCAGCGCAACTGGGACGAACACTGGCCCACCTACGGGCGGAACGTGGCCGACGAGCTGGTGGACCGTGAGGAGTGGTTCGGGCGCGACGCCCCGCTCATCCTGGAGATCGGTTCCGGCACCGGGACATCCACCGCGGCGATGGCGGCCGCGGAACCGGACGTCGACGTGATCGCGGTCGAGGTCTACCAGCCCGGCCTCGCCCAGCTGCTCGGGATGATCCTCCGCGAGGAGCTCCACAACGTCCGCATGATCCGCGGCGACGGCGTGGACGTCCTGACCAACATGATCGCCCCCGCGAGTCTGACGGGCGTCCGTGTGTTCTTCCCGGACCCCTGGCCCAAGGCGCGCCACCACAAGCGCCGACTCCTGCAGTCGGGGACGTTCGACCTCATCGCGTCGCGCCTGCGTCCAGGGGGCGTGTTGCACGTGGCCACCGACCACGCCGACTACGCCGAGTGGATCGGCGCCACCGGTGACGCGGAGCCCGCGCTCGAGCGCATCGATGCGCAATCGGACGCGGGGCACGTACCGTTCACTCTGGAACGGCCCGTGACCAAGTTCGAGGGCAAGGGACTCCGCGAGGACCGGGAGATCGCCGAGTTCCTCTGGCGTCGGGGAGCCGCCCCGGGCCAGGACACACAGAGGCGGTACTGATGACCCCACCGGACGGACAGCACACCCCAGCGACGTCGGACGTCCGGGCGACCGACGGCCCGGGCCTGGTCCTGCTGGTGTGGGACGCCCCCAACCTCGACATGGGGCTGGGCTCGATCCTCGGTGGCCGGCCCACCGCCGCCTACCGCCCGCGGTTCGACGCGCTCGGCCGCTGGCTGCTCGGCTACACCGCCGACCTGTCGGTCCGGGCCGAGGAGACGTTGGAGGCCGAGGCCACGGTCTTCACCAACATCGTCAACGGCACCTCCGACAACGTCCGCCCGTGGGTCGAGGCCCTGCGCAACGTGGGCTTCGCCGTCTTCGCCAAGCCCAAGTCCACCGAGGACTCCGACGTCGACGACGACATGCTCGAGCACATCGGGCACCGTGCGGACTCCGGCCGCCTCGCCGGGGTGGTGGTGGCCTCCGCCGACGGGCAGGCCTTCCGGGAGCCGCTCGAGGAGCTGGCCGAGGACATCCCCGTCACGGTGATCGGCTTCCGCGAACACGCCACGTGGGCGGTCCAGCACGACACGCTGGAGTTCATCGACCTGGAGGAGATCCCCGGGGTCTTCCGGGAGCCCCTGCCCCGTGTCAGCCTCGAGAACCTGCCCGACGAGGGCGCATGGCTGCAGCCGCTCCGGCCGCTCGCCGCCCTGCTCAACTCGCGCTAGGAGCATCTTCACGTGTTCAACTCACTCGGGCGGTTCGTCGCCCACCGCCGCGTCATCGTCCTGGTCTTCATGGTGCTGGTCATGGCCGCGCTCAGCATCGCCGGCAGCATGTTCGGCAAGCCGTTCGGTCAGGGCGGCTTCGAGGACCCGGACAGCGGGTGGGCGACCGCCGAGCAACTCGAGCAGGAGGCGTACGGGCGGGACGCGCTCGGCGACGTCGTCGTCTCCTACCACGCCCCGGACGGCACCGCGGTGGACGATCCGGCTTTCCTCGACCCCATCCGGGAATCGCTGGACACAATCCTCGCCGAGCACCCGGAGCAGGTCACGGGCGTGACGAGCTTCGCCCACAGCCAGTCCCCGGCCCTGGTCAACGTCGACGAGGGGCTGGCGGTGGCCTCCATCCAGATCGCCGGCGAGGAGGAGGAGATCCTCGAGAACTTCCGGGTGATCGAGGACCAGATCGCCGTCGACGGCGTCGAGACCGACATCGCCGGACTGCAGCCGGTGGCCGGGGCGCTGCAGGACGGCATGGACGCCGACCTCGTGCGCGCCGAACTCATCGCGCTGCCCCTGGTGTTCCTGCTGCTCATCGTGGTGTTCGGCGGTGTGGTGGCGGCCTTCCTGCCCGTGGCGGTGGGCGTCCTGACGATCCTCGGCTCCCTGGGGGCGCTGCACCTGCTGTCCCTGCTCACGCCGGTCAACTCGTTCTCCCAGAACGTCGTGACGCTGATCGGTCTGGGCCTGGCGATCGACTACGGGCTGTTCGTGGTGAGTCGGTTCCGGGAGGAGATGGCCGAGGGTTATTCACCCGAGGCCGCGGTACGAAGATCGGTGGCCACCGCCGGTCGGACGGTCGTGTTCTCGGCCGTCATGGTGGGCGTCACCCTGTCCGGCCTGCTGATCTTCCCGCAGGCCTTCTTGAAGTCGGTGGCCTACGGTGCGATCGCCGCGGTGGCCCTCGCGGCCGTGTTGTCGGTGACGCTGCTGCCGGCGGTCCTCATGATGCTGGGGCGCCGCGTCGACATGCTTGGCGTCGCCCGCTTCCAGCGTCACCGCACCCGCGAGCAGGTCGAGAACGGGCTGTTCGGGCGGATCGCCGACTTCTCCATGCGGCACCCCGTGGCGGTGACGGTGCCGATTATCGTGGTCCTGGTCGCCCTCATCATCCCGTTCTCCGGGGTCAAGTTCGGCGGCATCAACGAGACCTACCTCCCGCCCGACAACACCACGAGGGTGGCGCAGGAGGAGTACGACGAGAACTTCCCCGGAACGCGGACCGACCCGGTCAAGCTCGTGGTGACCGGATCCGACGGCCAGTCCCTGTCGCAGATCCGCTCCGCGGCCAACGAGGCCCCCGGACTCACCGGCCCGTTCGAGTTCGCCCGCTCCGGCGAGCAGGACGCGCAGGGCCGCGAGGTGGTGGTGCTCCAGGCCGGCGTCGAGGACCGCAACGAGGCCACCGAGACCGTCGAGTACCTCCAGAGTTTCCCGATCCCGGCCGACACCGAGGTGCACGTGGGTGGCAACCCGGCCATGGAGAAGGACTCGGTCGACGCACTGATCGACGGCCTGCCGTGGTTCGTCCTGTACGTGCTGCTCGCCACGACGATCCTCATGTTCCTGGCCTTCGGCTCGCTGGTGCTGCCGCTCAAGGCGGCGATCATGAACCTGCTCGGTCTGGGCGCCACGCTGGGGATCCTCACGTGGATCTTCGTAGACGGTCACGGCGCCGGTCTCCTCGGCTTCACCCCGGGGCCGTTGACCTCGCCGGTCGTCGTGTTGCTGATGGCGATCATCTACGGGCTGTCCACCGACTACGAGGTGTTCCTGGTCTCGCGGATGGTCGAGGCCCGGGCCCGGGGTGTGAGGACCGCCGAGGCGATCCGCAGCGGCGTGGCCAACACGGGACGCATCATCACGTCGGCCGCCCTCATCCTCATCGTGGTGACGGGTGCGTTCGCGTTCTCCGAGATCGTGATGATGAAGTACATCGCGTTCGGCATGATCGCGGCACTGATCATCGACGCCACGGTGATCCGCATGCTGCTCGTGCCCGCCGTCATGCAGATGCTGGGCACCGACTGCTGGTGGGCGCCGCAGTGGATGAAGCGGATCCAGGAACGACTCGGCCTCGGCGAGGCCGAGCTCGACGACGAGCCCGAGAGCAAGGTCGACGCGCCGGCCGCCGCGGCCCCCGCGATGGCGGGGGCGACCGCGGCCGGTGCGACAGCGGTGGGAGCGGGGGCCGCGACGACGGCCGACCGGCCGCACCACGACGACCAGCCGCACCACGACGACCAGTCGTTCCACGACGAGCCCGACGAACAGCGGTTCTCCGGCGGGGAGCACGAGCCGTTCTCCGACGACGAGCCCGGCCAGGACGCGTCGGATCGGGACGAGCCGCCGCACACCGGCCTGACGGACTCCCCGATGGCCGGGCCCTCCGGCGGGCGGGTCGCGGCGTCGGATCTGATCGCCCGACTGCTCGCGGAACGGCAGCAGGACCGACCGGAGGAGCAGGAACCCGGGGAGTGACATCCCGCGCGGCCCGCCGGAGTGGTGGTGAAGGTCGCGGTGAGGGACTGGTTATGGTGTCCGCGTGATGGGTATCGATGGCACCACGGCGCGGCGACGCGTCGCCGCGGTGCTGCGGAACCCGTGGTTCAAGGCCATCGCGACACTCACCGTGCTGGTGCTCATCCTGTACTGGCTCCGCGGTCAGATGCCCTTCTTCGCCGAGGGGTTCTCCGAGGTGGCCAGCCCCAACTGGTGGTGGATCGCGGCCTCGGTGGTGTTCTCCTACCTGTCGATGTCGAGCTACGGCTCGGTGCAGAAGATCCTGCTGGGATCGGCCGGGGTCCGGGTGGGGCACTGGCAGAGCACCGGCCTGGTCTTTGCCGCCAACGCGTTCTCGACCTGCATCCCCGGCGGGCAGGTCTTCGGCACCACCCTGACCTACCGCAAGACCCGACAGTGGGGAGCCACCCGCGTGGTGGCGTCGTGGCAGCTGGTCATCTCCGGCGTCCTGGCCACGGTGGGCATCGTCCTGCTGGCGCTGCTGGGCTTCTTCCTGGTGGGCACGGTGTCCAACCCGTTCCTGCTGGGGCTCTCGGCCATCGGGCTGGTGGCCATCATCGTGGTGGTGCAGTGGGCCGCGCGGCACCCGGACAAGGTCGAGGGCGCCCTGCTCTCCGTCCTGTCCTGGATCAACGCGCGTCGTCGCAAGCCGGCCGACACCGGCGCGGAGGGCGTGCGCAAGGTGGTCGAGCAGGCCGAGGCCGTCGACATGTCCAAGACGCAGCTGTCCAAGGCGTTCGCGTTCTCCCTGCTCAACTGGGTGGCGGACATCGGGTGCCTGTGGGCGGCCGCCAACGCGGTCGGCGCCGAGCACAGCATCGGCGGTCTGTGCATCGCCTACGTGACCGGCAAGATCGTGGCCACCGCGCCGATCACCCCGGGCGGCCTCGGCACGGTCGAGGTCGCGCTGATCACCGCGCTCACCGCCGGTGGGCTGGGCGCGCACCAGGCGTTCGCCACGGTCTTCGTGTACCGGATCGTCAGCTTCATCCTGGTCGCCCTCGCGGGCTGGGTGATCTTCTTCCTCTACTACCGTGGAGCAGTCGACGTGGACCCGGACGCCGGCCAGGAGCGCGACGACAGCACGAAGGGGCACACCTCGTCGTCGTCGGGTGACGAGCCCGCCCTGGAATCGTCCGCCCGCTACTCGGGCTCCGAGATGTGGCCCCTCACGGGGAACCAGTGGCGCCCCACCACATCGCAGGTCTCGGGCCCGCTCCCACTGCGGCGGGACGGTGCCGTGGACGACGAGAAGGGCAGGTGAGCGCGGGTGGCCCCGCTGCTGGTTTTTCTGATCGACGCCGTGCTGGTGGTGGTGTTCGCGACCTTCGGCCGAGGGGCGCATTCCGAGGGGCTCGGCGCGGCCCAGGTGTGGGGGACCGCATGGCCGTTCCTCGTGGGGCTGGTGGCGGGCTGGGTGCTCGTGCTGGCCACCCGGCGGGCGCTCACTTCGGTGCGCACCGGCGTCGTGCTGTGGGTGGTCACTCTTGTCGTCGGCATGGTGATCCGCGGCCTCGGTGACGGGCGGATCCCGCACTGGAGCTTCATGATCGTGGCGGGGATCGCCACGGGCGTGTTCCTCATCGGCTGGCGGGCGATCCGGGCGGCGATCGTCCGGCGTCGCTCGTCTACCGCCTGACCGCGTCGAAGCCGGCGCGCGCGGCGTCGAGCACCGGGCCGGGGACGGTGACCTCCTCCGGCACCGCGTACCCCTCGGGCGCCGGGATGTCGCCGGGCACCGGGATCGTGACCTCCTCGGCCGGTGCCGGTGACGCGTCCGGCTCGGGCTGCTCGATCGCCTCGCCCGCGTCGCCCGGCTCCCCCTCGGTGTCCGGCTCCCCCTCGGCGCCCGGGGCGACCGGTCCGACCCGGGCGGCCAGGTCGTCCGTCGATCCGGCGAAGACGTTGAGGTCGACATCGCCGGAGAAGCCGGGGACGTCGCCGTCGTCGGCCCGCTGCCAGAACAGCCACTCGGTCCAGCCGCCGATCATCGGGCGGCTGGGCTCGGAGACGTCGTACTCGGCGAGCCACAGCAGGTAGTCGCTCAGCGCGGTCGAGTTGTCGGTCTTGTCGATCCAGAAGTGGCGGTAGGTGTAGACGATCGGCGTCCGCCCGGTGAGCGCCTCGGTCTCCTCGAGGAAGTCGCGGGACCAGTCGACCAGCTCGTCCGCGTCCAGGCCCTCGTCGATCTCGATGTCGAGCACCGGCGGCAGCTGCTGCCCGCCGACCGACTGGATCCGGTCGGCGAATGCCCGGGCTTGGGCCAGGGGGTCGGTGGCCGGTCGGGCCTTGTGGTAGCTGCCGACCGCCATGCCCGCGGCCCGGGCGTCCTCGACGTCGGCGTCGTAGTAGCGGTTCGCGGGGGCGGTGCCCTCGGTGGCCTTGATGAAGGCGTAGCTCTCGCCCGAGTCGGCTGCGGCCTGCCAGTCCACGGGCGCGCCGTGCGGGTGCTGCCAGCTCGAGGCGTCCACACCCCGCGCCAGTCCCTCGAGCGAGGAGGAGACGGGGATGACCGCGGCGGCCCGCGGCGAGACGACCACCACGAGGAGGCCGAGCGCGAGGAGGACCGCGGAGGCCAGGGCGATCAGGAGTCGGCTGACACGTCGGGACGATGTTCCGGCTGGAGTCATGGGGGGAGTATGCGTGAGCCCCAATAGTCACACAAGACACTTCAGCAACAATTCAGCCTCGGTTGTCGCAGCGGCCCGCGCCCGCAGCGCTTCGCGCCGGAACGTGCTGGAGATCACAACTGGATCACAAGGTGTAACACGCGTCCCCGGCGGAGCGATCCGCCATTTTCCTCACCTACGCTGGGGGTCGTCCCACCGATTCCGTCGGGAGATCCCCCTGATGTCCGATACCACGTACGACCTCACGACCCCGCTCTACCGCCACGACCTCGTCACCGAGGTCGACGGCCCGGAAGACGATCCCGTCCTCGAGGTGACCGTCGCGGAGACGGTGGTCCTCGACGAGACGGGCGCCGGCCGTGGCGTGCCGGAGCTGGCACTCAGGACCGGGCCCGAGGGCATCACGCTCACCGACCGTGACCAGGTCCTGCAGCTGCAGGCAGTGATCAACCGGGCCGTCAACCAGTGGCGGGACGCCGCGTCGCACCTGCCCTGACCCCGGGCCCCGGGCCCCGGGCGGGCGATCGACGCGCCATCCTCACTCGACCCGGATCCCGGCCTCGGCGATCAACGCCATTCCCACCCCCAGCACCTGTTCCGGCGAGATGAGCGCTCCCCGCAGCGCGGTCGCTCCCCGGATGTTCTCCAGCTCGGCCCCGCGCAGGTCCGCGGCGGCTGACCGGGAGCGGCTCACATCGGAGTCCCGGAGATCGACGTCCTCCGTGGCGAGGTCCGTGACCTCTGCCTCGAGCAGGTCGGCCTGACGGGCCCGCGTCCCGGCCAGCCGGACCCGTTGCAGCCGCGACATCCGCAGATTGAGCATGTCGGCGTGGCAGTCCTCGAAGGTCACGTCGGTCAACCGCGCGTCCGAGAGCACCAGCCCGGTGAGCCGGCAGCCCACGAATCGCACGCGGGTCAGCGAGGCCCCGTCGGCGACCATCCCGGACAGGTCGCACCCCTGCAGCGTCACGTCGGTCAGGCGGAGCCCCTCGGCGCGGGCGCCGCTCAGCCGCAGGTCCTCGAGTGCCGATTCCCGGATCTCCGCCCCGCCGAGCGACGCCGGGCCATCGCCCGGGTCCGGGGCGTCGCCCGCGCCGGCCAGTACGCCGTCCCACAATGCATCCGGCTCGAGGTCGGTGTCCGGGGGCCGTAGCTGTTCCCGCCGCGGCACGGACGGCGCTGCGGGCGGGCGGGGAGAGTTGGAACGTCGACGCAGTGGGGGAGGCATGACCGTCAGCGTAGGTCGCGGTCGCGGAGACCGGTCGGCGCGACCGGAGGAGTGTGTCGGACGATCGCGCTACCGTGGGGGCATGAACACCTGGCCTGAGAACGACCATCCCGGCGACCGCGACGATCCCGTGGCGGGGGCGCCGTACGGTCGGCAGCCGTTCTTCGGGGACGGCCAGGTCCCACCCGCGCAGCCGGGCTACCCGGGGCAGCCCGGCGGGGTCGACCCGTACCTGGCCGCCGGCTTCGGTGCGCCGAACCCCTACGGCGCACCCGACCCCTACGGTGCCCCGAATCCGTACGGGGCGGTGCAGCCGTACCAGCCCGGGGTCCCGTACGCGCCCGCGTACCCGGCCTCGCGCAAGGAGCCGGCGCTCTCGCTGGTGTTGTCGTTCCTCCTGCCCGGGCTGGGCACCATGATCAACGGGCAGGCGGGCAAGGGCGTCGGCATCATGGTCGGGTACTTCCTCGGCGCGCTGCTGTCGGTGATCCTGATCGGGCTGCCCATCATGTTCGGGTTCTGGGTCTGGGGGATGGTCGACGCGTACTCGGGGGCCAAGGAGCACAACGCCCGCCACGGCTTCCACTGACCACTGCGGCCCGCACCTTCCGTAACCTGGTCGCATGACAGCGACCGAGACCCCCACCGATTCTCCCCGCCCGTCGGGCCTGGACCTGCGGTACGTCGACCGGGAGGTGCGCCCGCAGGACGACCTCTACAACCACGTCAACGGCACCTGGATCCGTGACCACGTGATCCCCGCCGACCGGCCGATCGACGGTGCGTTCCTCGCGCTGCGGGACCTGTCCGAGGAGCGCGTCCGCGACATCATCACCGACGCCCCCGTGGACTCGCGGATCGGCGCTCTCTACGCCTCCTTCATGGACACCGAGGCGGTCGAGGCCGCCGGTGTGGACGCGCTGGCCCCGGATCTGGCCGAGATCGACGGAGCCGAGGACAGCCACGCGCTGGCGCTGGCGATGGCCCGGCTCGAGCGGGTCGGCGTCCCCGGGCTGGTCGGCGCGTACGTCAACAACGACGCCAAGAACTCGAGCGAGTACATCCTCTACCTGGTGCAGTACGGCATCGGGCTGCCGGACGAGTCGTTCTACCGCGAGGACCAGTACGCCGAGTTGCGCGAGCAGTACGCCGCGCACATCGCCCGGCTGCTGGACCTGGCTGGTCTGGCCGGGGACGGGGACGACGACGAGGCCGGCGGTTCCGCGGCTCTCGCCGCCCGGATCGTCGCGCTGGAGAGCAGGATCGCCGCGGCCCACTGGGACGTGGTGGACCGTCGCGACGCGGACAAGACCTACAACCCGGTGACGTGGGCGGAGCTGCCCGAGCTGGCGCCCGGCTTCCCGTGGCACGACTGGGCGCGCGAGATCGGCGGCACCGAGGAGACGTTCGGCCGCCTCGTGGCGATGCAGCCCGACTTCCTCACCGCGGTCGCCGAACTGTGGAGCTCGGAGCCGCTCGAGACGTGGAAGGCCTGGCTGCGGTGGCGGGTCCTCAGCTCGCGGGCCGCCTTCCTGCACTCGGCGATGGTCGACGAGGACTTCGCCTTCTACGGCACCGCGATGTCGGGCACCGAGGAGATCAAGGCCCGCTGGAAGCGCGGCGTGGGCGCCGTCGAGGGCGCGCTCGGCGAGGAGGTGGGCAAGGAGTACGTTGCCCGGCACTTCCCGCCCGGCCACAAGGCGCGGATGGAGGAGCTCGTCGCCAACCTCACCGCCGCGTACCGGTACTCGATCGCGCGACTGCCGTGGATGACCTCCGAGACGCAGGAGCGGGCCCTGGCCAAGCTCGAGGCGTTTGTGCCCAAGATCGGCTACCCGGACGAGTGGCGCGACTACTCGGCGCTTGAGCTCCGCCCCGACGACCTCGTCGGCAACGTGCGCCGCTCGTCGGCGTTCGAGCACGACTACGAGCTGGGCAAGCTGGGCGGGCCGGTCGACCGCGGGGAGTGGCACATGACCCCGCAGACGGTGAACGCCTACTTCAACCCGGTGATGAACGAGATCGTCTTCCCGGCCGCCATCCTCCAGCCGCCGTTCTTCGACGCCGATGCCGACGACGCCGCCAACTACGGCGCGATCGGGGCGGTGATCGGCCACGAGATCGGCCACGGTTTCGACGACCAGGGCTCCAAGTACGACGGCGACGGCAACCTCGTGGACTGGTGGACCGACGAGGACCGGTCGGCCTTCGGCACCCGCGTGGACGCGCTGATCGAGCAGTACCAGGGCCTCACGCCCGAGGGGCTCGATCCCGAGACCGATCACGTCAACGGCGCGTTCACGGTGGGCGAGAACATCGGCGACCTCGGCGGACTGACCATCGCGCTGCTCGCGTACCGCATGGCGCAGGGGACCGGCGGTGAGCCGGCGGAGGGCACCGACGTGGGCCCGGAGATCGACGGGATGTCCGGGATCCAACGGCTCATCACCTCCTGGGCGATCGTGTGGCGCACCAAGACCCGCGCCGAGGAGGCGGCCCGCCGCCTGGCCGTGGACCCGCACTCGCCGCCGGAATTCCGCTGCAACCAAGTGGTCAAGAACCTCGACGATTTCCACGCCGCGTTCGGGGTGTCCGAGGGCGACGGGCTCTGGCTGGCGCCGGAGGAGCGCGTGAGCATCTGGTGAGGTGAACCCGGGTCCCGCGCCGCCTCGCGGACGTTAGTGTCCACCCATGACGATTCGGGTCGTGGAGTGGTCGACGGGGTGTCTGGGGCGGATGGCGGTGGAGGCGATCGACGCCCGGCCGGAGTTGCGGCTCGCGGGCGTGTTCGTCTCCGACCCGGCCAAGGTCGGCGTGGACGCCGGGCGCCTGGCGGGTCTCGATCGCGATCTCGGCGTGCCGGCCACCGACGACCGGGCGGCGCTGCTGGCTCTGGAGCCGGACGTCGTGGTGTACACGGCTGAGACCGAGACCCGGTTCACGGCGGCGATCGAGGACTTCACGGAGTTCCTGGGCGCCGGGATCGACGTGGTGGCCTCCGGGCCGGTGCTGCTGCAGTACCCGCACGGGACGCTGCCCGAGGAGATGATCGCCGCGCTCGACGCCGCGGGCCGCGAGGGCGGGGCGACGTTGCACGTCAACGGCATCGACCCCGGCTTCGCCAACGACGTGCTGCCCCTGGTGATGACCAGCCTGTCCCGGAGCATCGAGACGATCCGGGTCGGTGAGATCGCCGACTACTCCGTCTACCACCAGGGCGAGACGATGCGGCGACTGTTCGGCTTCGGCAGCCCCATGGAGACCCTGCCGCCGCTGCTCAGGCCCGGCATGCTCGCTGCCGGCTGGGGCTCGGTGGTCCGGCAGATCGCGGCCGCACTCGACGTCGCTTTGGACGAGCCGCTGGTCGAGAGGCACGAGCGGATCGCCGCAGACCGCGATCTGTCGCTGCTGGCGTGCGAGATCCCCGCCGGGACGCAGGCCGCCATGCGGTTCGAGGTGGTGGGGCAGGTCGACGGCGTCGACCGGATCGTCCTGGAGCACGTCACCCGTACCGCCGGCGATCAGGCGCCGGACTGGCCGCGCCCCGACCACGGCGACGGCTGCTACCGCATCGAGATCACCGGCCGGCCCGCCATGCGGATGGAGCTGACCCACCACGACGAGCACGGCGACCACAACGCCTCCGGCATGCTGGTCACCGCGATGCGGCTGGTCAACTCGGTGGAGGCGGTGGCGGCCGCGGAGCCGGGACTGGTCTACGCGAAGGACCTGCCGATGATCACGGGGCGTGGCTTAATGAGGTCATGAGTCTCCTGCGCGCCGCCGTCACGGTGCTGGCCACCGCCGCTCTGGGACTGCCGGGGGCCGGTGCGGCGCACGCGGCCGAGTCGGGCACCGATCCCTCCACGCGGGCTCCGATCCCGGTCGGCTATCACTTCCTGTCCGGGGCGTCCCTGGCGATCACCGAGCCGGGAGCGCCGTTGCCCGGCGCCAACGACTGGACCTGCCGGCCGACGGCCGACAAGCCGCGGCCGGTCGTGTTGGTCCACGGCACGCTCGGCAGCGGCACGAGTAACTGGGCCACGTACGGGCCGCTGCTGCACAACGAGGGCTACTGCGTGTACACGCTCACCTATGGCGCGACGCCCGGCGCGCAGTGGCCGCTGAGCGAGCTCGGCGGCGTCTCGGACATCCGGGCAGTCTCGCTGCCGCAGGTCGCGCAGTTCGTCGATCGCGTCCTGGAGGCGACCGGGGCTGAGCAGGTCGACATGGTGGGGCACTCGCAGGGCACTCTCATCTCGGGGCTGGTGGCAAAGACCGAACGGCCCGGCCGTGTCCACACGGTCGCGTCGCTGGCCCCACTCTGGCGCGGCACCGGCGGTTCGGTCGCCGACCAGATGCTCACGGCCTCGTCCGGCGGGGAGCGCGACGCTCTCGAGTCGGGCGCGGGGTCCCTCCCGCAGATCTTTCCCGGCTCGCTCCTCCTGCAGGAGTTGTGGGCCGGCGGGACCCCCTACGCGCCGGGGGTGCGGTACCTCAACGTGGCGACCCGGTACGACGAGGCCGTCCTGCCGTATACCTCTGGTCTGGTCCCCGGGCCGCTGACGACCAACGTGGTGGTCCAGGACGGCTGCGAGCAGGACCTCTCCGAGCACGTCGCCGTGGCCGCCGACCCCCGCGCCGCCGACCACGTGCTGGCCGCGCTCGATCCGGACACCCCACGCGAACCGCGGTGCGAGGCGATCGCCCCGGTTCACGGCCCGACGGGCTGGTGAACCTCGGGATGAAAGGCCGTCAGTAGTTCCAGTCGCCCTGGCCGTCGAAGGCACCGAACCGGTCGCCGGGGCCGTTGATCACGATGAACGGGTCGCCGTTTCCGGTGTTGTCGTAGTACCAGGCCGCGTCCTCGGGGCTGAGGTTGATGCAGCCGTGGGAGACGTTGCGCTCGCCCTGGTCCGCGATCGACCACGGGGCCGAGTGGACGAAGATCCCGTCGTAGCTCAGGCGGACGCCGTTCTCGACGGTCGTGTCGTACCCGCCCGCGTCCTGCGCGAGGCCCCAGGTGGAGGAGTCCATCCGGACCTCGCGGTCGCGCCAACCGTTGTAGTAGATCCCGTTGTACGTGGCATAGGCATCGCGGCCGGCGGAGGCGGGCATGGTGCGCTCCACCTCTCCGTTGCGGGTCACGGTGACGAGGTGGGTGTTGTCGTCGTAGGTGGAGACGACGGCGTCGCCGGTGCGGAACGACTGCTGGTGGCCGTCGGCCCACACCGTCACGGAGGTGTGGGCGGGCCAGAACTCGTGGGGGCGCCAGCGGAGCTCGGTATCGCTCACCCAGTAGTACTTGCCGTCCACGTGCGGGGCGGAGCGGACTCCCACGGCGGCCTCGGCGGCGGGGCGGTCCTCGACGGGGCGGTCGAAGGTGATCATGACGGGCTGGGCCACTCCCACCACCTCGTCGGGGCTCGGGTAGACGGACGCGACCTCGGCGTCGATGTCCGGGCGCGGCGGTCCCGGGACGGGGAGGGTGACGACGCCGGAGGAGCCGGCCGACCCGGAGGACAGCGACCCCAGGGAGACCGGTGCGGACTCGAGGCCCGGGAGGCCGGCGACCGACTGCGCGCCGGCGGCGGGGGCGAGTCCGATCACGAGGCCGGTGGCGGCGATGAGCGTCGCGGTGGAGCGGGTGTGGCGGGACATCGTTCTCCTTGTAGAACCATGGACGAGCGGCGAAAGCACAGGCGTCACATATGCCACTCTGCTCACTTTGGTAACACGATACAGCTGAGAGGGGGCGAGGGGTAGTCGTCCGGGATCACGGGCTTTCCTGGGCGGACCATGCCATCGTTCGATGGCATCGACGGTCCCGGAAATCGCAGGTCGAGAAGCCTCGAGGTGTTATTGATAAAAAGTCAACTACGTATGTCCAGTTCATGGGATTGCAATGATGATGTCTGCAACATAGGCTATGAAAAGTCACCAGCCGGAGGCGGTGGCGAGGTGGAGTGCGGTTGAGGGGCTGTCACTTCATGCATAAAGGGGCCGGTCATGGACCGGAAGCACCTGGGGGGTGCAGGCCCGCGGCCTTGAGGGGTGGTCGCGGGACCGGGCGGACGCGATGCGCTGCCCGGGCAGGGAAACGGCGTCGGATGCTGAGGGGCTCCGGCGCCGTTTCTCGTCTGGTCAGCTCAGGACGACCGCGGCGATCCGGTGCAGGCCGGCGAGCGCCTCGGCGTCGGCTTCGGGGGTGCGGGGGACATCGGGTCGGACCAGCGTGATGTGCCACAGGTCGTTGTCCGCCACGAAGACCGTGTGGACCTCCACGCCCCCACCGGTCGGCGTCGCTGTGCAGTCGATGTAGGCGGAGTCCAGATCCGGCGCCACCGGAGCCGGTGCCTCGGGGACGCCCGGGCCCGCGTTCTCGACGGTGTCCGCAGCCGAACCGCGGACCTCGGAGCATCCGTAGCGGCTGCCCAGCATCACGGGCTGGCCCGCCAGGGCCGCTTCCGCGCCGCTGCGGGGCTTGACCACCCCGGCCGCGAACGTGTCGGGGACGTGGTCGGGGTGGATCGGCTCGGGGTCGCCGGGCGCGGCCTCGGGGATGACCGGCGTCGCCGCGTCGGCTTCGGCCTCGGTGGTCTCGGTGGTCTCGCTCGCGTCAGCCTCGCCGTCCTCGTCGGCGGCGCCGTCCAGGCCGTTCTCCCCGTTCTCCCCGTTTTCGCCGTTCTCCCCGGCCTCCGGCGTCCCGGTCGCCGCGGCGTCCAGCTCGGCCTGGTATCGCTCGAGGGACCCCGGGCCGCCGTAGGTGCAGATCATGTCGAGCTCGCCCGAGCCGGTGGGCTGCACGGGCGGCATGTCGGCCCCCGTCAACGCGATGACGTTGGCGGGCGTCAGGTCGAGGAGCTCACAGGCGTTGAGGCGCATCTGGGGCTCGGGCGCGTCGTTGATCATCGCCTCGGCGACCTCGGGCTGTGGTACGGGCGAGATCCGCGGGGGGCCCGTCTCGGTCTCGGAGCCGGAACAGCCGGCGATGGCGAGCGCCGTGAGGGCCACGAGGCCCGCGAACCGCGGGTGGGGTCGCCGAGAGTGCATGGCCAGATCCTACGTCGGCACGGGCCGGGTGCCTGTGTCGGCCTGAGAGAAGCCGCCGCGCGGCCGACGCGTCAGGTGTCCGCCGCGGGAGCTTCGCCGGGCGCGCGGGCGAGGGACCGCGCCACGGCCTCGAAGGCCTCGCGGATGCGGTGCTCGAGCATCTCGGGGGACTCGTCGGTACGCCACTGCTCGACAGCGACCCGCACGATGGCGATCGACGCGGCGGCGACCGTCGCCGGCTCCACCGCTCCCCGGGCGGTTCCTTCCCGCTTGGCGATGAGGGCGGCGAGTTCGGACTCCGTCCGCGCCAGGACGGCGTGGATCTCGGCGCGGACGCCCTGTTCGCGTCGCCACATGTCGTGGAACCGGACGAAGGAGGGCGTCTCCTGCTGTGCCATGGCCACCTGTCGCCACAACAGTCGCCCCACGGCGGTCATGGTGGGGAGGGAGTGGTCGGTGAGGAACAGCTCCACCGCCTCCCGATCCGGCGGGAAGGTCTCGGGGATGCACGCAGCCGCTTTGGATGGGAAGTAGTTGAAGAACGTCCGGCGGGAGACGTTGGCGGCCCGGGCGATCTCGTCCACCGTCACGTCATCGAGGCCGCGTTCGACCACCAGGCCCATAGCGGCCGAGGCGATCGCGGACCGTATCTCCAGGCGTCGTGCCTCGGCGCGGCCCGTGACGGTGCCGTCCGGAGCCGGCCGGGCGTGGTCGCTCGTCAGGCCGCTCACGTGGCACTCCTCCCAGGTCGATCGGTTCGCGCCGTTCACGCTGCAGGCTACTCCAGGCGGGCGCTCTATCCTTGACGGCATGCGAACCCCTGCCGCCCGGTCCGTCGCCCTCCGCGCCGTCGCGCCGCTGTCCGTCGTCCTCCTCGGCGCGCTCTCCGCCTGTGGCGGAGGGGGCGAGCCGGCGGAGTCGACCGTGGGCACCATCCGTACGGCCCCGCCGGAGACCACCGAGCCGGAGATCCCCGTGGTCGAGCCGACCGCCGCGTCGGAGTGCCCCTACCTGTCGCTCGAGGAGGCGTCGCAGCTCAACGGCGTGCCGGCGACCGACGTGCGGATCGACGACCGGATCGATCCCGTCGCCTGCTTCTTCTACGGCGCCGACGGGGAGGCGCACCTGACCACCACCGTCTACACCGTGGACTCGGCGCAGCGGGCGGCCGAGCTCGTCGAGGAGTCCGTGCCGTCCGGAGAGGTGGACGGTTCCGAGATCGAGGGCGGCTGGAGCGGTGGCCGGACCATCAGCTCCGGCGGCGCGCTGTTGGCGGTGTCGCACGAGGATCGCGTGCTGGCGGTCCAGTCCACCCGGGACGATCCGGCCACGGTGCAGCAGGTGGCCGAGCTCGTGGCGCCGCGGCTCGACGGGTAGCCGCGACTCGGAGGGGTGGCCCGGCCCCTCAGCGTCAGGGGTCGGTGACCAGCCCGAGTGTCAGTTCGGCCATGTCGCGCGCGGTGACCGCGGTCGTCCCCGTGACGCCGAGCATGGTCCGGGTGATGGAGCCGTCGTGCAGGATCTCGAGTCGGTCGGCGAGGTCGGAGATGTTGTCCGGGTCCTGCAGCCCCATGGCCTGCAGTTCGGAGCGGAGGGTGGCGGAGATCCATTCGCGGTACTCGGCGACGGCCACGCGGATCGCGTGTTCGCCGTCGGTCGCCGGACTGGGAAACTCGATCGCGGCGGCCACGTGACACGCTCCGGGAGCGGCGGGCTCGACGCGCTCGCGGACGATGTCGAACAGGGCGAGGATCCGCCCACGGGCGTCGGGGGCGGCCTCGGCACGCCGCTGCCACAGGGCGCGGTCCCGTTCGGCCACCGACTGTAGGTAGGCCACGACCAGCTGGTCCTTGGAGCCGAACGTGTTGTACAGGCTGGCTTTGGCCACCCCGGCCTCGCGGAGGAGACGATCGATCCCCACGGCCCGGATGCCGTCGGTCGAGAACAGACGGATGGCCGTGGCCAGAAGCCGCTCCCGCGGCCCGGGCTTGGTCGACCGTGTACTCGTCACACAACACAGACTATCGGCCCGTCGGGGAAATGACGCGGGGCCGGTGCCGCCGACGGCGACACCGGCCCCGGCCCCGGCCGGTCTGTCTCTCAGGCGGGCGGCTGTTCGCCGGCCGGCGGCTGATCGGGCGAGCCGCCCTGATCGCCCTTGAGGAACTCGCCGGCCTTCTCCCTGGCCGTGTCGGTGTGCTCGGCGAACTTGCCGTCGGTGCGCTCGTTGAACGCATCGGTGGCCTTCTCGGTCACCTTGTCGACCTTGTCCGGGTTCTTACCTGCAACGTCCTTGATCTTGTCCATGAATCCCATGTCTGATCCTCTCTGTTGGCGTGCGTGGACTGTGAAGGAGGCCGTGCGTCAGGCCCGGGGAGTCAGACCTTGGAACGGCCGCGGCCCTTGATGGCCGAGACGACGAAGATCACCAGGCATGCGCCGACGATCGAGGCGACCACGCCCCAGATCGAGAACGCGTCGGGCATCGCGCCGCCGTCGCCACTGGTGAAGAACGAGACGATCCAGCCCACGACGAAGGCGCCGACGACGCCGGACACGATGTTCGCGATCAGCCCCATCTGGGCGTTCTTGCCCATGATCATGGAGGCGATCCAGCCGGCGAGTCCACCGACGATGATCCAGGCGATGATGGTTCCCATAGTGGGGGTCCTTTCCCGATTAGTCGGTAACGACCCGGGATGGGCCGCGACCCCAGCAGAACATATCGACGGCCCTGACGCCTCCACTCGTGCGCTTATGCCGCCAATCGTCGCCTTATCGTTACCCGAGTGACGAGTGTGACTCAGGGGGGTCGGATCCGCGCGGTCAGTCGTGAGGCTCGGGGCGCACCACCATGACCGGGCACGGGGCGGCCTGGAGCATGGCCCGGCTGGTGGAGCCGAGGACCATCCCGGCGAATCCACCACGGCCGTGCGAGCCCACCACCACGAGTTGCGCGCCCTCTGACTTGCTGACCAGTGCGCGGACCGCGCGGTCGCGGGTGACAAACCGCTCGACGGTGACGTCCGGGTACCGTTCGGAGAATCCGGCTAGCCGCTCGGACAGGACGCCGAGCTGCTGCTTCTCGAGCTCCTGCCATTCCTGCTCGCTGAGCGCGATTCCGGCGGCGGCCGCCTGCACCTGGGGGTCCATCCACGTGTGCACGGCGACGAGGGTGGTCCCGCGGGCGGCGGCCTCGACGAAGGCCCACTCGGTGGCCTTGGTGCTGACCTCGGAGCCGTCGACGCCCACCACGACGGGGCCGGACTTCTCCAGGTCGGCCGTGTCCTCGCGGGTCACCACGACGGGGCAGAACGCGTGGCTGGCCACCGCCGCGGAGACCGAGCCGAGCACCATGCCCTTGATGCCGCCGAGGCCACGCGAGCCCAGGACTATCATCTTGGCCTTACGTGAATAGTCGATGAGCACCTGCGACGGGTTGCCCTCGACCACGGCGTGGGAGATCTGGACGTCGGGCGCGACGTCGAGCGCGGTGGCCCTGGCCTGCTCGATGATCGGCTGGCACTCCCGCTCCAGCTCGTCGTAGACGGGCTGCGGCGGCACCATGCCCTCGGCGAACAGCGATGCCGGCATGCTGTAACTGGTCACCACGATGAGCGGGATCCCGCGCTTGGCGGCGGTGTGGGCGGCGTACGCGACCGCGCCGGTGGAGGCGGCGGAGCCGTCGACGCCGACGACGACGGAGTGCTCGAGGGATGTCATACCCCGAGGCTACCGCTGTTCGCGACGGTCGGAAGGCGGATCTACAGGTCGTCCGGGAACGGCGAGTTGGACGGGTAGGCGAGGTTGAAGCTGCCCTGGAACGCAGGGAGGACGGCGCGGCCGGGGCCGAAGAGGAAGAAGTCGACGACGGCGTCGATCATGGATACTCCCGAGGTAGATGGGACCGATGGTGCGCGAGTGAGTGTAGCGGAGTCTTTAGACTTCGCACATGCCCAACTCAGGACCCGGGCGCCCGCGCCCCGGACGCGGGAGACCCCGGCCCCTTCCCCTGCGTGACGGTGTGGACCCGGTGCGGATCCGGCTCGCCGACCCCGGCCAGGGTCCGCGGAGCATCCCGGAGGAACTGCGGCGGCGCTTCCCCGACCGGCTCGAGGAGCTCGAGGCCGCGCTCGCCGCGGGCCTGGTGGTGACCGCTGACGGCCGGCCGGTCACCGACGCCACCCGGCGCCGCCGTGGGATGGACGTGTGGACCTACCGCGAGCCCGCGCCCGAGGTCGCGGTGCCCGGCGAGCTCGCGGTGCTCCACAGGGACGAGCGCGTCCTCGTCGTCGACAAGCCACATTTCCTCGCCACCACGCCCCGGGCCGGGCACGTCACCGAGACGGCGCTCGTGCGCGCCCGTCGCGATCTCGGCCCGGATGAGCTCGCCCCGGCGCACCGGCTCGACCGGCTCACCGCAGGCGTGCTGCTGTTCACCACCGACCCCGCCTACCGGGCCGCCTACCAGGACCTCTTCGCCACCCGGCGCGTGCGCAAGACCTATCTGGCGGTGGCCCCGGCGCCCGAGGGGACCGCCCGGGTCCGCGAGCGGTCGAGCCGGATCGTGAAGACGCGGGGCGTCCTGCAGGCGGCCGAGGTCGACGGGGAGGCGGACGCGCACTCCCGCATCACTCTGCTCGACCGCCGCGACGACCAGCTGGGTCTGTACCGGCTGGAGCCCACGACCGGCCGGACCCATCAGCTGCGGGTGCACATGAACGCGCTCGGCACCCCGATCCTCGGCGACGACCTGTACCCGTCGATCAGGCAGGTCACGCCCGGCGACTTCAGTGACCCGCTCCAGCTGCTGGCGGAGTCGATCGAGTTCACCGACCCCGTGACGGGCGAGACGCGGAGATTCCGTACCCGCAGGGGTCTGGAGGCCTGGGAAACCGGGGTTGTCCCCCATTCTCCGGGCCGGGTCGATCCGGCATGATTCACCGTGACCACCACGAGCAGGGGAGATCATGACCATGCAGGCCGAGACTCACCACCGGGCGGAGGACGCGGCGCCCGCGGCCGTCGCCACCGACCTCGTCATGACCTACGGGGAGGGTGAGACCGAGGTGCGGGCGCTGGACCACGTGGACGCGGAGTTCGAGCGGGGCCGGTTCACCGCCATCATGGGCCCGTCGGGCTCCGGCAAGTCGACGCTCATGCACTGCATGGCCGGACTGGACCGCCCGACGTCCGGGTCGGTGCGGATCGGCGAGACCGAGATCGTCGGACTGCCGGACAAGGAGCTCACCGCGCTGCGCCGCGACCGCATCGGGTTCGTCTTCCAGTCCTTCAACCTGGTGCCCACCCTCACCGCGGAGGAGAACATCACCCTCCCGCAGGACATCGCAGGCCACGCGATCGACCGCGGGTGGTTCGACGAGGTGATCGGCCGACTCGGCATCGGCGACCGGCTCACCCACCGGCCCTCGCAACTCTCCGGTGGCCAGCAGCAGCGGGTGGCCTGCGCCCGCGCGCTCGTGGGGCGGCCGGACATCCTGTTCGGGGACGAGCCGACCGGCAACCTGGACTCCACCTCGTCCGCGGAGGTCCTCTCGATCCTGCGCAGCGCGGCCGACGACTTCTCCCAGACCGTCGTGATCGTCACCCACGACCCGCGGGCGGCTACCTACGCCGACCGGGTCCTGTTGCTTGCCGACGGCCGCGTCCGCAGTGAGCTCGACCGGCCCTCGACCGACGACGTGCTGGGCGCGCTCCGCAGCCTCGAGGAGCTGTAGTCATGCGCTCCGGCCCCATGACGCGGGTGACGCTGCGCAACGTCTCCGCGCACAAGCTGCGATTGGTCCTGTCGGTCCTGGCGGTGGTCCTGGGCACGGCGTTCGTCACGGGTTCGCTCGTGTTCACCGCCACGCTCAAGGGCACCTTCGACCGGCTGCTCGAGGAGGGCACCGAGGGCCTGTCGGTGATGATCGAGCCCGAGGACCCGCGCGGTGCGGGCGTGCCGTTCGATCTGGTCGACCGCGTCCGCGAGACGCCCGGCGTGGACGCCGCCGAGCCGGGGGTGTCCGGCACGGTGGTCCTGTTCAACGCCGACGGGTCCCCGTACCAGACCGGCGGTGCCCCGTCGGAGGGCGTGGAGTGGGTCGACGACGACGAGGCGGTCGGTGGCGTCGGCGAGCTGACCGCGGGCCACGCCCCCGAGGCCCCCGACCAGGTGCTGCTGCCCGAGGGCGTGCTCGACCAGGCCGGGCTGTCCCTCGGGGACCCCGCGCAGGTGTACACGGTCTCGCAGGGGATGGTCGACGTCACCGTCGTCGGGACCTACGTCTCCCCGTCGGACACGGGCGGCTACGTGGGTGTCGCGTTCTCCCCGGACACGGCCCGCGAGATGTTCACCGACGGCGTCCACGCCCAGAACATCGCCGTCAAGGCCGAGCCGGGCGTCGAGCAGGGCGAGCTGCGGGACCGACTGGCCGCCGAGCTGCCCGAACAGAACGTCCGGACGGGCGAGGAGGTCTCCGAGGAGCTCTCCGCCCAGCTGTCGACCATGCTCGATTTCGTCAACTACTTCTTCGTGGCGTTCGGCCTGATCGCCCTGCTGGTGGGCACGTTCATCATCTACAACACCTTCTCGATGCTCGTCGCGCAGCGGCTCCGCGAGCTTGCGCTGCTGCGGGCGATCGGCGCGTCCCGCCGGCAGCTCACGCGCTCGGTGATCGCGGAGGCCGCCCTCACGGGCGTGGTGGGGTCGGTGCTCGGCGTGGTGGCCGGCTTCGGCCTGGCCAAGGGGATCTTCCTGACCCTCGACGCGTTCGACCTGGGCATCCCGTCCAGCGAGCTGGCGCTCACGCCCACCGCGATCATCACCCCGCTCGTCCTGGGCTTCGTGGTGACCGTCTTCTCCGCGTGGGCGCCGGCCCGCCGGGCGGGACGCGTGGCACCGGTCCAGGGCATGCGGGTCGGCGCGACCGCGGTCGAGGCCGGCGGCGCGACCCGCACGGTGCTCGGGTCGTTCGCCGTGGTGTGCGGAATCCTGCTCGCCCTGATCGGCACCTGGCACGACGAGACCTCCACCGGCGCCATCACGGTGGGGGTCGGCGCGGCCGCGCTGATCATCGGCAGCTTCCTCGTGATGCCCGCGCTGGCCAAGCCCATCGCCGGCGGGATCGGCAGGGTCATCGGAGCGCCCTTCGGCGCCGTCGGGCGGCTGGCCGCGACCAACGCCGGGCGCAACACCCGTCGCACCGCCGCGACCGCCTTCGCGCTCACCCTGGGCCTCACGCTGGTCGCGGCGTTCGGCACGCTCGGTGCCACCACCAAGGCCAGCATCGACGGGATCATCGACGACGGACTCGACGCCGACGTGGTGGTGCAGGGCGTCCCGACCGGCGGGGGGATGCCGATGCCGCTGTCGGCCGGGCTCCCGGACCGGATCGCCGGGGTCGACGGGGTCGACGACGTGGTCTCGTACAGCTTCGGCTACGGCATGCTCGGCGGCGAGTCCCAGCCGGTCGCGGCGGTACGCGGCCCGGTCGAGGAGCTGGTCAGCGCGACCGTGACCGACGGGTCGATCCAGCCGGGACCCGACTCGCTGATCGTCTCCTCCGACGTCGCCCGCTCGAACGGCTGGACCATGGGCGCGCAGGTTCCACTCGTCGGACCCGACGGGACGGAGATCGATCTGACGGTGACCGGCGTCTACTCCGACGCCGAGATCCTCGGGCCGTTCTACATCGGTAACGACACGTACGAGCAGATGATCCCGGAGAACCTCCGCAACACGCAGATGGTCCTCGCGACCGCGGCGGACGGCACCTCCACGGAGCAGCTGGTGGAGTCGATGACCGACGAGCTGGCCGACATCCCCATCGCCTCGGTGCAGACCAAGCAGCAGTTCATCGACGTCCAGGCCGGCGGGATCGACCAGTTGCTCACGGTCATCTACGCGCTGCTCGGGCTGGCGCTGGTGATCGCGGTGCTGGGCATCGTCAACACCCTGGCGCTGTCGGTGATCGAGCGACGCACGGAGATCGGGATGCTGCGCGCCGTGGGCACCCAGCGCTCGCAGATCAGGCGGACGATCAACCTCGAGTCCACCCAGATCGCGGTGTTCGGGGCACTGGTCGGCGCGGCCGTGGGCGTGTACCTGGGATGGGCCTTCGTCCGGGTGCTGGCCGGCAGTGGCCTGACGGCCACCACGATCCCGTGGGCGACCATCGGGATCGTCCTGGTGTGCTCCGCGCTGGTGGGCGTGATCGCCTCACTGTGGCCCGCGCACCGGGCGGCCAGGACGGATCCGCTCGAGGCGATCGCGGAGTGAGGCGGTAGCTATCTGCGCAGGCCGAAGAGGTTGCGCGGTCCGCGGTGCTCGTGCCGCGCGAGAGCGGAGCCGAGGAGTCCGGCGTCGCGCGCGGTGTCGACGTCCTGTCCGGCCAGTCTGCCGAGGGCGTGTTCCCAGACCAGGCCCTCGAACACGGTGAGCAGGTCCAGCGCCGCGCTCGCGGGGTCGCGCAGGCCGGCGGCGTCGAGCGCGGAGGCGAGGTCGGACGGGTCGAGGAGGGAGGCCACGAGGTCGGTGGTGTCCGCCTCCCCGGTGAGCTCCACGATGAGTGCCCAGCGGGCCGCGAGCTCGCCCCGGTAGTCGGCGAGGAGCCCGTCGACCATCGACGTCAGCGTCGACAGCACATCGTCGGCGTCGGAGGAGTCCAACTCCTGGATGCCGGAGACCTCGACGAACCCGCGCAGCAGGGAGATCAGCCGGTCGACGGTGAGGGTGATGAGCTGCGCCCGCGTGCGGCAGTAGTACGACGTGGACCCCGAGGGGAGCCCCGCCTCGGAGTCGACGGCGCGATGGGTCAGGGCGCGGACACCGTCCCTCGCGACCACCTCGATCGCGGAATCGGCGATGAGCGTGCGCCTGTCCTCCATTGGGGCTCCCGTCGTCGTGGGTGATGGGCGATCGACTCGACCGGTGTAGCGCCGGCCGTCGACGATGACCCCCCGGGTCGTGCGTCAGCCTATAGCCGCAGTCACGTTCCGGTGGCCAGAACACGACACGCCCCGACACCGTGATCGGTGTCGGGGCGTGGGGCAGGGTGCGTTCAGCCCCCGGGGAAGGCTCCGCTCAGGCCGCGGAGCGCTGCTTTCCGGCGCGCCTGGCGCGATTGTGCTTGATCGCGGTCAGCAGGCCCGAGCGCTGTCCCTCCGGGGTCGGGTAGCTGGTGGGCTGGCCCTCGAACATGCGCTCCGAACGGGTCTCGGGGGCGTCGTCGACGGTCGCGCGGAGCATGTGGTTGGGCAGTGACATCTTGGCGATGGTGCGCCACGCCTTGAGGTACTGGACGGGCAGCGGGCCGGCCACGTAGGGCAGGTCGTACTTGCGGCACACCTCGCGGACGCGCACCGACGCCTCAGCCAGTCGGTTGGACGACATGTCCGGGTAGAGGTGGTGCTCGATCTGGTACGACAGGTTGCCGGACATGAAGTCGATGACCGGCCCGCCGGTGAGGTTGGCCGAGCCGAGCATCTGCCGCAGGTACCACTGCGACCGGGTCTCGCCGGCGAGGTCGGACTTGGTGAACTTCTCCGCGCCGTCGGGGAAGTGGCCGCAGAAGATCACGGCGTTGGTCCACACGTTGCGGATGCCGTTGGCCACGAGGTTCGCGGTGATGGTGGACTTCCAGCCCTTGCGCGACAGCGCTGGGTACAGGACGTAGTCCTTGACGACCTGCCGGGTGGCCTTCTTGGCGAACAGCGAGACCTTGTGCTTGGTCTCGTCGCGGTCGTCCCGCCCCTTGACGACCTTGCCCAGCTCGAGGTGCTGGATCCCCACGCCCCACTGGAACAGCAGCGCGAGCGCCGCGTTGTAGACCAGGTTGCCGTAGTAGAAGGGATGCCAGCGCTGGTCGCGGGTCACCCGGAGCACGCCGTACCCGACGTCGTCGTCCATCCCGACGATGTTGGTGTACTTGTGGTGCATGTAGTTGTGGGTCTGCTTCCAGTGCTCGGAGGTGCCCACGTTGTCCCACTCCCACGTGGTGGAGTGGATCTCCGGGTCGTTCATCCAGTCCCACTGCCCGTGCATGATGTTGTGCCCGAGCTCCATGTTCTCGACGATCTTGGACACCCCGAGCGCGCCGGCGCCGATCGTCCAGGCGGTGCGGTTGCGCGAGCTCGTGATGAGCAGGGCGCGGGCGGCCATCTCGAGACCGCGCTGGAAGCGGATCGTGTTCCGGATATAGGCCGCGTCACGCTCCCCGAGCGAACCGATGATGTCCTGACGAATCTGCTCGAGCTCGGCGCCGAGCGACTCGACGTCGTCCTCGGACAGGTGCGCGAATTCGGGTACGTCTTTGATTGCCATGAAGCTACGGTACCGTAACTTACGGTCCCGTAGGTAGTGCTGTGCCGGAGATTCTTCGAGCGGCCCTGTCCCGATCTCCTCTTCGGCCCTGCCCCGGCCTCCACTCCGGTCCCGTCGGCGCCACGGGGTCGAACGGTGTTGCGCATCACAGTGGCGCCCGGCTGCGGCGCCCTGACCTGCCGGGACGGGTGCCGACCACGCTCTGGAAGTCACGGTTGTGTAACGTCAGGCGGGTTCGGGGCGACAGAGAAGTCGACGTACGCCACAGCGCGGCCCGATCGCCGTGCTGACACAGGAACTACAAGGGGACCCATCATGAGCGAGCAGGGCAGCAACGCCAACGAGATCTTCCTGCAGGCCATTCAGCCTGTCGTGGACATCTTCTGGACCATGGTGTGGTCCGCGACGGGCTCCACGCTGAGCGTGCCGCGCCCGACCGCGCCGCAGGCCTGACCGGACTGCGCCGCCAGGCCTGACCGGACTGCGCCGCGCGAACGGCCCGCCTCACTGACCCGGATCGGGTCGGCGAGGCGGGCCGTCGCATATTTGCCGCCGGCAGGCCTGGCCGTCAGTCCTGACCGTCAGAGCCCGAACTTCTCGCTGCCGCCGAGGTCGACCGGGATCGACGCGCCGGTGATGCCGGCGCCGACGTCGCTGCACAGGTAGAGCGCCATCGAGGCGATCGCGGACGCTTCGATCCACGGCTCCGGCATCTGGTTCATCCCGCTGAAGGTCTCCGCCGTGTCCTCGAGGGTGCTGCCCGTGCCGCCGGTCATCATGGCGATCATCGACGGGTTGTCGATCATCGGCGTGCGCACGTTCCCGGGGTGGATCGAGTTGCAGCGGACGCCGGAGAAGCCGAGCTCGCCGGCCAGCGCCTTCGCGAGTCCCCGGATCGCCCACTTCGACGCGCCGTAGCTGGCGGTGAACGACCCGCCACGCAGCGCGACCATCGAGCTGATGAGGACGACTGCCCCGCCCCGCCCGGTGGCGAGGATGTGGGGGATCGCCACCGTCGTGGTCACCCAGGTGCCCTTGAGGTTGATGTCCAGGGTGCTGTCCCATTCTTCCTCCGAGCGTTCCCACGACGCGCCCGGCGCCGGCGAGACGCCGGCGTTGGCGATGACGAAGTCGAGTCCGCCCAGCTCGGCGACGCCGTCGTCGACAGCCGCCTGCATCCCCGGCAGATCGCGGACGTCCACCTCGCCCGTGACACAGCGGCGGCCCAGTGCGCGGACGGCCTCGGCGGTCTCCTCGAGTTCCGCGCCGTCGGCCATCGGGTAGGGGACCGTGTCGATATCGCGACAGAGGTCCAGTGCGATCACGTCACAGCCCGCCGCGGCGAACGCTTCGCAATGTGCTCGTCCCTGGCCTCGTGCGGCGCCGGTGACCAGCACGACCTTTCCTGACAGGTCCGGCGGGGTGGTGGCTGGATGGGGCATGGGCGGGGTCTCCTCCGATGTGCGGTCGTGCCGGCTCCGGCATGCTGGAAGTCACGTAGACGACCAGATAGGTAGTGATCATCATGCTGCAACGGACACTTGTTCTAGTGGATACTTCATATCTACTCGCCAGCTTCTACAACTCGTGGGACGAGGGCGCGAGGGGGCAGTTGGAGATTTCCCTCGCCACGGTCGTGCACCGGATCGACCAGGTTGCGCACGGTCTGGTCGATCAGCCCGTACAGAGGCAGAACTGGTACGACGGGATCCCGGATTCGGGGCCGCACCGTTACCAGCGCACGCTGCGCGTTATCGAAGGGGTCCAGCTCCGGGCGGGGCAGCTCATCGAGTGGGGTGATCGGCGGACCCAGAAGGCCGTCGACACGCTTCTCGTGGCGGACATGATCCAGGCTGCCTACCGCGGGCACTGTTCCGACATGGTGCTGGTGACCGGCGATGCGGACATGATCCCGGGCGTGCGGGTGGCCGTGGACGCGGGGGTCCGGATGCACCTGGTGGGCTTCGGGTGGGACTCCATTTCCTCTGCGCTCCGCCACGCGTGTGACACCACCACGGTGCTCGAGCCGCGCACCGATTTCCATGACGCGATGCAGATCCGCGTGCTCGAGGGGCCGATCCCGCCCAAGGTGCGGGCGACCCCGGCGCGCCCGGCGCATCCCGGGGACGAGGGGCACGAACCCGAGGTCGATGAGGCCGTCGGGATGGTCGGGGTGGACCTCCGCTCCGACCGGGCGGCCGCGACGTCCGTGGCCGACGAAGCCCGACTCACCGTTGCCGACGAGGAGCGCGCCGCGGACGCCGAGGAGCTCGCCGCCGACGAGCAGGACTGCGCCACGATCGCCGAGACCGGCCGTCCCGGGCCTCCGACGCCCGCCACCGTCGCGGCGGCCACCGCGCCGGGGCAGACTTCCGGCCCGCAGGCCCCCGGCACACCGAAGCCCGGACCGCAGGCCCCCGGCCGGACTCCCGGCCCGACCCCGGACTCCTCGGCGGGCGCGCCCTCGGCCGGCGGTGCGGCGGCGGGCAAGGAGTCAGCAGGCAAGGCGGCCGTAGACAAGGCTTCCGGTGGCACCGCCACCGCCCGCGCCGCCACCGGCAAGTCCGGAGCCGCCGGTCAGGCCGGCGAGCCTGCTCGCCCGAGCCCGTCGATGATGGCACCGCATCGTCGTCCGTTGCGGTCCAAGTTCGTGCCGCTCTCGGAGGAGGTGTGGACCTCGTCGGGGGAGCAGACGCCCTTCGACGTGGGCCAGCAGTACGCCGCCTGGTGGTATGAGCAGGCGGCGTCGGAGGAGCAACGCGATCAGGCGCATCTCCTCTCCGGCGGGGGTTTGCCGCACGAGGTGGATCGCCCGTTGCTGCAGTTCGCATGCCAGATGCTCAACGAGTTCACGCTCACCGAAGCCCAGCGGGTCCGCCTGCGGGACGGGTTCCACGAGGGGATCCGCACCGTGCTGCTCAAGCACCGCTGAGTCCGGCGCGGATCGCGCTACCGACTCAGAAGGGCGGCGGATCGAGGTCGGGGTCGGCCCGGTCCGGTCGCTCGGGGCGCTCGGGGCGATCTGGGCGATTTGCCGGCGTCGACTGAGCGGCGTCGAGCGTCTGCTGGCGTTCGGCGGCGACCCGGCGCGCGCGTCGGTACCAGTGCGTGCTCTCCGGCCGGTGTGTCGACGCCGAGCGTGGGACGGACTCGTCGTCGAGTTCTCGCCAGCGCGCCAAGGGGCCGTCGGGCCGTGTGGTCAGGGTGAGGCCACTGCTGGTGCTGACGGACAACGTCCCGTCTCGGGAGAGGCGGTATCGCCAGTCGTGGAAGGTCTTTAGTCGGTGATGCCGCCGACACAGACACATCAGGTTTGCTTCCGAGGTGGGGCCGCCGCGCGGGGGATCGGAGTGACTGAAGGGGCGCACGTGGTCCACATCGCAGTTTTCGGCGGGTTCTGAGCAGCCGGGGTGTCGGCAGGTGCCGTCTCGGAGCCGGACCCTGCGGGCGAGTTCCGCGCTGATGCGGTAGCGACGTCGTCCGCCGGCGGTGTCCGACGACCCGGGCGTGGAGTCGGGCAGCGTGATGTTGGCGCCGACGCTGCGACTCAGCAGAGCGATGAGCGCGTCGATCGCGGCGGGCCCGCTCCGAGGGAAGTAGACCTCGGGCTCGTCGTCGGGGCCGCGCGGGGCCAGCACGGTGATGACGGGGCGGATCAGCGGGGCGATGGCGGCCCCGTGCCTTGCGGCGGCGCCTGCGCGAACGCCCGCGCCCGGGCCTGCATGCCCGGCTGCACGGCCGACCTCGTCGTCGGTCCCGGTCCCGAGGAGCGCCCCGATGAGTGCGTCGGCCCGACGCTCGCCGTTGCTGCGTTCGCCGAGGAGGGGGATCGCGTCGTGCGATGCGGCCCCGGTCCCGGGATCGCCCGCGGTGTCGGAGTTGCCGGCTGCCGCTGCCATGCCGGCTGCCGCTGCTATGTCTGCGGCCGCAGACTTGCGTGCCGCCTTCTCGCGCGCGACCTCCGCGGAGGCCGCGCTGTCGAGGGCGGCACTGATCGTGGACGCCTCGACCGCGGTCAGGTGAGCCGTGAGGTCTGCCATGCCGTCGGGCTTGCGGCGGATGCTGACGTTCCGCTCGCGGGCGGCGGCGGCGCGGCGGGCCCGGATGCCGATCGGGTCGTGCGCGGCGATGATCTGGTCGGTGCGCGACAGGATCGCATTGCGTCCGGGGCGCTCACCCGCGGCGAGGGCGGCGAGGAGCCAGTCGACCACTGCCTGCTGGACGGCCCTGCGTACGGTGGAGTCCACGGTGCGCATGTGGCTTGCCAGCATCCCTGCGGTGCGCTCATCCAGCCTGCCCGATTCCATCGCGGAGAGCAGCGCCGGGAAGTTCTCGACCAGGTTCACGGCGAGGGTGAGCATCGCTGACGTGCGGCGCTGGTGCACGCCGAAGTGGGCGACGAGTTCCGCGCACGCGACCGTGAACGGATCGAGCACCGCGTGGTCAGGCCGGTTGCGGCCGAAGGGCCCGCCGTCACCGGGCGTGTCGAGGTAGTTCTCGGGATCGAGGTGGCCGGCCTCGACGTCGCGCTCGAACTGCTCGTCCTCGCACAGTTGATGCAGGGCATAGCAGGCGCGCAGGCGTGCGGCCGAGGCCCGGTTCTCAGCCTGTAGCGCGTCGAGTGCTGCGCGCCCGGCCGCCGACAGTTCGGCGCTCACCGTCTCGCTCATCCGCTCCACCTCCCCGCTTTCCCACTGCTTCGACTCGACTGTGCGTTCGATTGATCAAACCATAGCAACGAGGTCCGACACAGTCCGTCTAGCTGCGCAGATGCGACGAAAATGCTCGGTCGGCAGGGGGTTGACGACCCGGGTGTCGCGATAGGTGACGAGTGGGACTGAGCGGACACGGCGTCGTCGGAGCCCGCCCTGACAAGGGCCCGTCATCGGCTGTTCCGCTTACGGCCCGTCTCCACCGCCAGGCGTGTCAGAGACCTCTGCCCCGGAGGGGATTACTGCGCGGGGTTGGGCGGGGTCGACCGCTCCAGCCGTCGCCGCCGGCACCGGCAGTTCAGGCGCTCCCGGGTTGCGCGGCGGAGCAGGGTTCGCGATCCCGCTTTGAATCTCGGCGCGCACCGCCTCTATCGACGACCCGTCCACGGGCTCCCAAGTCGCGAGGGTGTGCCAATTGAGCCGTGGATGGTATCGAGTTGCCATCAGGAAGGACTCGTGAGGGGCTAGTTCTCCGGAGCCGTCCCCGGAATTCTCCGACGGACCACTTGTGGCGACACGGACAGTACCGTGCAGCTCGTTGAGGAGATTCTCCTCGACTTCGGCCAGGTACACGGTCTCGGTGAGGCCACCGGCGTCTGTCTCCCCGAGTTCTTCCACCACGCGGCCTATGAAGATGTTCTGGGAAACGCTGGCGAGCACGGACGGGTCGTCCAGGTTCGCGCTGTGTGCACCTGTGAAGGACTGACTCCCGAGTGGCCCCGAGCCTTCGGGCGCGCCCGTGTGGCTGTCCGGTGAGCACGCGGTCGAGGCGAGAAGCAGGGACGCGGAAATCCCTGCGAGAAGCACCTTGTGCTTGCTGTTCATCTCATCTCCGACCCACGGCGACCGGCGACATCGATGCCTCTTGGTGGTGCCGGCCCGCTGCCGCTACTCCCGGGTGTCGCGCGGGAGGGTCGGCCCCGACGAGCCCGAGCCGCCACCCTGGTCTCCTTCGGCGGCGCCCGGAGCGGGGTGGGACGTGCCGGAGTCGTCGGCGGGGGTCGCGGCGTCGCCCTGCCCCGCATCTCCGGCGCCCTGCGCCGCCTGCCCGGTGCCCTGCCCCGCATCGCCGGTGCCCTCGCCCAGCTGGCGGTCGGCGCCCGACGAGTCCCCGGCCCCGATCCCCATGGAGGCGCGGATCTGGTCGAGCTTGGCCTTGCCTTCGGTGTCGCGGGTGAACTTCGCGGCGTCGAGCTGCGCGGTGGACGGCCCGCCGGTGGCCTCGGCCAGCTCCTGCTTGCCGAGCGCCGTCGTATAACGACCCTCGATCTTGTTGCGGATCTCGTCGAACGTGGGCGAGTTCCCCCCGCCGGATCCCTCGAGCGAGGTCATGGACTCGACGGTTTGGTGCTGCATCTCGGCCTGCGTGGCCTGGAGGAGGAGCTGGTCTTCCTGGGCCAGGGTCTCGCGCAGGCGCTGCTCGGATTCGCGGACCGCGTGCTTGGCCTGTTCGGCGGCCTGCGTGGCCTGACCGTGCAGTTGGCGGGTGTTCTCGAGGTCCTGCTCGACGGTCACCAGCTGGTTGGCCAGCTGCTCGGCCTGCGTTTCGAACCGGGCGGCCTTCTCGGCGTCGCCCTCCGCCCGCGCGGATTCGGCCACCTGCAGGGTCTGGCGGATCTGGCCCTGCGTCTCGTCGAGCTGCTTGGACTTGGTGCTCATCGCGATCTCGAGCTGCTTGGCGTTGCCGATCACCGCCGCGGCCTGATCGGCCACGTCCTTGTGTTGCTGGCGTGCGTTGTTCATGGCCTGGTGGACGAGGATCTTGGGATCGGCGTTGTCGTCCACCGACTTGTCGAGGGAGGCCTTGAGGTAGTTCCAGCCCTTGGAGAACGGGTTCGGCATGACGGTGGTCCTCAACTGTTGACGACGACGAGTGGTGCTTCTACCTCTTGACGGTACCGAGCAACGCGGCCACCGGCAGCGCGGTCCGCGGCAGGTACGGCTGACGCCACAGGCCGCCGGAGGCGGCGCCGGCGGACTCGTGCTCCCACTGGACGCCGACCTCGGGCCGTCCCACGTTGAGGTCGTGGACGAGCAGCGCGGCGAGCAGGGCGGAGGACGTCTCCGGCTGGAAGATCTCGATGCCGAACGCCCCGGCGCCCTTGTAGGTGCTGGCGAGGATCTTGTTCTTGGTCACCGAGTAGGTGTCGGTGGCCGGGGCGACGGTGACCGACACGGTGTGGCCGTCGGCGAAGGCAGTGGTGGCGCGCCAGCGCTGGACCCGCTTGGCCAGCGTGTAGTTGGGGCCCTGCTGTGGGACCAGGGCGTCGTGGACCGCCGGGCCGCTGCCCTTCTCGTAGTTGCGGTGGAAGACCTTCTGGCCGGTGAGTGTGCCGACGATCTTCTTGACGTCGGTCGGTTTGCGCGCGGCCAGCGCCGCGTCGGAGGCCTCCCGCACGTCGGAGGGGACGACGAAGGTGTCCATGGGGGTGGCGATGTAGGCGAGCGCATCGGCGGTGCCGTCGGCCAGGAGGTCGACGACGAGGGCGTCGGCCGCCGACGACAACCGGACGTGGGTGCCACCGTCCGCGTAGAAGTAGCTGCCCACCGTGAGCGGGGCGGGGGCGGCGGCCCGGGCCCACGCGGCGATCTCGGGGAGCTGCGTGAGCAGGTCGACCCCCGGGCGGCCGTCGGGGCCTGTGGGGATGTGCAGCCGGCCCGCGTACGTGTCCGCTTCGGCGCGGAAGCGCTCCCAGGCGGGGCTCGACGGCAGGTCCACGCCCAGGACGTCGGCGCCCCAGCGCAGCAACTGGCGCGCCGGGCCCATCTCCGAGCCCAGGCCCAGGACGAGCATGCTGCGGCCGGACATCCGGAGCCACTCGGGGTGTTCCTGCACCCGGCGGAGGGCGTCGGCGCAGCTCGGCTCGATCACGCCGTCGTGGACCCAGCGGTCGAGCTGTCGGCTCAGTGCCGCGCCGGTGAGCTCTTCACCTCGGTAGGGGATCGAGAGTTCCTCCACCGGGGTCGCCTTGCCCTCGATCGTCTCGGTCGACGGGGTGGGGGAGGGGGTGTCGACGACGGCGAGGTAGTCCTTCATCGGCGTCTCGACGGTCTCTCCGTCGACGGTGTGGACTCCGACCATCCGGGTCTGGAGCTCCTCGAGTGCGGTGCGGGCGACCTCGTCCCACGCGTCCGAGTCGGTGACGCCCACGCTGACCAGCTCCGTGAAGGGGGCGATGTAGCCCTTGCGCCAGTCCTTGATGCGGTAGACGCGGTCGGCGGCCGCGGGGTCGACGGTGCGGAGGGCTTCGGCGACCACGTGCTTGGCCAATTGGCCCGTGGAGCGGTTGCCGGCGGCGTCGGCGGGGAACTGGACGCCGGTGGCCGGGGTCGCGGTGGCGCCCGTTCCGGTATCGCGTGCGTTGGTCTGGCTGGTCCGGGTCATGGGTGCTCCTGGCGTCGGGTGCGGTGACACGAGGATAACCTCATGTTTGGCTCCGGGGCGTGCACCCGAGCGGGCTGAGTCGCACTGAACTCTGTCCGGCAGTCGAAAAGTGACACAGATCACCGGAGCGCGATCGGACTTGAATTTGTTGATCACTGTTTACTCTGGGTCCCCGCATAGCGCGAGGTCGGCTCTTGAGAAGTGTTGGGGCGCAACAAATAGATTTTCTAACTGGGAAAATGCTGCCGAGCATGCGACTGGGTGGTTCCTGTGAAAAACCCATACTTTGCGTAACAACCGCACGAAACTTGCCGATACAGTGACGACACGATCCGACGGTCGCGGTTTCATGCCGCGCCGGATGCTCGCTGTCATCGCGGCCTCCGGCCTCGCGCTCGGCTCGCTGCCGGGCGTCGCCCAGGCGCAGAGCGTCGAGATCGGTCTCGGCGTCGGCGCGGTGGTCGGCTCTGCCGCACTCGGCGCCGGCCTCGGGCTCGATGCAGGTTCCAGTGGCGGCGACGCCCCTGATCTCGGGTCGCTCACCGACGGCGGCTCGCTCGACTCTGACTCGCTCGACACGGAGTCGCTCGGGGACACTTCGGGTTCGGACGACGGCTCCGGTTCGGACGGCGGCTCGGACTCTGAGGGATCCTCGGATTCCGCGGGTGGCTCGGATTCTGAGGGGTCTTCGGACTCCGAGGGTGGCTCGGACAGCGGTTCTGCTGGCGGCGAGGGCTCGCTCGACAGTGATTCGCTCGAGCCCGGTTCCGATGACGGCGAGCCCGGTGGCGAGGACGGTTCGCTCGAGAGCCTCTTCGGGTCCGTGGCCGAGGGTGGCTCCAACGACGGCTCGGGTTCTGAGGGCTCCTCGGGGTCTGACGAGGAGGAGCCGGGCGGTTCGTCTGAGGGCTCGTCTGAGGGTTCCTCGGATTCCGAGGAGTCGGGCAGCGACTCTGACGGCGGCGAGGGCTCGCTCGACAGTGGCTCGCTCGAGCCCGGCTCCGACGAGGGCGATTCGGAGGACGGGGGTGACGTGTTCGGTTCGCTGACCGGGCTGTTCGGTTCGCTGATCGGCGGCTCCTCCGACAACGGCTCCTCGAACGAGGGATCGTCGAACAACGGCTCCGTGTCCGATTCGGAGGCCGGCGGCTCGTCCGGCAGCGACGAGGGCAATGGGGGAGGGACCGAGCCCCCCCGAGGCCACCAGCTCCCTCGAGGGCAATGAGCTCCTGGCCCTCGGCTCGCTCGCCGCGGTCGGCATCGGCGTCGGCATCGCCGTCTCCGGTGGCGTCAACCTGCCGCCGCTGCCGGACCTCAATGTCGGGGTTGTCTGCAACCTGCCGCAGGAGGGCATCGACTTCCTCAAGGACAACGGCTCCATGGAGCAGGATGAGTGCGAGCCCGAGGAGCAGCCGGCTCCCTGATCTCGGTTCGCGGTTCGGCCTAACCGGCCGATGAACTGATCCAGCTCGACGCGATCCCCCGCCGACCACACGGTCAGCGGGGGATCGCCGCATTTCGGCCGGCCTCCCGACTAGCGTCGGCCTTATGAGCGTCCCCGACTTCGTCCTGGAACTCCGCCGCCACGTCGGGACCACGCCCCTCTGGCTGACCGGCACCACCGCCGTCATCAGAGACTCCGGCAGCACCCACGTGCTGCTGGTCCGCCGCGCCGACAACGGCTGGTGGACCCCGGTCACCGGCATCGTCGACCCCGGCGAGCACCCCGCCGACGCCGCGGTCCGCGAATCCAGAGAAGAAGCCGACGTCGACATCCGGGTCGATCGCCTGGCCTCCGTCGGCGTCACCCGCATGGTCACCTACGCCAACGGCGACCGAGCCCAGTACCTCGACCACACCTTCGCGTGCACCTACCTGGGCGGCGAGCCCCACCCCGCCGACGGGGAGAACACCGACGTCCGGTGGTTCCCCGTCGACGACCTGCCCGAACTCCGCCCCCACATGCGGGCCCGCATCGAGGCCGGGCTCGCCGACGAGGAACGCACCCGCCTGCCCACGGCCACCGAGAGTGCCGGCGCGGTCGACGCCCAACCCGCAGCCCCCGCCGACTAGGAACTCCGAGGTCACGCGCCTAGAATCAGGGGCATGACCGCCGACCGGCCCCGCCCCGCGGCACCCGACGTGGTGTCCACGGCGACAGGGATCGTCGTGGCCGTGGTCAGCGCGGTCTTCGGCGTCTGCGCCCACGGTCTGGCCGCCGGCACCGGAGCCGCCCTCCCCAGCTCCGAACAACTCCTCATGCTGCTCGGCGCGAGCGCCGGCGTCGGCGCCGTCACCGCAGCACTCGCCAGGCGACGCTCCCCCGTCCTGCTCTCGGTCGGCGGTCTGCTCGCCGGCCAGGGCCTCGTCCACCTCGTGATGGTGTCCGACCATGCGCACGGGGGCGCCGGCCACGATCACGCCGCGGGGCACGTCGTCGACCCCGGAGCCGTCCGCGCCGCCATGGACGGCGGGTCGGCCGCCGGCGCCCACGCCGACCTGCTTCTCACCCCCGGGATGCTGGGCGCGCACGTCGCCGCCGTCGTGCTCACCCTGGCCGTGGTGGCGATACTGTCCGGCACGCTGGCCTGGGTCGCCGCGCGGGTGGCCCCACTTCTGGCGGGGGCCCACCTCGTCGTCGTCGACAAGCTCGTCCCCCGGGGTCGGGTCCCCGCCGCGGACACCCGGTACCTGCTGTCCCGGGGCGCGACCCGCGCCCCACCCGTGAGTGTGTGACTCCTCCTCCACCCGGCACGCCCACGCGTAGCCGGACGATCACACCTCACCAAGGACATCACCCATGCGTAAGTACACACGTGTCGCGGTCGCCGCGGCCTCCGCGCTCACCCTCGCTCTCGGTACCGCGGCCTGCGCCACCGACGACTCCGCCGACGCGACAGACACCACCACCACGGCCGAGGCCGCGGCCGACTCCGGGCCCGTCACCTTCTCCGACGGCTGGGCCAAGGCCACCGACACCGAGATGAGCGGCGTCTTCGGCGTCATCGCCAACCCCGGCGACGAGGACGTGCACCTGACCGGCGTCTCCGCCGAGATCGACGGCAGCCACGAACTCCACGAGTCCGTGCCCGGGGGCGGCGGTATGTCGATGCAGGAGAAGGAGGACGGCTTCGTCATCCCCGCCGGCGGCGAACTCCTCCTGCAGCCCGGCGGCGACCACATCATGCTCATGGGGCTCGAGGACCCCATCACCACCGGCCAGCAGATCTCCGTGACCCTCGAGTTCGCCGACGGCGCCGAGCAGGAGATCACCGTCTCGGCCCGCGACTTCGAGGGCGCCGAGGAGAACTACGCCGGCGACATGGACCACGGGGACATGGACCACGGCGATATGGACGACGACGAGATGGAGCACGGGGGTATGGATCACGATGGCTGACCCCGTCCACCGCGGACTGTCCAGGCGGTCGGTCCTCACGGGCGGCGCCGCGGCAGCTCTCGGTGGCGTGGTGACCGGAGGTGCGGTCGGCTACGCCGGCCACGGCCTGCAGGACGCCGGCGCCGCCGAGGCCCCGGATTGGCGCGCGGTCGCCGACTCCGAGGCCGTCGGGGCCGCCACCGAGCCGTTCTACGGTGCGCGGCAGGCCGGGGTCACCACCCCGCCGCAGGCCAACGCCGCGTTCGTGGGGTTCGACATCATCGACGGGGCGACCCGCGCCGAGGTGCAGGGCGTGCTGCGGACCTGGTCCCAGGACGCCGCCCGCCTCACCGAGGGGCGTGGCGGCCTCGCCGATCTCGAGCCCGAGCTCGCCGAGGACCCGGCCCGACTCACCGTGACCATCGGGTTCGGGCCGGGGTTGTTCGACGCGATCGGGATGCCGGACAAGAAGCCGGACTGGCTGGAGCAGCTGCCGCCGTTCCCCGAGATCGACCAGCTCGAGGACCGCTGGTCCGGGGGCGACCTGCTGCTGCAGATCTGCGCCGACGACCCGCTGATCGTCTCCCACGCCGCCCGCATCCTGGCCTCCGGGGTGCGGGGCGTGGCGCGGCAGAAATGGTCCCAGCGCGGGTTCCGCAAGGCCGTGGGCACCGACCCCACCGGTCGTACCCAACGGAACCTGTTCGGGCAGATCGACGGCACGGTCAACCCCACCGAGGAGGACGTGGATTTCGACCAGATCCTCTTCTCCGACGGCAGTGACCAACGGTGGATGCGGGGCGGCACGTCACTGGTGCTGCGACGCATCCGCATGACCATGGACACGTGGGAGCAGATCGACCGGTACTCCCGGGAGATGAGCGTCGGCCGCCGGCTGGACACCGGCGCCCCGTTCACCGGCACCGCCGAGCACGACCCGGCCGACTTCGAGGCCGTCGACGAGATCGGGCTGCCCGTGATCCCGCCCGAGTCGCACATGGCCCGGGCGCGGCAGCGGGACCGTAGCGAGGCCATGCTCCGGCGCCCGTACAACTACGACGACCCGCCGGATGGGGACGAGATGAGCAACACCGGCCTGCTCTTCACCGCCTACCAGGCTGACCCGGTCCGCACCTACATCCCGGTGCAGCAGCGGCTCGCCGAGCAGGACGCCCTCAACGAGTGGACCATCCCCATCGGCTCCGCCGTGTTCGCGATCCCGCCGGGCGCACCCGACGGCGGGTACGTGGGCGAGGGGCTGTTCGAGGGCTGAGCAGCCGGACTCCGCAACCGGACTACACAGCCGGACTACAGGGCCGCCCCGATGGCCCCCGCCATGGCCTCCTGACCGAGCGCCGTCGGGTGCATCGGGGCGGTGTCCGGCTCGCCCAGGAAGGACGTCCAGCGCTGGTCGGCAGGGGCGCACGCGCTGCGGTCGACGTCGTCGGTGGGCAACACCGAGACGTGGCCGTTGCGGGTGGCGGCGGCGTCGACCGCGGCGTTGAGCTGCTCGGTCTTCTCGCGGGCCCAGTCCACGTCGTCCTCCGGCAGGGCCTCCGTGAACGCGCAGCTCTCACCCTCGTCCGGCATGAGCGGCATGTACTGCGTCGTGACGACGCGGGCGTCCGGCGACGCGTCCCCGATCGCCTCGTACACGCCATCGAGCTCCGGCTCCAGCGAGGCGATCGCGTCAGTGATCTCGTCGTCGAGGGCGGCCCTGCAGGACGGGATTTCCTCGAAGTCGCCCTGCCTGGTCAGGCAGGCGACCATCGTGCCGAAGCCGATGTCGTTGCCGCCGATCGACAGTGTCACCAGGTCGGTGTCGGGGGCGAGGGAATCGAACTGCGGCGGCACGACGCCGTCCTGCCGGCCTGTGAGGTCCGGGATCTGTGCGCCGCCACAGGAGGCGTCGGTGAGATCGCCGACCCGCGCGTCGGCGTCGGCGAGCTGGTGCGGGTAGTTGGCCAGACTGCGGTCGCAGCTCTCGGGCCCGCCGGCCGGGGCGGTGTCGTCACCGAGTGCCGCGTAGGAGTCGCCGAGCGCGACGTAACCGGGGTAGGGGGTCGGGGCGAGCGAGCCCGTGAGGTCGGACGACCCCGCGGGCAGGCCGAATGTGTCGCCGAGCGAGGAGACGGTGATCGCGCCGTCGGCCTCGAGGGTCGACTGGGCGCTCGCCACCGGGGCCGCGGCCAGTGCGGCCGTCGCGGCCAGGGCGAGGGTGGTGAGGAGACGGGAGGGGCGCCGGTGAGGAGTGAGCATCCTCACATAATGCTCCTCTCGTCGTTCTCTCGTGGCAGGTCCGGCGGTTTCGCGACTAGCGCGCCTCCAGCGCCTCGAGGACCCGCTCGCCCACGTGCGCGTGCCCGGCGGCCGTGGGGTGCACGGGCGCGGCACCCGTCTGGAGACCGGTGAGGTCCACCCACCGCTCGGCGGCGGGGGCGCACATCGAGTGACCGGGCTCGTCGGGGATGACGACGGTCGCGCCGTTGCGCTCGGCCGCGTCCCGCACGACGCGGTTGATCTCACCCTGGAACGCCCGCATCCGGTCCCGGTCGGCCTCGCCGGCGGCCATGAGCAGCTCGCAGTCGGGCGAGTTCCGGATGGTCTCGTCGTCGGGGATGGCGGAGAGGTAGCCGGCGGTCACCACGCGCGCGTCCGGCGACCGCTCGGCGATCTCCCCGTACACCTCGTCCAGTCGGGAGTCCAGCTGGTCGAGCGCCTCCGCGGACTGCCGGTCGATCACGTCCGCGCAGCCCGCGGACGCGTCGAACCCCTCGGAGATCTCGGTCGCCGCCAGGTCCGCCACCGGCAGCGCCCCGGCGTCCCGGGCGAGCGGCCGGACCGCGCAGCCCAGGATCACGGCGCCGAAGCCCACGTCGTTGCCGCCGATCGTCAGCGACACCACATCGGTCCCGGCGTCCAGGGCGTCCAGCTGGGGCGGGACTCCGTCCTCCGCCTCCCAGAAGTCGTCCGTCACCGCCCCGCCGCAGCTGGCGTTGACGAAGGTGCCCGCCCCGAGCGCGCGGGCGACCACCGCGGGGTAGGCGTCGTCGGTCCGGACGCAGCCCACCGGCCCCTGGCTCCAGGCGCCGGGCGAGATCCGGCCGACCGCCGCGTACGAATCACCCAGCGCCACGTACCGGTCCGGTCCCGAGCCCTCCCCGGTGTAGACGGAGGGTCCGAGCCCGGAACCGTCCAGCTGGCCGCCCACGTTCTGGCCCAGACCTTGCGCCGAGCCGCCGACCTGCTCGGCCGTCGACCCGTGCAGGGGCGGGGCCGGCGGGATCGGCGCGGCCGCCGCCGAGCCGACCGTGCCCGGGAGGAGCGACGCCAGGAGCAGGGGCGCCGAGGCGAGGGCGCCCACGAGGGATCGGCGCCGGGTTGGACTGGTCGAGGAGGAGCGCATGGACGCAGCCTCTCATGTACGACCGTTCAGCAGGCCGGATTTCAGCCGACGGGCGGCTTCGCGGGCAGGCGCACGACCTGGCCGGCATAGGAGAGGCCGGCGCCAAACCCGATGAGCAGCGCGATCTGGCCGGGCTCGGCCTCGCCCTCGCGGAGCATCGTCTCCATGGCCAGCGGGATCGACGCGGCCGAGGTGTTGCCGGTCTGCTCGATGTCATTGGAGATCGCCACCGTGTCGGGCAGCCCGAGGTGCTTGGCCATCGCCGAGTTGATGCGTCCGTTGGCCTGGTGGGGGATGAACGCCTGGATCTGGTCCGCCGAGACCCCGGACGCCTCGAGAGTCCGCTCGGACGCCTTGGAGATCTGCACCGCGGCCCACCGGAACACCCGGGAGCCGTTCATCGTGACGTACGGCTGCTCGGTGGCGCCCTCGGCGGCCTGGTCGATGAGCTCGCGCCAGTTCTTGGTCTGCGTGATCGCATCGGCCTGCTCGCCGTCGGAGCCCCACACCACCGGGCCCACGTCGTTGCCGCTGTCGGACGGGCCCACGACGACGGCCCCGGCGCCGTCACCGAAGATGAAGGCCGTGTTGCGGTCGGTCATGTCGAGGCCGTCGCTCATCCGCTCCACGCCCACGACCACCGCGTACCGGGCGCCGCCGCCGCGGATGACGTTGGTGGCCACCGCCAGGCCGTAGCCGAAGCCCGCGCAGCCGGCCGTGATGTCGAAGGCCGCGATGCCGTTGCGCCCGATCGCCGCGGCGACCTTGGGGGCGGCGTGGGGGACCTGCGCCTCGTAGGTCGACGTGCACAGGATCACCAGGTCGACGAGTTCGGGATCGACCCCGGCGGAGTCGATGGCCTGCTTGGCCGCCTCACCGGACATGTAGATCACGGTCTCCGCGGGCTCGGCGAACCGCCGGTTGAGGATGCCGGACCGCTCGTAGATCCACTCCGAGGAGGAGTCGATGTGCTCGCAGATCTCCTCGTTGCTCACCACGCGCTCGGGACGGTAGGCACCGATGCCCATCAGCCGGGAACCGGACGCCCCCTCGCCGGTCGCGATGGTCACAGTGTCGTTGGAATCCGCCATTCGGTTCTCGCTCCTCGTCGGTGTACGGCTCGTCAACGGTAGACGGCTCGTGCTCTAGCCCACAGTACTGCTGTCACGGGTGAGATCGCGCAACCGGACCTCGACGTTTCTCCGCCGTGCCGGGGGGCGCCCCCGCGTCCTACTCCCCGACGAGACCGCGGAGCCAGTCGCGCCAGCGTGGGGCGTCCCAGGTGGGTTCCACACCGTCCACGGCGGCGGCCCCGAGGGGCTCCCCGGCGCTCCCGGGGGCGTCCACGTACTCGTACACGCGCACGGCCAGCGCGGACCGGTCGGCGGCGGCCTCGGGGGTGTCCCCGGAGGGGAAGGCGTAGAGCTCGAGCACGCCGTCGGCGGGCGCGGAGAGCAGGACGGTGGCCGAGGCGTCCGAGCGCGCCGCGACGATCCCGCCGACCTCGCCCGACCGCGCCACCGCGCCCGCCCCCTCGGCCCCGGCGCCCCCGCCTCCACCACCCACTCCGGAGGCGGGGGCGACGAGCGTGCCGACGACGCGGTCCCAGAGCTCGGGCACCGTCGCGGCGACCGGGTCGGTGGCGGCGTCGACGGTGACCACCCCGTCCGCGGGGCGGTGGGTGAGACGGTGGGCCAGCACGGTGAGCGCGTGCGCCCAGCCGCTGACGCTGCCGTCGACGGACTCGGCCGCCAACCGGCCGTCCGAGGCGAAGCCGGAGCGCAGCGTGAGGACCGTCCCGCAGTCCGCGTCCGGGGCCACCTCGCAGGAGGTCTCCCACGGCGGCACCGGCACGTCCTCGCCCATCCAGTTGTGCTCGGCGTAGGTGAACAGGCCGGGCGCGCCCGGGGACGGCGGGGTGTACGCCGTGATCTCCCCGACGGTCGCGGTGAGCATGGCCTCGGCGGCCGCCTCGGGTCCATCCGTCGGGTCGGGGGCACCGGGATCGGCGAACTGCACGATCCGGCCGCCGACCTCGGGTTCGAGCGCGCAGGGGACGAACCACGAGCTGATCCCCTCGCCGGTGGCGACCGCGTCGAACACCACGGTGGCCGGCGCCGGCAGGGGCACCCGGCACACCACGTGCCGCCCGTCGTCGTCGGCCTCGACCCCCGCCGTCACGTCGTACATCCGCAGTCCTCCACCTCGCCCGGGCCCGTGTCCGCGCCCACGCTACCGGCGGGTGCGGCGTCCGTAGTGTGGCGGTCGTGGATGAGGTGGCGGTGACCGGCAGGCGGAGTGTGCTGGCCGATCGCGCGAACCGGGGCGCGGCGCTGGCGACGGCCCTGCTGTTCGTGGCCAACGGGGCGGTCTTCGGCGCGATCGTGCCCCGGCTGCCCGACCTCAAGGACGCCCTCGACCTGGGCGCCGCGGCCTTCGGACTGGCGATGGCCTGCTACCCGGCCGGGGCGCTGGTCGGCGGGCTGTTCTCGCCGCTTCTCATGCGGCGGCGCTCGGACGGGGCGGTCGCCGTGGCCATGATGGTGGGCGCCTCGGTGGCGGCGATGCTCGTCGGGCTCTCACCCACCGTCTGGGTGTTCGCGGCGATCCTCGTGGCGTTCGGGCTCTGCGACGCGATCACCGACGTGGCCATGAACGCGCACGGGATCCGTGTGCAGACCCGGCACGGCTCCTCGCTGCTCAACCGGTTCCACGCGCTGTGGTCCCTCGGCGCGGTGCTCGGCGCCGCCGGCGGGTCCGTGGCCGCGGGGCTCGGCGGATCGGTGGTCGCACAGATGACCGTGGCGGGGTTGCTCTGCGCCGCCCTCGCCCTCGCGGCGCTGCCACTGCGACTCCCGGCCGGGGTGGCGGAGACACCGGACGGGCGCGACCTCGATCGCGAGCTCGACCCCGGCCTCGACCCCCACGCCGCCTCGCGCACCGGCACCGCTCCTCGCACAGACACCGTCCGCAGGCACGTGCCGGGCGCCCGCGCGATGCTGCTGCTGGTGGCGCTCGGACTGCTCGCGTGCTCGGCCGAACTCGTCGAGGATTTCGCCCAGACCTGGTCGGCCGTCTACCTGCGTGACGTCGCGCTCCTGGGTGCCGGGCTCGCCGGCTCCGGCTTCGTCGCCGTCCAGGGCGCGCAGCTGCTCGGCCGGGTCGCCGGCGACGCGCTCGTCGACCGCTTCGGGCACGTCCGCGTCGGCCGCGCGGGCGGACTGTTCGTGGTCGCGGGTGCCGGGGCGGCCCTGGTCGCGCCGTTCGTACTGGACGGGCCGGCACTGTTCGCGGTCCTGCTGGCCGGGTTCGTCGCGGCCGGCTGGGGGATCGCCACCGTGATCCCCGGCGCCATGCTGGGCGCGGACTCCGTCCCGGGCCTGGTGCCCGGCGCCGGGCTGGCGGTGCTCAACTGGGTGATGCGCGTCGGGTTCCTGGTCTCGCCGCCGCTCGTCGGGCTGATCGCCGAGCACGCCGGGATGCGCTGGACGGTCGCGCCGATGGTCGTCGGCGGCGCGCTGATCGTGGTGCTGGCCGGCCCGTTGCTCGGACGGAACGCCCGTGGGAGGGTCGCGGCATGAGCAGCGGACGCCGCCACTGGGTCAAGCGCGGATCGCCCCGCGACGCCGAGCGCCTCGGCCCCGACTTCTTCCGCCACGAGGCCGCCGGACTGCGGTGGCTCGCCGCGGCGAGAGGTGGGCCGAGGATCGTGGAGGTCATCGAGGTCGACGACGACGAGGTGGTCCTCGAGCGGATCCCGGACGGCCGCCCCACCCCGGGCGCCGCAGACCGGCTCGGCCGCGCGCTCTCGGCGATGCACGACGCGGGCGCCCCGGGGTGGGGGTCCCCGGCCGAGTGCTGGACGGGCCGGTGCTTCATCGGCGACCGCCCGCAGGAGTGCCGCCCTGTGCAGGCGTGGGGCGAGTTCTACGCCGAGCAGCGGGTGCGGCCCTTCGTGCGGATCGCTGTGGACCTCGGCGTGCTGGGCGGGGCGGACCTGGACGTGGTCGAGCGCGCGTGCGACCGGGTGGCCTCCGGCGAGCTCGACGACCCCGCCGAGACGCCGTCCCGCCTGCACGGCGACCTGTGGACCGGCAATGTGTTGTGGGCGCCGGCCGGGGACGGGGCCGGGGGCGGTGCGTCGGAGGCCGTGCTCATCGACCCCGCTGCGCACGGCGGCCACCGCGAGACCGACCTGGCGATGCTCGCCCTGTTCGGGGCACCGCACCTGGACCGGATCCTCGCGGCCTACGACGAGGCCCGGCCGCTCACCGCCGGCTGGCGCGACCGGGTGCCGCTGCACCAGCTGCACCCCCTGGCCACACACTCTGCGGGCCACGGCGCCGGGTACGCCGTGGCGCTGGCCGACGCCGCCCGCGCCGTCCTGCGACTCTGACGCCGGCAGGCGAGCGCCCGCGGAGGGCGGGCTCCCAGGCTTACGCTGGCGGTGTGCCCGACTTCCGCCAGGCCGCGCTGGCAGAACGGACCAGTCCGCCAGCGCAACCCGGGGCTGAGCGGGCTACTCCCGGGGTGCGGCGCCGGCCGGGCTGATCCGCAGGACCTCATCGTCGCCTCCGCCGTTGGAGGTGGTGGCCAGCAGCGTGCCGCCGGGCTCGGCGGTGAGCGACCGCAGCCGCCCGTGCTCGCCCGGGATCACCGTCGCGGTGCGGGTGACCGACCGGCCGTCCTCCGACGGCATCATGAGCACAATCTGCTGGGTCTTGAGCATCGCCACCGCCAGCGCGCCGTTCCACTCGCCCCAGGACGGGTCGTCGAGGAACGCGATCCCCGCGGGGGCGAGCGTCGGGGCGCCCGAGGACCACGACGCCTCCACCGCGTCGGGGAGCGCGGCCGTGTCCGTCATCGGGACGTTCTGGTTGTACCGGCCTCCCGCGTCGGGGTCCCAGCCGTAGTTGCCGGCGGGGATCACGAGGTTCACCTCGTCGTCGATGCTCGGGCCGTGCTCGGCGGAGAAGACGCGCCCGGTGTCGGGCTGTAGGTCCAGCCCCTGGACGTTGCGATGGCCGTAGGTGAGGACGAGGGAGTCGCCGATCGTGTCGTCGGCCGGCTCGCCGTCGCGGGTGACGTGCAGGATCTTGCCGCCGAGCGAGTCGAGGTCCTGCGGCGCGGGGCCGGTGAACGCGTCACCCGTGCCGATGTAGAGGCTGCCGTCGGGGTGCGCGAGGATCCGGCAGCCCGAGTGCTGGCCGCCGTCGTTGAGCGGGATGTCGTCGACCAGGACCTCGGGCGAGTCCAGCGACGACCAGTCCTCCGCGGCGGTCCAGGACGTGACGCGGTTGTCCTGCTCGTCCGCACTGGAGTGGCAGGTGTAGACCTCGCGGCTGGTGTCGAAGTCGGAGGCCAGCGCCATGCCCGTCAGCCCGCTCTCGCTCTCGGTGAAGAGCGCGCTGAAGTCCGCCTCGACCGCCGAGGTGGTCCCGTCCGGGTGGACGGCGTGCACCGCGCCCGAGTCCCGCTCGCCGGTGACGACGACGCCGCCGGGGTCGCGGACGACGTCCCACGGGATGGTGAGGCCGTCGAGCACCGGCTCGACCACCACCTCCGGGCCGGGCTCGAGGGGCGTGGCGGGCGCCAGCGAGCCCAGCGAATCGGAGGTCGAGGCGGGGGCGCCGGTGGAGCCCGGGATCCCGCCGAGGTCGGGGATCTCGCTCTGTGCGCTTGCGCCCAGCGGAACGACGAGCGTGATCGCGGCGGCCGCGGCTGCGCCCGTGAGGGCGCGGGAGCGGAGCCTGGCGCGGAAACGGTGGGTGGCGAGGGGTCGGTGCGCGGCGAGGGGGCGGTGGAATCGGGTGTCGGTCACGGGGTCTCCGGAGAGGGTGAGGGGATGATCACCGTCGAACGTAGACGATCCGGCCGTCATCCGGCACCGCTTCGGCGACGCCGTGAAAACGGCCGGGCCCCGGTCACCGACGGGACTGCCGTCGGCGACCGGGGCCCGGTCCGTGCGCGCTCCTGCGGAGGTTAGAGCTCCTCGATCGTGGCCGTGGCGTGCACGGTCCCGAGCTTGCGCGGGTTGCGCACGGTGAGGTCCCACGCCGGACCGCCCGCGCCGCCGCGGCGCGCGTAGACGCCTAGCTTGGCGGGCAGGACCACGGGCTTGCCGAACTCCACCGAGTAGCGGGCCCGCTCCGGGATGCCGCCCTCGACCGCGCTGAGGAGGGTGCCCGCGGTCCACATGCCGTGGGCGATCACGTTGGGGAAGCCGAAGGCCTTGGCACCGACCTTGGAGACGTGGATCGGGTTGCGGTCGCCGGAGACGGCCGCGTACTCCGAGATCCGGCCCTCGTCGACGGACTTGACCACGGTCGGGTCGCCGATCTCCGAGGCCGTCGGCGCCTCGGGCTTGGGCGGCCGCGGGGCGTCCTTCGGGGGAGTGAGGGAGGTGCGGCGCTTGGAGAGCATCCCCGAACGCTGGCGCCACGCCGGCTCGTCGTCGTCGCCCGTCGTGATCTCGGTGACGATGTCCACCAACAGTCCCGAGGGGTGCTCGCGGAGATTCTCCGCCCGGGCCCGGATGGTCAGCTCGTCGTCCACCAGCAGGGGGCGCCGCGACTCGATCTCGTTGAACAGGTGTACCGAGCCCATGGCCGCCACCGGATAGTCCGGGTCCAGCATGAGCTGCATGGTCAGCGGGAAGGCCAGTGTGAACGGGTATGTCAGCGGCAGCGCGTTGCCCAGCCGCAAGCCGCAGACGCGCGCGTAGGCGGCCAGGTTGGCCACGTCCACGCGCACGCCGGAGACCTCGACGCCCGTCGCCGGCATCGAATTCCCGTCACGGCTGCCGCCCACGACGGGGACCGACCCCAGGGCGGCCTTGCCGTACTGGGCCAGCAGGTCGGGGATGGCCGGCAGCGTCCTGTACTCCACGTCCACGCCGGGGTTCTGCGGATCAGTCATCTCGGCGATCACGCACCCAGCAGCGACTGGCCGCACACGCGGACCACGTTGTTGGTGACCGACGACGAGGCGGGGCTCGCGAAGAACGCGATGGTCTCGGCCACGTCGACCGGCAGGCCGCCCTGCTGCATCGAGTTCATGCGACGCCCGGCCTCGCGGGTCGCGAACGGGATCGCGGCGGTCATCTGCGTCTCGATGAAGCCGGGGGCCACGGCGTTGACGGTGACCTTCTGCGAGGCCAGCTCGGCGGAGGCGCCGTTGACAAAGCCGATCACGCCGGCCTTGGAGGCGGCGTAGTTGGTCTGGCCGCGGTTGCCCGCGATGCCGGCCATCGAGGACACGCCGATCACGCGGCCGTTCTCGGCGAGCGCGCCCTTCTCCGCGAGCTCGGCGGTGATGCGCTCGGGGGCGGAGATATTGACGGCGATGACCGAGTCCCAGCGGCCCGCGTCCATCCCGGCGAGCGTCTTGTCGCGGGTGATGCCGGCGTTGTGCACGAGCACGTCCACCACGCCCTCGTGGCGGTCCTTGACGTGCGTGGCCAGGACGTCGGCGGCGTCGGCGGCGGTCACGTCGAGCGGGAGCGAGGTGCCCCCGACGGCGTTGGCGGTCTCCGAGAGCGCCTCCCCGGCGGCGGGGACGTCGCAGCAGATCACGTGCGCGCCGTCACGGGCCAGTACGGCCGCGATCTCGGCGCCGATGCCGCGTGCCGCACCGGTGACCACGGCGACCTTGCCCTCGAGCGGCGTCGTCCAGGAGGCGGGGGCCGTGGCGCCGCCGGCACCGACCTGGATGACCTGGGCGTCGACGTAGGCCGACCTGCCCGACAGGAGGAAGCGCAGCGTGGACTCGAGGCCCGACGCGCCCGCGTCCGCGTCGGCGGAGACGTAGACCAGCTGGACGGTGGCGCCCCGCTTCATCTCCTTGCCGAGGGACCGGGTGAAGCCCTCGAGCGCACGCTGGGCGATCCGCTCCTCGACCGAGCCGGTCTCGTCCGGGGTGGTGCCCAGGACCACCACGCGGCCGCTCGGGGCGACGCGGCGGATGACCGGGTTGAAGAACTCGAACATCTCCTTGAGGTCCTCGGCGCGGCGGATGCCGGTGGCGTCGAAGACGAGCCCCGCGAACTTGCCGTCGGCGTCCGCGCCGGCGAGCTCGTAGTCCGATTCGAGGATGGCGCGGACGGGCTCGACCAGGCGACCCTCGCCACCGACGAGGACGGGGCCGTGCAGCGCCGGCTGGCCGGGCTCGTAGCGGCGGAGCTGCTCGGGCTGGGGGAGGCCGACCTTCCCGGCGATGAACGACCCCGGCGCGGAGGTCACGAACTGTGAGTAGAGGTCGAGGTTGCCCTGTGCCATGGCGATCATCTCCTGGAGAGGTGCGGTATGTGCTGCACACGTCGACGGGGGTGGTCCCGGGGACCATCCTGCCGCCGGTGTGGGGTCGACAAGTAACTTACTGCTGAGTAACAATACTCGGCGGGCCGCGTTGCGGGCCACCTGACACCGAGAACCACGGGAGTGACACACGTGACCACCAGCCCCCGCAAGGTCGCCATCGTCGGCGGCAACCGGATCCCCTTCGCGCGGTCGAACGGCAAGTACGCGGACGCGTCCAACCAGGACATGCTCACCGCCGCCATCGACGGCCTCGCGGCCCGGTACAACCTCCAGGGCGAGGCCCTGGGCATGGTCGTCGCCGGCGCCGTGCTCAAGCACTCGCGTGACTTCAACCTCACCCGCGAGACGGTGATCGGCTCCGTCCTCGACGCCTCGACCCCGGCGTTCGACCTGCAGCAGGCCTGCGGCACGGGCCTGGCCTCCGCCGTGCAGGTCGCCGACGCGATCGCGCTCGGCCGTATCGAGTCCGGCGTCGCCGGCGGCGTCGACACCACCTCGGACGCGCCGCTCGCCGTCAACGACGACCTGCGCAAGACGCTCATCAAGCTCTCCGCGGCCAAGACCACCGTCGACCGCCTCAAGCTGCTCGGCGACATCCGCCCGCAGGGTCTGGTCCCGGAGCAGCCGCAGAACTCGGAGCCCCGCACCGGCCTGTCGATGGGCGAGCACGCCGCGATCACCGCCCGCGAGATGGGTGTCACCCGCGAGGACCAGGACGAGCTGGCCGCCACCAGCCACCGGAACCTGGCCGCCTCCTACGACTCGGGCTTCCAGGACGACCTGGTCACCCCGTTCCTCGGCATGGCGCGCGACAACAACATGCGCCCCGACTCGACCGCCGAGAAGCTGGCCAAGCTCAAGCCGGCCTTCGGCAAGCGCGACGCCGAGGCCCACGGCACCGAGGCCACCATGACCGCCGGCAACTCGACCCCGCTCACCGACGGCGCCTCCGCCGTGCTGCTGGCCAGCGAGGAGTGGGCCGAGGAGAACAAGCTCCCGGTCCGCGCCTACCTCGTGGACTCCGAGACCGCCGCGGTCGACTTCGTCCACGGCCATGACGGCCGCACCCCGGACGGGCTGCTCATGGCCCCCACCTACGCGGTGCCGCGGCTGCTCGAGCGCAACGGGCTCACCCTGCAGGACTTCGACTTCTACGAGATTCACGAGGCCTTCGCCTCGCAGGTCCTGGCCACGCTCGCCGGGTGGGAGTCCGACGAGTACTGCACCGAGCGCCTCGGCCTGGACAAGGCCCTGGGCTCGATCGACCGGTCCAAGCTCAACGTCAACGGCTCCTCGCTGGCGGCCGGCCACCCGTTCGCCGCGACCGGCGGCCGCATCCTGGCCGCCGCCGCCAAGCTGCTGGAGCAGAAGGGGTCGGGCCGCGCGCTCATCTCCATCTGCGCCGCCGGCGGCCAGGGCGTCACCGCGATCGTCGAGCGCTGACCCCCACCAGGTAGAACCCGCCACGGCACCCACCGTGGAGCATAGTGCAGCCCCCGCGTCCGGCGCGGGGGCTGCACGTATCGGTCCCCGTCCGTCATAGTGGACACACAGTGGTTCGGGTGGGCAGTCCCGGCCGGCACCCCACCGGGGCGCCGTCCCCCGCCCGGAAGGGGGGCGTGAGTCAGCGTGGAAGAGTCCACCACCAGCGACGATGGTCTCGCCCGGCCAGTCGTGTACGAGAGCACCCAGCAGCAGCCCTCGGCGTCGGACCGGCGTCGCTACCGCCTGCGTTCGCAATGGCTCTACGCGGGCGTCGGGCTGTTCATGGGGCTGTGCGTGCTCTACGGCTTCGATCTGGTCCACAGCATCGGCCGGGTGCCGCGCGGCGCCGAGGTCGCCGGGATCCAGGTGGGCGGCATGCGCACCGAGGACGCGGAGGCCAAGCTCGTCAGCGAGTTGGGGCCCCGCGTCGACGACGAGGTGGACCTGCGTGCCGGGGTCGTGGCCACGTCGCTCGACCCGCAGACCGTCGGGCTCTCGGTGGACTACCAGGGCACCCTGGACCGGGCCGGGGAGCAGTCGCTCAACCCGTTCGTCCGTCTCTTCAGCCTGGTGCTCACCGACGACGTGGGGATCGCGAGCGTCATCCCCGACGCCCGGCTCACCGATTTCCTCGAGAAGCTCGCCCTGCAGGCGGACTTCGAGCCCCGCGAGGGCGCCATCTGGTTCGACCGGGACGAGGTGAAGTCGGCCATCCCGATCGACGGCCAGCGCATGCAGATCGAGAACTCCCGCGACGCCGTCCTCGAGCACTGGCTCGACGAGGGCGGGGTGGACCTGCCCGTCGATTACACGCCCACCGAGACGGACGCCGACCAGGTGCGGGCGCTGATCCGCGACATCGCGGAACCCGCCGCCGAGCAGGATCTGACCCTGCTGGCCTCCCGGATGCGCGACGACGGCACCGAGCCTCCGCTCATGACCGTCACCACCAGGCCGCCCGCGCCCCCGGCCCAGGGACGGGACCGGCCGGAGTTGCCCGAGCGGGAGATCGAGATGGTCGACCCCGAGAGCCCCGAGGCCGTCCCGGTGACGTTCCCGAGCGAGCGCATCGGCGAGTACCTGACCTTCGTCCGCGAGGGCGATGAGCTCCGGGCGCGCTTCGACGCCGACGCCGCCAAGGGGATCCTCGAGCCGATGCTCGCCGAGACCGAGCAGGAGGGCCGGGACGCCACGTTCTCCTTCAGCGGCTCGACCGCGTCGGTCGTCCCCGCGGTCCAGGGCAGGACCGTGGAGTGGGGCCCGCTCCTGGGCAACCTGCCCGGGCAGCTGACCGACGTCGAGGGCGACCGGGTCCTGCCCGTCAGCTACGTCGGACGGGACCCCGAGTTGTCGACGGAGGATGCCGAACGTGCCGGCATCCGCGACATCGTCGGCGAGTTCACCGTCAGCGTCGGCCCGAGCGGCCGCGCGCAGTCGATGATCGCCGCGCTCGCGGGCCACTTCATCCCCGCCGGCGGGACCTTCTCCATGAACCAGGTGGCCGGCACCGCCTCGGGCGACACCTCCGCGGACGCCGTGGCCACGGCGCTGTTCAACTCCGCCTTCGAGGCGGGCGCGCAGGGGCTCGTGCGGACCAGCCGCGGGGTGGACGGGGAGCAGTTCCCCGCCGGCCGCGACGCCACCGCGTCGTCCGACGTCGGATTCCGCAACGACCAGGGCACCGGGCTGGTGATCGACGCCTCCGGCGACGGCAACTCGGTGACCGTCCGACTGTGGGGCACGCGGGAGTACTCGGTGCAGGTCTCGACCGCGCCCCGCGCCGACATCCGCCGCGCGGATTCCCGCGTCGACACCTCCGCGGACTGCACGCCGGTGCCCGGCGAGGACGGATACACGGCCCGCGCGACCCGCGTGGTCGAGCGGGGGGACGAGACGGTGAGTACCGACACCGTCTCGTCCACGTACCCGCCGCGTGCCGGGGTCGAGTGTCGCGCCGAACCGCCGCGGCCCTCGCCGCCCCCGGAGGAGCCCGGACCGCCGCCGCCCGGCCCGGTCGAGATCCCGGGGCTCCCGCCCATCGAACTGCCGGGGCTGCCCTTCCCCTGATCGCCCGCCGGCGACCGTGTCGGTCAGGAGGCGGTGCGGCGCACCAGGGCGGCGTGGCGGTCGTCGGGGGTGCGACGGGGACAACTGACGCATTTCTCGCCGTCGGTCGCCACGTAGATCAGGCAGCACGAGCCGCGGCGGAGGAAGCGCCGGGAGCGCTGGGGCCCGTCGACATCGACGTACCGGACCGGCAGCAGCGGCGGCGCCGTCAGGGCGTGGGCGAGCGCGCAGCCGCGCTCGGGGTCCCCGACCGCGCGCCCCGCCTCGAGGGCGCGGTTGCCGATCGAGTCCGAGGCGATCGCCCACAGGGCCCGCGGTGACGCGCCCGAGACCTCCGCGAGGGCGGCGATCACCTCCTCGTGCGCCTGCCGGAGGGCGTCCGCGAACTCGGCGGCGGAGGTGAGCAGGCGCGCCGAGCGCGCGGCCCTGAGATAGCCGTTGGGCTGCAGGGAGACCTCGAGGTGTTCCGGCCGCGGATCCGGGGCGGCCCCCTCGGTGAGCAGCATTGTCAGCGGGGGCGCCACCAGGGTGGAGCTGGCCGAGTACCACCAGAGGGTGCCGTTGACCCGCCGGTCGCCGTGAGCCCACCGCCTGCCGGTGTCCTCGATCCGGTCGGACAGCCACCGCGGGTCCGCCAGGACGCTGCCGGGAAGCACCTGCGGCCCGTGGTCGATCGTGCGCGCGAACTCGCCGAGCGGGCCCGCGAGGCGCTCGTACGCGGCGGTGACCGGATCAGGCATCGGCGAGTCCCCACACGTCCAGGGTCCGGTTCCCCTCGCGCCCCGGCCGCACCTTGCCGCGGACGCCGAACACGTCGGCCAGCAGCGCGGGGGAGAGCACGCTCTCCGGCGTCCCGGTGGCCACCAGCCGGCCGCGGTGCAGGACTGCCATGGCGTCGCAGTACTCGGTGGCCATCCGCAGGTCGTGCAGGGTCAGCAGCACGGCCAGGCCGTCGGAGGCCAGCTCACGCAGCAGCGACAGCACGGACAGTTGCTGGTGCAGGTCGAGGTGGTTGGTGGGCTCGTCCAGCAGGAGGACGTCCGGCTGCTGGGCCAGCGCGCGGGCGATCGAGACCCGTTGCCGCTCCCCGCCGGACAGTGCCAGCACGTCGCGCTCGGCGAGTCCGGTCATCCCCACCCGGGCCAGCGCGGTGTCGACCACCTCGGTGTCGTCGGTGCCGAACGGCTCGAACATCCCCCGCTTGACGGTCCGACCCAGCCGCACCGATTCGCGCACCGAGATCCCGCCAAGTGAGACCGGCTCCTGGGTGCTCACCCCGACCGCCCGGGCCAGGGTGCGGCGGCGCAGGGAGGTGATGTCGGCGTCGTCCAGCGTGACCAGGCCGGCCGAGGCCGGCAGGGCGCGGTAACAGGTGCGCAGCAGCGTGGTCTTGCCGCTGCCGTTGGGGCCGACCAGCGCGGTGACGAGTCCGGGCGCGACCGTGAGGTCGACCGACTCGAGGATCGGGCGGCCGCCCAGCTTCGCCGAGACGTCCTGTGCGGTCAGGGTGGTCATACCGCCGCCTTTCCGTAGCGACGCCAGAGCATGACCAGGAAGACGGGGCCGCCGACGACGCCGGTGACCACGCCGACGGGGAGTTCCGCGCCGTCGCTCACGGAGCGGGCCGCGATGTCGGCCGCCACGAGCGCCACCGCACCGAGCAGGGCGGCGGTCGGTAGCAGGCGTGCCGTCGTGCGGCCGGTGAGGTAGCCGGCGAGGTGGGGCACGAGCAGGCCGATGAACCCGATGGTGCCCGCCACCGCCACGGCGCCCGCTGTGAGCAGGGAGACCAGCAGCAGCATGAGGATGCGGAACCGCGGGACGTTGACGCCCATCGCGGTGGCGCCGTCGTCGCCGGTGAGCAGCAGGTCCAGGTGCCGGCTGCACAGGAGGACGACGACGCCGGTGAGCAGCAGGATCACCACCGGCGCCGCGAGCATGGTCCACCCCGCGTCGCCGAACCCGCCGGCGAGCCAGCGCATGACGGTGCCGAGCTGGTGGTCGTCGCCCAATACCAGGAGGACGAACGTGTTGAGAGAGCCGAAGACCATGGTCAGGGCGGCGCCGACCAGGACGATCGCGGTGGTGTCGTGCGCCCGGCGCGCCACCAGGACCACTCCGACCAGCGGGATCAGCGAGCCGAGGAACGCCGCCATCGGAAGCGTGAACACGCCCCACACGCCGGCGCCCACGCCGAGCACGGTGAGGACGACGACGCCGAAGCCCGCGCCCGAGGACACGCCCAGGAGGTAGGGGTCGGCGAGCGGGTTGCGGGTGACGGCCTGCGCCACGCCGCCGGCCACTGCCAGCGACGCCCCGACGGCGGCCGCCATGAGCGAGCGGGGCAGGCGGGATTCGATGACGATCGCCTCGCGGGCGTTCGTCCACCACGGGGTGAACACGCCCGGGGCGAAGCGGTGCGCGACGATCGCCCACACGTCCCCGATCGGGATGGACACCGAGCCGAGGGAGACGCCGACGGCGATGGTCAGTGCGAGCAGCGCCGCGAGCGGGGCGAGGAAGAGCCACAGGGGCCGCCGCCGCGGAGGTGGCGCGGGGGCGTCCGGGGCGAGGCCGGGTGTGCGCCTCGTCGGTCTGTCTGTCACCACCGCCATGTCAGCCCCCGAACGCCTGCGGGTGCAGTTCGCGGGCGATGGTCTCGGCGGAGGTCGTCATCCGTGAGCTCTCGAAGAAGTCCGACAGGGGCACCACCACGATCCGGTCGTCGCGGATCGCAGGGGTGGTGGACATGATGGGCTGCTGCTCGAGATACGCGATCTTGTCCTCGACGGGGGTGTTGCCGTAGTCCAGTACGACGATCGCCTCGGGCTGCCGCTCGCCGAGGATCTCCCACGTGGTCTTGAGATAGGGGCGGTCGCCCTCGGTGAAGATGTTGTCCGCGCCCGCGTACTCGCCGATCAACTGGCCCACGCCGACGCCACCGATGGTCGTCGGCTCGGCCTCGCCGCCGTCGTAGAAGAAAGTGGGGGTCCCGTCGACGCCCGCGGAATCGAGCGTTGCGCGGACCTCCTCCAGCTCGCCGGTGATCCGCTCGGTGAGCTCTCGCGCGCCTTCCTCGACGGCCAGTACGCTGCCGAGTTGCTCGAAGTCGGTCTCGAGCATGGACAGGTCGGGGAAGCCCTCGCCGCAGTACTCGGAGAACAGGAAGGTGTCGATCCCCTCGGACTCGAGCGCGTCCCGACTGCGGCCCTCCTTCTCGTTGAAGGCGCTGCTCATGCCGCCCACCACCATGTCGGGCTCGAGGTCGACTATCTGCTCCCAGGTGGGGTACTCCTCGGCGAGCGAGGGGATGGCGTCGAACTGCTCGGCGACCTCGGGCAGGACCTCGTCCTGTTCGCCGTAGCCCATCCCGACGATCCGGTCCCCGGCGCCCATCTGGATGAGCGTCTCGGTGACGTGGTCGTTCATCGAGATGACGCGCTGTGGGGGAGCGTCGAACGTCGCCTCGCGGTCGCAGTTGCTGATGGTCACCGGCTCGTCGAACGGCTCGGCGGAGACGTCGGTGTCCTGTGCTTCGCCGCGCGAGCAGCCGGCAATGGTGAGCCCGGCGACCATGAGGGCGGCGAGCGTGGCGGTGGGTCGGGAGTGGCGGCTGAGCATGATCGGTCCTCGGATCTTCTCGTGTCCGCGAACCGACGAGACCTTGGGGCGAGCGGTCGCCGGGGCGCCACGTCACCGCGCAGGACTCCGGATCGCAGACCTCGGCGACGGTGGGAGTCGCGAACCTCCGAGCAGGCGATCGGGCTCGTCGTCACCGGGGGGGTGACAACACACCGTTGCGGGTCAGCGCCGGGTTCTCACCGGTCTTCCCCTGCCGCGGAGGTCAGCTGTACGTGCGTGCCAGTATGCCCTGAGCGGTCCGGAGCTCCTATACCGGCCCTGGAAAAGACGAGATCCGCCACCCGTGTGGGTGGCGGATCTGGTCTCTGTCGCCCGGGGGCGTCGTGGCGCCGGAGCGCCGCCGGATCAGAAGGCGGACTCGTCCAGTGCCATCAGTTCGGCGTCGGTCCCGGCGACGATCCCGCGGGTCGCGGTGAGCAGCGGCAGCTCGTTGTGTGCGAACCACTTGGCCGCCGCGATCTTGCCGGCGTAGAAGTCCTTGTCCTCGGCGGACGCGCCCTCGAGCGCGTTCTGCGCGACCTCGGCGCCCTCGAGCAGACGCCAGCCCATGACGAGGTCACCGAAGCCCATGAGCACCCGCACGGAGGCGAGTCCGATCGAGTAGAGGCGCTTGGGGTCCTCCTGCGCGGCCAGCAGGTGGTCGAAGCAGGTGGCGATCATGGCCTCGACGTCGGCCAGCGCGGTGGCCAGGAGTTCCCGCTCGGCGGACAGCGCGCCGCCGGAGGCGTCGTTGTCCAGGAACTTCTTGATCTGTGCCGCCACGTGGCCGACGGCGGTGCCGCGGTCGCGGGCGATCTTGCGGAAGAAGAAGTCCTGCGCCTGGATCGCGGTGGTGCCCTCGTAGAGGGAATCGATCTTGGCGTCACGGATGTACTGCTCGATCGGGTAGTCCTGCAGGAAGCCGGAGCCACCGAAGGTCTGCAGCGACTCGGTGAGCAGCTCGTAGGCGCGCTCGGAGCCGACGCCCTTGACGATCGGCAGCAGCAGGTCGTTGACCCGGTGGGCGAGCTCGGCGTCGGCGCCGGAGACCCGCTGGGCGATGCTGACGTCCTGGTGCGAGGCCGTGTACATGTACACGGCGCGCAGTCCCTCGGCGAACGCCTTCTGGCGGATGAGCGCGCGGCGCACGTCCGGGTGGTGCGTGATGGTCACGCGCGGTGCGTTCTTGTCGGCCATCTCCGCCATGTCGCCGCCCTGGACGCGCTCCTTGGCGTACTCGAGGGCGTTGAGGTAACCGGTGGACAGGGTGGAGATGGCCTTGGTGCCGACCATCATGCGGGCGTGCTCGATAACGTCGAACATCTGGCGGATGCCCTGGTTGAGCTCGTCGCCGCCGATCATCCAGCCCTTGGCCGGGACGCCGTGGCCGCCGAAGGTCAGCTCACACGTGGTGGAGACCTTGAGGCCCATCTTGTGCTCGACGCCGGTGACAAAGACGCCGTTGCGCTCGCCCAGCTCGTTCGTCTCGAAGTCGAAGTGGAACTTCGGCACGAAGAACAGGGACAGGCCCTTGGTGCCCGGGCCGGCGCCCTCGGGGCGTGCCAGGACGAGGTGGAAGATGTTCTCGAACATGTCGTCCGAATCGGCCGACGTGATGAAGCGCTTGACGCCCTCGAGGTGCCAGGAGCCGTCGTCCTGCTTGACGGCCTTGGTCCGGCCGGCGCCCACGTCGGAGCCGGCATCCGGCTCGGTGAGCACCATGGTGGCGCCCCAGCCGCGCTCGGCGCAGGTGGCCGCCCACTTCTTCTGCTCGTCGGTGCCGTTCTCGTACATCACGGCGGCGAAGGACGGTCCGGCCGAGTACATGTAGGCGGCCGGGTTGGCGCCGAGCATCATCTCGCCGGCTGCCCACACGAGGCTGCGGGGGGCGGGCATGCCGCCCAGGTCCTCCGGCAGGCCCATCAGGGTGTAGCCGGCGTCGTACCAGGCGTTGAACGACTTCTTGAAGTCCTCGGGGATCGAGACCGAGTGGGTGTCGGGGTCGAAGACCGGCGGATTGCGATCGGCGGAGGCGAAGGACTCGGCCACGGGGCCCTCGGTGAGGGTGGCGACCTCGGAGAGGATGCCCTTGGCGGTGTCGGTGTCGAGGTCGCCGAACTCGCCGGCATCGAGTTCCTCGTTGATGCCCAGGACCTCGAACATGTTGAACTCGAGGTCTCGGACGTTGCTCTTGTAATGACCCATGACGGTCTTCTCCGTTCGACAGGGAGGTGTCGTTGTTCGTGTCGGGACGCGGGGCCCTGTTGGAGTCGGGCCACCGCTACCTACTCGTCAGTAACAAGACGGATGTTAGTGCGTTGTCATCCAACAGTCCAAGGTGAGGAAGCCTTCTGATTTCGAGGTCGGGCGTCCCGGGGTGGCGGGTCCGCACCGAAGGGTGTGACCGATCGGGCATCATCGGTTCATGGCAGATATTCAGCCCAGGTTCCGCGGGCCCTCGTCGGTCGTCGGGGCGGCGGCGCGCGTGGTGGAGTGGGAGCTCCGCGCCGCGCGGTACGCACTGTCGATCCCGGCCCGGATAGCGATCCTCCTCGAGGACGCCGAGCTGCTGGTCGCGCGGATCGGGTCGATCGTCGACTCCGTGGAGCGGGCGGTCGCCGCGGTGGACCAGATCATCCTCTCCGCCGCGCGCGCGGTCGACGACGTAGACAGGGCGGTCGCGCGCGTCTCGGTCACCCTCGACCGGGTGGATTCGGCGGTGGATACCGCGGAGGAGATCGTGTTGCGCGTGGACTCGACTGTCGGTGATGCCGAGGGGCTCGTGTTGCGGGTGGACTCGGCTGTGGGGGACGCGGAGGGCCTGGTCGGGCGGGTCGGTACGGCCGTGGGCGACGCCGAGGGGCTCGTGTTGCGGGTGGACTCGGCGGTGGGAGATGCCGAGGGACTGGTCGGACGGGTCGGTACTGCCGTCGGTGATGCCGAGGAGATCGTGCTGCGGGTGGACTCGACCGTCGACGACGCCGAGGGGCTGGTCGGGCGGGTCGGCACGGTCACGGGTTCGGCCGAGCAGATCACCGAGCGGGCCCTGCCCGTGGTCGACTTCGTCGAATCGACCGTGGCTCAGGTCAAGCCGGTCCTCGAGGCGCTGCTCCTGGAGGAGGGGGTCCGGGCCGAGCAGGCCACGATGATCTCCACCCGGGTCACCGAACTGCTCGTCACCGCCGACGAGGTGGCCACCAGGCTCGCCCCGGTCGCCGGCCGCGTGGTCGACGCCGTGGACTCGGAGGACTTCGAGGCGGTGCTCGAGCTGATCGACAACCTTCCGCAGCTCATCACCAGCGTCGAACGCGACGTGCTGCCGGTCGTGCGGTCCCTGGACTCGGTGGCGCCGGAGGTCACCGAGATCCTCGACGTGGCCAGCAAATGTCTGGAGGCGCTCAACGGCATCCCCGGCTTCCAGCGGCTGCGGCGCCGCGGGGAGATCGGAGGCAGGGGCTGAGCGGCTGGCGCCGTCATGCCTGAAGTGGCAGGCCCATGCGCACAAAAACGCCCCGGACCAGTGCTGATCCGGGGCGTTCTTCTTTCGAGCCGATGACGGGAATCGAACCCGCGCTGTCTGCTTGGGAAGCAGAAGTTCTACCATTGAACTACATCGGCGGTGCCTCTGTGAGGCGGGACCAGATTAGCACGGGACGTCTCAGGCCCGCCCGTCGTGGGGGCCTTTCGCCTCGGCCTTGCGCTTGGCCCCGGGCGTCATGGGCTGCGGCTTGTGGGAGAGCGAGGCGCGGGGCACGAACCCGAACGCGACGCCCCCGACCACCGCGAACACCAGCGCGCCGATGATCCAGGGGGTCATCGTGCCGCCGCCGGTCAGGCCCATCACCACGATGAGGACGGCGACGCCCACGCACACCCACGACCACGCGCTCCAGCGCCAGATGTACTTCGAAGGCTCTTCCCTGAACTCGTCCATGGCCCCATTTGACCACGCGGGCAGGGTTCGTGCATGAGCGGGAGGCCCCGCCCGCGGGGGCCGCGAGCCGTGATGTGGCAGGTCTCACGGCATTTCCGCGCCAGATCGGGTAATGAACGGCGCTCTCGCGACGCTGAACAGGAGGAGAGTCCGTTATTTCCGGGCGCCCGTCCGAACGGGCGGGCGCCCGGTAGCGGTGAGGAGTTGCGTGATGGACGCTGTCATCGAGTGGCCGGTCGCCGAACGCGTGCGGACCGTCCTCGCCCGCGGCGCGTCGGGGACCGTCGAGGCGGGCCTGCTCCGGCGGCCCCTGCGGTCGGCGCGGGTCCGGGACGACGGGGTCGTCGTCCTGGTGGTGGACGCCGGAGGCCCCGGCCACGACGCGCGGGGTGCGGATACCGAGGCCTTCCCGGTGGGGTTGTCGGTCTCGGTCGAGGTGGTCGACACGGTGTGCACCGGTCGCTGCCGCCGCACGGGGGTGCGGCCGTCGTTCGACCTCGGCGGCGGTGCGGCGCGCGGGGGAGCGGCCTGCGGCGACGGGTGCGCGGTGGCCCGCGGGGTCGTCAGCATCGCCGGGATCATCACGGCTGGCTCCCCGGCACGCCGGCGGTCCGCGCTGCGACTGCACCAGCTGCGGCCGCTCGAGGTGGGCTACCTGTCGGCCGCGGGCGCCCACGCGGTCCCCGCGGCCGAGCTCTCGGCATCGGCCGTCGACCCCATCGGGGTGGACGAGCAGGAATGGCTGCGTCGCCTCGGCGCGGACCCCGGACTCGCGCACCGCCTCGCCGCGGGCGCAGGGCACCCCGCCCCGGAGCCGGAACCCCGGATCGTGGGCCTGGACTGCCGGGGACTCGACCTCGAGGTGGGGCCGTCTGATGCGGTGTTCCGGGACCTCGTCCGGATCGGGTTCGCGCAGGTCTGCCGCGCCGCGGAGGACGTCCGGCGCGAGCTCGCGGCGCTCTCGGTCTGACGCCGGGACCGACCGTTCCGGGGAAAAGTTTCCGCCAGCCCCTTGCATCTATGGTGAGCCTTACCTAAGTTAATCGGCGCGGGTAGTCACGTCCCCGCCACCGCGGTCGATCCGGTGCCCCTCCCTGAAGGCACCGGATCGACCGGGGAACAACGGTTCACCGCACGCCACCGGAGTCGTCGGTGGTGACGACGACGAGGAGTTGGCATGAGCAGACTGGTCGGCCCCGTCCCGGACCCCGCCGAACGAGCGAGCTCGGCCCTACGCCGGAGCCCCCGGGCCACACTGTCGCTCGAGCCCGCCGGTCCCGCCGACCGCACCGCGGCCCCGGGAGCCGCCGGAGCAGCCCGGCCCACCGGCGCCACCACGGCCGCCGTCTCGCTGGTCCACCAGGTGCCCGACGCCGGCGACCTGTGGGTGGCGGTGCCCGCGGCCGAGACCGCGGCGATCCGCTACGGCGGGGCGCATGGGCGGCTCGAAGTCCTCGACGTGGTGGTAGGGGGTGCCGCCGACGGGCGTTGCCGCCGGGTCGTCGTCGTCGAGGGCCGTGTCGAGCTCCCCGGGGTGCGGACGCAGCGCCACACCGCCGCCGAGATCGCCCGCGACCTCCCCGAGCCGTGCCTGTTGGACGTCGGCGCCTCGGTCACGCTCGTCCGTCTCCGGCCGGACCGGGTCGTCCTCACCGACCACGACGGTGTCACCGAGATCGAGACCGAGGACCTCGCCACCTCCGGTCCCGATCCCTTCGCCGACCTCGAGGGGCACTGGCTCGACCACCTCAACGACCCGCGCTGCCACGTCGTGCCGCGCATGGCCCTGCGGGTGTGCCGCTGCCTGCCCGCCGAGCGGCCACTCCTAGTGGGCATCGACCGCGCCGGCGTGGACCTCGAGATCACCGGTCGCGACGGGCGTATTCATCGTCAGCGCCTGCCGTTCGCCGACGACTGCACGGCCGTCAGCGAGCTGGGGGCCCAGATTCGCCTGCTCGCAGGGGGGTCGCGATACCCTCTAGACCGTGCTGCTCTCCGACCGTGACCTCCGTGCCGAACTCGACGACGGGCGGCTCGTCGTGGATCCCCTGAATCCGTCGCTGATCCAGCCCTCAAGTGTCGACGTCCGGCTGGACGGGCTGTTCCGGGTGTTCAACAACTCCCGCTACACCCACATCGATCCCGCGCAGCAGCAGGACGACCTCACCGAGATGTTCGAGCCGGCCGCCGGTGACCCGTTCGTGCTCCACCCCGGCGAGTTCGTGCTGGGCGCCACCCTCGAACGCGTCGAACTCCCCGACGATCTCGCGGGGCGGCTCGAGGGGAAGTCGTCGCTCGGGCGACTCGGCCTCCTCACCCACTCGACCGCCGGCTTCATCGATCCCGGCTTCGGCGGGCACATCACGCTCGAGCTCTCCAATGTCGCGAACCTGCCCATCACCCTGTGGCCCGGGATGAAGATCGGGCAGCTGTGCCTGTTCCGTCTGTCCAGCCCCGCGGAGGCGCCCTACGGCAGCGCCTCCACCGGCTCGAAGTACCAGGGCCAGCGCGGCCCGACCGCCTCCAAGGCGTACCTGAACTTTCGCTGACCGGCGGTCGCCGTTCACCCGGAGGTCTCCCGGACGTCGCGTGCGACTCCTAGCGTGAGCCTCATGCGGATGACCGTCTTCGGGACCGGATACCTCGGCGCGACCCACGCGGCCTGCATGGCCGAGCTCGGGCACGACGTGCTCGGCGTGGACGTCGACGAGACCAAGATCGAACGACTGCGACGGGGCGAGGTCCCGTTCTACGAGCCGGGACTGCCCGAGGTCCTGCTGCGGAACGTGGAATCAGGCCGGTTGCGGTTCACCACCGACTACGCCGAGGCCGCGGAGTTCGCCGACCTGCACTTCATCGGTGTGGGAACGCCCCAGCGGACCGGAGACTTCGCGGCTGACACCACATACGTCGAGGACGTCGTCGCCCGATTGTCGCCGCTGCTGGAGCGGGACGCCGTCCTGGTGGGCAAATCGACCGTCCCCGTGGGTACGGCGGTGCGGCTCCAGGGGATCGCCGACTGGCACGTCCGCGACGGCGTGCACGTCGAGGTGGTGTGGAATCCCGAGTTCCTCCGCGAGGGCTTTGCGGTCCGGGACACCCTCACGCCCGACCGGATCGTGGTGGGTTACGGCGAGGGAGCCGGCCCCGACGGGCCCCGAGGGGCAAGTCGTTCGCGTGCGCTGTTCGACGAGGCGTACGCGCCGATCCTGGAGAGCGACCCGTGCCCCGTCATCGAGACCGACCTGGCGACGGCCGAGATGGTCAAGGTGAGCGCCAACGCCTTCCTGGCCACCAAGATCAGCTTCATCAACGCGGTCTCCGAGGTGTGCGAGGCCGCCGGTGCGGACGTGACGGTCCTGGCGGACGCGATCGGCATCGACCCCCGGATCGGACGGAAGTTCCTCGGAGCGGGGCTCGGCTTCGGCGGTGGCTGCCTGCCCAAGGACATCCGGGCCTTCATGGCACGCGCCGGCGAGCTGGGTGCCGACCAGGCGCTGACGTTCCTCCGCGAGGTCGACTCGATCAACATGCGGCGCCGCGAGAAGATGATCGACCTGGCCGAGGAGGTGTGCGGCGGAAACCTGATCGGCCGGACCGTCGCGGTGCTCGGGGCGGCGTTCAAGCCGAACTCCGACGACGTGCGCGACTCGCCGGCCCTCAACGTCGCCGGGATGCTCTCCCTCAAGGGCGCCTGCGCCGTGGTGTACGACCCGCAGGCGCTGGACAATGCCCGGAGGCTGTTCCCCACGCTCGCGTACGCCGACTCGGCGCTCGCGGCCTGCGAGGGCGCGGACGTGGTGCTGGTGGCCACCGAGTGGGGCGAGTTCGTCGAGCTCGATCCCGACGCCGTCGCCGCCGTGGCCCGGGGGCGGGTCCTCCTGGACGGTCGCAACTGCATGCCCGCCGACCGGTGGCGCGCGGCCGGCTGGACCTACCGCGCCCTCGGCCGTGGGGTGCCGGGACGGGCCCCGACCGCCGCGTCGCGCACGGCCCCGGCCGAGCTACTGCCGGTATGAGGACAGGAAGTTGCCGATCCGCTCGATCGCGGTCGACAGGTCCCGGCCCGACGGCAGGGTGACCACCCGGAAGTGATCCGGCTCGGGCCAGTTGAAGCCCGTGCCCTGCGTGATGAGGATGCGCTCCTCCTCCAGCAGGTCCAGCGCGAACTGCCGGTCATCGTGGATCTGGTGGACCTCGGGGTCCAGCCGCGGGAACACGTACAGTGCGCCCATCGGCTTGACGCAGCTCACGCCGGGGATCGAGTTGAGCTTCTCCCACGCGACCCCGCGCTGCTCGTGGAGCCGTCCCCCGGGCTCGATCAGCTCGTCGATCGACTGGTATCCCCCCAGCGCCACCTGGATGGCGTGCTGTGCGGGCACGTTGGGGCACAGGCGGGTGGAGGCGAGGAGCTCGAGCCCCTCGAGGAACCCCGCCGCGTGCGTCTTGGGCCCGGTGATCGCCACCCATCCCGCCCGGTACCCGGCGACGCGATAGGTCTTGGACAGGCCGTTGAACGTCAGGACCAGCAGGTCGTGGGCGAGGGAGGCGACCGAGGTGTGCTCGGCCTCGTCGAAGACGACGCGGTCGTAGATCTCGTCGGCGAGGATCAGCAGGCTGTGCTCGCGCGCCAACTCCACGATCCCCTGTAGCACCTCGCGCGAGTAGACCGCGCCCGTCGGGTTGTTGGGGTTGATCACCACGATCGCCTTGGTGCGGGGCGTGATCTTGGCGGCGATGTCCTCGAGCGACGGGTTCCAGTCGTCCTGCTCGTCGCACAGGTAGTGGACCGGCTTACCGCCGGACAGGGAGGTCATCGCGGTCCACAGCGGGTAGTCCGGGGCCGGGATGAGGACCTCGTCGCCGTCGTCGAGCAGTGCCTGCATGGTCATGGTGATGAGCTCGGAGACGCCGTTGCCCAGGTAGATGTCCTCCACGTCGAGGTGGGGGAAATCCGGGACCAGCTCGTAGCGCGTGTAGATGGCGCGGCGGGCCGACAGGATGCCCTTGGACTCCGAGTAGCCCTGCGCGTGGGGGAGTGCGGCGATCATGTCGCGCATGATCACGTCCGGCGCCTCGAAACCGAAGGGGGCCGGGTTGCCGATGTTGAGCTTGAGGATCCGGTGGCCCTCGGCCTCCAACTGGTTCGCGCGGGCGAGCACCGGCCCGCGGATCTCGTAGAGGACGTTCTTGAGCTTGGAGGACTGGTCGAGCTGTCGCATCGGACGGTACTCGCGTCCCGGAGTCTCGGGCGTCATACCTGCTGATTGTGCCACCCGGGGGTGGGGGAAAGGAGCAGAGCCCCCACGACCCGGGCTCGCCGGGTGGTGGGGGCTCTGGGGCCGCGCGCGTCGACCGTCAGCCGAGCGAGAGTCCGTATCCGCCGGCCTTCTTGGACCGGGGCGGCGCGGACTTGGTGGCGCCGGTGTCCCCGGTCGAGGACTGGTCGCCTGTGGACTTCTCGTCCGCCGGCTTCTCGTCCGCGGGGGCAGACTCCTCGGCCTTATCGGCCTTATCGGCCTTATCGGCCGTGTCCGCCTCCTCGGCCGGCGCGGCGGCGGGCTTCGCGCCACCCGGGGGCTTGGGGCCGCCGGGTGCCTTGCCACCGCCGCCGAGCTTGAGCCCGCCCGACTTGGGCGCACCCTTGCTCGCGCCGGTGGTGGTGGGCGCGTCGCCTTCGGAGGCCTCGCGGGTCTCCTCGGTGCGCTCGGCGTCCTTGACCTCGGACCGCGCCTCGGTGGACTCCTCGGCCTGCGGCTTCTCGCCCGGCGCGGCGGCCTTCGCACCGCCCGGGGGCTTGGGGCCGCCGGGTGCCTTGCCACCGCCGCCGAGTTTGAGCCCGCCGGACTTGGGTGCGCCCTTCGAGTCGGCGACGGACGGGCCGGCCTCGGCCGCGCTCACGGCGCCCCCGGTCCCGGCCGCCGCGACCTCGGCGCCCTCGCCCTCGTTGACGACCTCGTTGTCCGGAGCGACCTCAGGGGCCTTCTCGGGCGCCGCGGCGGTGGCCACGGCCGCCTTCTCGGCCTCGAGCTCCGCCGCCTTCTTCTCGCGGACCGGCTTCTCGAGCCACTCCGCCTCGCGGGGCTCGGGGAGGTCACCGTCGCGGGTGACGGACTCCAGCAGCAGCTGGGCCACGTCGACGACCTCGACCTGGCCCTCCTGCTCGGTGCCGGAGGTCTGGGAATCGGTGCCGTCGGAGAGCATCACGCGGCAGAACGGGCAGCCCGTGGCGATCTTCTTGGGCGAGGTCGACAGCGCCTCGTCGACGCGGTCGACGTTGATCCGCTTGCCGACCGTCTCCTCCATCCACATGCGCGCGCCACCGGCGCCACAGCACATGGACCGCTGACCGTGTCGCGGCATCTCCTTGAGCGTCACGCCGGAGCCGTCCATGAGCTCGCGCGGCGCCTCGTACACCTGGTTGTGGCGGCCTAGGAAGCACGGGTCGTGGTAGGTGACGTTGCCGTCGACCGGCGCGACCGGCACGAGGCGCTTCTCCCGCACGAGGCGGTTGAGCAGCTGCGTGTGGTGGACCACCTGGTAGTTGCCACCGAACTCGCCGTACTCGTTCTTGAGGGCGTTGAGGCAGTGGGCACACGTCACGACGACCTTGCGCTGCTTGGCGGGGACGCCGTCGAACGCGTCGTTGATGGTCTCGATGTTCTGCTCGGCGAGCATCTGGAACAGGAACTCGTTGCCCGCGCGGCGAGCGGGGTCGCCGGTGCAGGTCTCGCCCTGGCCCAGGATCGCGAACTTCACACCGGCGGTGTGCAGCAGCGTCGCGACCGACTGGGTGGTCTTCTTGGCGCGGTCCTCGAACGCGCCGGCACAGCCCACCCAGAACAGGTACTCGGTGTCGGCGAAGTCCTCGACGTCCTTACCGATCACCGGGATGTCGAAGTCGAGCGCCTTCATCCACTCGTCACGGCCCGAGTTGTTCTGGCCCCACGGGTTGCCCTTGTTCTCGAGGTTCTTGAACAGGCCGGCCAGCTCGGTGGGGAACTCCGACTCGATGAGCACCTGGTAGCGGCGCATGTCGACAAAGTGGTCGACGTGCTCGATGTCCACCGGGCACTGCTCGACGCAGGCGCCGCACATGGTGCAGGACCACAGCGCCTCGGGGTCGATGATGCCGGAGGCGGCCGGGTCCTCGGACACGTCGGCGGTGGTGGCTCCGACCAGCGGGCGCTGCGCCTCGGCGCGGGCCGCCTCGGGGATCTTGGCCAGCTTGGCCTCGTCGGGGTTGCCGTCGGCGTCGACCAGGCCGGTCTCCTCACCCATGGTGGTCTGCCCACCGGCGAGCAGGTACGGGGCCTTGGCGTAGGCGTGGTCGCGCAGCGACATGATCATGAGCTTGGGGCTCAGCGGCTTACCGGTGTTCCAGGCGGGGCACTGCTCCTGGCAGCGGCCACACTCGGTGCAGGTGGTGAAGTCCAGCCAGCCCTTCCACGAGAAGTCTTCGATCGCACCGGCGCCGAGCTGCGGCTCGAAGTCCTCGTCGGCCTCGGTCTTCTCCTCGACCTTCTCCATGGTCAGCGCCTCGCCGTCCATGGTCATCGGCTTGAGGGCGCCCAGCGCGGTGCGGCCGTCGGCCTCGCGCTTGGTGTAGATGTTCACGAACGCGGCGAACCGGTGCCAGGCCACGCCCCAGGTGATGTTGCGGCCCACGACGTACAGCCAGATCATCGCCGACATGAGCTTGACAAAGGCGAACGCGGAGACCATCACGGGGCTCTCGGGCAGGAGCCGGGCCACCTGCATGGTGAAGAAATCCGTGTACGGGTTGGCGCCGCCGTAGGTGGCGATCTTGCCGGCCTTGACCAGGATCATGCCGAGGCCCTCGATGAGCACGATGACTTCGACGAAGTAGGCGGCCTTGCGGTCCGAGCCCTCGAAGCGGTTGAGGCCCCGGCGGAGGCTGCGCTGGCGGATGATGATCAGCACGATGATGCCGACCGTGGTGCCGATGCCCAGCAACTCGTCGATGAAGTGGTACCAGGCGGTGCCGCCGATGATCGGCCAGTGGCCCTCGGGCTGGAAGGTCTGGATGTAGGCCTCCATGGCGACCACCGCGCCGAGCAGGAAGCCGATCATCACCAGCCAGTGGGAGATGCCCACCGTCTTCTTGCGGAGCATCCTCGTGTGCGCGAGGAACTCCACGATCAGCGTCTTGAGACGCGCGAAGAACGGCGTCCATCGCGCGAAGCCGTCCTTCTGTCCGAGCCGGATGGACCGGACCATGGTGCCGATGCCCAGGAAGAAGGAGCCCCAGGCGAACAGGGAGACCAGTACGCCGATCGTCCCCAAAGTGATGGTCACGCCATTCATTGCGTCGCGGCCTTTCGTCGCTCGTATGGCCGTTCTGGGAGCCGCAGAGCCGGCGGGCGCCCATGGACGGTCTTGACCTCAAAGGTAAGGCACGCGGGCCCCGTTCCACGAGTTGAGGTAGCCCTTACCGGGAAGTTCTCGACTCGCAGACCGGGGCCCGCGGGGCGTCTGGACTCAGCTGGTGCGCAGGCTCAGCCCGGGGTGCGCTGCCAACACGTCGTTGACCGGGACGGCCGACAGTCGTGGCGCGAACCCGTTGTCACGACCCAGCTGATCGGCGTTTGCGCAGGTCCCGGTGTCGGCGACGTTGGACGCGCTCGAGATCCCGAGGGCCTTGTCGCCGGAGAAGACCACGCCGCCGCTGTCGCCGGGCAGGGCGCACAGGTCCACGGTGAAGGCGTTCTCGATGGTCCGGGTGCCGGCCACGTCGATCATGGCGCCGACGTCGGAGATGGTGCCGCAGGAGAACCCGGTGCGCGACCCGCTCTTGCAGGCCTTCTGCCCGACCACGGGGTCGGCGGTGCCGGTGATGTCCTGCGTGGTGTCGGGGCCGGTGCCGACCAGGTTGGAGGAGAACCGGTCCGCGTGCTCGTCGTCGACCGCGATGAGGGCGGTGTCGATCCGGTCTTCGGTGACCCCGGTCATCGTGCCGAACTCCTCGCCGCCGGGGAAGGAGGCGCGGGTGTCGTCGGCACCGGCGCAGTGCGCGGCGGTGACGACGACGGGCGCGCCGTCGAGCTCACCGTTGAATCCGGTGGAGCACTCGAGGATCCCGCCGTCGACCGGCACCTCGTATGCGGTGCCGCCGACCACGGGGCCGTCCGGGGCCACGCGCGTCGCGCGGCGCTCCTCGGTGGGGACCGGGGTGACGGGGTTGGGGACCGTCTCGTTCATGCCGTCGATGATCGACCCGGTTCCGGGGGTGAGGCCGGAGAGCAGGTCGACGGCCGTGCGCAGGGGGCCCTCGGGGACGATCCCGGTCTCGCCGAGGAGCGCGAGGCTGCCGAGGGAGCCCGGCCCGGCCTCGGGGGAGCCCTCGGCGGGGGAGCCCTGTGCGTCGGCGGTGGTGGTGCCGGGCTCGATCCCGTCCGTCGTCGGCTCACCGTCGGACTGGGTGCCGCCCTCACTGCCGAACGGGGCGAGGTCGCCGGCCGGGTCGGGGGCGTCGGTCATGTCGACGACGGCGAGGTCCTTCAGTCGCGCGGTGAGGTTCCCGAGTTGCGCGGCGTCGCCTCCCCGAGTGGTGACCACGACCTCGTTCGAGGTCGGGTCGGTCCGGACGCCGGTGACCAGTTGGTTCAGCTCGTCGGGCAGTGTCTCGATGACCTTGCCGACCTGGCGCTCGCGGGCCTCGAGTTCGGCTGTCGTCTGCGCGACGTCCCGGACGGTGAAGCCGGCGTCGGTGGCCTCGGCGCGGAGTTCATCGGCCGCCTCGCCGGGGGCGACGCCGACCCGGCCGGTGCCGGCCTCGTCGAGCCAGACGCCGCCGAACGCGTCGCTGAACTCCTCCTCCCAGCGCGGTGCGGCCTCGGCGAGGCGTTCTCCGATGCCGGCCTGGTCGAGGAACTGCTCGGGGGTCAGCCCGAGGTCCCGTTGGAGGGCGTCGATGAGGGAGGTCAGCTGGGTGCCGAACGCGGCCTCCAGGCTGGGGACCACCTGCTCTGCGGCGGCGGGGGGAGTGGTCGAGGGTGACGGGGTGGGCGAGGGCTGCGCGCCGGCGGGTGCCGCGGAGACGACGAGAGCCGTGGCCGCGGCGAGGGCGGCGATTCTGGAGGTGGTGCGCATGTTGGCCTTCCGTGATGCACGGGTGGTCGTCGGAATCCGACCGGTCGCGGCTCAGATTACGGAGCTGTGATTAATGAGTCCAGTGTGACACGTGTGGTCTGAGTTAATTCTTTGACGAGGCTGAGTCGGAGATTCGGGCACCGGGCCGCTAGGCTGCCTCTTCGGCAACGACGCAAAAGTCATGTCTTCTCAGACTCATCGACCGGAGGTCCCATGTCCGACGCCGACGCCGACGCCGCATTGCACGACGCTCTCGAGTGTGTGGTGCGACGTAACCCCGGACAGGTGCTCTTCCGGCAGGCCGTGCACGAGGTACTCGAGTCGCTCGCGCCGGTCGTCAAGCAGCACCCGGAGTACGTGGAGGGCGGGATCCTCAAGCGGATCATCGAGCCCGAGCGCGTCATCTCCTTCCGCGTGCCGTGGGTCGACGACTCCGGGGCCATCCAGGTCCAGCGCGGCTTCCGCATCCAGTTCAGCTCGGACCTGGGCCCGTACAAGGGCGGACTGCGCTTCCACAAGTCCGTCGACGAGGACACGCTCAAGTTCCTCGGCTTCGAGCAGATCTTCAAGAACTCGCTCACCGGGCTCGGGCTCGGCGGCGCCAAGGGCGGATCCGATTTCGACCCGCACGGCAAGAGCGAGAAGGAGGTCATGCGCTTCTGCCAGTCGTTCATGGCCGAACTCGCCCACCACATCGGCGCCGACCTCGACGTGCCCGCCGGCGACATCGGCGTGGGCGGCCGGGAGATCGGCTACCTGTACGGCCAGTACCGCAAGGTCACCGGCCGCAACGAGGCGGGCGTGATCACCGGCAAGGGGATCGGGTACGGCGGCTCCTGGGCGCGCACCGAGGCCACCGGGTACGGGCTCGTCTACTTTGTCCGCGAGATGCTGCGAGAGAGCGACATCAGCCTCGAGGGCTCGCGCGTGGTGGTCTCCGGCTCCGGCAACGTGGCGCTGTACGCGGCCAAGAAGGCCGCGCAGCTCGGCGCCACCGTGGTGGCGTGCTCGGACAGCCAGGGCTACGTGATCGACGAGGACGGCCTCGACCTGGACCTCCTCTCGGAGATCAAGGACGTGCGCCGCGAGCGCCTGTCCGCGTACGCCGACGTCCGCGGCAACTGCACCTACTTCGAGGGGCGCTCCGTGTGGGACGTCGAGTGCGACATCGCCCTGCCGTGTGCGACCCAGAACGAGCTCGACGGTGACGCCGCGCGCGCCCTCGCCGAGAACGGCTGCCGGGTGATCGCCGAGGGCGCCAACATGCCCTGCACCGAGGAGGCCATCCAGGTGATCCACGACAAGGGCATCCTCTTCGGCCCCGCCAAGGCCGCCAACGCCGGCGGCGTGGCCACCAGTGGGCTGGAGATGCGGCAGAACGCCGGGCGCCTGCAGTGGGACTTCGAGCGCGTCGACTCGGAACTCGACCGCATCATGACCGACATCCACGCCACCACGGCCGCCACCGCGGACGAGTACGGCATGCCCGGCGACCTCGCCGCCGGCGCCAACATCGCCGGCTTCCGCCGCGTCGCCGACGCGATGCTCGCGCAGGGTGTCATCTGACCCACGCCTGCCCCGCCCGTCGTCGAGAAGAGCGTCCCGCACACATCCACCGAGAGGTGGGGTGTCGGGGCGCTCTTCTCGTTGCGGAGCCCCGGACACCGCAACGTTGAGCGTCCCGGACTGAAGTTCCGGTGTGAGTTGCGACACGTCTGGAATGGATTGTCGCTCGTCGGAGTTGTACGGGGTGTCAAACATCAGCGTGGGCGACTCAACTACGGTTGACGGACCCCTCGGGTCGCGGGCAATCTGGGAACACAGATTCAGGCCTTGAGCCGAGTCCGCTAAACCACACCTCCGTATCCGGAGAGAGAAGGAGAACACCATGGGACGTGCAGTCGGTATCGACCTCGGCACCACCAACTCGGCCGTCTCGGTCCTCGAGGGCGGCGAGGCGAACGTCATCGCCAACGCCGAGGGCTCGCGCACCACGCCGTCGGTCGTCGCGTTCGCCAAGAACGGCGAGGTCCTCGTCGGGCAGCCGGCCAAGAACCAGGCGGTCACCAACGTCGACCGCACCCTCCGTTCGGTCAAGCGTCACATCGGCACCGACTGGAAGTCGGACTCGATCGACGACAAGCAGTACACCCCCCAGGAGATCAGCGCCCGCACGCTGCAGAAGCTCAAGCGGGACGCGGAGTCCTACCTCGGTGACGACGTCACCGACGCCGTGATCACGGTCCCGGCCTACTTCAACGACGCG
>DWWP01000015.1 GCA_019119635.1 Candidatus Dietzia intestinipullorum
ATGGATCCCGTCGCGCCTGAACAGCCATCCTCGTGGCTCTCTCCCGAAGCTCGTCCGGGTACTTCCTCGGTGCTGCCATGCTCCTCATCCTCCCGTGGATTCAGAGCCTCCACCAGACCCGGGGCGATTCAGAGCGCCGTCGCGCAGCAGCTGAGCAGCAGCGAGGTCGTGAAGCTGCCCGACGGGTCCTCGGTCACCAGGGCGGACCTGGCCGCATACACGATGACGCAGAAGATCAGCGAAGAGTTGAAGACGACGACTTCAGCCTCGGCTGACCTCGCCGAGGCCGTCCGTAAGCGCGGCAACGTCCGTATCGACACGGACAAGCTCACCGAGCACGCTGTGAAGGTGCTTGATCAATGTCTGGCGAAGGCTGTCGAGGCTCCAGTCCAGAGGGTCGAGCAGACCGTCGCGGGGCTCGAAGATCGGGTGGGCAGGCTCGGCACTGAGAAGCTCGCTGAGGTGACCGGCCGCGCCCACGAGGTGGTCAGCGCCGTCGGGCGGGCCGAGCGGCGGGTCGAGCGACTCTCGGCGAGGGTCACCTGGGCGACGGTCGGTCGTATGTGCCTTGCCCTCGTCCCGTTCACCGTCGCGTTCATCATGCTCGCGGGGATGGTCGGCGGGATCACGCAGATGCTCGGCCTCGGGCCACTGCTCGGATGGGCCTGGGACTCGTTCGCCACCGCGAGCACCTGGTGGGCGAAGGGACTCATCGCTCTCGCCGCCCTAGGCGGATGCGCTCTGTTCGGTTGGCTGCTCTGGTGGCTCGGGAAGAAGCTGTACGAGAGCTATCGTGGCTGGTAGCCGAGAGAAAGTGAGTGCCCCGTAGCCGAAGCTACGGGGCACTCTGAACTCAGTCGACTTCGGGGTCATCACCGAACAACTCGGCATCGGTGTCGTATTACCCGAGAAGGGCGCGCTGCTGGCGGATCAGTTCGACGGTTGCCTTGTGCAGGGCGAGCAGGTCATGGAGGTGAGCCTCCTCATCGCCCATCTCGGGGTTGCCGACCCACCAGCGAAACGATTCGGCGTGGCTGTAGGCGTTGGACTCAGCACTCATGATCGTTCCCTTCACAGGTCCCTGAAGACGTACACGGAGATCGCGTCGGCTCGGACAACCGTGTAGTCGTGTTCGAGGTCGCGCGTCCAGGCATCCCAGTTGAAGTAACGCAGAAGCTGTTCCGGGGCGTCCTGCGGGATGAGGCCGATCTCCTCGGCGAGGGTCTCGGCGTAGTCCCGGAAGCTGCCCCAGGTTCCGCAGAAGCGCTCTTCGAAGTCGGAAACAGACGGCAGGTCTCCAGTGCCTTCGGCGACGTAGCTGCCGGAGGCCGTCCAAGCGCACAGAGCATCGCGCTGGTGCTCGGGGACCCCGAGGAGGACACGTGCCCACTCTGCGGCTTCCGACGGGCTCATCTCGCCCGAGGTGGGGATGTTCTCGTGGTCCATCACCCACAGCTCCTCGCATCCAGGGCGCACGCGATGAGCGCCGCTGTGGACGTCAGCAAGGGTGACTTCGTCGGCGGTCTCGGCGTCGAACCATTCGCCGACGAGACGAGCGTTGTTGTAGCAGGCGAGGCAGCCGATCCAGGCTCGTGGAGTGTTGTCGGTGTTCGTTCGGGTGGTCATGGCGGGTCTCCTCCGTGGTTGAGGAGAGCGGCGGGCGCGACAGGCAGTCGTGCTCGGTGAATCGACGCGCTTACGCCACGTCGCCGCTCTCAAGAGGTCTCCCGGCCACGCTCCGCGTGGCTACCCAACCAGGTGGTCTACCTCCAGTTGACGACGACGGACTCGGTCCTGAACCCCTTGCGCCCGCGCGGCTGCGGGAGAAGCGTGATCGTGGCGAGGGCGTCGATGGTCTGACGACGGAGGTCAAGTGACGCTTCCCGGAATGCTGCGGCAGGGTCATCGACGCCCAGGATCGGCGACAGCGCGCCCGCACGGCTTTGCATCAGCCTTTCGGCCTCCAGCTCCTGGATACGCGCTTCTGCAGCGTCCCGTACGCGCTTGAGGTCGCGTGCCTCAATGATCTCGGAATCGTAGTCGGCCTCGGCTCGCAGGATGCGCGCCCTCTGGTTGCTGACCGCCGAGTCGATGCCTGCTGTGTGCGGCCCGCCGTCCGCGACCTCGACCATCACCCTCGCGTCCTTGCGCGCAAGACGCTTGGCGATGACCGTGGTGACGAAGTCGTCGATGGCGGCGCCCGAGCGGACGATGTGGCCCGCGCACTTGTACCCGCGCGGCGCCCCGGTTACTTTCCTCCCGCACACCTCGCCGGTCTCCTCGTCGGCGTATCCGCACCGGTAGAGCCCGCTCCCGAGGTGCTTGCGCTTGGTCGAGCCGGATGTGTTCGTCACCCGCTCCGTGTCGTCGAGGACTTGCTGAGCCTTCCACCACGTCTCGTCGTCGACGATCGGCTCCCACTGCCCTCGGATCGGCTCTCCGGCGTCGTCTCGGAGGATCTGTGCTTTCCACATCCGGCGTCGCTTCCCGTCGGCCTGGGCGAACTTCGGCGTGTAAGTGCTCAGCGCCGCATAACGCGGGTTGCGCAGGATGCCGAGCACGGTCGAGGGAGACCACGGACCGTCCTCGACGATCGGCCTAGGTTCGAGGCCCTGCTGCTCGCGGGCGGCGGCGCGCTCGACACTCACGGTGTGCGTGTGCTTGGGCAGTGGTGTGATCCCATCAATCTCCTCGGCGCCACTGAGAGCCCGGGCAAGGGAGCGCAGCGACTCGGGGTGCTCGACCCTCGTGAACAGATCGTAGATCGCCCTCACGGCCTCAGCCTCGTGGCGGATTACATCGCCGTCTACGGCGTAGCCGAGCGGTCGCATGCCCTTCGGAGCGCGGCCCTGCATAGCGCGCTAACGCTGGGCTGCAGACTGGCGGGCACTCTTGCGTTCCATCTCGGCCCGCGCCACAGCCGCCTTGATGCGTGCATACATACGCCCACCGTCGGTGGAGAGGTCCGCGTCACCGTTGGCTGTGACGAGGGCGAGTCCGCGCAGCTCGGCGGCGTCGATCCAGTCCTCCAGCTGTCGGGGCTGTCGGGTGAGCCTGTCGAGGTCGTAGCAGATGATCGCGTCGAACCGTCCGAGCAGGTAGTCGGCGACCATGCGGTCGTAGTCCGGGCGGATCGCTGTTCGGTCGGTGGCGCTCTTGGACTGGTCCACGTAGGTCTCGATGACGTCCCAGCGCCGGAACTGGGCGAGGTTCTCGCAGTCCTCGCGCTGGCGTTCGATGGCGAGCCCGTCCATCTCGCGGTCCTGCGAGATGCGGAGGTAGATGGCTGCCTTACGGGGCGCGGTTGACGGCATGTTCATGCATCCAGGCTACCTCCCAGACGTAAGTTGCGTACAGAACTCCATTGTATGCGAGTTAGAATATTCGCTGTTGTTGAGAAGTGCTTACCTTCCGGAGACGCGCATAGTTGAGGAGATCAGTCACGGAGGCATTCTTCTTATGCCATTCGTTCACGATGCTCTCCCCGAGCAACACGTATGCCCACTCCCGACCATCGCGTTGTTCTTCCGGCAACTCATTCACCTGCTCGCACCATGCCAACGCCGCTTTCTGCTTTCGCTGCACGTTCTCGTCACTGAGCGCCGATTGTGCTTTGGTCTCGACGACGTAGATGGTGAACGGTGTGCGGATGAGGAAGTCTGGCGAGTACTGCGCCGGCATGCCATCGGCTTTCAGGTACGGCCGACGAAGAAAATCGTGCCGGTACTCGTGCACCTTGGCCAGGGCTTCGATGCCCGAGTCCTTGTCGGCCCAGCGGATGAAGCGTCGCTCAAGCCCTCCGCCGTGGGATGGGATCGGCAGTTTCGGATAGATGCACTTGTTGACTTCTTCGGCGGTGCTGCCACGAACCGGGATAGTGGTGACCTCAGACAGTGAGCGGTGCTGCACCTCGGCGGAAGCCACCACCTGGCTGTCCTGGAGTTCGACGAGCTTGGTGGCGAACGTTCCTGCGATGCTGTGCGCGACGTCGTCAAGCAGCAGCACGCGCCAGTTCTCTTCGCCCAGCGGGTCGAACTCTTGACCGAATAGGCGGTGACGGATGTAGCTGTCGAGCCAGCCGGTGAGCAGCGGGCGGTACGCCTGGAGAATTGGGAACTTTGCGTTCTCGTTGTACTTGCTCTGGCTTTTCGTCATCGTCCGGCCGAGCGCCTCGGTGATGCGCGTTGTCATACGCGAGAGGTAGTCGTTGTAGCCGGTGGCAGTGAGAACGCCGCCATCGACGCGGTAGTCACCGTACTGTGTACCCGTTTCGGCGTCGTGCGAGACGAACCGGTCGCCCTTGCCAACGGTCTTGATGATCAGGTCGAGCGGATACGGCGACGACGCAAGCTCGAGCGGATTGATGCTCGGCTGGCGCAATTCCTCGTCGGCATCGCGCAAGATGACAGGAATCTCGAAGTCGTACGCTTGGTAGCCAGGGCGCAGATCAACGTGCTCCAGGTCGCCGGTGGCACCGGTGCTCTCGGCGTCGTCACCGGATTCGACCATGAGCCCGCCTCTGAGCAGTTCATCGTAGAAATCGCTGAACGCCGGGTGCTCGACGATGAACAGCACGTCGAAGTAGTTAGTCGGTTCCAGCCCCTTACTGATGCGCTCCCGAGTCTCCGCCTTAAGCTCGTCGATTGAGGGGTCGCCGCGCCACATCAGGCGCAGGCCCCGCCCAATCGTCTGCTCCAGCAGGATGGATGCCTGTGACGAGCGCAGCGGCACGATGACTGCGATATTGCTGACGTCGAATCCTTCACGGAGCATGAGCACCGAGACGATGACCTTGGGCTGCTTGTGCCGGTCGACGTCGAACAGTTTCTCACGGATCGGCTCCCAGTCCTTCGGACCAAGCTCGGCCTTGCGGCCGGAGTCGACACGCAGGATGTCGTCCTCAGAAAGTCCGGTGCTCTGGAGGTACTCGACGACGTGCGGTGTGACGTTGGTGTCCTCGCAGACCACCAGCAACTTCGGATGCTTGTCCGGATCGGCGTCGGCGAACTGTTCTTCGAGGATCTGGAGCTTCTTCAGTCCAGCCTGGAGCATGACACGCTGACCGTTCGACAGGCCGGTGACGCGCTTCTGCTCGTCGCGCTCTGCCTTGAAGTCCAGCGGTAGCGCCGCGATCTCCTTGCGCTTATCGAGCGCAAGCGACTTGACGAGTCCGGCACGCATGGCGGACTTGAGGTCAAAGTCAACAACGATGTGCGGGAAGTAAGCCTTGCCCTTCGAGCGCCCCGAGCCGACCTCGTTGTAGGGGGTTGCGGAAAAGTCGATCTGGATGAAACGGCGGCCCTTTGTCGAGGCGATCTCACTCAGGCTCTTCTGCCACTCGACGTCGGTGACCTCATCGGCCTTGCGCACCTCGTGGATGTGGTGTGCCTCGTCGTTGAACACGACCAGGTCAGGCAGGTCTTTCAACGCTTGGAGTGGGCCGCCCCGCAGGAACCGCCGGTCCAGCACATCGAGCGCGTTCCCGGCGCTCTTGCCAGGAGTGACCGGGAAGAAACTCTCGACTGCAGCCTTCGGGTCGATTTCGGCGCCAGGCGCTTCGACCTCGTCATCGTCGAGGAAGTCGGGGTTTTCCTTGCCTGCGAGTAGATGCCAGTTTGTGATCGCGATCAGGCCCGATCCAGTAACCTTGCGACCGATCTCGGTCTTGGTGACCACAGACGACTGAAGGAACGTGAAGACCTGCGTGCGGTAGGTGTCCGGGATAAACAGATCCTGCTGACGGTAGATGTCACTCGTGGCGAAGTCTCGCTCACCATTCTGTTCTTTGCCCTGGAACGAGTCCAGGAGCCGGTCGTACACGATGAGACCCGGCGCGACGAGCAGGAAGTTGCTGGAGAAGCGCGGATCCTGCGGGTTCGCGAGCTTGTTCAGGTACTGCCAGACCAGCAGGGCGTTCAGCACCCACGTCTTACCGGTGCCCGTGGCCATCTTCGCTGCATACTTCGGGTGGTCGTGGCGGTCGCGCGTCACCTCGCCGAGCACACCGCCCTCAAGCATCGCTTCCGGAGCGACTGACTCGAAGAGATCTCGCAGACGAGTCGTGCCGAGAACCTCGTGCGCGTAGATGATGTGGAGGATCGCGGCGCGTTGTCCAGCGTGGAAGTTCAGCTCACGGAGTTCGCAGTAGTCCTGCTGAAACCAGAAACGCAGCAGTTCGGCCGTCACCGGAGTGACCTGGTCGAGCAGCTTCGAACCGGTGCCAACGACGATGCCGGGGATCAGCGGGTCAACGGCCGCAGCGAGCCCCTTGGCAAGCGGGAAGTCAGCAAAACCACTCACGGCTGCACCTCCACACCCGAGATGACGACTTCAGACTCGAAACCGAACACGTCAACCGCACGAACACAGACTGTGCGCGGACCATCTGCCTGGGGCAGATCGAGTACTGCGGTCGTGACGACCCGCAGCTCATCGCCGTCATTTTCGGTGTTGCCCCGATAGTCCTGCCACACCGAGCGGAACACCTCGCCGTCGTAGTCGGGGTCGACCGCCCAGTACTCAATGAGCGCCAGCGGCTCGGAGTTCATCACATCCTGGAGCTTTGCTCGGTTTGCCTGATCGAGGTTGATCGCTTCTGGTGACAGCAGTACGTAATTCTGCAGGCTGACCGCCAAGGACTCGCGCTCACCGTCTGTGGTGCGCGCAACGACCTCGGCCTGTAGATATTGCAGGCTCGAGAAGCGCACATCAGAAGCGAGCCTGTCCGCCCCCTTCTTCTTCAAACGATCGAGCAGATCCGGCGGGATAACCAGCACCTCGAGGTTCGGATCATTGAGATCGTTGATGTCCTGACCGATGCCAGCAGAGAAGTTCCAGCCGAGCACCACTACTTTGTCGAAGCCGCCCATCTTGACGTCGCGGTACCCCTGTGCGCGTTTCAACGTGGAAATAGTGGTGAGACGCGATGGGCTGTCCGCATAAACGAGAATGCGCGTGCCGGGCAACCTGCCAAGGCTGCCGTTCACGTTCTCCTCGGGCGGCAGGGGAAGCGCACCGAAGAGGTCGAGCACGACCTTCGCAAGATCTCCGACACGGAACGAGCGCCCAAGCGTCGAACGTGCTTGCTCCATCTGGTAATCGCCGATGGCCTGGTAGAGGAACGGCTTCGCGTCCTGGTCGATGAGGCGCTTACGGGTGACCATCACTGCAGGTTTCCCCAGATCGGACACGATCCAGCGGCGACCACGCTTCTCTGCAGCTGCCGCAGTTGTCCCAGAGCCAGCGAAAAAATCAGCGACGAGCCCCCCTTCGGGACAGGATGCATCGATGATCCGTTCAAGGAGCTTCTCGGGCTTTTGCGTCGCGTAGTCCGTTCTCTCGTGCGCCTGAGAGTGGAGGAACTGAATGTCCGTCCAGACGTCGGGAGCAACTGTCTTAGAGCGATCGATGTATACGATTCGCCCGTACTTACTCGTGTCGAGTTTCCCAGCCGCTACCAGCGCATTGACCTTATCGCGATCATAGACGAGCAGCTGACGAATCTTTCCGGCGGACGAGTTGACGACGTTGACGTTGTATCCCTTATCCAGCACCGCCTGTTGACTATCGGTCGCATCGACTTCAACGGGAGCAAAAGTATACCGGTCAGATTTCGTGTAAAAGAAGAGCGTGTCGTGCATGTTCTGATATCGACTGCTTCCAGCCGTCCAACGCCTGTAATGCCATACCACTTCGTTTCGAAAGTGTTCCTTACCGAACACCTCATCCATCACAAGCTTGACGTAGTGTCCGACGTGCCAATCAAGATGAACATAAATAGATCCGGTCTCTGACAAGAGCTCTCGCATGAGAATCAATCGAGGCACGATCATCGCTAAGTAAGAGGCAGTACCGTCCGCCCACGTGTCCGAGTACGCGAACTGCTCCAGCACGGTCGGCTTCTGGTCGATCGTTGTGCCCGGCAACGTGATTTTCGTCCGGTAGTCGGCCTTGGAGTCGAACGGCGGGTCGATGTAGATCAGATCGATCTTGCCGCGCAGGCTTGGCGCTTCCTCGTCGCCTGCGAGCAGCGCGGCCATCGCGAGGAGGTTGTCGCCATAGATCAGACGGTTGGGCATCTCAGACGCGTCGGCACCGTCGTTACCCCAAAAGTTAAAGCCACCGCGATCCTTCGATGGGATCACGAGCTCACGTGTCTGCAGACTGACACGGTTTCGCCCCTCCAGTTGCTCCAGGATCTGTACCGCTTGACGCTTACCTGCGGCGACGATGCCGGGAAGCTGCTCCAGTAGGGACTTACTCATGTCCAGCCCTCCTCAGTGAAGTTGATGATAATCACTTCTTACTCCCAGGCGTTAGTCCCGTCCGGAACTCCACCACGTCGCCGTCGACCATCACGTAGTCCTTACCCTCCATGCGCACCTTGCCCGCGGCCTTGGCCGCGGCCATCGAGCCCGCGGCGTCGAGCTCGGAGAACGACACGATCTCGGCCTTGATGAAGCCCTTCTCGAAGTCGGTGTGGATCACGCCAGCGGCCTTGGGGGCGGTGTCGCCCTTGCGGATGGTCCAGGCGCGGGCCTCCTTGGGCCCGGCGGTGAGGTAGGTCTGCAGTCCGAGAGTGTGGAACCCGGCGCGGGCCAGCCCCGACAGCCCGGGCTCGGTCTGGCCGATGGACTCGAGCAGTTCCATCGCGTCGTCGTCGTCCAGCTCCTGGAGCTCGGCCTCCACCTTGGCGTCCAGGAACACGGCGTCGGCGGGCGCCACCGCGGCGCTGAGCTCGGCCTTGCGCTCCTCACTGGTGAGGACGGCCTCGTCGGCGTTGAACACGTACAGGAACGGCTTGGCGGTCATCAGGTGCAGGTCACGGATCAGTCCGCGGTCGATCTCGTCCTGGGCCTGGAACAGCGTGCGCCCGTCCTCCAGGACCGCCTGCGCCTTGCGGATCTCATCGAGAACCGGCACCAGCGACTTGTCCTTGCGGGAGTCCTTCTCCATCCGCGGGACGGCCTTCTCGACGGTCTCCAGGTCCGCGAGGATCAGTTCGGTGGCGATCACCTCGATGTCCGCCATCGGGTCCACCTTGCCGTCGACGTGGATGACGTCCGGGTCGTCGAACACCCGCACCACCTGACAGATGGCGTCGGCCTCGCGGATGTTGGCGAGGAACTTGTTGCCCATCCCCTCACCGGTGCTCGCACCCTTGACGATGCCGGCGATGTCCACGAACGACACGGCGGCGGGCAGGATCCGCTCGGAGCCGAAGATCTCGGCGAGTCGGCTCAGCCGCGGGTCGGGGAGGTCGACTACACCGACGTTCGGCTCGATGGTGGCGAACGGATAGTTCGCCGCGAGGGCGTCGTTGTTCGTCAGGGCATTGATCAGGGTCGACTTGCCGACGTTGGGCAGTCCGACGATTCCGAGGGTGAGGCTCACGGTCGGCCAGTGTACGGATCCCACACCGCCCGCTCACCCCGGCCACCGGCCCGCGATACAACGCACCACCGGGGAACCTCTGTCATCATTGGCGACATGAGCGACGACGCGCGTCCCCAGACCTCGACGGAGACCGACGAACCCTATGTGGACCGGTCAGTCCTTCTCGGGATCGGTGGCCGGTGGATCACCGATTGGGCGCTGCGCCTGGCGATCATCCTCGTCGCCGGATGGCTCCTCTCCCGGATCGGTGGCGCCCTGTGGGTCGGCATCCTCCCGATCCTGCTGGCCCTGATCATCTCGACCGTGCTGTGGCCCCCCACCGGCTGGATGACACGGCACAAGGTCCCGGCCTCCCTCGCGGCGCTCGTCTCGGTCGTCGGCTCGCTGGGCGTGGTGGCCGGCATCATCGCCCTCATCGCGCCCTCGATCGTCGAACAGAGCGTGCAGCTGGCAGATCAGACCTCGGAGGCGATCAGCAAGGTCCAGGACTGGCTGCGCGGTCCGCCGCTCAACATCCGCGACGAGCAGCTCGACAACGTGCTCAACCAGCTCAGTTCGACCCTCCAGGACCGGGGCGACCAGATCGCCACCGGGGTGTTCACCGGCGTGAGCGCGGTCGGCTCCTTTGTCGTCACGCTGGTCCTGGTCCTGGTCCTCACGTTCTTCTTCATCAAGGACGGCCCCAAGTTTCTGCCGTTCGTGCGCCGGATCGCCGGCCGCAATGCGGGCCGGCATCTCACGGAGGTCCTCACCCGCAGCTGGAACACGCTCGGCGGCTTCGTCCGCACGCAGGCGATCGTGTCGTTTGTCGACGCCTTCTTCATCGGTCTCGCCCTGGTGATCCTCGGCGTACCGCTGGCCTGGGCGCTCGCGGTGATCACGTTCCTCGCCGGCTTCATCCCGATCGTCGGTGCGATCACCGCCGGGGCCCTGGCCGTGCTCATCGCCCTCGTGGCCAACGGGCTGACCACGGCCATCATCGTGCTGGTCGTGATCATCGCGGTGCAGCAGCTCGAGAGCAACATCCTCCAGCCCCTCCTGCAGTCCCGGGCGATGAACCTGCACCCGGTGGTCGTCCTACTGGGCGTGGCCGCCGGCGGCACCCTGTTCAACATCATCGGCGCGCTCCTCGCGGTCCCGGTGCTCGCGGTGGCGGCGGTGATCCTGCGATACATCGGCGAGCAGATCGATCTGCGCACCGGCGACGTCACGGCCTCCGACCTCGCCTCCGCCACCGACGAGGGGCGTCTCACGGCCTGGCTCGGCGAGATGTCCAGCTCCCGGTTCGCGCCGCTGCGCAAGAGCAGCAACGCCATCATGGCCGGGCTGATGGACGCCAAGCCGGGCGACCCTCCCGTCAGCGGCGCGACCACGCCGGCGCCGGGCGGGGAGGTCAGCGACACCCAGCTCGCCGGGGTCGGTGACGACGACGAGTCCACCACCGTGGCGACCGAGGCGACCGCGGGGCGCGCAGTTCAGGCGCCCTCCGACCCCGAGCCCGGTGGCGAGGAGGACGGCCCGTCCGAGCCCGACGCTCACGCGACGCACCCGCTGCGCCGCTTCGGCCGATTCCTCGCCCGCCGCATGGACGGTTAGAGTCTGTGGCCGTGGGTACACGAAGGAGCGGCAGAATCCCGGCGGACGAGCGGTCGGTCGTCTCGACGATCCGTGGGATCCCCGCGTGGACCGCGGTGCTCCTCGCTGTCGCGATCACCCTCTCCGGCGTGGCCATCGACTCCCTCTCGGGAGGACTCGGGGCCGGCTTCATCGTGGCGTTCTTCCTCGGCTGCCTGATCGCGGCGCTCGCAGTGGCGCGCCATTCGGTGTTCGTGGCCGGGATCCAGCCGCCGATCATCATGGCGATCCTGGTGCCGTTGGCCTACGTGATCGCCGACGTCGGCGGCGGAGCCGAGTTGTTCTCGCGCACCCAGATCATCTCGGTGGCCCTCCCCCTGGCCACGCGCTTCCCGGTGATGGTCACCACGACCATCGTCGTGGTCGCCGTCGCACTCATCCGGGCGTTCGTGCTGGAGCCCCGCAGCTCCCGCCGCGCACCGGGTGTCGCCCGCGGCTGACGCCGCCGCGTCACCGACGACAACGCCCCCAGCCCGCTCACCGGAACGGTGCGGGATGGGGGCGTGCGTGTCCGGCCCGGCTCGAGCCTGCCGGGCAGGGCGCGTCAGGACTTGGTGCGGAGCTCGCGCGGCAGCGAGAACGTGATGGTCTCCTCCGCCGTGCGCACAGACGAGACGTCGCCGTAGCCGTGCTCGGCCAGCAGGTCGACGACCCCGCGCACGAGGATCTCCGGCACCGAGGCGCCGGACGTCACGCCGATCGTGTCGACGCCCTCGAACCACGAGGTGTCGATGTCCTTGGCGTAGTCCACGAGGTGCGCGGCCGACGCGCCCGCCTGCAGCGCCACCTCGACCAGACGGACCGAGTTGGACGAGTTCTCCGACCCCACCACGATCACCAGGTCACACTGTGGCGCCATGGCCTTGACGGCGCTCTGGCGGTTCTGGGTGGCGTAGCAGATGTCATCGGACGGCGGGTCGATGAGCGTGGGGTACTTCTCCTTGAGGCGGCGGACCGTCTGCATGGTCTCGTCCACGCTCAGCGTGGTCTGGGAGAGCCAGATGAGCTTCTCCGTATCCACCGGGATGTCGAGCTCGTCCACGGAATCGATGCCGTCGACCAACGTCACCACGTCGGGGGCCTCCCCCGCCGTGCCCTCGACCTCCTCGTGGCCCTCGTGGCCCACCAGGAGGATCTGGTAGCCCTCCTTGGCGAAGCGCTTGACCTCGGTGTGCACCTTGGTCACCAGCGGGCAGGTCGCGTCGAACGTGTTGAGCTGGAGGTCGCGGGCACTGTCGCGGACCGCCGGCGAGACACCGTGGGCGGAGAAGACCATGTTGGCCCCGCGGGGGGCCTCGTCGGCCTCGTCGACAAAGATCACTCCCTTGTCGGTGAAGGTCTCGACCACGTACTTGTTGTGGACGATCTCCTTGCGCATGTACAGCGGCGCACCATGCTTTTCCAGGGCTTTCTCCACCGTCTCAACGGCGCGGTCGACTCCGGCGCAATAGCCGCGCGGTTCCGCGAGAAGCACCCGCTTGGTGGCCGGTTCGGCAATCATGTCGGTCTGCTCGGTCATGGCCCCAGGGTACGGTTCATAATGGGTTTCGACCACGACGCCTCCACGACCCCGGGCAGGAAGGTTCCCATGCTCCGTCCTTTCCTCCTCACGCGCGCCTCGATCGGCCTCGCCGCCACCGCCGCCGAGTACACGGCGGCCCTGCCCGGTCGCGCGGTCGAGGCCGTAGGCCTGCTGCCCGCGGTCCCGGTGCGCCTGGCGGGCGGCCTCGCGCAGTCCTACCTGCACGCCACCCAGACGCTGACGGACCTCGCGGTCAAGGGGGACAAGGTCATCGCGACCGTGGTGCCGACACGGGCCGACCAGCCGGAATGGGCGACGTTCGACGAGGACGAGACCGACGGGGGCGAGTCCCCGGACGTGTCCTACGTCGTGTACGGCTCGACCGGCCCGGGGGCCCCCGACGACGATCCCGACGTCCCGACCGGTCGCGTCGGACCGCGCACCCCGTGACGACGGGCGCCGCGCGGACGCCCTCGAGCCCGGAGCAGCCGTGGCCGGTGCGCGTCGTCTCCGACCAGATCGCCGGCTGGATCCACCGCCTCGGCACCGTGTGGGTGGAGGGGCAGATCACCCAGTTGAGCCTGCGGCCGGGCACGCGCACCGCGTTCCTCACCCTGCGCGATCCCTCCGTGGACAACTCCCTCACGCTCACCTGCCCGCCCAAGCTCGTCTCCGAGTCCCCCGTCCCCGTGACCGAGGGCAGCCGCGTGGTGGTCCGCGGCACGCCCCGCTTCTACACGGGCCGGGGCTCGTTCTCCCTCCAGGTCACCGAGATCCGCCCGGTGGGGGTCGGCGAACTCCTCGCCCGGATCGAACGCCTCAAGCAGGCCCTGACCGCCGAGGGACTGTTCAACCCCAGACTCAAGCGCCCGCTGCCGTTCCTCCCGGGGCGCGTCGGGCTGATCACCGGGCGGGCGAGCGCCGCCGAGCGGGACGTGGTCGAGGTGGCCCGCAGCCGGTGGCCGGACGTGCGGTTCGAGATCCGCAACACCGCCGTCCAGGGCCCGTCGGCTGTGCCGCAGGTGCTCGACGCGCTCGCCGAGCTGGAGGCGGACCCGGCTGTCGACGTGATCATCCTCGCGCGCGGCGGTGGCTCCGTCGAGGACCTGCTGCCGTTCTCCGACGAGGCCCTCATCCGCGCGGTCTCACGCTGCCGCACCCCGGTCGTCAGCGCGATCGGCCACGAACCCGACTCCCCGCTGTCCGACCTGGTGGCCGACCTGCGCGCCGCCACGCCGACCGATGCGGCCAAGCGCGTGGTCCCGGACGTCGCCGAGGAGCGCCGCCGGATCGCGGAGGCCCGCACCCGCACCGCCCGCGCGCTGCGCGGATGGGTCGACAGGGAACAGCACCAGCTGGCCGCGATCCGGTCGCGACCGGTGATGGCGGATCCGCACGTGCTGGTCGAGGCGCGAGCGGAGATCGTGGACCAGGCCGTGCGGGCGCTGCGGCGGGAGATCAACCTCGTCGTCGTCACCGAGACCACCTCGCTCGGGCACCTCTCGGCGCGGTTGACCACCCTCGGCCCCGCGGCGACCCTCGCCCGCGGCTACGCGGTGGTGCAGTCCGTGGCCGGCGAGCACGACGGTCGCGTGGTGTCGTCGATCGACCACGCCCCGGCCGGGTCGCAACTGCGCATCCGGGTGACCGACGGCGCGCTGTCGGCCGCGGTTCTCGGCACCACCCCGGCCGCGGGCCGCACCGCCGGCGACACCGATCCGACCACCGATCCCGACGATCCCCACACCGAGGAGCAGTCCTGATGTCCGACGAGCAGACCCCCGTCGCCGAACTCGGCTACGAGCAGGCCCGCGACGAGCTGATCGAGGTGGTCCGGATCCTCGAGGCCGGAGGGCAGGACCTGGACTCGTCGCTCGCGCTCTGGGAGCGGGGCGAAGAGCTCGCCGCCCGGTGCTCCGAGCACCTCGACGGCGCGCGCACACGCATCGACAAGGCCCTCGGCGGGGACGAGAACATGGACGAGGGCTGACCCGGGCGCGGGGGTCAGCCCTGCGCGGTTAGCGGTTCGGCGCCCTGCGCCGCTACCGCGAGCGACTCGAAGTCCGAAGTCGCGGCCGAGCCGGTGACCGCCACGCGGGCGTCACCCAGATCGAGCACCCACACCGGGCGCACGTCGTCGCCGTCGAAGACGGTCCACTCCTGCCCGTGGACGGGGATCATGCTCCTGTCGGGCCGCGGCCCCCCGTTGAGGTTCCGGAAGGCCTCGAGTGGAGCGTCGGACTGGACCAGTTCGACGTAGCTGCGCTCCCCGGTCACCCACCCGACGTGGCTCGACGTGGTGTCCGCGAACCCCTGCACCCGGCCCGAGTTGGACGTCCAGCCCTCGGGCACCTCGGGCGAGCGGATGGGGAACGGCAGGCTGCGCGCGTCCTGCTCCAGGGATGCCCGGGCGTCGAAGTCCGGGACCGGCCCCTGCTCGGGGCCGGACGGGCTGAACGTGCACTGCCCGGCGATCCCGGCGAACGCGGCACAGATCACCAGGAGCACCGCCAGCGACCAGAACATGTCGCGGTTGCCCTGCAGGATTCTCGGTTTGGGTTCGGCCACGGCTGCGAGTATCCCACCCTCCCGCGGCGCGCCCGACGCACGGGCCACGACCAGACCCCCGACGTGGAAGAATGACGTGCACACCCCACCCGAACCGCGCGCGCTATCGCGCTGTGCGGAGCTGAACGAGGAGCCCGACACCACATGTCCGACGCCCAACATCCCGACCGAAACCTCGCCATGGAGCTCGTCCGAGTCACCGAGGCCGCCGCGCTCGCCGCCGGCCGCTGGGTGGGACGTGGCGACAAGATCGGTGGCGACGGCGCGGCGGTCGACGCCATGCGTTCGCTCATCGGCACGGTGGAGATGGACGGCACGGTGGTGATCGGCGAGGGTGAGAAGGACGAGGCGCCCATGCTCTTCAACGGCGAGAAGGTGGGCACCGGCTCGGGCCCCGCCGTCGACGTGGCGGTCGACCCGATCGACGGCACGCGTCTCATGGCCGAGGGACGACCCAACTCGATCGCCGTGATCGCGGTCGCCGAACGCGGGGCGATGTTCGACCCGTCCGCCGTGTTCTACATGCGCAAGATCGCGGTCGGCCCCCAGGCTGTCGGCCGGATCGACCTGAGCAGGTCCACCGAGTGGAACATCCGGTCCGTGGCCGAGGCCAAGAACATCGACGTCGGCGACATGAGCGTGTGCGTGCTCGACCGCCCCCGGCACGCCGAGCTCATCGCCGAGATCCGCGCCGCCGGCGCCAAGGTGCGTCTGATCATGGACGGCGACGTTGCCGGGGCCGTCGCCGCGGCCAGCGACGACAGCTCCGTGGACATGCTCATGGGCATCGGCGGCACCCCGGAGGGCATCATCACCGCCTGCGCCATGCAGTGCATGGGCGGCGAGATCCAGGGCCAGCTCTGGCCGGAGTCCGACGCCGAGCGGCAGAAGGCCGTCGACGCCGGACTCGACGTGGACGCGTTCCTGGGCACGGCGGACCTGGTCAAGGGCGACAACAGCTTCTTCGCCGCCACCGGCATCACCAACGGCGACATGGTGCGCGGGGTGAGCTACCGCGCCAACGGCGCCGTCACCCGGTCGCTGGTCATGCGGTCCAAGTCCGGCACCGTCCGCCACGTCGAGGCGCGGCACCAGATGGAGAAGCTGCGCGAGTTCTCCGCCGTCGACTACGGCCAGGGGGACTGACCCCCACCGGCCCCGGCCGGTCGCGGGCGGGCCCGCGGTGCCGTGTTGCTGCGCGGCGCCGCGGGCCCGCCTACGCTTGCGGGTATGTCCAGTGAGCAGAGCGAGTTCCGAATCGAACACGACACCATGGGCGAAGTCCGGGTGCCCACAGACGCGCTCTGGAGGGCGCAGACACAGCGCGCGGTCGAGAACTTCCCGGTGTCCGGCAGCGGCCTCGAGCGGGCCCAGATCCGTGCCCTCGGGCTGCTCAAGTCCGCGTGCGCGACGGTCAACGGGAACCTGGGCCTGCTCGACAGGGACAAGTCCGGGGCCATCGTCGCCGCCGCGGGCAGGATCGCCGACGGCGAGGTGGACGCCCACTTCCCCGTCGACGTGTTCCAGACCGGTTCGGGCACCAGCTCCAACATGAACACCAACGAGGTCATCGCCTCGCTGTGCGCCGCCGAGGGCGTCACCGTCCACCCGAACGACGACGTCAACATGTCGCAGTCGTCCAACGACACCTTCCCCACCGCCACACACGTGGCCGCCACCGAGGTCGTGATCGCGGACCTGGTGCCCGCGCTCAAGACGCTGGCCACCTCGCTGGAATCCCGCGCCGCCGCGTGGCGTGACCTGGTCAAGCCCGGCCGGACCCACCTCATGGACGCGGTGCCCGTGACCCTGGGCCAGGAGTTCGGCGGCTACGCCCGTCAGCTCCGCGCCGGCATCGACCGCGTGTGCAACACCCTGCCCCGCGTGGGCGAGCTCCCGATCGGGGGCACGGCGGCCGGGACCGGCCTCAACGCCCCCGACGGATTCGGCTCGGCCGTGGTCGACGAACTGCGCTCCCTCACCGGGCTCGAAGAGCTCCGGCTGGCCGAGGACCCGTTCGAGGCGCAGGCCGCGCGTGACGGGTTGGTGGAGCTGTCGGGGGCGATGCGGACGGTCGCCGTCTCCCTGACGAAGATCGCCAACGACATCCGCTGGATGGGCTCGGGTCCCATGACCGGACTGTCCGAGATCCACCTGCCCGACCTGCAGCCGGGCTCGTCGATCATGCCCGGCAAGGTCAACCCGGTCCTGTGCGAGACCGTCTCCCAGGTGGCCGCGCAGGTGGTGGGCAACGATGCCGCGGTCGCGTGGGCCGGCGCCACCGGCGCGTTCGAGCTCAACGTCGCGATCCCCGTGATGGCGCGCAATGTGCTCGAGTCCGCGCGACTGCTCTCGACCTCGTCGACGCTGTTCGCGCAGCGGTGCATCGACGGGATCGCGCCCGACGCCGACCGGATGCGGCGGCTGGCCGAGTCCTCGCCGTCGATCGTCACGCCGCTCAACTCGGCGATCGGCTACGAGGAGGCCGCCCGTGTGGCCAAGCACGCCCTGGCAGAGGGGATGACGATCCGCGAGGCCGTGATCGCGCTGGGGTTCGTTCCCGACGCGCTGAGCGAGGAGGAACTCGACCGTCGTCTCGACGTCCTCGACATGACGGGGCTCGACCGCGAGCGCTGACGACGGGCCGGCCGGGGCGCCGGCTATCCGTCGTGGTCGAGGACCCGGACAGCCTCGTCCTCAAGCCGGATCTGGCCGTGCTGGAAGTCGGAGAAGATGATCCCGTCCTCCTCCGTCTCGTCCCCGATCGGCCACCCGAGACGCCCGGTGGGGCCCCCGTTCTCTTGGTAGGTCTCCAGGATCCGCCCGCGCACGATGGTCGCCCCGGTGTCCGGGTGCCAGTAGATCTCGCCGTCCCGGAAATCCTGCTTCCTGCCGTCGGCGATCTCCTCGGCCGGCGCCACCGGGGCCACCAGGTCCAGGGGCCCGCCCTTGGCCGCGTCGTAGTGACGGTAGATGCCCATGGTGGTGGGGTACTCGTCCTCGCCGATCTTCACGACGATCGGGTCCTCCGGGTCACCCCCGGTCGGCACCTCGTCGCTCGTCGCCGGCCCGTCCTGCTCGGCGTCCGGCGCAGCGTCAGGTGAGGAATCCTGCCCCTGCCCGGTCGCCTGCTCCGCCGCCTGCTCGGAGCCCTGCGCATCGGCGGACATCCCGCCCGGGGTCTGCTCGCCACAGGCGGTGACCATCACCATGCATGCGAGAGCGACAGGCGGCAGGAGTGCCAGGTGCGTGCGACGAGCCATGCCCCGAGCATCTCACGCCCGGAGTCCCCGTCAGCGCCGTCCGGGATGTTCAGGCGTTCAGGCGGCGTGGATCCGACGCAGCGCGCCCGGCTGGGCACCCGGGTGCCCTTCCTCGAGCATCTCGGTGACGAGCTCGGCGATCGGCGAGCGCTCCGAGCGGTTGAGCGTGACGTGGGCGAACAGCGGATGCCCCTTGAGCTTCTCGACCACCGCCTGGATCCCGTCGTGCCGGCCGACCCTGAGGTTGTCCCGCTGCGCGACGTCGTGGGTGAGCACCACCCGCGAGCCGGCGCCCAGCCGGGAGAGCACCGTGAGCAGGACGTTGCGCTCGAGCGACTGCGCCTCGTCGACGATCACGAACGAGTCGTGGAGACTGCGGCCGCGGATGTGGGTGAGCGGCAGGACCTCGAGGATGTCGCGGTCCATCACCTCGTCGATCACGTTCTCGCTGACCAGGCCTTCGAGCGTGTCGAAGACGGCCTGCGACCACGGCGACATCTTCTCCGACTCGCTGCCCGGCAGGTACCCCAGCTCCTGGCCACCGACGGCGTACAGCGGGCGGAACACCACGATCTTGCGGTGCCGGCGGCGCTCCAGCACGGACTCCAGGCCCGCGCAGAGGGCGAGGGCCGACTTCCCGGTCCCGGCGCGCCCGCCGAGGGAGGTGATCCCGACGGACTCGTCGAGCAGGCAGTCGATCGCGATCCGCTGCTCGGCGGAGCGGCCCCGCAGGCCGAACACCTCGACGTCGCCCCTGATCAGTTTCAGGCCACCGTCGTCGGTGACGCGGGCCAGTGCCGACGACGACTCGGTCTGCACCCGGACGCCACAGTGCACGGGCGCCTCGGGGTCGAGTCCCGCGGCGCGGGCGGCCAGGGGGGCGACGGCCCCGTCGGAGAAGAGGGAGTCCACCAGTGGCTGGGTGGCGGGCAGGTCGGTCATCCCGCTGTAGCCGGTGAGGACGACGTCTTGGGCGTGGTACTCGTCGGCGGGGAGCCCGACGGATCCGGCCTTCACCCGCAAGGGCACGTCCTTGGAGACCAGGACGGTCTCCGCGCCCTCGGCCCGCAGGTTGAGGGCGCAGGCGAGGATCCGCGAGTCGTTGCCGGTGTTCCGGAACCCCGCGGGGAGCACGGTCTGATCGGTGTGGTTGAGCTCCACGCGGACCGTGCCGCCCTGCTGGGTCACCGTGAGGTCGCCGTCGAGGCGGCCGTGGCGCAGGCGGAGGTCCTCGAGGAGCCGGAGCGCCTCGCGGGCGAAGTAGCCCAGCTCCGGGTGCTGACGCTTGGCCTCGAGCTCCCCGATCACCGCGATCGGCAGGACCACGTGGTGTTCGGCGAAGCGGGTGACGGCCCACGGATCGGACAGCAGAACCGAGGTGTCGAGGACGAAGGTACGAGCGGTGTCGGTCACGGCGAGCTCCTCGCCCGCGGCACCCGCGGGCGTGTTGGGATGGACCGGTCGGCCCGGGTCGCCCGGTGGCGACGGGGCCGGGTGCCGGCCCCCTCCCGATCGTCAAGAGCGATCATCGGCTGGGACCTCCCGACGGTCGGCTTCCCCACCGACCGTTGACCGTGACGCTACGCCGCAGAGATGTTAATCACATGACTGTGAGTTAACGTGTCATGAATTCCCGTCACCCGACCATCAACCGGATCGCCTCGGCCACGAGGGCCGGCCTGTCACCGCCCTCGATCTCCACGGTCACCAGCGTGGTGAGCTGCGCCCCTGCGGGCTTGCGGGCGAGCGCCGTCAGTTCCACACCCGCGCGCACACGCGAGCCCACGGGGACCGGGGCGGGGAACCGCACCTTGTCGCTGCCGTAGTTGATCATGGCCGAGAAACCGCGGATGTCCAGGACCTCCTCGACCAGCACCGGAAGCATCGACAGGGTGAGGTAGCCGTGCGCGATGGTCGCCCCGTACGGTCCGGCCGCCGCGCGTTCCGGGTCCACGTGGATCCACTGGTGATCGCCCGTGGCGTCGGCGAAGGCGTCGATCCGCTCCTGGGTGATCTCCCACCACGAGCCGTAACCCACGTGCTCACCGATCGACGCCTCGATCTGGTCCAGTCCCTCGAATACCCGCATCGTGTCCTCCTCGTTCTCGGGGCTCGCCCCCCGCGGTCGTCGTCAGGCTCGCCCCCACAGTCGTCGTCGGGATGGCCCGCGACGCCCGTGTCAGTGGTCAGATGTGCCGCCCGCCGGTGATCTCCAGGACGGTCCCCGTCATGTAGCTCGACAGGTCGCTGGCCAGGAACAGCACGACGTTCGCGACCTCGGCCGGCTCGGCCGCGCGCCCCATGGGGATCTCGGCCATCTTCTCGTCCCACACGTGCTGCGGCATGGCCAACGTCATCGCGGTACGGATCAGGCCCGGTTGCACCGCGTTGACCCGGACTCCGGCGAACGCGACCTCCTTGGCGGCCGACTTGGTCAGGCCCACGATCCCGGCCTTGGCCGCCGAGTAGTTGGTCTGCCCCACGAGCCCGACCTTGCCGGAGATCGAGGAGAGGTTGACGATCGCGCCACCGCCGTGTTCCCGCATCCGGGAGGCCGCCGCACGGGTGCCGTTCCAGGTGCCCTTGAGGTGGATCGCGATGATCTCGTCGAACTGCTCCTCGGTCATCTTCCGCATGGTGGCGTCCCTGGTCACGCCGGCGTTGTTGACAAACACGCCGAGCGGCCCGAACGCGTCCTCCGCCGCGTCGATCACGGCCTCGACCGCCGATCCGTCGCGGACGTCGCACCGCCGGTACCGCACCACGTCCTCGCCGCCGAGCTCGGCGACCGCCGCCGCGCCGGCCTCGTCGTCGATGTCCCCGATCATCACCCGGGCCCCGGCGTCGATGAACGTCCTCGCGATCTCGAACCCGATGCCGCGTGCGGCCCCGGTGATCACGGCCGTGCGCCCGTCAAGCATCCCCATGGTGTGCGTCCTTCCCTCGTGAGTGCGGGCCCCGGCCGGCCCCGGCCTGGCCGCTCACCGCGTTCGCGCGGCGGATCAGCCCGCCGCCGACGATCAGGCGTTGGATCTCGCTGGTCCCCTCGTACAGCCGGAGGAGTCTGATGTCGCGGTAGATCCGCTCGACCGCGACCCCGCGCATGTAGCCGCTGCCGCCGTGGATCTGCACGGCCAGGTCGGCGACGTCGCCCGCCATCTCGGTGCAGTACAGCTTGGCGGCGGAGGGCGCGATCCGCCGGTCCTCCCCCGAGTCGTATGCCGCGGCCGTCTCCCGCACCAGCGCACGGCCGGCCGCGACCCCGGCGTACTGGTCGGCGAGCATGGCCTGGACCAGCTGGAAGCCACCGATGGGTGTGCCGCCCTGCTCGGTGGCGGCCGCGTGCGCGACCGACTCGTCGTGCGCCCGCTGCGCCGCCCCCACCGCCACCGCCGCGATGTGAGCACGCCCGCGGGCGAGCGAGGTCATCGCGGCGCGGTAGCCGGCATCGACGTCGCCACCTACCAGCGCCGAGCCGGGAACCCGCACGCCCTGCAGAGCGACCTCCGCCGTGAGGGCGCCCTCCTGTCCCATCTTGCGGTCGGGCGGGCCCACGCTCAGCCCCGGGGCGTCGCCCGGGACGAGGAACACCGCGATCCCCGGCCCGCTCTCGTCGGCGGGACGGGTGCGGGCGAACACCACGAACAGGTCGGCGAGCGGGGCGTTGGTGATGAACCGTTTGGTCCCGTCGAGCACCCAGTCGTCGCCGTCCCGGACCGCCCGCGTGGTGAGGCCGGCCGGGTTCGACCCCGCCCCGTCCTCGGTGAGCGCGAACGAGGCGATCACGCCGCCGGAGGCCAGCCGCGGCAGCCACCGGTCCCGCTGCTGGTCGGTACCGAAGTTCACCAGGACCTGGCCGGCGATCCCGTTGTTGGTGCCGAAGAGGGAACGCACCGCCAGGCTGGTGTAGCCGAACTCCATGGCCAGCTCGACGTCCTGTCGCAGATCCAGGCCCAGTCCGCCCCACCGCTGCGGGATCGCGTACCCGAACAGTCCCATGTCGGCCAGACCCGAACGGATGTCCGCAGGGACCTCGTCGGCGTCGGCGATCTCCTGCTCCCGCGGGACGACCGCGGTACGGATGAACCCGCGGGTGGCCGCCACGATGTCCGCGAAGTCCTCCGCGGACACCTCGGATGTCGCCGCGTCCGCTCGGTCGCGCATCGTCACACCTCTTTCGTCCTCCGGAGGATAACCCCGGGGGACGCGCCGGATGAGGCATCTCGCGAGCCCCGACCGCGTCCGCGGCGGCCGGGGCTCGGGTCAGAGCAGCTCGATGATGGTGGCGTTGGCCTGGCCGCCGCCCTCACACATCGTCTGCAGTCCGTACTTGACGCCCTGCGCCCGCATGTGGGCGATCATGTCCGACATGATCCGCGCGCCGGAGCCGCCGAGGGGGTGCCCGAGCGCGATCGCGCCGCCGTTGGGGTTGACCCTGGCCGGATCGGCGCCGGTCTCGGCGAGCCACGCCAGCGGCACCGAGGCGAAGGCCTCGTTGACCTCGAACACCCCGATGTCGTCGATCGACAGTCCCGACTTCTGCAACACCTTGGCGGTGGCCGGGATCGGGGCGGTGAGCATGATGACCGGGTCGTCGCCGGCCAGCGTGGCGGTGTGCACCCGCGCGAGGGGCGTGCACCCGTTCCTGGCGGCGGCCTCCTCGCTCATCACCAGGATCGCCGCGGACCCGTCGGAGATCTGCGAGGCGTTGCCGGCGCTGATGACCCCGCCCTCCTTGAACGGGGTCTTGAGCCCGGCCAGTGCCTCGACCGTGCTCCCCCGCCGGATGCCCTCGTCGGTGTCCATGACGCCGTCCGGGGTCTGCACGGGGACGATGTGCCCGGCAAAGAATCCGGCGTCCTGCGCCGCGGCCGCCTTGGAGTGTGATGCCACCGCGAACTCGTCGAGCTGGCCGCGGCCGAAGCCCCACCGCTCGGCGATCATCTCGGCGCCCACGCCCTGGTCGGGGGCGACGCCGTCGTAGCGCTCCAGGAATTTCTCCCCGTAGGGGAACGAGTCGGAGGAGATGTGCGAGCCCATCGGCACGCGCGTCATGGACTCGACGCCGCCGGCCACCACGACGTCGTGGTATCCGGACTCGACGACGGCGACGGCGAAGCTCAGTGCCTGCTGCGACGAGCCGCACTGGCGGTCGATCGTCACGCCGTTGACCGTCTCCGGCCAGCCCGCCGACAGTGCTGCCGTCCGCGCGATGTCGCCGGCCTGCTCACCGCCCTGTGTCACGCAGCCCCAGATCACGTCCTCGACGACGGACGGGTCGACACCCGCGCGCTCGACGAGCCCGTTCAACACGGTCGCCGACAGGTCGGCCGGGTGGACGCCCGCCAGGCCTCCCTTGCGCTTGCCCACCGCGCTGCGCACGGCCTCCACGATCACTGCACCCATGTTCTTCTCTCCTTGATCCGGTCGTCCCCCGACGATTGTCTGTACATCCTGGTATCAGCCGACGTAGGGCGGCGTGCGGCGGAGTTCACCGCGCGCGATCGTCCGGCGGTGCACCGCATCGGGCCCGTCGACGATCCGCAGTGCGCGCGCCCACGCGTAGAAGTACGCGAGCGGGGTGTCCCCGGAGACGCCCGCGCCGCCGAATATCTCGATGGCCCGGTCGATCACCGTGCACGCCACCCGGGGCGCGATCACCTTGATCGCCGAGATCTCGAAGCGCGCGTCCTTGGCGCCGACGGTGTCGATCATCCAGGCGCAGTGCTGTACCTGCAGCCGCGCCTGGTCGATCTCGATCCGCGAGTTGGCGATGTGTTCCTGCACCACACCCTGCTCGGACAGGTACCCGCCGAACGCGTGGCGGGATTTGGCGCGGTCGACCATCAGTGCCAGCGCGCGCTCGGCCATGCCGATCGCCCGCATGGCGTGGTGGATGCGGCCGGGCCCCAGGCGGGCCTGGGCGATCGCGAAGCCGGCGCCCTCGTCGCCGAGCAGGTTCTCGGCGGGCACCCGGACGTCGTCGAACACGAGCTCGCAGTGCCCGTGCTGGTCCTGATAGCCGAACAGGGGGAGGTTGCGCTCGATGGTCAGCCCCGGGGTGTCCCGCGGCACGAGGACCATCGACTGCTGCCGGTGGGTCTCGGCGTCCGGGTCAGTCTTGCCCATGACGATGAGGATCTCGCAGCGCGTGTCTGCCACGCCGGTGATCCACCACTTGCGGCCGTTGATCACGTACTCGTCGCCCTCGCGGCGGATCACCGTCTGGACGTTGGTCGCGTCGGAGGACGCGACGTCGGGCTCGGTCATGGCGTACGCCGAGCGCATCGTGCCCTCCTTGAGCGGCTCGAGGTACTCGGCCTTCTGCGCGTCGGTGCCGAACAGGTGGAGGGTCTCCATGTTGCCGGTGTCGGGCGCCTGGGAGTTGATGGCCTCGGGCGCGATGACGGGCGACCAGCCGGTGATCTCCGAGACCGAGGCGAACTCGAGGTTGGAGATGCCGGACCACTCGGGCAGGAAGAGGTTCCACAGCCCGCGGCGGCGGGCCTCGTCCTTGAGGTCCTCCATCACCGGCGGGTAGGCGTTGTCGCCGTGCTCGCGCAGGTACTCGCGCCACACCGGCTCCGCGGGGAACACATGCTCACGCATGAACTCCCACATGTTCTCCTGCAGCTCCACGCTGCGCTGGCTGTATGCGAATTCCATGGTTCTACTCCTGTCGAGGGCGAAGTGGGTGTCGGTTAGCGCGTCAGTGCATGGTCATGCCGCCGTCGACGGTGAGGGTGGTCGCGGTGATGAACGACGCCGCGTCCGAGGCCAGGAAGACGAGGGCGGCGTCGAGCTCGGGCTGCAGCCCGAGCCTGCCGAACACGGTGCTCGACGTGATGTCGTCGAGCATGGGCGCGGGGATCTCGTCGGTCATCTCGGAGGCGAAGTACCCGGGAGCCAGCGCGTTGACGCGGATCCCCCGCCTGCTCCCCCACTGCGCCGCGAGGTCGCGGGTCAGCCCGAGCACCGCGGCCTTGGTGGCCGAGTACGCGGCCTGGGGCGCGAAGCCGGCGGTGAGCCCCAGGACGCTGGCGATGTTGACGATGCTCGATCCCGGCCCCATCACGGCAGCGCACTCCTTGGCCGCCCAGTACGCACCGCTCAAGTTCACGTCCACCACGGAACGGAACTGCTCGGGGCTCTCCTTGAGCGCGGGCACAGCGGTCCCCAGTCCGGCGTTGTTGACCAGGATGTCGAGACGACCGTGCTCCTCCGTCGCGGCGCGGGCCATGGCCGCGCACTGCTCGGGGTCGGCCACGTCGCAGCTCACGGTGGAGGCGCGCCCTCCGGCGCCCCGGATCTCGTCGGCGAGCGCCTCGAGGCGCTCCTTCCTGCGGGCGGCGAGCACGACCGTCGCCCCTGCCGAGGACAGAGCGCGGGCGAAGCCGGCGCCCAGCCCTGACGAGGCGCCGGTGACGATCGCGACCCGGCCGTCCAGACGGAACCGGTCGAGAACCGGGACGCGGGCGCCGGAGACGTCGCCCGTGCGGGGATCCACGGGCGCGGGCTGGTCGGTCATGTACTCCTCCATCGCGGTCATGCTCCGCGGGTGTCGAGAATCGAGTGGCCGTATTCGACCAGCTCACGGATCTGCGGGCCGATGTCGCCGAAGTCCTGACCCGCCATGTCGCCGGCCTCGGAACGGGTGGCCACCCCCTGGGCGATCGCGGCGAACTTGAAGGTGGCGAATCCCAGGTACCAGGGCAGCTCCTCCGGGTCGGTGCCGGTGGCCGCGCAGTACCGGTCCAGCAGCCGCCGCGGCCCGGGCCACCCCGGCCCGGTGGTCAGGCTCGGGATGAGCGGCACCTCCGGGCCGTCCGGATCGCCCCAGTACAGGACCGTCTGGGCCAGGTCCGCCACCGGGTCACCGAGGGTGGACAGCTCCCAGTCGAGGATCGCCTTGATGCGTCCCGGGTCGTCGGGGTCGACCACGCAGTTGTCCATGCGGTAGTCACCGTGGATGATCCGCGACGACGGCGAGGTGGGCATGTCCTGTCGGAGCCGCTCCGCGAGCACGGGGAGCCGGTCTGCGCGGACGGAGTCGGTGGCCTTCTCCGACTGGCCCAGCCAGCGCCTCAGCTGTCGTTCCAGATAGCCGTCCGGGCGACCGAGGTCCCCCAGCCCCACGGCGTCCTGGTCGACGGCGTGGAGCGCGACCAGCGCGTCGATCTGGGCGTCGGCCATGGCGGCCTTGTCGTCGTCGTCCTCGGCGTAGCCCTCCGGCAGCCGGTCGCGGATGACGTGGCCGTCCACCTTCTCCATCACGTAGTACGGCACCCCGAGATCCTCCCCGGAGGTCTCGCTGAGCAGGATCTTCGCGACCGGGACGTCGGTCGATGCCAGCCCCTGCTGGATGCGGGCCTCGCGGGCCATGTCGTGCGCGCTGGGCAGGAGGTCGCCGGTGGGCGGCCGGCGCAGGATCAGTTCGCCGGCGTCGGAGCGCAGGGTGAAGGTGAGGTTGGACTTGCCGCCCGCGATGAGTTCGGCGGTGAAGTCGGTCCAGGCCCCCTCGCCCGTGGCGGCGGCGATCCTGGGGCCGACGAGGTCGGGGCGGAGCAGTTCGTCGACGGGGAGATCGGTGGTCTGTGCGTCTGGGTCTGTCATCAGCCTCATCCTCGCAATTCGTCAGCGGTCGGGGTTGTCATCTGCCTAGTCCTGGCCGACCCGGTGCAGGTCGCCGCCCTTTGTCTCCTTCATGAGCGCCGTCGCGATGACGGTGCAGACGCAGAGCGCGATGATGTAGGCGCTGATCATCCAGTAGACGTCCCACTGGATGAACGGGGCGTTGAGGTACGGCGCGCTGCCGCCGAAGACCGCGACGCTCAGGGAGTAGGCGAACCCGATGCCGGCCGAGCGCATCTTGGTGGGGAACGCCTCGGACATGAACGACGAGAGGATCGAGCCGGCGGCGGCGACGAAGGTCATGGCGATCAGCGAGGCCACGAAGAGGGTCCACGGCTCGTCCGTGATCATCCCCATGAGCGAATGCGTGGTGAGGATGGTGCCCGCGGCGAAGATGTAGATCACCGGGCGGCGGCCGATCTTGTCCGAGAGCAGGCCCCACAGCGGCAGGGTGCACAGGGCGACCAGCTGGCTGGCGAAGATCGCCCAGAACGCGCTGCCCGAATCCATGTCCTGCTGGGTGATGGCGAACGTGGAGGCGTACGAGCTCCAGGTGTAGTGGGCGACGGTGATGCCGGAGACCATGGCCACGACGAGGGCGATGGCGCGGGCCATCCGGCCCTTGGAGAACGTCACGACCGGGGAGTCCTGGTCCGCGGCGGCGACGGTCTCGGCCTTGTCGAACACGTCCGACTCCTCCATGCCCGCACGCAGGTACAGGACGAAGAGCGCGAACACCGCACCGAGCCAGAACGGGATGCGCCAACCCCACTCGCCGACGGCGGATTCGGAGAGCACCTCGGTGATACCGCCGCCGATGCCGTAGGCGATCACGGTGCCGCCCATGATGGCGACAAAGACGAGGCTCCCCCACATGCCGCGACGGTGCGGGGGCGCGATCTCGGCGACGTAGCTGTACGCGGTGGCGGACTCGCCGCCGTGCGCGAACCCCTGGACCATCCGGCACAGCAGGAGCAGCAGGGAGGCGAAGACGCCGAGCGTCTCGTAGCTGGGCAGCAGGCCGATGAGCAGGCTCGCGCTGGCCATCATGAGCATCGTGAAGATGAGGACGTACTTGCGGCCCTTGACGTCGGCGACGCGGCCGAACACGATCCCGCCGAGCGGACGCATGAGGAAGCCGACCGCGAACACGGCCAGGGTGGCCAGGAGCGCTGAGACCGGGTTCTCGTTGTTGAACATCACGGCGGCGATGTACGGCGCGAACACCGCATACGCGGTCCACTCGTACCACTCGAACAGCTGCCCGGTGGTGCTGGCGGCCAATGAGCGGAGGGCGTTGGTGTTGCCGCGCGTGGACTGCGTCGGGCTTCCCTCTGCGGGCAGGTCGGGGTGGGAGGTGGCCTCGGCCATGTCGATTCCCTTCGGGGTGGGTTCAGGAGCTGTGAGGGCGGGGGCGGTTCAGGAGCTGCGGGAGGGGCTGTGCTCGTCGCGGAGTTCGCGACGACGGATCTTGCCGGTCTGGGTCTTGGGCAGTTCCGCGACCACGTGGACCTCGACCGGGCGCTTGTAGGCGGCGAGCCTGGAGCCGGCGAAGGCGATCAGCTCGTCCTCCGTGGCGGCCCGGCCGGCCTTGAGGGAGGCGAAGGCGACCACCTTCTCGCCGCGGTACTCGTCGGGGAGCCCGACGACGGCGGCCTCGAAGACCGCGTCGTGCTCGTACAGTGCGTCCTCGACCTCGCGAGGCCAGACCTTGTAGCCGGAGGAGTTGATCTGGTCCTTGAGCCTGTCCACGAGGTAGACCCACCCGTCGGAGTCCATGACGGCGACGTCCCCGGTGTGGAGCCGGCCGCCGGGCATGGTCGACCGCGTGGCCTCCTCGTTGCGCCAGTAGCCGGAGACGATCTGCGGCCCGGACAGGACCAGCTCGCCCTGCTCGCCGGGGCTGACGGTCCGGCCGTCGAGGCCCACCACCTGTGCGTCGATCCCCGGCAGCGGGACCCCGATGGACAGCGTGCCGCTCGACTCGTCGACGGGCGCTCGCGCCCCGGGCGGCACGGCGATGACCCCGGAGGTCGTCTCGGTCATCCCGTAGCCGTTGTGGATGTAGTGCCCGAAGCGCTGCCGGAAGCGGTCGACGGTCGATGGCGGGATCGGCGCCCCGCCGCTGTAGAGCGTCTTGACCGAGGCGAAGTGCTCCGGCCCCGCCTCCTCCAGTCGCATCAGCGCGTTGTAGGCGGTGATCGACCCGATCGTGTAGGTGACGCCGTGTTCGGAGAACGCGTCGAGCGTGACCTCGGGCCGGAAGCGTCCGGCGAAGACGAGCGTGGCGTCCTCGATGAGCCCGAGGGTCGCGTTGATGACCGCGCCGGTGATGTGGAACAGCGGAGCGATCGCCAGGACGACGTCGCCGGGCACGACCCCGACGAAGTCGGCGAAGCTGCGGGCCACGGCCGCGACGTTGGCGTGGGAGTTCATCGCGCCCTTGGGCGGGCCGGTCGTCCCGGAGGTGTATGTCAGAAGTGCGAGATCGTCCGGGGAGATCGTGACGGGCTCCGGGCTCCGCCCCGCGTTCTCGCTGATGACGGTCATCAGGTCGCCGTCAACCGAGGCGTCCACCGTCTGGCCGGGGGCGAACGCCCGGGGGTCGTTCCTGGTCTGCAGATCCCGTTCGCTGGTGCTCAGGATCCAGCCGGCGCGGGTCCCGGCCACGCTGTCGCGGATCGCGGGCACGTCCGCGTCGGTCGCGATGATCCCGACGGCACCGGAGTCCTCGACCGGCATGCGCAGTTCGCGGCCGAAATACATGGGGTTGAGCACCACCGCCGCGGCGCCGATCTTCCACAGCGCGAGCATGGCGATCGCGTATTGCGGGACGTTCTGCAGGTGGATGCCGACGTGCTCGCCGGACCCGACGCCCCGGTCCTGCAACGCTGCGCCGAGCGCGTCGGACATCCGGTCGACCTCGCGCGCGGTCAGGGCCGTGTCGAAGTAGGCGATGGCGACGCGGTCGGGCGCGGCGTCGACCCGGCGGCGCCACGCCTCGACCAGCGATGTCGGCTGCAGCACGGCACTCTCGTCGAGGCCCGGGCGGTACAGCGCCCGCCACGGACGCGACTCGTCTCGGGTCATCGTTGGCCTCCGTTCCTTCGCCTCACCGAACGATCGCTCGGTCTGTTGTAGTGTTGCGTGAGACACACCACATGTCAAGCGCGGGATGCCGACGTTGACGCGACGATCGAGGAGAATCCATCCGATGAGCGAGTGGCGAGAGTTCGGACCCGACAGCCTGTCCCCACCGCTCCGGGCTGCTCTGGGCGTGTTTGCGCAGCACGGATACCACGGCGCCTCGATCCGGAGCATCGCCGAGGCGGCCGGATTGTCGGTGCCCGGTCTCTATCACCACCACCGGTCCAAGCAGGCGATCCTGGCGGCCGTGGTGGATGCCGCGATGCGGGAGATGATCGAGCACACCAGCGCGGCCGTCGATGACGCCGGGGAGGATCCCGTGTCGCGCTTCGAGAACCTGGTGGAGTGCCTGGCCCGCTTCCACATGGCCCGGCGTGACCACGCGTTCGTGGCGTCCACCGAGATGCGGAGCATGGCGCCCGACGTCCGGGCCCATCACATCGGTCAGCGCGACCGCCAGCAGGCGATGATCGAGGAGACCATCCGGGACGGCGTCGCCTCGGGCGAGTTCTCGTGTGCGTACCCGGAGGACGCCGCCCGGGCCATCGCCTCCCTGTGCGTGGCGATCGCGACCTGGTACCGGCCGGACGGCCCCGCGACCGCCGACGAGGTGGTGGCCCGCCATCTGGGGTTCGCCCGCGGCATGGTCGGCGCCGAGACGACCGCGCCCGCCGGGCCCCCCGGAGCGCGCTCCTAACGACGCCGCCGGCGCCGCCCCGTGTCCCGCGGACTCCGCCCCGCCACCTGCGCACCGCGCTGCGATCGCGCCCCGGCCTTCGCCGCCGCCTTGTCCCGAGCGTTGCGCTTTGCCGCCGGCGCCTCAGCCCCGCCGCGGGACGTCGACGCGGTGCGCCCGCGGACGATCCCCACGAACTCGTCGATCAGCTCGTCGCCCTCGCGAGCGGGCGACCACGCGATCCCCATCCGCGTGGCCCGTACGCCCTCCAGGGGCCGCTCCACCACGTCACGGCGGCTCAGCGAGCGGGCGTACGGCAACGGCAGGACCAGGAGACCGGCCCCGGCCGCGACCACGTCCACGGCCCCCGAGACCTCGTCGATGCTCGCGGAGACCGCGTCGACCGGGTCGAGCCACCGCTCGCCCTCGAGGTCCGCCGGGGTCAGGGTCGCGAACGCCGCGAGCGGGTGGTCCTTCTCCGCGAGCACCGCCATCGTCTCGGTGTACAGCGGCACCCTGAGCAGACCGGGCGGGGCGGACCTCGGGGCGTCGCCGGGCTCCCGCAGGAAGAGCACGTCGAAGCCGTGGTCCCCCGAACTCTGGGCCAGCCCTGATCGCGGATCACCGACGCGGCGCGCCGAGACCGGCACGTCGGGGCGGCGTTCGCGCCAACGGGTCAGCCACTTGTCGGGCTGGACGCCGGGGACGAAGCCGACGCGCAGGCGGGGGCCGGTGCCCGCGCTGTGATCGGTCATCGGCCCCCGCCCGTCGTCCCGCGTCGCGGCTCTCAGCCCAGGATCTGCCAGTCCTCCAGCCCCTCGTACAGCGGCTTCGCCTTGGCGAGGACGCTCACGCGGTCGCGCAGCGCGGCGACGTCGGCGTCCTTCCCGCCGGCCAGCGCGGTGCCGATGACGTCGGCGACCTCGCGGAACTCCTCGGCCCCGAATCCGCGGGTGGCCAGCGCCGGGGTCCCGATCCGCAGGCCCGAGGTGACCATCGGCGGGCGCGGATCGAACGGCACGGCGTTGCGGTTGACCGTGATCCCCACCTCGTGCAGGAGGTCCTCCGCCTGCTGGCCGTCCAGCTGCGAGTTCCGCAGGTCCACCAGCACGAGGTGGACGTCGGTGCCGCCGGTGAGGACGGAGACGCCCGCGTCCGTGCAGTCCTGCTCGGTCAGCCGCTCCGCGAGGATCCGAGCGCCCTCCACCGTCCGCTGCTGGCGCTCACGGAACTGCTCGGTGCCGGCGATCTTCATGGCGGTGGCCTTGGCCGCGATCGCGTGCATGAGCGGGCCGCCCTGCTGCCCCGGGAAGACGGCGGAGTTGAGCTTCTTGAACAGCTCGAGGTCGTTGGTGAGGATCATGCCCGAGCGGGGCCCGCCCAGCGTCTTGTGCACCGTCGTGGACACGACGTCGGCGTACGGCACCGGGCTGGGGTGCAGGCCCGCGGCCACCAGGCCCGCGAAGTGGGCCATGTCCACCCAGAGCTTGGCGCCCACCTCGTCGGCGATCGCGCGGAACGCCGCGAAATCCTGGGTGCGCGGGTAGGCGGACCACCCGGCGATGAGGACGTCCGGCTTCTCCGCCAGCGCCATCTCGCGGACCGTGTCCATGTCCACCTGCATGGTCTCCGCGTCGACCTCGTAGGCCACCACGTCGTAGAGCTTGCCCGAGAAGTTGAGCTTCATCCCGTGCGTCAGGTGGCCGCCGTGTGCCAGCGACAGTCCCATGATCTTGGAGCCGGGAGCGGCCAGCGCCATGAGCACGGCGGCGTTGGCCTGCGCGCCCGCGTGCGGCTGCACGTTGGCGTACTTCGCACCGAAGACCTCCTTGGCGCGGTCGCGCGCGAGGTTCTCCACCACGTCCACGTGCTCACAGCCGCCGTAGTAGCGACGCCCCGGATAGCCCTCGGCGTACTTGTTGGTCAGCACCGACCCCTGCGCCTGGAGCACCGAGCGCGGCACGAAGTTCTCCGAGGCGATCATCTCGAGGGTGTCCCGCTGCCGGGCCAGCTCGCCCGCCATCGCCTGGGCGACCTCCGGGTCCAGCTCGGACAGAGAGGCGGAGAACACGTCGGTATTCGGGTCGGTCATCGGTGCAGCTCCTCGCGTGTGGGCGTTCGCGACGGGGATCACGGGCAGGCCACTGAACACCTCGTCGTCGTCGACCCTCAGTCTAGTGCCCCCGCACCCGGGCTCCGCTTCCGCGTGATCGCCTGCCACAATCAGCGCATGGACTACGGCACCCCGAGGGCTCGGCCGTGAGCAGACATTCCGGCGACTACTCCCCCTACGTCGAGTTCGACCGTCGCAGCTGGCGACGCCTCCGACGCGCGATGCCCATGGTGCTCACCGAGCATGACCTCGAGGGGCTGCGCGGACTGGGCGAGCACCTGGACCTCGACGAGATCGCGGAGATCTACCTCCCCCTCAGCCGGCTCATCCACCTCCAGGTGGCCGCGCGGCACCGGCTCTTCCAATCCACGAACCTCTTCCTCGGCGAGGCCGAAGACGCCCCGATGCCGTTCGTGATCGGGGTGGCCGGCTCCGTGGCGGTGGGCAAATCCACCTCCGCGCGTGTGCTGCGGGCACTGCTCACCCGGTGGGACTCCCACCCCCGCGTGGACCTCATCACCACCGACGGCTTCCTCTACCCCAACCGCGAACTGCAGCGTCGGCAGATCATGCACCGCAAGGGCTACCCGGAGTCCTACGACCGCCGGGCCCTGCTGAGGTTCGTCACCGAGGTCAAGTCCGGAGCGCCCGTCGTCCGCGCGCCGGTGTACTCGCACACCAAATACGACATCGTCCCTAACGAGCACATCGAGGTCCGGCGCCCGGACATCCTCATCGTCGAGGGACTCAACGTCCTGCAGACCGGTCCCCGGCTCATGGTGTCGGACCTGTTCGACTTCTCGCTCTACGTGGACGCCAAGATCGACGACATCGAGAACTGGTACATCGAGCGGTTCCTCGAGTTGCGCAGCACATCCTTCTCGAACCCGCACTCGCACTTCGCGCACTACGCCGACCTGTCCGACCAGGCGGCCCGACTGGCCGCGAGCGAGATCTGGAACTCCATCAACCGGCCCAACCTCGTGGAGAACATCCTGCCCACGCGGCCGCGCGCGACCCTGGTACTGCGCAAGAACTCCGACCACTCGATCCAGCGCCTGCGCCTGCGCAAGATCTGAGCCCGCGCGGCGGCCCTGGGCAAGGCCGTCCTCCAGGGATTCGGGGCGTCACGTGCCGGCTACCTCATCGCCGGCTTCGAGGTCCCGCACACGCACATCCACGTCTTCCCCGCCAACCCCGACCCTCGCGGTGCGCTGCCGGATTGGTCCAATCCGCCAGCGCACCGCGAGGGTCCGCGTACAAACCCGCAACGCGCCCCGGAGGGTGCCACTCCAGCGCGCTCGCCGCCCCCGCACTGACCGAAACCCGTGACAATCGTTGACGCCCCCGTCGGTCCAATGGTTAACTACTCGAGTAACTAACCGACCAACCGAAGGGGGTGGCGCCCGTGGATGACGGCAGACCGCTCTTCGTGCAGATCGCCGTACAGATCGAGGCCTCGGTCCTGGACGGCTCCCTCGCGGAGGGCGAACGCGCGCCGTCGACCAACGAACTCGCGAGCTTCCACCGCATCAATCCGGCCACCGCGGCCAAGGGGATCAATCTCCTCGTGGATCGCGGCATCCTCGTCAAACGTAGAGGCCTGGGGATGTTCGTCGCCGAGGGTGCCCGGGACCTATTGCGAGGAGAACGACAGCAGCGCTTCGCGGATCACTTCGTCGCCCCGATGCTCGCCGAGGCCCGTGCCATCGGGCTGAGCCCGGAGGACGTCGTCGACCTGATCCGCACCCACCAACCACTTCCCCGGTGAAGGAGAAGGCGTCCATGAACAACGCCGTCGAGGTCACAGACCTCACACGCAGACACAAGTCCTCCATTGCACTCGACGGCGTGAGCGTGTCGCTGCAGGACGGGGTCATCCACGGCCTTCTCGGCCGCAACGGCGCCGGCAAGACCTCGCTCATGTCGATCGCGTCAGGCCAGGACTGGCCCACCTCGGGCACGGTCACGGTCTTCGGCGACCGCCCACACGAGAACGAACACGTACTCCCCCGCATCTGCTTTGTCCGCGAGGACCAGAAGTACATCGAGGACTCGTACGCACGCCACGCGTTCGCGGCAGCCGCCATGGCCTTCCCGAATTGGGACGAGGCTTTGGCCGACCGCCTGGCCCGGGACTTCGGGATTCCGCAGAAGACGCGCATCAAGAAGATGTCGCGTGGCCAGCGGTCGGCGGTCGCGGTGACCATCGGGATCGCCTCCCGCGCCGACGTCACCTTCTTCGACGAGCCCTACATGGGCCTGGACGCCGTCGCCCGGCAGTTGTTCTACGACCGACTGCTCTCCGACTACGCCGAGCACCCCCGCACCATCGTCCTGTCCTCCCACCTCATCGACGAGATCGCGCACCTGATCGAGAACGTGGTGCTCATCGACCGCGGCCGGATCATGCTCGACGAGCCTGTCGACGAGCTGCGGGGACGCGCGGTCACGCTCATCGGCGCCGAGGACACCGTCCGCGAGCTCACCGACTTCCGGCAGGTCCTGCACTCCGAGTCCCTGGGCCGCATGGCCAGGACCACCGTGCTGGGCGCGCTGGAGGATCACGAGCAGGAACGCGCCCGAGCCCGCGGGGTCGAGGTACTCCCGGTGTCCCTGCAGCAGCTGATCGTCCACCTGACGTCCGGCGCCGGAACCGACGGGTCGGAGCCCGGTGACGCGGCGGCAGCCCATCTCACCCGCACTGACTCGGAGGTCGCATCATGAGCGCCACCACCACCGCCGGCCCGGCCGCCGGCACCGCCCCCGCCACGTGGGCGTCGCGGATCCCGGCCGCGTTCCGGCTACAGTTCGTCGTCTCCAGCAACTTCCTGTTCGTCCCCGCCGTCGTGTTCGTTCTGGTCTGGGCGATCGCGATCGGGGTCACACTGTGGGTCCACGAGCTCGCCGACGGTCGCGTTCCGGCCGAGGAGCCGATGTACGGCGGCGCCTCCCAGGCCGCGGTGTGGACGCTGGGGTTCATGGCCGCGTACACGGTCACGCAGACACTGCCGTTCGCCATGGCGCTCAGCTTCAGCCGCCGGACGTTCGTCGTGGGCGCGTACCTGGCGTTCGCGGCGGTGTCGGTGGGATTCGGCGTGGCGTACACAGCCGCAGCCTGGATCGAGCGGGTGACCGACGGGTTCGGCATCCACGCCTACCAGTTCGACCTGCCGTTCATGACCGCCGGTCACGGCCTGCCCGGGGCGGGCCTGCTCGCCGCGACGCTGACCTTCGCTGTCATGGTCGTGGCCTTCCTTGTTGCCGCGGTGTTCCGTCGCGTCTCGGTCCTGAGCTTCTGGACACTGACCATAGCGATCGGGGCCGCGCTCGCCGCGGCGGTGCTCCTGCTGGTCCAGAACGTCGGATGGTCCGCGATCGGGGAATGGTTCACGGCGCAGACGGCGCTGACCGGCTCGGCGTACTTCCTCGGTGTCGCCGCGGTCGCCGCCGTGCTCGGATACCTGGCCCTGCGCAGGGCGACCCCGGTGAGCTGACGGGCACCGCCGTACCCGGCTACTGCGGCGCCGCGCAGATCGCCCCGGGCGGCACACCGCGGCGACGCAGTTCGCGCTCGGCCCGCTCGAGCCCACCGTGTTCGAGGGCGGCCAGCGTGCTGCGGCCGGACCAGACCGGGCGCCCGAAGCGGCTCACCTCGACGTCCAGCTCACTGGCCAGGTGCTCGATCGCGCCCGCGGTGTTGCGCCCCTCCGACGGCAGTGGCACGGGCAGGACGTGGGCCCGCCCGAGCGGTGCCCGGCCGGTCACGCGGACCCGCCAGCCGTAGCCGCGCCCGTCGAGCAGCCAGTGGTCGTCGGCCACGTCGGCCCTCACCGGGGACAGGCCCGGGTTGCCCAGCCGCAGGACCCGCCCGTCGGGCAGTCGCACCACGAGTGCGGTCACCTCGGTGTGCACCGGCCCGGCGTAGACCTGCCCGCCGGCGAACGCCACGACCGCCCCCGGATCGGCGAACCCGTGCGCCTGCCCCCACCACCACGAGCCCGGGAACCCCTCGCGGCCCCAGTTCTTCTCGCCGTAGACGTCGGCACCGTCGAACTCCCACCGCTCGCCGTCGAGCTCGGCCCAGCCGCGTGCGGACCCGCCAAGCAGCCACGGGTGCCAGTACTGGTTGAGCCCCGGGATCACCTGCGCCGCGCTCGAGCCACCGACCAGCGGGTTCGGCCAGGGCACCGGGTCGGTCACCGTCACGTGCAGCCGCGCGCCCTCGCCCAGGTCCACCCGCACCCCGTCGGCGTCGTAGTGGAACAGCTCACCGGACCGGGCGCCCAGCCTGTCGGGGTCGGCCCAGCCGTGCGGCGCGGCCTCGACCCGCAGGGACGACGACAGAGGTGACGACGACGAGGTCCGCGCGCCCTCTCCCGCAGCTCCGCCGATCGCGTGCGACCCCAGCCCGAGCGTGGCCCAGTGCCCCTCCGGCCCCCGGTTGACGCCGATGAGCGCGATCACGACCCGCCCGCGCTCGTGATCGGTCACCCGGAGGAAGTAGCCCTCCATCGCCACCCCGTGCGCGCGCAGCGGGTCGCCGAGGGGCGGGTCCGCCCCGCTCGCTCGGTAGCGTCGCACCAGGCTCATGCCCCAACCGTCGCACAGTCCGGGCGGCCTCTCCATCGAAAAGACGGTTCCGCAGGCCCGCCTCCCGGGCGACCTGTGTGAGACGCCCTTCTGGACGGGCGGCTCGACCTGGACGGGGCGTTTCCGGCCGACTGTGGCGGCACATAGGGTGGAGCCGTGAACCTCTCCCGCCCCGCACTCCCGGACCCCACCGCATGACCGCCGCGCAGACCGGACTCGGCCTGCGCCCACCACGTGAGCGCGTGGACCTTCGCTGCCGGCGCTGGTGGACGGCACAGGTGGCGATCTGGATGGTGGCGCCCGTCCCGGTCCTGCTCGTGGCGACGTTCTTCACGCCCGTGTTCGTCCTGGTCGCCGCGATCTGGGTGGTGGCGGCCATCGCCGCGCTGGTCGTGGTGCCCCGCGTGCGGTGGGCGATCCACCGCTGGGAGGCCACCGACCAGGCCATCTACAGCCGTAGTGGCTTGTTCTGGGAGGAGTGGCGGGCCGCTCCCCTGTCCCGGGTCCAGACGGTCGACAAGACGCGCGGGCCGCTGCAGCGGCTGTTCGGACTGGCGACGGTCGTGGTGACCACGGCCTCGTCCAAGGGCGCGGTCCGCATCAGCGCCCTGGACGCCGACGCGGCCGAGGAGATGGTCGACCGACTCACCCTGCTCGCCGAGGACGACCAGCGGGACGCCACATGAGCCGGCCGGCAGAACCGCCCTGGACACCCGCCGACCCCGCCGGGGCCCCCGCCGATCCTCCTGCGGGACCGTGGCGCGCGCCCACTGGTCCCACCCGTGCGCCCGACGATCCCACCGAGGACTGGCGGCGTCTGGACCCGCGCACCATCTCCGCGTCCGCCGTCCTCGCCGCGGGCGCCCTGGTCGTCGCCGCGGTCCCCGTCGGGCTCGGCCTGCTGCTCGGCGGCGTCGGCATCGGCTGGGTGCTGCTGTGGACGATCGGCGGGGTGCTCCTGGGCTCCGCGGCGACCGCGGTAGCCGAGGCGATCCGTCTGGCCGTCACCGGCTACCGCGTCGACGCGCACCGCATCGACCGGCGTGTCCGGTTCCTGTCCAGCACCACCAACAGCATCTCCACCGGCCGGGTGCGCAACGTCGAGATCACCGCCGACGTGGTCCAGCGCCGGCTGGGGATCGCCACGGTCAAGCTGGCCAGCGGAGAGACGGACGGCTCTCGCCTCACGCTGGCCGCGCTGGATCGCGCCACGGCCGAGGAGCTGCGCACCCACGTGCTGGCCGGGCGCGCCGGGGCGGAGACCTCCGAGATCGCCCGACTGGACCCGGGCTGGGTCCGCTACGCCCCCGCGAGCCTGATGACGCCGCTGTTCGGTCTCGTCGGCATCGGCCTGGTATTCCAGGTGGCGAGCTGGTTCAACGCCGTCCCCGCACTGGTGGACTGGGTCTGGGAGCGGATCGGCACGCTGCCGTGGGCGCTCATCGGCGTGGGCGGCGTGGCCCTGGCCGCGGTGGTCGGGGTGGTCACCTCGGTCGTGATCTTCGTGGAGAGCTGGTGGGGCCTGCGCCTGGACCACCACCGGGACGGCTCCCTCGAACTGCGGCGCGGCCTGCTGGTGGGCCGGCACACCTCGTTCGACGGCACCCGGATCCGCGGCGCCACGTTGTACGAACCGCCGGGTTTTCGCGCCCTGGGCGCCGCCCGGCTCGACGTGATCGCCACGGGCGTCGGCACAGGTAAGGACGAGAGCGGCAAGCAGAAGCAGAGTCCGGCGTTGATCCCCGCCTCGCCGCGCGATGTGCCCGCGGGGGTGGCCGCGACGGTCCTCGGCGAGCCGGTCCCCACCCTGTTCCGCGCGCATCCCCCCGCGGCCCGACGACGACGAGCCGTCCGCGCACTCGCCGCGACCCTGGCGCTCACGGTGCTCGGCCTCGTGCCCGCGCTTATCTGGCCGTGGCTGTGGTGGGTCCCGGTGGCGGTCCTCGCGGTCAGCTCGGCCGTGGCGGCCTGGGTGGTGATCGATAACTACCGCGGCCTGGGCCACGCGACCACCGACTCCACGGTCGCGCTGCGGAAGGGCTCGGTCCTGCGTGGCACCGACCTGTTGCGCCGGGAGGGCGTGCTGGGCTGGAATCTGCGGCGCACCCCGTTCCAGAAGCGGGCCGGGCTGGTGACCATGGTGGCCACCTCCGCGGGCGGGACCGGGGCGTTCCGCCTCCCCGACGTGGGCGAGGGCGACGCCCGCGGCATCGCGGCGACCGCCGGGGACGTCTGGGAGCACCTCCGGGAACCGCAGGCCTGACCCCGCCCGAGGGCAGGCCGGGCGGCGCCCGGGGCCGGCCGCCCGTCGTCCGGGGACGAGCCGCGCACCGCCCTCGGGCTCAGTCGGCGTCGGTGGGGCGCACGTCCGTCGCCGGGTCGAGCTTGCGCAGGAGGCTCGGCGCGAGCTCCTTCTGGTCGATCTCGGCGAGCAGGCGGCGCGCCTCGTCGTCGTCGACCCCCTCGAAGATCCTCCCGATGGTCACCCCGTGCGCGGGCACGGAGACCACGGTGACCTCGTCGCCGGCCGAGACCGGCCCGGCGGCGAGCACGCGCGCGTACGCGCCCGGGCGGCCCTCCTCGGTGAACCGGCGCACCCACCTGGGGCGCTCGACGCGGCGGGCGAACGTCTGGCACGGGATGCGCGGCGTGGTGATCTCCAGGGTCGGCCCCGCCGCACCCACCCGGAGCACCGTCCCGATCACCAGGCGCGAGGTGTCCACGTCGTCGAGGCGGAGGTTCTCACCGAAGTAGCCGGGCGGGATGGGGCCGCCGAATTCCCCGGACCAGGGCGCGACATCGGAATCCGACAGGAGGTAGACGGCCTTCCACGGCCCGCCGTGGTGCTCGCGGTCCGCCTGGACGTCGCCGTGCAGGCCGTACTCGCGGACGTGCACCGGCCCCTCGACCGGGCGCTTGTCGATCGCCGTCACTCCGACTCGCCCGCTGTCCGGGAGCAACTGCTCCACCACGCACACCGAGCGCACCGCGAACGACTGCCCTGCTGTGGTCATTTGCCGAATCTCCTGTTCCGCGCGCCGTAGTCCCGCAACGCCCGCAGAAAATCCACGCGGCGGAACGACGGCCAGTACGCCTCGGTGAACCAGATCTCCGAGTACGCGCTCTGCCACAACATGAAGCCGGACAGTCGCTGTTCCCCGGAGGTGCGGATCACCAGGTCGGGATCCGGCTGCCCGGAGGTGTACAGGTGCTCGCCGATCGCCTCGACGGTGATCCCCTCGACCAGTTCCGCACCGGTCCTGCCCTCCGCGAGCAGCCGCTCCACCAGGTCCCTGGCGGCGTCGGCGATCTCGTGCCGGCCCCCGTACCCGATCGCCACGTTGACCTTGCACCCCGGCCGGCCCGCGCTGGTGCGCTCGGCCGCCTGGAGTCGCTCGGCCATCCAGTCGGGCAGGATCTCCGGGCGACCGACGGGCCGCACCTCCCAGTTGCGTTCGGGGCCGGTGATCTCGTCCACCACGTCCGCGATCACCTGGAGCAGCTCGTCGATCTCCTGCTGGTCGCGCGCCAGGTTCTCGGTGCTCAGCAGGTAGATGGTGACCACCTCGACGCCGAGCTCGTCGCACCAGCCCAGCATCTCGGCGATCTTGACGGCCCCCGCCCGGTAGCCCTGGGCGACGTCGGTGAAGCCGGCCTCCTTGGCCCACCGCCGGTTGCCGTCCGCCATCACGGCGACGTGCCGGGGCAGCCTGGACTCGTCGAGCGAGGCGCGCAGGCGTTTCTCGTAGAGCGAGTACAGAGGATGGGAGGCGACCACGCGGAGATTCTACCGCGAGGTGACGCCCCGGCTCCGCCGCACAGCCTCAGCCAGCGACCGCAGGCTGTCGGCGGTGGTGTCCCAGCCGATGCAGGCGTCGGTGACCGACTGCCCGTACACCAGCGGCTCGGCCTCCACGGACTGCGCGCCCGCCTCGAGGAAGCTCTCGACCATCAGGCCGGAGATGCCCTTCTCCCCGGCGCCGATGCGCTCGGCGAGCTCGGCCACGACCTGCGCCTGACGCTCGTGGGACTTGCCCGAGTTGGCGTGGCTCGCGTCCACCATCACCCGCGCGGGCAGGCCGGCCGTGCCCACCTTCGCCACGGCCGCCGCGACCGACTCGGCGTCGTGGTTCGGGCCGGGGGTACCGCCGCGCAGGATCACGTGACCATCGGTGTTGCCCGCGGTCTCCACGACCGCGGCGCGCCCCTCGGCGTCGGTGCCGAAGAATACTTGGCGGGACGACGCCGAGCGGCAGCCGTCGACCGCGACCTGCACGTCGCCGTCGGTGCCGTTCTTGAAGCCGACCGGCATCGACAGGCCCGAGACCAGCTGGCGGTGGACCTGGCTCTCCGTGGTCCGCGCGCCGATCGCGCCCCAGGAGACGGCGTCGGCGATGTACTGCGGACTGGTGGGCTCGAGGAACTCGGTGCCGACGGGCAGGCCGGTGTCCAGCACGTCGAGCAGCAGCTTGCGAGCCGTCCGCAGCCCGCGCGGGATGTCGTAGCTGCCGTCGAGCGCTGGATCGTTGATGAGGCCCTTCCACCCGACGGTGGTGCGCGGCTTCTCGAAGTACACGCGCATGACCACCAGCAGGTCCTCGGCGAGCTCGTCGGCGAGCGCGGCCAGACGGCCGGCGTAGTCCAGTGCCGCCTCCGGGTCGTGGACGCTGCACGGGCCCACCACCGCCAGGAGGCGGTCGTCCCGGCCGGCGAGGACCTCGGTGATCTCGCTGCGACTGCGCTCGACCAGCGCCTCGCGGGCCTCGCCGAGCGGTTGCTCGCCGAGGATGTCGGTGGGGGTGGGCAGCGTCGAGTACGACAGGACGCGCGTGTCGACGGTCTGTGTGGGGTTCTCGGCGGTGATGGTCACGGCGTTCCAGCTCCTGGTGCTCTCGGTGCGACGGGCCGGATGCCGTGGTCCCTCGGTGCCCTCGACCGCACCCGGGCCCGCCTGGTTCTTCCAAATGGCGGAAGGCGGCGACCATGTGGTCACCGCCTCTGGGCTCCGGGTGTCGGGACGTCCGTCTAGCGGACGCGTGCGCTCGCGGCGCGGGCTCCACCCGGAGCCCACATAAAGCGCCAATATGCGCGAGCGTTCGACATGCGATCCACCGTAGCAGGGATCCGCCGTGCGCGCCGTCGACGGTCGGAGGGCCCCACGGGTGACGGGGAATACCATCGCCGTCCCTTTTGTTTGACATGTCAGCAAGTTAGGATGAAGCACGACAACCGACGGAAGGCCATCACCATGCAGTTCGGAATCTTCTCCATCACCGACATGACCCCGGACCCCCACACGGGGCGGGTACCCACCGAACACGAGCGGCTCGAGCAGGTGGTGGACTACGCGGTCCAGGCCGAGCAGGTGGGCCTCGACGTCTTCGCCCTGGGCGAGCACCACAACCCGCCCTTCGTCACCTCCTCCCCCACCACCACGCTGGGCTACATCGCGGGCAGGACCTCGGAGATCCTCCTGTCCACGGCGACCACGCTGATCACCACCAACGACCCGGTGAAGATCGCCGAGGACTACGCCATGCTGCAGCACCTGTCCGGCGGCCGCGTCGACCTGACCATGGGACGCGGCAACACCGGCCCGGTCTACCCCTGGTTCGGGCAGGACATCCGCGAGGGCCTGCCGCTGGCCATCGAGAACTACGACCTGCTCCACCGGCTGTGGCACGAGGACGTGGTGAACTGGGAGGGCAAGTACCGCACACCGCTGCAGCAGTTCACGTCCACCCCGCGGCCGATGGACGGCGTCGCACCGTTCGTGTGGCACGGCTCCATCCGCTCGCCACAGATCGCCGAGCAGGCCGCCTATTACGGCGACGGCTTCTTCCACAACAACATCTTCTGGCCGATCAGCCACACCAAGCAGATGGTGGAGCTGTACCGGCGCCGCTACGAGCACTACGGCCACGGCGCGGCAGACCAGGCGATCGTCGGCCTCGGCGGGCAGTTCTTCGCGCGCGCCAACAGCCAGGACGCCGTGGACGAGTTCCGCCCCTACTTCGACAACGCCCCCGTCTACGGCCACGGCCCGTCGATGGAGGACTTCACCGCGCAGACCCCGCTCACCGTGGGATCCCCGCAGCAGGTGATCGACCGCTACATGACCATGCGCGAGCACGTCGGCGACTTCCAGCGCCAGATGTTCCTCGTCGACCACGCGGGCCTGCCCCGCAAGACGGTCATGGAGCAGATCGAGATCCTCGGTACCGAGATCGTCCCGGTCCTGCGCCGCGAGCTGGACGCCCTGCGCCCGGCCCACGTGCCGGAGGGTCCGACGCACGCGGCGCGCGTGGCCGCCCGGGACGCCGACCTGGCAGCGTCCGGCGAGCCCGCCTACTCCGATGCCTACCGCTTCGGCACCGGCGACAACTGGACCGGCCTGACCGTCGAGGGGGGCCGGCGCGCCCGCGAGGAGTCGCTCGCCCGCGCCCGTCGTTCCGAGGCCCGCCTGTCGGAGGCGCCGGCCGGAAAGGAGACCAAGTGAGCAACGCACGACGCCTGAACCTGGTGGTGGTGTCGGCCGGCACGTCGGTGCCCTCGAGCACCCGCATGCTGGCGGACCGTCTCACCACGGACACCCGTGACGCCCTCGAGCGGGGCGGGCAGGAGGTGTCCACGACGGTGCTCGAGGTCCGCGAGCTGGCCCACGAGGTCGTCGACGCGACCATCACCCGATTCCCCGGTGAGAGTCTCAAGGCCGCGATCGACGCCCTCGGCAGCGCGGACGGGATCATCGCCACGACGCCGATCTACAACCAGTCGTTCTCCGGCCTGTTCAAGTCCCTGTTCGACGTGGTCGAGCCCGGCACCCTCGCCGGTGTCCCGGTGGCGCTCGGCGCGACCGGTGGGACGGCGCGGCACTCGTTGGCGATCGACTACGCGCTCCGCCCGATGTTCGCCTACCTCAAGGCGGACGTGGTCCCCACCACGGTGTTCGCCGCATCGGAGGACTTCGGCGCGGTCACCACGACCGCGGACGAGGACTCCCTGGGGGCGCGCACGGGGCGCGTCGGCACCGAGCTCGCCGACTACATGCTGCGGTTCGCCGGCGTCACCGCCGGTGCGGTGGCCCCGACCCGCGCCGACGGTGGATCCGGCAGGAGGACCGACGACGACGAGTTCGGCGACTTCGTCCCGATGGGCGACCTCCTGGGTCGCTGAACGGTCAGTGCGGCTGGCTCTCGGGCCCGGGCTCGCTGCCCGACCCCGCGGCGTCGACACCCGCCCGGTCGGTGCCCTCATCGGCCAACTGGTCCGGCTCGGGATTGTCGGCGTCGAAGCTGTCCGGCAGGTTCTTGATGCGCTTGTTCATATTCCGCACCAACAGCACGGTGGCGATCATCAGCAGCAGGACCAGGGGGATGCCGATCGGCGAGGCCTTGCCGAACTCCGGGCCCATCGGCCCGTCGTTGTAGCCGGGCGTCCCCGGCGACTGGTGCTGGGCGAGGACCATCGACGCCTCGTGGGCGAGGATCTGGACGTCCGGTCCCAGGCTGGTCATCGCGCGTCCTCACTCGTGCTCGGGCCGACGGGGAGATCGACGTTCGGGTCGACCCCCTCGAACAGGTCTGCCTCGTAGTCTCCCTCAGCCCGCTCCGGTACCGCCACCCGGCTGGCCGCGAGCTCAAACTCCTCGGTGGGCCAGACCCGCTGCTGCATCTCGACCGGGGCGGCGAAGAACCAGCCGTTGGGGTCGATCTGGGTGGCGTGCGCGAGCAGGGCCAGGTTGCGCTGCTCGAAGTAGGCCGAGCATTCGACCTGCGTGGTCACGCGCTCCATGACGTCGGGCCGGCCCCGCCACCGGGAGAGCATCTCCTCGAAGTGCCGGACCCCGTCGCGGGCGTACAGCTCGTCGTCCAGCAGCTCGAGACGACGCCGCGGGAAGCCGTGCGTGTAGTACACCTTGGCCACCGCCCACGGCTCACCCGCATCGGGGAAGCGCGACGGGTCCGCCGCGGCCTCGTATGCGGCCATCGACGCCGTGTGCACCTTGAGGTGGTCCGGGTGCGGGTACCCGCCGTTCTCGTCGTACGTGATGAGGACGTGCGGGCGGAACTCCCGGATCCGGGCCACCAGGGCGCGGGTGGCCACCTCGTCGTCGACGAGCGCGAAGCACCCCTCCGGCAACGGGGGCTTGGGGTCGCCCTCGGGGAGCCCGGAATCGATGAAGCCCGTCCAGTGGTGTGCCACACCGAGCACCGATGCCGCGCGGGCCATCTCGCGGCGCCGCACCGCCGGGAGGTCGGCGACCACGTCCGGGCGATCCATCGCGGGGTTGAGGATGCTCCCGGCCTCGCCACCCGTGCACGTCTCCACCAGGACGCGCACGCCCTCGGCGGCGTACCGTGCCATGGTCGCCGAACCTTTCGACGACTCGTCGTCGGGGTGCGCGTGCACCGCCATGAGCCGCAAACCGGCCATCGTCACACCTGTCGTTCCTGGAAGTCGATTCGGTTGGACGCCGGCGCCACACTCGCCACGAGAGGGCGCGCGTCCGCGTCTGCCCACCATTCTATGGTCGCGCCGCCGTCACGCGCCCCCGGCCCGCCCCCCACCGCCACCCCGGATACTCTTGTGGGCATGAACGAGCCGAGGTCGGACGCCGGGTCACCGCCCCCCACGCCCCCGCCCGGCAGGTACGACGCCGAACGCCCCCTCGGCTCGACGCTCATGGGCAAGTCCCTGGCCGTGTTCCTCGGCGTGCTGGTCCTCGCGCTCGTGGTGGCCGCCGCGTTCGCGGTCTACCGGATCACCTCGACCCCCTCCATCACAGGTGAGCAGATCGGCGTCGACGTGATCGACGACGAGCGCACCGACATCGTCATCGACGTGACCCGGGACGAGCCCGAGACGGCCGTCTACTGCATCGTCCGCGGCCTGGACTCCGGCAAGGGCGAGCTCGGCCGTCGCGAGGTGTACGTCCCGCCGTCCGAGCACACCTCGGTGCGCATCGAGGCGCCCATCGCCACCACCGAGCGCGCCTATATCGCCGATGTCTACGGCTGCGGCGCGGACGTCCCCGACTACCTGCGCCGATGACCGCCCCCGTGTGACCCACGCCTCGCCGGCGAGACGGCCCGCAGGTCACGGCTGTGTTAGCATCGGCGCATCAGCACGGCTCCCTTTCGTGGGGCCGTGTTTTGCGTCCGCCACCTGTGCGGGCGCGTACCGCAGACAGATTGGAGCGCCCCATGGCCAACGACTCGCAGGTCACCTGGTTGACCCAGGAATCTTTCGAGCGCCTCACGGCGGAGAAGGAGGCGCTGATCGCCAATCGTCCCGCGATCGCGTTCGAGATCAACGAGCGGCGCGAGGAGGGCGACCTCAAGGAGAACGCCGGCTACCACGCCGCGCGTGAGCAGCAGGGCCAGGAAGAGGCCCGGATCCGGCAGCTCGACGACCTGCTGGCCACGGCCCAGGTCGGCGAGACTCCCACCGAGTCCGGCGTCGCGCTGGTCGGCTCCGTGGTCCGCGCCTACTACAACGGCAAGCAGGACACCCAGGAGACCTTCCTGCTGGGCACCCGTGGCGAGGGCTCCGGCAAGGACGATCTGGAGATCTACTCGCCCGACTCGCCGCTGGGCCAGGCCATCCTCGGGGCCAAGGTCGACGAGACCCGCGAGTACACGGCACCCAACGGCAAGACGGTCTCCGTCACCGTCGTCACCGCGGAGCCGTACCACAGCTGACCGCAGCGCACACCGGGTCGGCAGTCGGTCCCGCAGATCGCGGGGCCGGCCTCCGACCCGGTGGTACGTTCAGTCACGGATAACGGGCCCCGGCCGGGGCCCGACAGCGCCGGCAACGCAGGAGACGCACGTGTCAGACGGTTCCCACGACAGGCCCGACGGACCGGCCCCGAAGATCGAATCGGCGGCCGCCCGGGTCCTGGGGCCGGCCCTGCGCACGGGACAGTCGCCGTTCGAGGACGGCCTCTACACCTGGACCCCCGAGGTCGCCGAGGAACTGGCCCGCCGCCTCGACGCCGACCCCGCGGAGGAGTCCGGCGACTCGAGCCGGTCGCCGGTCATGCAGGCCCTGCACGACCAGCTCGAGGGCGCGCCCCGGCCGGTGATCCTGCTGGCCGCCGAGCTCCTCTACGTGCAGCAACTCCCCCTGTCCACGGTGACCGCGCGGCTCAAGCGTGGCCGGGTCCGCGACGTGCTCTCGTGGATGCCCGACGCGCCGGGGATCCCCGCGGAGCTGGACGCCGCCCTCGGCGAGAAGGGCCCGCTCACCGGCGGACTGGGGTTCAACGTGCAGATGCGCGAGCACCTGCGGTGGCTCTGCGCCTTCGTCATCCACTGGGCCGAGCTCGACGCCGCCGAGCGCGACGCCGCCCTCACCGACCCGTGGGAGTTCCAGCGCGCCGCACGGTCGACCCCCGGAGACTGGCGCGCCATCCGCTACAGCCTGCAGTACCTGACCTGGCCCGGGTACTTCCAGCCGATCGTCAAGCACGACCACAAGACCCGGATCCGCGACGCCTTCGCCGACCTCATCGGCGGCCCCGCCGGGATCGACGAGCTGGACATCGAGCAGGACCTGCACCGCATCTCCGAGATCCTCTCCGCCCAGGTCGGGCACCCCGTGGACTGGTACCGCGGCTCGGTGGCCACGCAGTGGCAGCGGCACCGCGATGACCACTCCCGGCGCGCCTGGCTCGTGCGCCCGGGTCGGGGTGGGGCCGGCCGCTCCGGCCAGTGGCTCACCCAGAACCGCATAGCCCTGCCCGCCTCGCACCTGCCCCGCATCCCCGCACACGCGAGCCGCCTCGAGGTCTCGCAGGCCGTCGAACAGGGCTACCCACACCTGGACTACCAGGCGCGCTTCCAGCTCACCGCCGAGCTGCACACCTTCCTGTCGCGGATGAACCCGCAGGACGTGGTGGCCACGGTCGCCGACGCCACCCTGCACCTGGGCACCCTCACCGACGACCTGGGGTACGTGGAGGACGGCGGACAGCAGCTCGAACGGTCGGTGCGCTGGAGCTCCGCGACCCTGACCCTGGACGAGCTGCCCAGCCCGATCTCCGAGCTCATCGGCGAGCCGGGCACCGTCGTGGACCTCACCGACGGCCTCGACGCGCTGTTGGCGGTGATGCACCCCGGCCGGCATTCTGCCGAGTCGCAGGTGGCCGAGGCCCCCGCCGCCGGCACCGTGCCCACCCTGCCCGCGGTCACCGACGACCTCGCCGACGGCCTGCACATGCCCCGCGAGGAGCTGCAGCAGTTCGTCGACGTGCTGCAGCAGCGGCAGCAGATCGTGTTCTACGGCCCGCCCGGCACCGGCAAGACGTACCTGGCACAGGAGCTCGCGCGGTTCCTCGCGGGGCCCGACGACCCGAGCCGGGTGCAGCTGGTGCAGTTCCACCCCAGCTACGCCTACGAGGACTTCTTCGAGGGCTACCGGCCCACCCTCACCGAGTCCGGGCAGCCGGGTTTCGCGCTGCAGGCCGGGCCGCTGCGCCGCCAGGCCGCCCGCGCGACGTCGGATTCGGGTCGCGAGCACCCGAGCTTCCTCATCATCGACGAGATGAACCGCGCCGACCTCGCGCGCGTGTTCGGCGAGATGTACTTCCTGCTGGAGTACCGCGACCGCACGGTGCTGCCCCAGTACAGCCCGGAGTCGTCGTTCCGGCTCCCGCGCAACCTGTTCATCATCGGGACCATGAACACGGCCGACCGGTCCATCGCGATGGTCGATGCCGCCATCCGCCGCCGGTTCGCCTTTGTCGAGCTGCACCCGGACGCCCCGCCGGTGGCGGGCGTGCTGCGGCGCCACCTCGCGGCGGCCGGGGCCGACACAGAGCCCGCAGAGCTGCTCGAGGCGCTCAACTCCGAGATCGACGACTCCGACCGCGACCTGCGCATCGGGCCGTCGTACTTCATGAAGCCCGAGGCGACCGGGCCCGGCGGGCTCGAGGCGATCTGGCGCTACGACCTGCTGCCGTTGCTCGAGGAGCACTACTACGGGCGCATGTCCCGCGCCGAGGTCCACGAGAGGTTCGGCCTGGCCACCCTGCGCCGGAAGATCGGGCGGGCATGACGACGACCTCGACGGACCCGGCGGTGTCGGAGTCCCTCGAGTTCGACGAATTCGATCGGCGCGGCGGACTCGTCACCCTGAGCTGGGAGGGCGCCCAGCGACTGTCGCAGACCGGGCTGGTGGAGGTCCTGCCGTCGGGACGCGACACGTGGCGGCTGCTGCCCAACGGCCGCGTCGGGTCCGTCAAGGTCGAGGGCCTGTCCGTGAGGGTGCTGCCCGCGGCCAGCCTCGGCCTGACGCAGCTGTTCTTCCTGCTCGACCACGCGGCCGACGACCCGTTCCTCGGCTCGGCCGTGCCCGCGCGGGACGACGACGAGCTGTGGATCTCCGTGGCCGAATCCCTGGCGGCGCTCGCCCATGCCGCCCTCGCCGCCGGGCCCCTGCGCGGCTACCGCCGGGTCGACGAGGCCCTCACCACGGTGCGTGGGCGGATCCGGCTGGGCGACCAGATCCGCAGGCATCCGGGGATGACGCTCCCCCTGGAGGTCACCTACTCGGAGTTCACCCCGGACATCGCCGAGAACCGCATCCTGCGCACGGCCGCGCACCGCCTGCAGTTCCTGCCCGACCTGCCCGACACCACCCGGCGACGCCTGGCGATGGTGGACGCCCGCCTCGCGGAAGCCACCCTCATCGGCCAGGGCGCCCCGGTCCCCCAGTGGACACCGACGCGGCTCAACGCCCGCTTCCAGGACGCTCTCGCGCTCGCGGACCGGATCGTGCGGAGGATCTCCGTCGAGGTCGAGGACGGGCACGCCTCGTCGGCGGCGTTCGTCACCGAGATGCCGTCACTGTTCGAGCGGTTCGTCGCCGCCGAACTGACGGCCGTCCTCGATGGGCCGGGCAGCCGACTGCTCGCCGATCCCGTCGTCAACCTCGATTCCGGTTCCGAGGACGACGGCGAGCCCTCCACCGGACGTCACCGCGCGCCCTCCGACGGCGACCACATCCCCGTGCGCACCGGGCTGGTGTACGAGGTCGACGACGAACCCGTCACGACCTTCGTCGCCACCTACCCCACCGATCGCCGGGCCCGCGCGGCCGACCACTACCGACTGCTCGCCGCCTGCACGGCGCTCGGCGTGGACCGCGCCTACCTGGTCTATCCCGCCCAACGCCGGGGTGACACCCCGCTGCCGCGGCGGATCGTGCACACCGACATCTCGATCATCGAATACCCCGTCGACCTCTCGGGCGGGCCCGCCGCGAGCCGCGCGGCTATCGTCGAACTCGCCGGGCAGGCGCGCGATCTCGCCACCGCACCCACCGCCCGGCACCGGAGACAGGGGAGGAGACACGCTCGATGAGTCAGCCCGGTGAGCCGGCGAAGCGCATCATCGTCAACCTCGCGTTGGTTGCGGCGGGGACCGCCGGCGCCTCCCGCGGGGCCTACGAACTGCTGACCCAGCAGGCCCGGATCGCCCGCAGTGTGATCCCCAAGCCCACGTCGCGCCCCTACGACGGCGACGGCCTCTACCGGCCCGGCGCCGTGCGCGCGGCACCGTGGCGCCCGGGGATGGAGTGCGACGTCCACATGATGATCTTCGGCGATTCCCTGGCCGCCGGCCTGGGCGCCGACTCCCCCGACGAGCTGCCCGGCGTGCTGCTGGCCCGTGGCCTCGCCGAGGAGTCCGGACTGAACGTGCGGCTGAGCATCAAGGCGATCGTCGGCGCCACCTCCAAGGGGCTGGCCGGGCAGATCGAGGCCATGCAGATCGCGCGTGGTCAGCCCGATATCTCCGTGATCCTCATCGGCGGCAACGACATCACCTCCCGCAACGCGATCGGCCCCTCGGCACGGCGTGTGGGCGAGGCGGTGGCGGCGCTGCGCCGCGAGGGGTCCCTGGTCGTGGTGGGCACGTGCCCGGACCTGGGGATCATCAAACCCGTCCCCCAGCCGCTGCGGTCGGTGATGGCAGCGCTCAGCCGCCGACTCGCGGCCGCGCAGACCGTCCGGGTCCGCAGGGCGGGCGGCGTGCCCGTGTCGCTGGCCGAGACGCTGTCGCCCGAGTTCCACAAGCGCGGCGAGAGCCTGTTCTCCCCCGACCGCTTCCACCCCAACTCCGACGGGTACGAGCTCGCCGCCGGCCTGCTCCTGCCGGCCGTGTGTACGACGCTGGGCGTCTGGGACGAGCCGCAGGAGCCGGAAGCCCCCGGCCCGGAGGCTCAGGAAGCGGAGGCGGAAGCGCGGGAGGCTCAGGAGGCGGAAGCGCGGGAGTCGGAGGGCTCCGGCTCCGACGTCGTTCCCGACGACGAGGACTCGACGCCTGACGAGCCGCGCGGCACCGTCGTGATGCGCCTCACGCGCCGTCTCACCGAGTTCGTCCGCGCCCACGAGGACGCGGACGGAACCCCGGAGGAGTCCGCCCTGCATAATGAGGATGTGGACGGCGACCCCGAGAGCACCGGGGACGCCCGCGAGGCGGCGGACACGCTCCGCCGCCGGAGCCGGATCCTGCGCAGGGACCCCTCACCGCGGGACCCCGATGACAGCTAGCCACCCCACACACAGCACCCACATGACACGAAGGAGCTCTCCATGCCGGAAGCCGTGATCGTCTCGTACGCCCGCTCCCCGATCGGCCGCGCCAACAAGGGGTCCCTCGCGGGCATCCGCTCGGACGACCTCACCGCGCAGATGGTCAAGGCCGCGCTCGACAAGGTCCCCTCGCTCGATCCCACCCAGATCGACGACCTCATGCTGGGCAACGGCCTGCCCGGCGGCGAGCAGGGCTTCAACATGGCCCGCGTCGTCTCCGTGCTCGCCGGCATGGACACCGTCCCCGGTACCACGGTCAACCGCTACTGCTCGTCGTCGCTGCAGACCACCCGCATGGCCATGCACGCCATCAAGGCCGGTGAGGGCGACGTGTTCATCTCGGCCGGTGTCGAGACCGTCTCCAACTTCGCCAAGGGCACCTCGGACCACATCCCGGACACGCACAACCCCGTGTTCGCCGACGCCGAGGCCCGCACCGCCGCGCGCGCCGAGGGCGGCGCCCCCACGTGGACCGACCCGCGCGAGGACGGCCTCCTGCCCGACGTCTACATCCCCATGGGCCAGACCGCCGAGAACGTCGCCCAGATGACCGGCATCACCCGTGAGGACCAGGACCACTGGGGCGTGCGCTCGCAGAACCGCGCCGTCGACGCCGTCGAGCGCGGCCACTTCGCCAATGAGATCACCCCGGTCACCATGCCCGACGGCACCGTCGTGACCGCCGACGACGGCCCGCGGCCCGGCACCACCTACGAGAAGGTCTCGCAGCTCAAGCCGGTCTTCCGCCCCGACGGCACCGTCAACGCCGGCAACTGCTGCCCGCTCAACGACGGCGCCGCCGCCCTGGTGATCATGTCCGACGTCAAGGCCAAGGAGCTCGGCCTCACGCCGCTCGCCCGCGTCGTGTCCACCGGCGTCTCCGGCCTGTCGCCCGAGATCATGGGCCTCGGCCCGATCCAGGCCGTCAAGAACGCCCTGAAGATCGCCGGCAAGCAGGTCTCCGACATCGACCTGTTCGAGATCAATGAGGCGTTCGCCGTCCAGGTCCTCGGCTCCGCGCGCGAGCTCGGCATCGAGGAGGACAAGCTCAACATCAACGGTGGCGCCATCGCTCTGGGCCACCCCTTCGGCATGACGGGTGCCCGCATCACCGCGTCGCTCCTCAACAACCTGCAGGCCGAGGACAAGCAGTTCGGTGTCGAGACCATGTGTGTCGGCGGCGGCCAGGGCATGGCGATGGTGCTCGAGCGCCTCAGCTGACTCCGCGCCCGCGGCGCCGACGCGCCCCCGGCCCCAGGCCTCCGGTTCCTGGCCCCGGCCCCGGGCCTCCGGCGCCCGATTGAGAAGAGCGTCCCGCTCACCCCGCCTCACAGGCAGGTGAGCGGGACGCTCTTTTTGCTGCACCCCGCGGTCCCGCTGATCTTCCACTGCACTCCCGGGGCTTTAGCCGCAGGCCCAGGTCCGTCGGCGCACGCCCTACTCCCCGCCATCGCACCTATGCGGCATCCGCGTCGGCGGCATGATGCTCGATCCGAGCTCTACGAGACCGCCCCGACGGGTGTGCACTCTCGAGGTCGACCACGCCGACCCCAAGCGGCCTGCGGTCGACCTCGAGAGCGCACAACCTGCCTGGCCGCCCGCTGCGAACGGCCCCCACGCTGCAAGCGGGTCCTTCCCGGAAAATGCCGGCGGCCCCGCCTCCGGGGATGGAGGCGGGGCCGCCGGATGTTCGGGCTGTGCTACTGCTGCGGAGCAGCCGCGCGGGTCAGTCGCGGAAGTAGCTCATCAGACGCAGGATCTCGACGTACAGCCAGACCAGCGTCACGGTCAGGCCGAGCGCCACGCCCCAGGCGGACTTGGCGGGAGCGCCGGCCCGCACCAGACGGTCGGCGTTGTCGAAGTCCAGCAGGAAGCTGAAGGCGGCGAGGCCGATGCACAGGAGGCAGAAGCCGATCGCGATGGGGCCACCGTCGTAGAGCGGGTTGGAGCCACCGGTGAAGAAGCTCAGGACGATGCTGCCGAGGGCGGCGAAGAGCACACCCACGATCCCGGCCGTGATGAACCGCGTGAACTTGGGCGTCACGCGGATCGCGCCGGTCTTGTAAACCACGAGCATGCCCACGAACACGCCGATGGTGCCGAGGATCGCACTACCGACGGCACCGAGGATGGCGCTGCCCTGCACACCATCGCCAACGGTGAAAAGGTACGTCGCTGCCCCGACGAACAGCCCCTCGAATGCGCCGTAGGTCAGCGTGACGGGCGCGGAGTCCATCTTGCGGCCGAAGGTCGCGATGAGGACCGTGATCAGACCGCCGATGCCGCCGACCAGAAGGAGCGGCATCATCAGGCCAGGGTTCGTGGAGATGAGGTAGAACGCGACCACACCGACGATGCTGAGCAGGCCCAGGGTGATGGCGGTCTTGGTGACGATGTCGTCGATCGTCATGGGGCGCGTCTCGTCACCGGACTGCGGGTGGGCCTGCGGGGCGGCGAAGCCCCCGCCCTGCTGGCCGTACTGGCCCTGGTGGAAGGCGGCCCGGCCGGCGCCACCGAGCTGGGTGGCTCCTTGGGCGCTCGACTGTGACAGTGAGCTGAAGACCGGGTTGCTGCTAGTGCGCATCGGGGTCCCTTCGAGAGTGTCGGGGAAGGTCGATCGTCGAGTGTCCCCGCCGGGTCACCGACGACTCACTCGTAGTTGTACAACGCGCGGGACCACCTGAGTGTTCCCGCTGTTGTCACCCATTCTGCCTGAGAAATCGTCGACCGTGGGTGGCACACCTCCCCACTTGACTAGTGTCAGGTTCATTGACGGGCAGTGCGCGGTCCCCGCGACCACCGCACGGACCGCCGGCGGATACCGACGAGGCAAGGGATGGGCGATGACGCAGGACAACATGGAGTTCGACGGAGAGTACGACGTGATCGTGGTGGGCTCGGGCGTGGCCGCCCTGTTCGGCGCGGCCGCCGCCACCTCGCGCGGGCTGACCACCTGCGTCGTCGAGAAGACGGACCGCTTCGGCGGCACGTCGGCATACTCGGGCGGCGCGGTCTGGCTACCGGGCAACCAGATCCTCGCCCGGGACGGTCTCGACGACTCGGTCGAGCGGGGCCTGGAGTATTTCCGCGCGGTGGTCGGCGACCGGACCGACGACGACCTGCAGCGCGCGTTCCTCCACACGGGCCCGCGCGTGGTGGAGTTCCTCACGGACACCCTCGGCATCCCGACGCGCTACCAGCCGTTCCCCGACTACTTCGACGCCCCCGGCCGCCAAGACGCGGGACGGGCGATCTTCCCCAAACCAGTCCGAGGGGACGAGGCGGGCGAGCGGCTCCACGACATCCGTCGGGCCGTCCCCGCGGACCAGTTCGGTGCGCCCGAGGACACCCGCAGGCTGGAGGGCGGCCGGGCATGGGTGTGGCGTCTACTCCTCGCGCTCGACGCCACGGACAGGGCCGACCTGCGCCTGAACACCGCCGCGCGGGAGCTCCTGCGCGACGCCGACGGCCGCGTGGTGGGGGTCCGGGTCCACGACGACGACGGCGAGCACCGGCTCGCCGCCCGCAAGGGGGTGCTCCTGGCGGCGGGCGGCTTCGAGCGGTCCCCCGACCTCCGCAGGCGCCACCAGCAGATGCCCACGTCCGACTGGTCCGCCTCCCACCCGGAGACCGGATCCGGGGACGCCGTCCGCATGGTCGAGGGGGTCGGCGCGGAGCTGGACCTGCTCGACCAGTCGTGGTGGTGCCCCGCGACGCTCTTCCCCAACGGGCACGCCGCGTTCACGCTGGGATTCCGCTCGGGGATCATCGTGGACGGCACCGGACGCCGCTTCGCCGACGAGCTCCTGCCGTACGACCAGATGGGCAGGCAGATGCGCGCGCGGATAGCGGCGGGTGCGGGCGAGGAGTTCTGGTTGGTGTTCGACGACGCCGAGCGGGGCCGCTTCCCCGCGATCTGCGTGCCGGAGCCGGAGGCGGACGACCTACGCGCTGCCGGGCTGTGGCACTCGGCCTCCACCATCGAGGAGCTCGCCGGCCACATCGGGCTCGATCCCTCTGCCCTCACCGACACCGTCGAGCGGTTCAACGCCTTCGCCGCCGCGGGCCGCGACGAAGACTTCCATCGCGGGGAGGACCCGTACGGCCGCTACTTCCTCAGCGCCTCCACGCCCGAGGAGTGCGTCCGTCCGGTGGGCGGCGAGACGGTCCACGCCGTGCGCCTGGTGCTGGGTGACCTCGGCACCAAGGGTGGGGCCGTGATCGATCGCGACGGGGCCGTGCGCCGTGCGGACGGGTCGACGGTCCCGGGCCTCTACGCCGCCGGCAACTCCTCGGCCTCGGTCTCCGGCGAGGCGTACCCGGGGCCCGGCGTCCCGCTCGGCTCGGGCATGGCCTTCGCGTTCCGCGCCGTGGCGCACATGGCCGGAGAGCCCCTGCCGCTCGAGGGTTAACGATATGTCGTTGACATTCGCGAGATCAGCGACGCGCTGCGGCGCGGCCGCAGGGCGTCTGCAGGGCGTCTGCAGGGCGTCCGCGGGGCGATTTCCCGGAACAGCTATGTCGGCGGCCCCGGTGGGATATAAGTGACATCCAACACTGTGGAAGTGGTGGGCGCGTGGGCAAGGCGATCAGGACACCGATGGCGGCGCTCCTCGTCGTCGTCATGGCGCTCTCCCCCGGCGCGGCCTCGGCCGCGGTCGGCGGTTCACCCGTGGCCAGCGCCGTGCCGGTCACCGCACCGGAGGTCGTCGAGGACAACCCCCACGGCGAACACAGCGGGGGCTTCGCCTCCGCACTGCCCACAGATTCTGCGACGCTGCGGGCCGCGCTCGAGCGGGCCCGGGCGTCTGGTGCCGCGCCGCATGCCTACGGGACGGTGACGCGCCAGTACTGGCTGGCAGTGGGCGCCGAGAACGCCGGGATCGACCTCGAGCAGTGGGACCCCGAGCGCGGACTCACCGCGAACCTCGACACCGTCGACAAGGTGTACGTGAACTACCTGCGGCTCGCGAATTCGCGACCGGACTACTACTGGGCCGGCATGGCGGGACTCGCGGGGATGTCGTTCGCGGCCGGATTCTGGGACCTCGACGAGATCGGCCGGCTGCTCACGGTGCCGGCCGTGCATCAGATGGGGCTCGCGGTCGGCGGCGCGCTCGACGACCTGCCGTGGCAGCTCGCGCGCGACATGCCCAGGGACCTCCACCTGCTGGCCACCGTCGGCCCCACGCTCACCCGGGCGGACATCGACTGGTACCTGCACCGCCTGCTGGTGATGCAACGGCACATCTTCATGGACATGATCCCGCTCCACGAGGCGTACGCGGCCGAGGGGATGCCCGCGGTCGAGGAGCTGGCGGCGAGCGGGGCGTACGACGACTACGTGATCGACGCCTGGCGGATGCTCGACGCCGGTGGCGCCGCGGACCTCGCCGAGGCACTGGTGCGGATGGCCTCGCGGGAACAGAACCAGATCATCGCGGATCAGTGGGATGCCACCGCGGCGGGCCACGACCCCGGGGCGGCCGCGGGCCGCGGGGCCGTCGGGCGGGTGCTCACCTACATCACCACGGTCGGCGGCAGCCCCGACATCCCGGGCGCGCGCAGTCTGGGGCGGTTCCGCCCGCTGACCGTGCGCGCGCAGGTGGACGGGCAGCCGATGGCGGTCCACACTCCCCTGCCCGCGTTCAACTGGGCCGACCGCGAACCGCGGTGGGAGTACATCGAGCAGGAGCTCGTGCCGCGCCACCGCGAGCTGGTCCAGGACCGGCCCGCCGAGGCGCAGCAGGTGCTCGGCGTGGAGTTCCGCGAACGTGCCGAGCAGAACCGGATCCTGCAGCGACTGCCGCAGTTCATCGCGGAGATGACGAACGGCTGGGTGGTCACTCCGGACTGAGGCGTGGGCGTTTCCGCGGCAGCGCGCGATCGACCCGGAGCAGCACCGAGATGATGCGACCCAGGTGACGGGGGCACGCCCCGTCAGGCCAGCGCGACCTTCCGGTTCCACGAGCGCGCCGTCCGCCAGGCGCAGAACGCCAGCAGCAGGCCCATGGGCACCAGGAAGCCGAGGGGCATCACCTCACCGTCGGTGGCCCCGGCCGCCATCTCCCCCAGCACGTGGAAGGAGACCACCCCGACGGTGTCGCCGTCCATCCCCACGCCGAACGGGATGACGACCATGCCGATGAACGACGCGACCTGAATACAGATGTAGAGCACCACGAACACCACGACCGGGCCGGCCGGCCCCATGCCGGCGAAGCGGCTCTCGTGACCCACGGACACGGCGAAGTAGTAGTAGATCGGCCAGATCAGGAACGAGGCGACCATGAGCACGGCGCCCACGACGATCATCCACACCGGGGCGACCTCTCGGATGGTGGACCAGAAACCACCGAGCTCGGTGAGCGACGGCGTGTTGATCTGCCCCTGGAGCGACACCGCCCACCAGGCCGCCAGGCCGAGCACGACCGTGAGCACCAGCGCCGCGAACGACGCGATGATCGCCCACGCCAACTTGGCCCGGAAGATGGTCGCCCCTCGCGCCGGGATCGAGTGCGTGAAGTAGCCGGTGCGGCCGTACCCCGACCGCCAGTAGTCCGCGGTCAGCAGGAGCTGCGTGGCCGGGACCAGGACGAACAACCCGAGCATGGCGAGCAGGACCCCCAGCTCGGACAGGAGCGGCCACCCCGTGGCAGCCAGCAGAGCGCCCAGGATCACGACCAGCGCGAGGATCCCGAACAGCATCCCGAGCGTGCCGCGCGTGCGCAGCCATTCGTGCTTGAGCAGTGTGGTGGTCATCGGTACGTCTCCCTAAAGATCTGATCGAGGCTGGCTGCGTGCGTGCCGCGCAGGTCGTCGGCGTCGCCCTGCAGCTGGACGCGGCCGTGGCGCATCATCACCACGGCGTCGAGGATCGGCTCGAGGTCGTGCACCAGGTGCGTGGAGATCAGCAGGAGCGAGTCCTCGGACAGGGTGCGCAGGATGCCGTCGAGGATGAGCTGCCGGGCGGCCGGGTCGACGCCCGAGATGGGCTCGTCGAGCAGGAACACCCGCGCGTCGCGGGACATGGCCAGTGAGATCTGCACCTTCTCGCGCATGCCCTTGGACATCTCCTTGAGCCTGCTGGTCTCGGAGAGCCCGAAGAACCCGATGAGGTCACGCGCCTTCTCGACCTGGAAATCGGCGAAGAAGTCGCGGTACAGCTCCAGGCAGTAGCTCACCCGCGCGGCGTCGGGCAGGAAGCTGGTGTCGGACAGGAAGGACACGAGCGCCTTGGACCGCGGCCCCGGCTCGTGTCCGCCGATCCGCACCTCGCCCTCGTATCCGGAGAGCACGCCGGCGAGGATCTTGAGCAGCGTGGTCTTGCCGCAGCCGTTCTCGCCCAGCAGACCCACGACCTGCCCGGGCCCGAGCGAGACGTCGAACCCGTCGAGGGCGGCGATGCTGCCGTAGCGCTTGGTCAGGCCGGTCGCCTCGACGAGCGGGGCTGCGAGCGGGCTGGTGGATTCGCTCATGTCAGGCTCCTCCGCGGTCCGGTACGTCAGTGGTGTGGTGGTCATGTCCGTCCTGCCTCTCGCCGTTCCATCTCTCCTCCAGAAGTTCGCGCGCCCGGGAGCGCTCCATCTTCAGTCCGCGGGCCCGGCGGATGAACTCGTCGGCGGCATCACTCGCGAGCTCGGCGCGCGTGGAGTCGATGCGCTCCTCGCTTCCGGTGACGAACCGGCCGCTCGCCCGTTCTGACCTGCACAGTTCGCGTCGCTCGAGTTCGGCCAGCGCGCGTTGCGCGGTGTTCGGATTGACGCCCAGGTCGGCCGCCAGCTCCCGGACGCCGGGCATCTTGCTGCCCGCCGCCCACTCCCCGGTGACGATGCGTCGCGAGAACTCCTCGACGAGCTGCATCCAGATCGGGGATGAGGTGTCGAACTGCATCGGCGCCCCCGTCCGTGTTGGTGTATTAGTACCTTAATACAGTGACACGACGAGGCGTCGAGGTCAAGAGTTGCCGGGTCAGGAGCGGGCGCCCGCCCACCCCCGCGAGCGCACACTCACCCGATCGACCGCGTTTCTGGAGGCATCGGCCGAGTAGCCGTCACCAGAAACGCGGTCGACTTTCACGATTCGCGGTCGATACTCAAAGTTCGCGGTCGGTTCTCGCGGTTCGCGGTCGATCAGCAGACGGAGCGGGGCGGCGGACGCAGCGGGTGCGGCGGGGGCGGCGGACGCAGCGGACGCAGCGGGGACGGCGGGCGGCGGACGGAGCGGGGGCAGCAGGTGCGGCGGGGGCAGCAGATGCGCCGGTCGGAGCAGGCCGTCGACCCGCGATGGGGTCACGCCTCGTATGCCGCCGTCTGCTGGGCCGACCACCCCGGCCCGCGCAACAGGTGCGAGACGCGATCCCGCCACGTCCGCGCCCTGAAGACATCCCGGGCGATGCCCGCCCACTCGTGCGTGGCGATCCGCAGCGGGCTGAACGTGTCGATGTTCGTCGTGAGCCCGTAGACCACCTGGTCCGCCTCCGGCTCGAACGTGCCGAACAGGCGGTCCCACAGGATGAGGATGCTCCCGTGGTTGCGGTCGAGGTACTCGCGGTTGCTGCCGTGGTGCACCCGGTGGTGCGCGGGCGAGTTGAACACCTTCTCGAGCGGCCCGATCGAGCGGATGACCTCGGTGTGGATCCAGAACTGGTAGATCAGGTTGACGGCGCGGGCGTCCTGGACGAGCGCGGGCCGCACGCCGAGCAGCGACAGCAGGCCGTACGGCACGGAGATGGTCAGCGCCTCGGCCACGGGCTGCCGCAGGGCGGTCGAGAGGTTGTAGCGCTCGCTAGAGTGATGCACGACGTGCATGGCCCACAGCCAGCGACTCTCGTGGTCGAGGCGGTGGTTCCAGTAGTAGAGGAAGTCCCAGCCGAGGATCGCGACCGCGTAGGCGAGCGGTCCCTTCCCTAGGTCGAACGGGCTGAGCCGGAACAGCTTCCTGCTCGCGGTCTCGGCGCTCCACAGCGTCGACACGGTGACGACGGTCGAGGCGAGCGCGGTGACCGCCGAGCTCCCGGTGATCCGGCGCAGTGCCGGCGGGAGCATGTGCTGGGCGTCCGGAACGGCCCGCTCGTCGTCGTCGCCCCCGAGGTCAGCATCGGATGCCCCGATCCGGGGGCTCGACGACGACAAGGTGCCCGCATCGAGCAGCCCGGTCGTCCGGGTGCGTCGCACGACGTCTCCCACGGTCGCGATGCCGGCGCCGGCCAGCGAGAGCCCCATAAGCACTGTGGCGTACCGGCCGGTGCGCGGTGTGACCGGGGCGAGCAGCGCACCGGTGATGTACGGAGCGACCAGGCTGCCCACGCCCATGGTGAGGCTGGCCATGGTGTCGGCGAACTCGTAGTCGCCCGCACGCCTCCCGCCGACCGGGTGGCGTCGCTGCCACGCGAACTCACCCGCCATCGCGGCGACGAACCCCGGGACGGCAAGGACCGTCAGATCAACCTTCACACGGTCCAGGATAGTGACAAGCGCCACTACTCATGCTCACGAATCGGGGGGGGAGTACCGACTCGCACACCGCGACGGCTCTCCCCAGCGCGAACCGCGGCTCCTGACGCTGTCGATCAGGCCTCCGCCTCGGCCGCCTCCTCGGCGAGCGCCTCCGCCACCGGAGCCTCGGTCTGACCGGTGTTGCGGAGGAACCACACCCCCACCACGGTGATCAGCGAGATGGCGGCGCCGGCGATCAGGGCGTTGTGGACGCCGTTCATCTGCGCGCCGAGCTCGTCCCCGCTCTCGGCGCCGGCGACCTGGCCGAGCGTCATCACCGTGATGAACAGGGCCGTGCCGGAGGCGGCGGCGACCTGCTGCAGCGTGGTGAGCAGCGCGGAGCCGTGCGAGTAGAGGTGCGGCGGGAGCGAGCCGAGCGCCGACGTCATGAGCGGCGAGAAGAGCAGGGCCAGACCCACGGTCAGGGTCACGTGGAAGGCCACCACCATGCCGAGCGACGAGTCCGCGCCGAGGGTCGTCATCCCCCACAGGCCCGCGGACGCGAGGATCGATCCGGGGATGATCAGGGGGCGCGGGCCGACCTTGTCGTAGAGGCGACCGACAAACCAGCCGAGAACGCCCATCACCAGCCCGCCGGGCAGCAGCACGAGGCCGGCCTCGAGCGTGGTGGAGCCGAGCACCTGCTGCATGTAGATCGGCAGCAGGATCAGGACGCCGAACAGCGACATCATGGCGATGAGCATGAGCACCAGCGCCACGGTGAACGTCGGGGACGCGAACGCCCGCACGTCGAGGAGCGCGTTGTCCTTGAGCGCGAGCTGGCGCCACACGAACACCGAGAGCGAGAGTGCGCCCACGATCACGGGGATCCACGGCGAGATCAGGGCATTGCCCATCGCGGCCTCGCCGATCGAGCTCAGGCCGTAGATCAGGCCGGCGAACCCGAGGGCGGACAGGACGCCCGAGAAGATGTCGAGCGGGACCTCGCGGGTCTCGGTGACGTTGCGGATCAGGGCGCCGCCGGCGACCAGGGCCAGCACCGCGATCGGCAGGACCGACCAGAACATCCAGCGCCAGCTCAGCGAGTCCAGGACCACGCCGCCGACGGTCGGGCCGATGGCCGGGGCCACGGCGATGACGATCGAGATCACGCCCATGGTCCGGCCTCGACGGTCGGCGGGCACCACGTTGAGCACGGTGGTCATGAGCAGCGGCATCATGATCGCGGTGCCGACGGCCTGGACCACGCGGCCGGCGACGAGCATCGGGAACACCACCGCCAGCGAGGCCAACACGGTGCCTGCGGTGAACGTGCTCATCGCGATGATGAAGACCGTCCGCAGCGGCAGCCGCACGAGCATCCACCCCGTGAACGGGATGACCACGGCCATCGTCAACATGAACGCGGTGGTGAGCCACTGCGCGGTGGCGGCGGTGACCTCGAACTCGACCATCAGGTCGGGAAGCGCCACCGACATGATGGTCTCGTTGAGGATCACCACGAACGCGGCGGCCACGAGCAGCGCGATCAGTCGGATGGTGGCGCCGGGCAGGGGCGCGGAGTCCGCGGCGCTGGTGCGATCGGCGGCTGTGGACTGAGACGTCACGGGTCGTCCTTATGGGGAATTCGTACTGCGGTAAGGGTGCAAAACCAGGGGCGACGCCACGCCGCGCACACCGGACGCACGCAATCTACACGAACACTCCCGGCCGACGCCCGTCAAGTGACCAGCATTACCGCGCGACATCGCCTGCGGCAGCGGACCGCTCCCCCAACCGGGACGTCAGGACGGTGACGGGAGCAGAGCCGTGCGTCCGCCGTCGAGCACGATGATCTCCCCCGTGAGGAATCCGGCCTTCTCGCTCGCGAGGAAGACAGCCAGGTCGCCCACGTCGGTGGGGCGCCCGGTCCGGCCGACCGGATGGAGGGCCGCGAGTGCCGCGCGCGCAGCCACCGGGTCGGGGTTCGAGTCGAGGTAGGTCTCGCTGAGGTCCGAATCGATCCACCCCGGCGCGATGGCGTTGCACCGGATGCCGTCGGAGCCCAGATCCACGGCGAGGGCACGCGTCATGCCGTGGATGCCGGCCTTGCTGGCGCAGTAGGCCGCGTGCTGGGGGTTCGCCCCCAGCCCCTCGATCGACCCGATGTTGATGATGCTCCCGCCGCCCCGCGCCGTCATCAGCGGTGCGACCGCCCGGGCCAGGAACAGGGGCGCCTGCAGGTTCACCGCGGCCATGAGTTGCCATTCCTGCGGCGTGATCTCGGCCAGGGTGCGCTCGAACATGATCCCGGCGTTGTTGACCGCGATGTCCACCCCGCCGAAGCGCTCGACGACCTCGTCCACGGCGTGCGGGATCGCCGCGGGGTCGCCGAGGTCGGCGACGATCCCGGCGACGGCGGGGTGAGCGGCAAGTTCCGCGTCGAGTGCGGTGCGTTGGACGACGGCGACGTTCGCCCCCTCGTCGAGGAAGCGCTCGACGATGCCACGACCGATGCCGCGACCGCCGCCCGTGACCACGGCGACCCTGCCCTCCAGTAGCACGACGGCCTCCCCTTCCTCATCTCCCGTAGTCGCCCCCGGCCAGCCTAGG
>DWWP01000016.1 GCA_019119635.1 Candidatus Dietzia intestinipullorum
AGATGAGCTACAACAACTACGTCGACGGAGACGCCGCGTGGCGCTCCGCGTTCGACCACGCCGAGCCGTGCGTGGCGATCATCAAGCACGCCAACCCGTGCGGAATCGCCATCGACCCGGACATCGCCGCCGCGCACCGCTCCGCCCACGAGTGCGACCCGGTGAGCGCCTTCGGCGGGGTGATCGCCGCGAATCGAGAGGTGAGCGTGGCGATGGCCGAGCAGGTCGCCGAGATCTTCACCGAGGTGATCATCGCCCCCGGGTATGCCGACGGGGCGGTCGAGATCCTCCAGCGCAAGAAGAACATCCGCATCCTGCGTGCGCAGCCGCCGGTCGGTGGCTCGGTCGAGCACAAGCAGATCTCCGGCGGCGTGCTGGTGCAGCAGCGGGACGACCTCGACGCCGAGGGCGACGTGACCGCCGGCTGGACCAAGGCGTGCGGGGAGGACGCCGACGACGAGACCCTGCGCGACCTCCTCTTCGCCTGGCGAGCCGGCCGGGCCGTCAAGTCCAACGCCATCCTGCTGGCCAGCTCCGGCGCCACCGTGGGGGTGGGCATGGGGCAGGTCAACCGCGTCGACTCGGCGCGACTGGCCGTGCAGCGCGCAGGGGAGCGGGTCAGCGGCGCCGTCGCCGCTTCGGATGCGTTCTTCCCGTTCGCCGACGGGCTCGAGGTGCTCGCCGAGGCCGGCGTGCGGGCCGTGGTCCAGCCCGGCGGGTCCGTGCGCGACGCAGAAGTCGTGGAGGCCGCGGAGAAGGCCGGCGTGACCATGTACTTCACCGGCGCGCGGCACTTCTTCCACTGATCGCCCACCGCCGATGACCGAGGACCACGCAGATTCCAGGACGCTGACCCCGCGGGCGCAGGCCAAGGCCCGCCGCCGCGGGGAGATCCTCGTGGCCGCGGCCCGGCTCATGGCGCGCCGCGGCTTCCATGCCGTCCGACTCGACGACATCGGCGCCGAGGTCGGCATCTCCGGCCCGGGCATGTACCGCTACTTCCCGGCCAAGGAGGACGTCCTGGCCGAGATGCTGCAGGGCATCTCGCGTCGACTCCGGGACGGGGGAGCAGCCGCCATGGCCGGGGGCGGCGGGCCGGCCGAACTGCTCGACGCCCTGCTGGCGGTGCACGTGGACTTTGTGGCCACCGAGCCGGATCTGATCAGCGTGCAGTTCCGTGACCTCGGTGCGTTGCCGGTGGCGCCCCGCCACGAGGTGCGGCGACTGCAGCGGGAATACGCCGAGATGTGGGTCGAGGTGCTCATGCGGCTGCGTCCCGAGCTGGGCCCGGTTGACGCCCGGGCGCACGTCCACGCCGGGTTCGGGCTGCTCAACTCGAGCCCCCGGTTGCCCGCGATGGCGGAGGCGGACCTGCGACGGCTGCTCACCGCGATGGCGGCTGCCGCGCTGCGGGCCTGAGGGGCCGGCGTCCCCGGCGGCGGCCCCTCAGGCCTCGGCGGGCTCAGAAGACCCCGGACCCGAGGATCGGGATGAGGCTCGAGGTGAGCACCAGGAGGAACGCACCACCGAGTCGCGTCGCGACGGTCGCGAACGGGAGCAGGTGCATCCGCTCGCCCGCGGAGAGCACGGCCACATCGCCGGAGCCGCCGGTGTCGGCCATGACGAGACCGGGGACGATCGCGGACTCGACCACGTAGAACTTGACCAGGTAGCCGAGGGCGCCCGCGATCACGCCGGCGACCGCCACGGTGATGAAGATCAGCGCGATGAATGTCGGATCGCTGAATCCGGCGACGACGCCGCCGATGTCGATCGCGGCGATGGAGACGGAGGCCAGGAGCGCGGGGACCAGGGTGATGGTGGCGTAGTCGCCCCACTGCGAGGCGGCCTCCTCGATCCGGTTCGGCACAAAGCCGGCGATCTTGATGGCGGCGGCGATGAACGTCAGCCAGGCGTACGTGTGGATGTCGGGGACCAGCGAATTGAAGATCGAGGCCACCACGTAGAGGCTCCCCGCGATGAGGAGTCCCTGCCCGAGGGCGATGAAGGACGAGCCGGAGGGCTTCTCGGGGATCCTGAGGCTCTCGGCGTCGGTGGCGCTGACCCGGAGGAGCTGGCCGTTCCCGCAGAACCACACGGAGGATCTGAAGGAGCGCTTGCCGACGCCGTTGAGAACCGCGGCGAACACCACGCAGACGACGTTCGCGATGAGGACGGCGGAGACGAGCAGGCTCAGGTAGTCGCCGGGCGAGCCGCCGGAGGCCTGTGCGTACATCTCGGACATCGGGATCGCGCCGATGGGCAGGCCGCCGGCCATCACCGGGGCGGCGACAAAGAAGATCGCCCGCCCGAACCCGTACCCGAGTGCTGCGCCGATCAGTCCCACCACCGCGAGTGCTCCGACGATCGTGCCGACGACGGGCAATGCGAAGCGGATGCCCGCCCTGATGATGAGCTGGCGCGGCATGCCGAGCATGGCGCCGGTGATGATCGCCACCAGGATGAAATCCCAGGCTCCCTGCTCGGCGGTGAAGGCCTCCATCGCGTCGACGGTGCTCTGTGGGATCCAGCCCTGCCACACGAAGACCGCGGGCATGAACAGGGCGAGGATGATCGGCAGGCCGAAGTCTTTGAGGACCGGGACCTGCTGGCCGATCCACATGAGCATGAGCCCGAGCGCGGTGGCGAGAGCGAACCCGCTGATCAGTGTGTTGGGGAACGTCTCCGTGTACACGGCCACGGCGATGGCGAGGAACATGGGCAGGAACACCCACATCGGCATTCCCATGACGTCCCAGCGGGAGGGACGTGGCGGTGGCTCCGTGGGGTTGTGCGCGCTGGACGAGTGGTCCGCCGTGGCGGTGTCGTCCGCGTTGTTCCCGGGCGTTTCTGCGGAGGTCGGTTCCGGCACAGGCCCACCCCTCTCGTTCCGCTGTGTCAACGTCATTCTGGCTCCTTAGCGACCTGCCGGACCGGCTGCGGGTGGGGCCCCGACAGCGGCGTGAGCTCCGGCACGGATGCCAGTTAAAGTGCTCCACGTCACACATTCAAGCGGCGATGGACGTTTTGGTGCCAGGTGATCAAATGTCGCTACATGCCGGGGGGAGGAGCGAACAATCGGATCAACGTAGCGCGTTCTTTCGCGGCCAGGTGTGCTCACATGTCGTCGCGGATCTTGTCGACCAGTGGGACGACCCTGGGCCAGATCCGGCGGTTGAGAACGATCTCGGACCGGACGCGTCGGACGCCCTCGAGGCGTTGGACTTTCTGCAGGATCTCCTCGAAGTGGGAGTTGTCCCGGGCAACGAGGCGACAGAGGAGGTCGCCTTCGCCGGAGACGGTGTTGGCCTCGATCAGCTCGGGGATCAGGGAGAGGCGCTCGAGCGTCTCCTCGAGGAAGGCCTGCGCGATGTGGACGTGCACGAACGAGGTGACGCCGTATCCGAGGGGGGCGAGGTCCATCTGGGGGCGCCATCCCACGATCACGCCCGCGTTCTCGAGCTTCGCGATGCGGGACGTCGCGGTATTTCTCGCTATGCCGAGCCGGCGTGAGTATTCGCGCACGCCGGCGCGGGGCTCCTGGGTGATGAGGCGCAACAGGTCCAGGTCGAGCTTGTCGAGTTCTGCCATTGGTTCAGGTCGTCCTTCCGGATTGGGTGTCCGCGCGGCTGTGGTGGCGAGACGGGCACTCTATGTTGCGCAGTTGGTATCGATAAGGGCTCACATGTTTATCAGTTGGTAGAAACCCTACTAGGATCTGGGTCACACAGCGGTACAGCGAAGGGGCGATCTGATGGCCGAGACTCTGGCGGACAAGATCTGGAGTAGTCACACGGTGACCTCCCTCGAGGGAGGGCCGGACCTGGTCTACGTGGACATGCAGCTCATCCACGAGGTCAACACGCCGGTGGCGTTCTCCAACCTGCGCGACGCGGGTCGCCGGGCCCGGCGCCCCGAGCTCACCCTCGGCACGGTCGACCACCAGAACCCGACTGACGACGAGCTGCGCACCTCGACCATCGAGGAAGGCGCCCGGCAGATCGAGTACATGAAGCGCAACTGCGCCGACTTCGGTATCGAGCTGTATGCGCCCGGTGACGGGCAGCGCGGCATCGCCCACGTGATCGCTCCCGAGCTGGGCCTCGCGCAGCCGGGGATGGCCCTGGTGTGCTGCGACTCCCACACGAGCACCAACGGCGCGTTCGGTGTCCTCGCCTTCGGCATCGGCACCAGCCAGGTCGAGCACGTCCTGGCCACCCAGACGCTGTGGATGCAGAAGATGCGGAACATGCGCGTGGTCGTGGACGGGACTCCGCCGCCCGGCGTGAGTGCCAAGGACCTGATCCTCGAGATCATCGCCGCCATCGGCACTGCCGGCGGGCAGGGCCATGTCATCGAGTACCAGGGCGAGGCGATCCGCGCCCTGTCCATGGAGTCGCGGATGACGATCTGCAACATGACGATCGAAGCCGGGGCGCGCGCCGGGCTCGTCGCCCCCGACGACAAGACGATCGAGTACCTGCGGGGCCGCCCCCACGTTCCCTCCGGCGAGGCGTTCGACGCCGAGGTCGAGTACTGGAAGACCTTCTATTCGGACGACGACGCGGTGTTCGATAAGGAGGTCTTCCTCGATGCCGCGCAGATGGTGCCGCGTGTGTCGTGGGGGACGACGCCGGCGCAGACCGTGTCACTGACGGCCCGGGTCCCGGACCCCGAGGAGTTCGCCGACGCCGCCGAGCGCGCCGCCGCCGAGCGTGCGCTGGAGTACATGGAGCTCGAGCCGGGGACGCGCATGTCGGACATCGAGATCGACACGGTGTTCATCGGGTCCTGCACCAACGGACGCATCGAGGATCTCCGCGCCGCGGCGAGCGTCTTCGAGGGCCGGCGCGTGGCAGAGGGGGTCGACGTGGTCCTGGTGCCAGGCTCGGAGAGGGTCCGCAGAGAGGCGATCGAGGAGGGCCTGGACAGTGTGTTCGAGGCCGCCGGCGTGAGTCTGCGGCACTCGGGGTGCTCGCTGTGCGTGGGACTGAACGAGGACAAGTACGCGCCCCGCAAGCGCACCGCCTCGACCAACAACCGCAACTTCGAGGGGCGACAGGGCCCCGGCATCAAGACCCATCTGGTCTCGCCCGCCGTCGCCGCAGCGTGCGCGGTCGCGGGCCGACTCGTCGCACCGAGCCACCTGGAGGACTAGGACGATGGAGAAATTCGACGAACACACGGGTGTCGCCGCGCCGATGAAGATCGCCGACGTGGACACCGACCAGATCATCCCCGTCCGATTCTGCTCGGGGGTGGACAAGACGGGGCTGGACGCGGCGCTGTTCGCGGATTGGCGCGAGAGCCCGGACTTCGTCCTCAACCGACGCCCTTTCACGGCCGCGACGGTCCTGGTCGCAGGCGAGAACTTCGGCTGCGGATCCTCCCGCGAGTGGGCGGTCTGGGCGCTCCAGGCGTACGGCTTCCGCGTGGTCCTGGCGCCCCGGTTCGGCGACATCTTCACCGGTAATTCCTTCAAGAACGGCCTGCTGCTCGTGGAGCTCGAACAGGGCGAGATCGACCAGATCTGGAAGGAGATCGACGCCGACCCGGGAGTCGAGGTGACCGTCGACCTGCGCGAGCAGCTCGTGCGCGCCGGCGACCACACCTTCGGGTTCACCGTCGACCCCTCCCATCGGCAGCGCCTGCTCGACGGCGCCGACGATGTCGACCTGACCCTCCGGTACGCCGCCGACATCGACGCGTACGAGGCACGGCGGCGCCCGTCGCTCCCCACCGCCACCCGCGTCACCGTCTGAGAGGACACGATGACCGACCCTCGTGACCGACTCACAGGCCGAGTGGCCGACACCCTCTTCAGGACGCAGACCATCCCGAGAGTGGACCCGACGCTCCTCGATCGGCTGCGAGTGGTGCCCGACACCTCCTCCGCGGTGGCCGATGCACTCGACGAGCTCGGCATCGGCGGCTGTGTCCCGGGCGCCCGACTGCGTCCGCTCGAGCCCCACCACGTCGTCGTCGGACAGTCCGTCACCCTCCGGTACCGACGCCTCGACGGTGACGTGTCGAGCAACCGGGAGGCCGGCCGCGGCCGCGTGTTCGGGGACCGTGACCTGTACGGGCTCGCCCGACCCGGCGACGTCGCGGTGATGGACTGCGGCGGATCCACCGACGCCGCCGTCGTGGGCGCGCTCTCCGCGAGATGGGCGCGCAAGGCCGGTGTCGCAGCCTGCCTGGTCGACGGCCCCGTCCGCGACAGCTCGTCGATATGCGAGCAGGGGCTGGCGGTCTGGAGTCGGGGAAGCGTCCCGCAGGCCGCGCGCTACCGCCTGGAGGCGGCCGAGCTGAACGGCCCGGTCGACCTGGCCGGCGCGCCCGTGCGGCCCGGCGACGTGGTGGTGGCCGACCGCGACGGCGTGGCCGTGATCCCGTTCGACGCCGTGGACGAGGTCGTCGCGTTCTGCGAGCACGCGCACGCTGAGGAGGAGGCGGTGATCGCGACGATCGACGACTCCGAAACGCTGGAAGAGCTGGTCGCGCGTACTTCCGGGCGAGAGACACCGGCCTAGATACACACGGCGCCAGGCGGGGGGACCGGGGGCCGCACCCGAGGGGATGGGCGCTGCGCCGGACGTACAGTGGGGCACCGTGGACAGCAACCCGAGCCCCGGCATCGCGTCCGGGACTCCCGCGTTCCGGCGGTTGCACATCGCACTGTTCTTCATCGGCGTCGCCACGTTCGCGCAGCTCTATTCGCCCCAGGGCCTGCTCCCGCTGATCGCGGACGACCAGGGGGTCACCGCGGATCGCGCGGCCCTGATGATCTCCGCGGCCACGCTCGGGCTGGCGCTCGGGGTGATCCCGTGGTCCTACATCGGCGACGCGGTGGGGCGCCGGCCCGCCATGGTGTTCGGCGTCGGGCTGGCGTGTGTGTTCGCGGTGCTCTCGTTGGTGATGCCGTCGTTCCCCCTGGCTCTTGTGATGCGCTTCCTCGAGGGGGCGATGCTGGGCGGGGTACCGGCGCTCGCCGTGGCGTATCTGAGCGAGGAGGTGCGCCCCGGCCAGGTCTCGGTGGCGGCGGGCACCTACATCTCCGGCACCAGCATCGGCGGGCTCACCGGGCGGATCGTCGCCGCGCCCATCGGCGAACAGCTGGGGTGGCGGACGGGGATGCTGGTCGTCACGGGCATCGCTGTGGCCTGCATCCTCGTCTTTGCCGTCACCGCCCCGCCCGCGCGCAACTTCACCCCGCGACGGAGCGGGTTGTGGGAGGCCGCGGGGCAGCTGCTCGGGAACCTGCGCTCCCCGGCGCTCTGGGTGATCTATCTCCAGGCGTTCCTCACCATGGGCGGGTTCGTGGCGATGTACAACTTCCTGGGATTCCACCTGACCGAGCCGCCGTACCTGTTGCCGCTGTGGGCCACCAGCTTCATCTTCCTGGCCTACCTCGCGGGCACCCTGTCCTCGCCGAGGGCCGGGGTGCTGGCCTCCCGGTACGGCCGGCGGCCGGTGCTGATCGGCGGCAACGTGATGATGATGGGCGGGGTCGCACTGACCCTGGTGCCGAACCTCTGGGTGGTCATCGTGGGCATGGTGGTGCTCACCGCCGGGTTCTTCGCCGCCCATGCCGTGGCCGCCGGCTGGGCGGGGTCGTCCGCGGTCGCGGGAAGGTCCCAGTCGACCTCGCTGTACAACCTCGGCTACTACGCCGGCTCCTCGGTGTTCGGCTTCCTCGGCGGCACCTTCCTCGCCGTGGCCGGCTGGGCCGGCACCGCCGGCATGGTCGTGGCGCTCATCGCGGTCGCCACGCTGCTGGTGGTGGCCGTGCTCCCGCGGTCGTGACGCCGGCCCGCCCCCGTGGAGGCGGGCCGGCGCTCAGGCGCCGAGCGCGCTCAGGAGTTCGGCGCGTTCCTCCCGGTAGCGGGCCACGTTGTCCATCTTGACGTGCTCGTAGCCGCGGACCATGTCCGGCAGCTCGGCCAGGGCGATCGCGGTGCCGTACCAGGTGGCGTCCCTGCCGACAGGGCCCACGCGTCGGAGCTCGGCGGTCAGCTGGTCGACCAGCTCGCGGTACTCGGCCAGCAGCTCGCGCTCGGCCCGGCGGACCCCGGCATAGCCGAACACGTCGAGCGGGGTGCCCCGCAGACGCTTCATCGCGGCGAGCGCCTTCATGGCGGGCATCGCGCGGGGGCCGATCGAGATCTTCTTCTTCATCCCCATCGCCCGCAGTGTCGGCGGGTGGAGTTTGAGCCGGGCCACCGCGCCCTCGCCCCAGTCCTCCGCGAGTTGGGCGGCGAACCCGGGATCGGCGGCCAGGCGGGCCACCTCGTACTCGTCCTTGTAGGCCATGAGCTTGTGCAGGTTGTGCGCCACGGCGAGGGTGAGCTGTTCGCCCGCGGCACCACGGGCGGCTCCCCGGCCGTCCGCGGCGCCCGCCTTCCCGAGGGCCTCGGCCGATCGGAGGGCCTCGACCCGGCGCACGTAGTCACGGGCGTACGCCTCGTCCTGGAAGCCGATCAGCTCGTCGACGCGCAGGGCCGTCACGGCGCGGAGCTGCTCGGAGGCGCCGGCACCGAGCCCGGTGAGGACTCGCTCGCACGCCGGGGAGGGCACGTGCTCCGAGCTCGTCGCGGTGGACACCGGTCGGTGGAGCTCGGCGAGCAGCCCCGCCACGGCGTCCGGGTCGGCCACCGCCTGGCGGCCCCGACGGAAGGCCTGCAGGTTGGCCTCGACGGCGACACCGTTGAGCTCGATCGCCTGCTCGATCGACTCGGCGGTGACGGGCAGCGCGCCGCTCTGGTACGCCGCCCCGACCATGAGCATGTTGGATGTCTGCGAGGAACCGAAGAGCTTCTCGGTGATCTCGCCCGGGTCCAGGTACAGGCCGCGCTGTGAGACGCGGTCGATGACGTCCTGGATCTCCGCGTCGGCGGGGAAGGACACCGCGGTGTCGATCACCATCTTCCCCGTGGGGATCCGCGTGGTGGAGACGACGGAGGTCGTCCGCTCGGGGTGGGCGACCTTGAGATTGGCGGCGTCCGCGCCCACGATCCCGTCACAACAGAGGTAGAGGTCGCAGTCCCCGGCGCCGATCTTCGGCGGCTGCTCGAGGGGGGAGCGGCTCACGCGGACATCGGAGACCACGGCGCCGCCCTTTTGGGCGAGCCCGGTCATGTCGAGCGTGCGCGCCGAGTTCCCGTCGAGCACCGCGGCCGTGGCCAGCACCGCGGACACGGTGACGATGCCGGTGCCGCCGATGCCGGTGAGACGGAGGGAGAATCCGCGGGACGGGTCCACGCCGGCACGGTCGGGCTCCGGTACGCCGTCGGCGGCGAGCGCGGGCGCCGTGGCCACGCGCTCGGTCGTGGCCCCGGGCACCACCGTGACGAACGCGGGGCAGTCGCCCTGCAGGCACGAGAAGTCGAAGTTACAGGTGGACTGGTCGATCCGGGTCTTGCGGCCGAACTCGGTCTCCACCGGATGGACGGACAGGCAGTTGGACTTGCGGCCGCAGTCGCCACAGCCCTCACAGATGCGCTCGTTGATCACGACCTTCTCCGCCGGCGTGGGGTAGTTGCCGCGCTTGCGTTCCCGCCGCTTCTCCGCGGCACAGTACTGATCGTGCACCAGCACGGTGACCCCGGCGATCTCTGCGAGCTCCTGCTGGATCTCGAGGGTGTCCACGCGGTCGCGCACCTGGACTCCCCGGGGCAGGCCCTGGGCCCTGGTGCCCTTGACGTCGTCGGTGGTCACGACGATCTCGGCGACCCGCTCGGCCTGCAGCAGGCGGAGGATCTCCGGCAGCGACATCTGGCCGACGGCGTCCTGCCCGCCGGTCATCGCGACGGTGCCGTTGTAGAGGAGCTTGTAGGTGATGTTGTCGCCCGAGGCGACGGCGGCGCGCAGGGCCAGGGATCCCGAGTGCATGAACGTGCCGTCGCCGATGTTCTGCACCATGTGACGCTCCGTGAGAAACGGCGCCATGCCGGTCCACTGCAGTCCCTCGCCGCCCATCTGGGACAGTCCGGTCACGGTGCCGACCTGGGACTCGTCCATGTTCAGCACCATCGCGTGGCAGCCGATACCGCCGCCGACGATCGTGCCGTCGGCGACCTTGGTGGAGCTGTTGTGCGGGCAGCCGGAGCAGAAGTACGGCGTGCGGGCCGCGGCCAGCGGCAGGGAGATGCGGGTGCGACCCCGGGCGGGCCGGTCGAGCCAGGCCCGGGCGGGCTCGATGCCGTGGACCGTGCCGAGTCGCTGGGCGAGCCCGCGGGTCACGGAGTCCACGTCGAGCTCGCCGAAGCGGCTGAACAGGGTCGAGCCGTCCTCGTGGTTCTTGCCCACGACGTTGGCGACCTCGGGGCGGCGGAAGTGGATCTCGCGGATCATGGTCTCGATGAAGTCGCGCTTCTCCTCGACCACGATCACCTCGTCGAGGCCGGTCATGAACTCGTCGAGCACCGTGCGTTCGAGCGGGTAGACCATGCCCAGCTTGAGGAGGCGGATGCCCAGGCGCCCCAGGTCGGCGTCGTCGATGCCGAGGCGGCGCAGGGAATCGCGCACGTCGAGGTAGCTCTTGCCGGCGGCGACGATGCCGATCCGGTCGTCGGCGGTGCTCTGCACGATCCGGTTGAGTCTGTTGAGTCGCGCGTACTCGAGGGCGCGGGGGATGCGGGTCGTGAGCTGGTTCTGCTCCAGCTCCATGAGGCTGGCCCCGAGGAGCTGCCCCGACGGGACGTGCGGGCTGAGGCCGAGATCCCCGTACACCGGGAGGATGCGGTCCGGGTCGACGAGCGCGGTCGAGGAGGCGTCGGCGACGTGCGTCGAGATCTTCATCGCCGACCACAGGCCCGAGACCCGCGACATGAGCGCCGCGTGGACACCGAAGTCCAGGACGTCCTGGGAGTCGGCGGGGTACAGGGTCGGCATGTAGAGATCGGCCAGTGCGAGCTCCGACGCACAGGGGACCGACGACGACTTCGCCCCGGGATCATCTCCGACCAGGGCGACGGCGCCGCCGTGCGGGTCGGTACCGATCAGGTTGGCGTGCCGGAGGGCGTCGCAGGCCCTGTCGAGGCCGGGGGCCTTGCCGTACCAGTAGCCCACCACGCCGTCGAGCGCCCGACCGCCGGTGTGGTCCGTTACGCGGAGGGTGCCGGTGCGCCGGGCGATCTGGGTCCCCATGACCGCGGTGGCGGCGGCCTCCTCGTTGAGGCCGGGACGGTGGAGCACGTCGTACGGGTCGAGGAACTTCCCGAGCCTGGCCAGCTCGAGGTCATAGCCGGCCAGGGGCGAGCCCTCGTAGCCGCTGACCAGGCTCGCGGTGAGGAGGTTCTGTCGCCGGTCGAGTCGGGCGCGGTCGCGGACCGTCCGGACGAGGGCCTGGATGCCCGTGAGGAAGACGGTGCCGCTCTCCCGTGTGTAGCGGTCCGAGAGGGAGAACGAGCCGGCGTCCCCCTGTCCGGTGCGGGGCAACTCGTCGTGGGCGCCGCTCGGAGGGCCGAGGAGGGAGGTCATGTGGTCACCTTGCCTTGGTACGTCGGTGCGGATACCCCGAGGCTAGGGCGTGAAGTGAGGTGCGTCACCCGGCCAGTGAAATGCTGTGCAGCGTGCGCAATCGGCACGGGGAGAGCGCCGCGAAAGTGGGCAGTGTGTGCACCTTGTCGTCGTATATAGTGGACACATGGATTCTTTGTCCGCTATCGATGACACTGACCGTCGACTACTGGAGATCGTGATGGCCGACCCCCGGGTCGGGGTCCGTGAGTTCTCGCGCCGGCTCGGGGTGGCCCGGGGGACCGCGCAGGCCCGTCTCGACAAACTCGAGGCCCGCGGCGTGCTCTCCTCGTGGGCGCCGACCCTCGACGCCGCCGCGCTCGGGTACCCGCTGGCGGCGTTGGTCCATATCCAGATGGCGCAGGCGAAGCTCGACGAGACGTGCGCGGGCCTCGCCGGGGTGCGCGAGGTCCTCGAGGTGATGAGCGTGGCCGGCGAGTTCGACATCGTCTGCCGCGTCGTCGCGCGCGACCACGCGCACCTCGAGGAGGTCTTCAGCGCGATCATCTCCACGCCGGGCGTGCTCCGGACCCGCACGGAGGTGGTGCTCACGCGCAGGGTCGGGCCGCGCATCACCCAGCTTCTCGAGGGCTGACGGGGCGGGGTGGCTACTCCCAGATCCGGTCGAACGGATGGGCCGCCTCGTACTCGGAGGCGAGCTCGAGCAGGAGGCGATCCGCGCCGCGGCGGGCCGACAGGTGTGCCCCGATCGGCAGGCCGTCCGGCGACCTGCCGGTGGGAAGGGAGACAGCGGGCGAACCGGCGACGTTCTGCAGTGGGGTGAACGTGACCCAGTCCGAGACCCGCTCCAGGTGGGTCTCGAAGGGCAGATCGGCGTCCAGGTACCCGACCTCCGGCGTCTCGCGGGAGACCACCGGGTTGAGATAGACGTCGAACTTCCCGAACCGGCGGTTGAAGGTCCGCCGCGCCCTCTCGAGCCTGAACAGGTGGAGCGGGAGCGTGTGGAGACGCCGCTTGGCCATGCGGGCGAGGCCGGCGGTGAACGGGTCGAGGAGGCCCGGGTCGAAGTCCGGATCGAAGAGCGACCGGCCGCTGGCGGAGGTGCTCAGGGCCAACAGGCCCCAGTAGGCGATGAAGTCCTCGCGGAAGGAGGCGGGCACCGGGGCCGGGGTCTCGACGACTTCGTGTCCCAGCGCGGCCAGGCGGTCGGCGGCCTCCCGGACGGCCGCCACCGTCGCCGGATCGGTGGGCCCGCCCGCCGGACTGTGCTCCACCAGCCCGATCCGCAGCCTGCGCTCGGGCGCGGGGGCCACCCGTCCGATCGGCGGCACGCCGTCCGGGCGGTGTGCGGCCTCGATCGCGGTGAGGTACGCGGCGCTGTCCCGGACCGAACGGCTGACCACACCCTGGGAGATCAGCGGGATGGGCATCTGGGCGGAGTACTTCTCGTCGGGGTGCCGCCCGCGACTCGGCTTGAACCCGACCAGCCCGGTGACCGCCGCGGGGATCCGGATGGACCCGCCCCCGTCGTTCGCGTGCGCGATCGGGAGCGCGCCGGCGGCGACCAGCGATGCCGAGCCCCCCGACGAGCCACCGCTGGTGCGGTCGGTGTCCCACGGGTTACGGGTGACGAGCCCGCCCTGGCGCTCGGTGGCGGCGGTCCAGCCGAACGGCGGCATGGCGGTGGTGCCGATCGGGTTGAGCCCGGTCGCGCGCAGCAGTGGCGCGTAGGGCCCGTCGCGGAGGGCGGGGTTCGGCGGGACGGCGCGCGAGCCCATCGTCATGGGCGAGCCCTCCACCTGCACGTTGTCCTTGAACGCGGCGGGGACGCCGGCCAACGGGGCGGTGGGGCCCGCGGCTCCGGATCGGGCCGCGGTCTCGCGGGCGCGCTCGAACCGCGTGTGGACCAACGCGCCCAGCGCGGGGTCGACCTCCTCGCAGCGGGCGATCGCCGCATCCACGAGCTCCAGCGGGCTGACCTCTCGGCGGCGGACGCGCTCCGCGAGGGCGGTGGCGTCATCGTGTCCCAGTGCGTCGTTTCGGAAGGCGTGCACCCTGCGGGTTTCTGAGGAGTGGGACATCCGTCCAGGATAGGGGGTCAGCACGGTGTCCGGTGTCGTGTTCGCAGTAGTGACGCGGACCCGACCACATAGACTCACGCCCCATGAGGGGTCCATCCGGCACCGTCGTCGTCGCTGCGTCCCCGCTCGTCCTGGCCGGGGCTCTGAGCATGTTGTCCAACCCGCTCCCGTTGGCGCTCACGGACGTCGCCGTGTCGCTACTGGGCGTGGGGCTGATCATCGCGCTGCTCCGGCGGACGTGGTCGACAGCCCTGCTCCCCGTGTCGGGGTATGTGGGGCTCGTGGTCGTCGCCAACGTCGCCGCCGTCTCGATCTACGCCCGGTACCCCGGTTGGCTCGTCATGACCAACTGGGAGCTCGTCGTCCTCGCCGGGGTCCTCGCTGCGGGCCTGGACGCTCCACGCCCCCGCTGGGCGGAGGTGGTCATGACGGCGGCGGTCGTCGTGGTGGCCGCGGCGATGCCGATGGTCGTCGCGGTCGACCCGGGGTCCGATCTGGTGCTGGGCTTGCTTGTCGTGGTCGCCACCGTCGTCGCGATCGCCGTCGGGCTCCAGGTCCGTGCGCACCGCCTCCGACTGGACGATGCGCGGCGGATGGCGATCGGCGAGGTCCGCAGGGCGATGGCTGGTGAACTCCACGATGTCGTGGCGCACGAGGTGACGGGCATCGTCGTCCTGGCGCAGGCGGCGGGCGCCGGGGCCCCGGGCCCCGACGGCGAGGCGTTCCGGTCGATCGAGGAGGCCGGGGCACGGGCGTTGGGCGAGATCCGCACGTTGGTGGCTGCGCTGCAGGACGACGAGGGCGGGGCACTGCAGCCGGCGGTCCGGAGCGCCGCGGCTCTGCGCGACACCGTCGCCGCATTCGCCGCGACCATGTCCGCTCGTACCGAGGTGGTGGTCGACGATGAGCTGGACGGCTGCACGTCGCCCGTCCGCCTGGCCGTCCACCGGATCATCGCCGAGGGCCTGACCAACGTCCGGCGACACGCTGTGGATGCAGGACATGTCCGGGTGCGGGCCGCGGTGGGCGGGGATCCGGCGCGGGTGCATGTACAGGTGGACAACGATCGGCCGGGGGGAGGGGCGGGCCCGATTCCGGCGGGCGCGGGCGCCGGGAACGGGATCGGGCTCGATGCGCTGGCTGAGCGGTGCCGACTGCTCGGGGGCGAGCTGGAAGCCGGCCCCCGACCCGACGGTCGCTGGAGCGTCACGGCGACGCTGCCCGTCGGTGGGCCGGGGGAGGCGGAGCGGTGACGATCCGGGTGGTGCTGGCCGACGACCAGGAAATGGTGCGGATCGGTTTCGGGTTGATCCTCGGTCGGTGCGAGGACATCGAGGTGGTGGCGCAGTGCCGGGACGGGGTCGAGGCACTGGAGGCGATCCGCGACCACCGGCCTGACGTCGCACTCCTGGACATCCGCATGCCCAGGGTCGACGGGCTCGAGGTGTGCCGCCGCGTGGCGGCCGAGGTCGCGACGGTCATGGTGACCACATTCGAGGACGACGACTACGTGGACCGCGCGCTCGAGTACGGCGCCCACGGGTTCCTTCTCAAGGACGCGGGCCCGGAACTGTTGGTGGCGGCGGTCCGGGCGGCGTCATCCGGGGAGGCGTTGATCTCGCCGAAACTCGTGGTCCCGCTACTGGAACGCACCCGTGGGGCCGGGCGCACGCACCCGCCCGAGTCCGCCGCGGCGGTGGCCACCCTGAGTGAGCGCGAACTCGACGTGGCCCGGCTGGTGGCCACGGGCGCCACCAACGCTGAGATCCAGTCCCGGCTCGTACTCGCGCTGGGCACGGTCAAAGCGCACCTGTCCCACATCCAGGCCAAACTCGGGGCGCGGAACCGGGTCGAGATCGCCGTCCGACTGTGGGAGTCGGGGACGATGACCCGAGGGTGAGCGGGACGTGCCCCGGGTCGGCCATTCGGACTATCCGCCCGTGACAGGATCGGTCGCGCGGACGAGGTGAAGCGGGGAGCGCCGGCCCAGACTGAGGTCATGACCACCACAGTCGAACCCCCCGCCGGAGGCGCGTCGCGCGCCGGCACCACGTCGCCGCCGCGCCCCTACGCGGGTGCGGGTCCTCGCATCGAGTGGCTGGACGTCCTGCGCGGGTTCGCGCTCTGCGGGATCATCTTTGTCAACATCCCGCCCATGTACCAGCTGCCCGGGGTGGTCGACGGCGACGTGCTGCCCACCCGGCTGCTCCTCGATCTGTGGGTACAGGGCCGGTTCTTTCCCATCTTCTCGTTGCTGTTCGGGATCGGGTTCGGCCTCATGTGGATGAGCGCGCGCTACCGCGCGGACCAACCGCGTCGGGCTCTGCTCCAACGCATCGGGGCACTCGCGGTCCTGGGAGGCGTCCACCAGCTCTTCCAGCCGGGCGAGGCGCTCCTGCCCTATGCGGTCGCAGCCCTGATCGTCCTGGTGCCGGCCACGTGGGCGCCCCGCTGGCTCGCCCCGGCTGCGGGGGCGATCCTCACCGTTCTCGCCGCGCCGTATGGTTCGATCGCTCTGGTCCCCGGGCTGTTCCTGGTCGGCTTCGGTCTCGCCATGTACGGCGTCCCCGCAAAGCTCGGCCGTCGTCCGTGGCTCGCCGCTCTCGCGCTCCCGGTTTGTGTCCCCGCGGCATGGTTCGTGGTCCGGGGGCAGCTCGCCGATCCGGTCTCCGCAGGGTTCACTCCCGACTCGAAGGTCGCGGGGCTGCTCATGGCGGCGTGCTACGTGTGCGTTCTCATCGCGCTCACCGCGGTGCCCGGCGTGCGACGGGTGCTGGCGGCCCTGTTCAGTCCCCTCGGCCGGATGGCGCTGACCAACTACCTCGGCGCGACGGCGATCATCCTGGCGATCGGTGGACTGCGCGGGCCCCTCGGGGTCCCGGCCTCCGGTGAGGACGGGCTGCTCGCGGTGACGGCCATCGCGGCCGGGATCCTCGTCCTCCAGTGGGGGCTGAGCACCGTATGGCTTGCGCGGTTCGAGCAGGGCCCGTTGGAGTCCCTCTGGCGCCGTCTCACGTGGGCAGGGGTCGCCCGGCACTGACGATGGGTGCAGGCCGCGCGGCGCGGCGCTTCCGGTAGACCCCGGGGGTTGACAACCTCCCGGGGGATACTGCATTTTAGGTGTGCTTAACTAAGGCGAGGGTCACCTAAGGCTCTGGCTGTGGTGTCCGCCGCGACGGCCCGCCGCGGCCGACACCGTCCCGTGGAGGAAATCGATGGCAGTGCATCCGATCGTGACCGATCCGCTCGTCACCGGCGCCCGCCGTCTGCTCGACGGGGTCGGAATCGCCACGGTGGCGGTGCGGGGATCCAAGAACCGATCGGATGTCATGGTCGCCGCGCAGCACCGGTGGATCGGGGACGGGGCGGTCGTCGTCACCGGAACCCCCGCACCGTGGTCGGGGCTGGTCGTCGAGCCCGGGGCCGGTGCGGAGGTCGTGGTGATGATCGACGAGTACGCGCCGATCGTGGAGGCGAAGGTCCACGTGGCGAGCCTCTACGGATTCGGCGTCGCCCGCGCGTCCCGCCGCGGGGAGGAGTGGATCGTCGAGATCGAGATCGAGCTCGCCGATCTCGAGGTGCGTCGCCTCGGCCACGAGGGGGTCGTGAACGCGCGGTGCCTCGACGCGATCCCGTCGGACCCGCTGGCAGGCGACGCGCCCGGTCTCGCGGACGAGATCCGGGCGCGTTTCGGGGGCGAGCTGGCGAGGCTGGCCGGGTTGGGTGACCCGGGCCGACCGCCGTTCGTGCTGGGCGTGGACCCGGACGGGCTGCATCTGCTGACCGCGCTCGGTGTCGACGCGGACGTCGTCCACGTGCCGTTCGCCGCCCGTGCGGAGTCTGCCGGGGACGTGGTCCGTGAGATGGACCGCTACGTGGCCCGGGCCAGCTGACCGTCCGGCTCGCCGCGCCTACGCCGTGGTGTAGGTGAGGCAGTCCGCGGTGTCGGCGCCCGGCCCGATCTCGACCGACTCGGCAGAGCAGAGCAGGTCCTTGTTGTAGGTGCACTCGACGCGCTGGCAGGCGCCCACGTGCGCGCTCGCGGTGGGCAGGCCGCCGCGGACGTCCAGGGAGATGAACGTGCCGCACTCGGCGTGATCCGGCGTGCCGGAGATCGTGACGGCCGGCGCGCTGCAGCTCGAGTCGGCATTGAACGAGCACGCGGTGACGGTGCAGGTGCTGATTCCGGTGAGGGTGGCCATGACGGTCGCTCCTTGGTCGATCCGGTGTGGTGCGACCGAGTCTTCACTGGTTCGCCCCGACTTGCAAGCATGGTCAGGCTGCGCTAGCGAAGGCTAGCCTATGCTCTGCGACCTGCTATTTTCGCGACACCGTCCCATCTCGTCCCGGGCGACAGTGGTCCGGGCGGCTCTGCGCACGGCCGCGCCGGGGCGGCTCGGCGCGTGAGCCGGTGGCGGCGCGGGGCTGGACATCTGTGATCGGTGCCACTAGTGTCTATTTCAGTTAATCCGACTTAACTGAAAGGGAGCGGCCCCGATGACTTCCGCGACCACCAACCGTCAGTCGCACGAGGATCTGCTCGCCGACCTGCGTGACCGCCTCGGGCGGGCCGCACAGGGGGGCGGGGAGAAGGCCCGGGCGCGCCACCTCGAGCGGGGCAAGCTGCTCGCGCGCCAACGTATCGACGTCCTGCTCGACCCCGGGAGCCCGTTCCTCGAACTCTCCCCGCTCGCGGCGGAGGAGATGTACGGGGGCAAGGCGCCGGGCGCCGGGGTGGTGACCGGGATCGGCCGGGTCTCCGGGCGCGAGTGCCTCGTGATCGCCAACGACGCCACCGTCTCCGGCGGCACGTATTACCCGATGACGGTCAAGAAGCACCTCCGCGCGCAGGAGGTGGCCCTGGCCAACAACCTGCCGTGCGTCTACCTCGTGGACTCGGGCGGCGCGATGCTGCTGCAGCAGGACGACGTCTTCCCGGACCGCGACCACTTCGGGCGCATCTTCTACAACCAGGCCACCATGTCGGCCAGCGGCATCCCGCAGATCGCGGCGGTGATGGGCTCCTGCACCGCGGGCGGCGCCTATGTCCCCGCCATGAGCGACGAGGCCGTGATCGTCCGCGACCAGGGCACGATCTTCCTCGCCGGCCCGCCGCTGGTGAAGGCCGCGACGGGGGAGGAGGTGACCGCGGAGGAGCTCGGCGGCGGCGATCTGCACGCCAAGACTTCCGGCGTCGTCGACCACCTCGCGGACGACGACTACGACGCGCTCATGAAGGTCCGCGGGATCGTCGCCACCTGCCCGCCGGCCCCCGCGCCGGACTGGGAGGTGCTCGAAGCCCGCGAGCCGGCCCGCCCCCAGACGGACCTCTACGACCTGGTCCCCACGGACTCGCGGACCCCCTACGACGTGCGTGATGTGATCGGCACGATCGCCGACGGCGGCGAGTACACCGAGTTCAAGGAGAACTACGGGACGTCCATGGTCACCGCGTTCGCCCGGATCCACGGCCACCCGGTGGGGATCATCGGCAACAACGGCGTGATCTTCTCCGAGTCCGCGCTCAAGGGCGCGCACTTCATCGAATTGTGCGACCGCCGCAAGATCCCCCTGGTCTTCCTGCAGAACATCACCGGCTTCATGGTGGGCCGCCAGTACGAGGCCGGGGGCATCGCCAAGAACGGCGCCAAGATGGTCACCGCGGTGGCGTGCGCCCGGGTGCCCAAGTTCACGATCGTCGTCGGCGGATCGTTCGGCGCCGGGAACTACTCGATGTGCGGCCGCGCCTACTCGCCCCGCTTCCTGTGGATGTGGCCCAACGCGAAGATCGCGGTGATGGGTGGCCCCCAGGCCGCCGACACCCTCGCGTCCGTCCGCGCCGCGCAGGTCACCAAGGCCGGGGGCGAGTGGACCGACGAACAGCAGGAGGAGTTCACGGCTCCCATCCGCGAGCAGTTCGAGGAGCAGTCCACCGCGTACTACTCCACGGCCCGCCTGTGGGACGACGGGATCATCGACCCCGCCGACACCCGCACCGTCCTCGGCCTGGCGCTCGCCGCGGCCGCCAACGCCCCCCTCGAGCCGGTCAACAACGGCGTCTTCAGGATGTGAGCGAACAAATGTCACAGCAACTCCACACCGTCCTGGTGGCCAACCGCGGGGAGATCGCCTGCCGCGTGATCCGCTCACTGCGTGCCGCCGGGATCCGCTCGATCGCCGTCTATTCGGATGCCGACGCCGACGCACTGCACGTGCGGATGGCCGATGCCGCGGTCCGACTGGGCCCGGCCCAGGCAACGCAGTCCTATCTCGACATCGACAGGGTGATCGCCGCCTGTCGCGAGACCGGCGCGCAGGCCGTCCACCCCGGTTACGGTTTCCTCTCCGAGAACCCGCGGTTCGCCCGCGCTCTCGAGGAGGCCGGACTGACCTTCGTGGGCCCGCCCGCCTCCGCCATCGAGTCGATGGGCGACAAGATCACGGCCAAGGCAGCCGTCTCCGCCCGCGATGTGCCCACCGTCCCCGGGATCTCCCGGCCCGGACTGACCGACGACGAGTTGATCGCCGGCGCGGACGAGGTCGGCTACCCCGTGCTGGTGAAGCCGTCCGCCGGGGGCGGCGGCAAGGGCATGCGGCGCGTCGAGGCCCCGGCGGACCTGCGGGCCGCACTCGAGTCGTCGCGACGGGAGTCCGCCGGCGCCTTCGGCGACGACACCCTGTTCCTCGAGCGCTTCGTGGACACCCCCCGGCACATCGAGGTGCAGGTCCTCGCCGACACGCACGGCAACGTCATCCACCTGGGCGAACGCGAGTGCTCGCTGCAGCGCCGGCACCAGAAGGTCATCGAGGAGGCGCCCAGCGCACTGCTCGACGAGGCCACCCGCCAGCGCATCGGTCAGGCGGCCTGCGACGCCGCCCGCTCGGTGGACTACGTGGGCGCCGGGACGGTCGAGTTCATCGTCTCGGCGCACCGGCCCGACGAGTTCTTCTTCATGGAGATGAACACCCGACTCCAGGTCGAGCACCCCGTCACGGAGATGGTCACCGGGATCGACCTGGTGGACTGGCAGGTCCGGATCGCGGCGGGCGAGGAACTGACGCTGCGCCAGGAGGACGTCACCCTCACCGGCCACGCGATCGAAGCCCGCGTCTACGCCGAGGACCCCGCCAGGGGCTTCCTGCCCACCGGCGGTACGGTGCTCGGACTCGATGAGCCTTCGGGCAGCGGCATCCGCGTCGACTCCGGCCTGCGCGTGGGGACCGTCGTCGGGAGCGACTACGACCCGATGCTGGGCAAGGTCATCGCCCACGGCGCCGACCGCACCGAGGCGCTGTCCCGGCTCGACGCCGCGCTCGCCGGCACGCACGTGCTGGGCCTGGGGACCAACATCGACTTCTGCCGTTTCCTGCTCTCCCGGCCCGAGGTGCGGGCCGGGGACCTCGACACCGGGCTGCTCGACCGCACCTTCGACGACTACGCCGCGACGCCCGCGCCGGAGGGTGCGCTGGTCGCGGTCGCCATGCACCGCATCGAGGAGCGGTGGGCACGCGTCCCGGCACAGCGCCGTAGTCCGTGGGATGTGCCCAACGGCTGGCGCGTCGGCGAGCGCGCCGAAGTGTGGACCCGGCTCGACTCCGGGGCCGGGTCGGAGGCTGTGACCATCGGGCTGCGCGGCACCCCGGACGACGCCGAGGTCACCGTCACCGACGCCACGATCGGCTCGACCGCCGAACCCGAGGTCTCGGCCCGGCACCGCGCCCGCGTGTCCCGGGACGGCGCGTCGGTCCGCCTGACCGTCGACGACACGCAGCAGCGTTGGACCGTCGTCCGTTCCACCGACCCCGCGACGCCCGACACGTTCTGGGTGGCCGGCGACGGCGGGACCTGGGAACTGCGGCTGCGGCCGCTAATCGACTCCCGGATCCACGACGCCGGTGCGGCGGACGGGCAGATCCTCAGCCCCATGCCGGGCTCGGTGATCGCCTGCTTCGTCGGCGACGGCGACGAGGTGACCGCAGGGCAGAACGTCCTGGCCGTCGAGGCCATGAAGATGGAGCACGCGCTCACCGCGCCGATCGACGGCGTGGTCCGACTGCACGTCTCCACCGGCGACCAGGTGACCGCCGACCATCCGCTCGCGACCGTCGAGCCCCACCCCTCAGATGAGGACCGAGAAGGAGCACAGAATGCCTGAGCTGGAAGAGCACTACGCAGACCTCAAGGCGACGGTCGCCGACTTCGCCGACAAGGTGGTCGCCCCGGTCTCCGCGGAGCACGATCGCAACCACACCTTCCCCTACGAGATCATCGCCAAGATGGGTGAGATGGGCCTGTTCGGCCTTCCCTTCCCCGAGGAGTACGGCGGCATGGGCGGGGACTTCTTCGCGCTCGCCCTCGCACTCGAGGAACTCGGTCGTGTCGACCAGTCCGTGGCGATGACCCTCGAGGCCGGGGTGGGCCTGGGCGCCATGCCGATCTACCACTTCGGTGACGAAGAGCAGAAGGCCACGTGGCTCCCGGACCTCGCCGCGGGCACCAGGCTCGCCGGCTTCGGCCTCACCGAACCCGGCGCCGGCTCGGACGCCGGCGGCACCAAGACCACCGCCCGCCGCGAGGGCGACGAATGGGTGATCAACGGGGCCAAGCAGTTCATCACCAACTCGGGCACCGACATCACCTCGCTCGTCACCGTCACCGCCGTCACCGGGACGCGCGAGAACGGCAAGAAGGACATCTCCACGATCATCGTCCCGTCCGGGACCCCCGGCTTCACGGTGGAGCCCGCCTACGACAAGGTGGGCTGGAACGCCTCCGACACGCACCCGCTGTCGTTCTCCGACGCGCGCGTGCCGGCGGGCAACCTACTCGGCGCGGAGGGGCGCGGGTACGCCAATTTCCTGTCGATCCTCGACGAGGGGCGCGTGGCGATCGCCGCGGTGGCCACCGGGGTGGCCCAGGGCTGCGTCGACGAATCGGTGAAGTACGCGCGCGAACGCGAATCGATGGGCCAGAAGATCGGCTCGTTCCAGGCGATCTCGTTCAAGATCGCGCGCATGCAGGCCCGGGCGTACACGGCCCGGTGCGCCTATCACGACGCGGCGCGCCTCATGCTGGCCGGGAAGCCGTTCAAGACCGAGGCCGCCATCGCCAAGATGGTCGCCTCCGAGGCCGCGATGGATAACGCCCGCGACGCCACGCAGGTGCACGGCGGCTACGGCTTCATGAACGAGTACCCGGTGGCGCGGCACTACCGCGACTCCAAGATCCTCGAGATCGGCGAGGGCACCACCGAGGTGCAGCTCATGCTGATCGCGCGCGGGCTGGGGCTGTAGACATGGCCGAGCAGCGCAAGGAGGCCGTCGACGGAGCGCAGCGACCGGCGCGCAGAGAAGTCGTCCAACGCGGACTGTGGTTCGAGGAGTACGAGGTCGGCGCCGCCTACCTCCACCGCCCGGGCCGCACGATGACCGAGACCGACAACGTCCTGTTCACCACGCTCACCATGAACACGCAGTCCCTGCACTTGGACGCGGCGTGGTCGGCCGAGCAGCCCGGCTTCGGTGGCGAGCGGCTCATGAACTCGATGCACACCCTCTCCACGCTCGTGGGGCTGTCGGTCGCCCAGCTCACGCAGGGCACGATCGTGGCCAACCTCGGCTTCTCCGAGGTGAGCTTCCCCAAGCCGGTCCTGCACGGGGACACGCTCTACGCGGAGACCGTGTGCACAGACAAGCGGGAGTCGAAGTCGAGGCCGGGGGAGGGGATCGTGACCCTCGAGCACATCGGTCGGAACCAGCACGGCGACATCGTCGCCAAGGCCGTCCGGAAGACGCTCGTGCGGAAGCGCCCCGCCGACCGGGCCGGGGAGGTCACGGCGTGACCGCCGGATGGACGCCGCCCGGGCCGGCGATGCTGTTCTGTCCGGCGGACCGGCCCGAGCGCTACGGGAAGGCCGCCGAGCGGGCCGACGTGGTGATCGTCGACCTCGAGGACGCCGTCGCGCCGGAGAACCGGACCGTGGCCCGCGACGCACTGCGGGCCTCCGAGCTGGACCCGGCGCGGACGATCGTGCGCGTCAACCCCGCCGACAGCGCGGACCACGCCGCGGACCTGGAGGCGCTGGCCGCCACCGGGTACCGCTGCGTGATGCTCGCCAAGACCGAATCCGCCGCCCAGGTCACCGACCTGTACTCGAGCACCGGCGCCGAGGTGCTGGCGCTGGTGGAGACCCCGCTCGGCGTGGTCCGGGCGCCGGAGATCGCGTCCGCACCGGGCTGCGCCGGACTGATGTGGGGCGCGGAGGACCTGCTGGCGGCGATGGGCGGCTCGACCAGCCGGTTCGCCGAGAGCGAGGCGGGCCGCCCCCGGGTCGCGGGTCAGTACCGGGACGTCCCACGCCACGCCCGCGCCCGGGTCGCCCTCGCCGCCGCGGCGTTCGGCCGGTGGGCGGTGGACTCGGTGCACCTCGACATCGCCGACGAGGCGGGTCAGCGCGCCGAGGCGCTCGACGCCGTCGCGCTCGGGTTCGTGGCCACCGCCTGTATCCACCCGTCCCAGGTGGCCACCGTCCGACAGGCGTACGCGCCCGACGACGACGAGGTCGCCTGGGCCCGCCGTGTCCTGGACGCGGCCCGGGGCAACCAGGGCGTCTTCCAGCTGGACGGCCGCATGATCGACGGCCCCGTCTTCCGTCAGGCCGAGGCCACGCTCCGGCGTGCCGCGGCCGTTGCCGAATAGAAACCCGGGCCGCCCGGCCCCACTCCCGAGGAGCACGAGATGACCACTACCGATCTCGAATCCACCCCTGCGGACCCCGCGCTCTCCCACACGCGCGGGCCCGTCGACGTCCCGCTGCTGACGGAGACGATCGCGGGCAATCTCGCCGCCACCGCCGAGCGGCACGGCGACCGCGACGCCCTCGTCGACGTCCCGTCCGGACGGCGGTGGACGTACACCGAATTCCTCGCCGACGTCCGACGGCTCGCCTCCGGCCTGCACCGGCTGGGGATCCGGAAGGGCGAGCGCGTGGGGATCTGGTCGCCGAACCGTTGGGAGTGGGTGCTGGTCCAGTACGCCACCGCGGAGATCGGGGCCGTCCTGGTCAACATCAACCCCGCCTACCGGACCCACGAGCTGGAGTTCGTGCTGCGGCAGTCGTCGATCAAGGCCGTCCTGGCGGCGCCGCAGTTCAAGGACTCCGACTACACGGGCATGCTCGCGCAGGTCCAGCCGGCCTGCCCCGACCTCGAGCTCGTCGTGCTCTTCGGCGACGAGGAGTGGGAGTCCCTGATGTCGGGCCCCACCGACACCGAGGAACTGGCCTCGATCCGCGCCGGCCTCGACTCCGGCGACCCGATCAACATCCAGTACACCTCCGGCACCACCGGGTTCCCCAAGGGCGCCACGCTCTCGCACTCCAACATCCTCAACAACGGGTACTTCGTGGGCGAGACCATCAACTACTCCGAGGTCGACAGGGTCTGCCTGCCGGTGCCCTTTTACCACTGCTTCGGGATGGTGATGGGAAACCTCGCGTGCACGACGCACGGCTCCTGCATGGTCATCCCGGCGCCGGCGTTCGACCCGGTGGCCACGCTCGAGGCGGTGGTGGCCGAGAAGTGCACCAGCCTCTACGGGGTGCCCACGATGTTCATCGCCGAGCTCGCGCTGGAGGACTTCGACTCCTACGACCTGTCGACCCTGCGCACCGGGATCATGGCCGGGTCGCCGTGCCCCGAGTCGACCATGCGGCAGGTCATCGAGAAGATGAACATGGAGGAGGTGTCGATCTGCTACGGCATGACCGAGACCTCGCCGGTGTCCACCCAGACCCGCAGTGACGATTCGCTGGACCGGCGGGTGTCCTCCGTCGGGCGGGTCGGACCCCACCTCGAGGTGAAGATCGTCGACCCCGCCACCGGCGAGACGCTGCCGCGCGGGTCGGCCGGAGAGTTCTGCACACGCGGGTACAGCGTGATGCTCGGGTACTGGGACGAGCCGGAGAAGACCGCCGAGGCGATCGACCCCGAGGGCTGGATGCACACCGGGGACATCGGCGAGATGGATCCCGACGGCTATGTCCAGATCACCGGCCGCATCAAGGACATGGTGATCCGCGGGGGCGAGAACATCTACCCGCGCGAGATCGAGGAGTTCCTCTACACCCACCCGGACGTCCTCGACGCCCAGGTCATCGGCGTCCCGGACGCCAAGTACGGGGAGGAGCTCATGGCCTGGGTGCAGCTCAAGCCGGGCGCGCCGGACCTCACGGCCGAGGCGCTGCGCGAGTTCGCCACCGGCAAGCTGGCCCGCCACAAGATCCCCAAGTACGTCCACGTGGCCGACGAGTTCCCCATGACCGTGACCGGCAAGGTCCGCAAGGTCGACATGCGGGAGCGGTCCATCGAGATGCTCGGCCTCGCCTGAGCCCGCCCCGCGACACCCGAGGAGTACCAGTCATATGTCCAGCAAATTCATGACCGCGGCGGAGGCCGTCGCGGACATCCCGGCAGGGGCGTCCATCGCCGCGGGAGGCTTCGGCCTGTCCGGCATCCCGCAGACCGTCATCGAGGCCCTCGCCGCGCGCGACGTCGGGGACTTCGAGGTCTTCTCCAACAACGCCGGTGTCGACGGCAAGGGTCTGGGCATCCTGCTGGAGACCGGCAAGCTGCGCCGCATCGTCGCCTCCTACGTCGGCGAGAACAAGGAGTTCGCCCGGCAGTACCTGTCGGGCGAACTCGAGGTGGAGCTGACGCCCCAGGGGACGCTGGCCGAGCGGATGCGGGCCGGGGGCTCCGGGATCGGAGCCTTCTTCACCCGGGCGGGCGTGGGCACCCTCGTCGCCGACGGCGGGATGCCGTGGCGGTACGGCTCCGACGGCTCGGTGGCGGTGGCCTCGCCCGCCAAGGAGACGCGCGAGATCCGTGGTGAGACCTACGTCCTCGAGCAGGCTATCGACGCCGACTACTCGCTCGTGCGCGCCGCGGTGGCCGACACCAACGGGAACCTGAGGTTCAACCTCACCGCCCGCAACTTTTCACCCGTGGCCGCGATGGCGGGCAGGACCTGCATCGTCGAGGCGGAGCAGGTCGTCGAAGCAGGGGAGCTGGCGCCCGACGACATCCACCTGCCCGGCATCTTCGTGCACCGCCTGGTCCGGTTGACACCGGACCAGGTGGCCGACACCAAGTGGATCGAGAAGACCACCACCAACCCGCCGTCGGAAGGACAGCGCTGATGACCAGCACCGAACGCCTCGGCCGCGACCGCAAGGCGATGGCCGCCCGGGCCGCCCTCGAACTGTCGGACGGCCAGTACGTCAACCTCGGGATCGGCCTACCGACCCTGGTGCCCAACTACGTCCCGGAAGGCGTCACCGTGACGCTGCAGTCGGAGAACGGACTGCTCGGCATCGGGCCGTACCCGCACCCGGACGACGTGGATCCGGACCTGATCAACGCCGGCAAGGAGACCGTCACGACCCTGCCGGGGTCGGCCATCTTCGACTCGGCCATGAGCTTCGGCATGATCCGCTCCGGCAAGATCGACGTGGCGATCCTCGGGGCCATGGAGGTCAACCCCGCCGGGGACATCGCCAACTGGATGGTGCCCGGCGCCATGGTCAAGGGCATGGGCGGCGCCATGGACCTCGTCGTGGGCGCCCGCCGGATCGTCGTGGTGATGGACCAGGTCGCCAAGAACGGCTCGTCCAAGATCGTCGCCGAGACCACCCTGCCGCTCACGGGTCTGGGCTGCGTGGACCGGATCATCACCGAACTCGGCGTGTTCGACCGCGACGCCGACGGCCTCACCCTGGTCGAGCTCGTGGAGGGCGTCACGCTCGAGCAGATCGAGGCCGCTACCGACGCCCCCTACCGGGTGGCCGACTCTCTGCGCTGATCGGCACACTGGGGCGCGTGACATCCACAACCCCCGCTCCCGAGCCCACCCGCGCGCACGAGGCCGCCCCCGGCCGCTGGACCACGCCGATCCGAGGCCGGGTGGCGGTCGCTGCATTGGCGTGGGTCCTGCTGTACAGCATCGGCTTCATCGTCGTCGTGGTCGTCGGCATGCTCGGGCTCGAGGCGGACGGGGTCGTCCGGTTCGGACTGCCGGTCGTCGCGCTGACCGTGTTGGCGGGCAGTGCGGTGGCCGGGCTCGTCGCGGTCCGGGTACACCTGCTCGGGCGACGCGGATTGGGCTGGTCCGACGTGGGATTCTGCAGGCCGGCACGCTCGCCGGCGCATCTGCTGTGGCAGTTCCCGGCGGTGCTGGTCGCCGGCGTCGTGGCCTCGATGCTGGTGCTGCCCCTGTTCGGCGCGGGTGCGGCCGGCGAGGACGGTGACGACGTGGTGGCCGAGCTGCTCGGCGGTGGGCCGCTGATCGCGGTGCTCGGCCTGGTCTCGGTCGCCGCGCTGGTCCCGGTGTTCGAGGAGGTGGTGTTCCGCGGGATCGTCCTGCCGGCCGCGCGGGCGAGATTCCGGGTCGTGCCCGGCATCGCGTTGGCCGGAGCGGTCTTCGCCGCCGTGCACATGCTCCCGCCGGCGCTGCCGTATCTCCTCGTGGTGGGGATCGCGCTGTGCGCCATGGCGGAGTGGTACCGGTCGATCGTCCCGGGCATCGTGCTGCACGGGCTCAACAACGCGATGGTGGTTGCCGGGGTCGTCGCGGCCTCACTCTGACCGGCGCGCTCAGGCCAGGAGCGCCGAGATGAGCAACAGCACCGGCAGGGCGCCGAGGGTCGTGAGCACCGCCGAGTCGCGGGCCAGGAGGGTGCCGCGGCCGTAGCGGGTCGCCACCACGAGCACGTTCTGCGCGGTGGGCAGGGCGGCGGCCACCACCACCGTGAGCAGCTCGTGGCCCTGCATCCCCATGAGGCCGGCTCCGATCGCGTAGGCGATCGCGGGGTGGGCGACCAGCTTGAGGACGCTGGCCAGTGCGATCTCCCGCCGCGGTGAGGCGCCCGCCTCGAGGACCCGCACCCCGAAGAGCGACATGCCGAAGACGAGCAGGGCGCCGGGGACGGAGATCTGACCGACCAGGTGGACGGGCTCCAGGAGCGGATCCGGCGGGGTCCACGGCAGTGCGGCCACGCCCAGCCCGGCCAGCGCGCCCAGGACGATCGGGTTCCGGATCGCCTGGACCAGGGAGCCCACCACGCCGCCGGCCCCGCCCGCGGACGGGCCCGCCTCGCCGGTCGCCCGCTCCAGGACGGCGATCACGACCGGCTGGAGCACCACCACCTGGAACAGCAGCAGTGGCATGACAAAGCCGAAGTCGCCCAGGACGTAGAGGGCGATCGGGATGCCGAGGTTTGCGGAGTTGACGTACCCCGAGGCCAACGCGCCCACGGCCAGATCGGCACCCGAGGGCTTGAGCCAGACCCGGGCAACCACCGTGTACAGGACTGCGATGAGGACCGCCGACACCGCGGAGACCACGAAGACCCCGGTGAAGACCTCATCGAGCGTGGTGCGCGCGAGGTTGTCGAAGATGAGGGCCGGGGTGGCGACAAAGAAGACGAGGCGGTTGAGGATCAGCCGGGCCCCGTCGCCGAGCACCTGGGTGCGGGCGATGATCCACCCGAGGACGACGAGCGCGACCACCACGCCGAAGCCGTACAGGACGCCGGTCACGTCGCGCCTCCTCGGTGCGGTCGAGAGGGAGTGGAACGCCGATCGGGGCCGTGCACTCCGTGAGTGGAGGCACGACCCCGATCAGGTGCTGTTGTCCGGTCGGCGGCGACTGCCGCGTGGAGGACAGGGTGCGGTTCTACCGCGCCGCGAGGGGACTCAGCGGCTGGTGAACGGCAGCAGGGCCATCTCGCGGGCGTTCTTGACCGCGGTGGCCACCTGGCGCTGCTGCTGCGGCGTCAGGCCGGTGACGCGGCGCGAACGGATCTTGCCGCGGTCGGAGATGAAGGTGCGCAGGGTGTTGACGTCCTTGTAATCGACCGTCTCGATGCCCGCGAGCTTCAGCGGGTTCTTCTTGGGCCGACGGCCCTCCTGCGCCCGGATCTTCTTGGACGGGGTGCTACGCGATTTCGCCATGGTTACCTACTCACCAACTCGACTTCGTGACACCGGGCAGCTCGCCACGGTGGGCCATCTCGCGCATGCGGACACGCGAGAGACCGAACTTGCGGAGGTAGCCGCGCGGGCGGCCGTCGGCGACGTCGCGGTTGCGGACGCGCACGGGGGAGGCGTCACGCGGCATCTTGTTGAGCGCGGTCTGGGCGTCCATACGGGCCTCGTCCGAGCTCTCGGGGTTGCTGATGATCTTCTTGAGCTCCGCACGCCGCTCGGCGAACCGGGCCACCTTGGCCTTGCGCTGCTCGTTGCGCGCGATCTTTGACTTCTTGGCCACGGGTCAGCGCTCCTCTCGGAAATCGACGTGCTTGCGGACCACCGGGTCGAACTTCTTGAGGACGATGCGATCCGGGTTGTTACGGCGGTTCTTACGGGTCACGTAGGTGAACCCGGTCCCGGCCGTGGACTTGAGCTTGATGATGGGACGGAGGTCGTTACGGGGCATCTCTAGATCTTCTCCCCACGGGCGCGGATGCGGGCCACGACGGCGTCGATGCCGTCGCGGTCGATGGTCTTGATGCCCTTGGTGGAGACCGTCAGCGTGACGCGACGTCCCTCGGAGGGCACGAAGTAGCTCCGGCGCTGGATGTTCGGATCCCAGCGACGGTTGGTCCTACGGTGCGAGTGCGAGACGGACTTGCCGAAACCCGGCTTCCGTCCCGTTACCTGGCAATGCGCCGACATGGCGTGGTTCTCCTTCCGCCTCACGTGGCGGTGGCGCGTGGCGGGGAGCTCGGGGCCGGCCGGGGGCCGCACTCGGAGCGCCGGTGCCACGTCGCGGGCACCGTTACAAAGGCGATAGCAAACGTGCAGACAACAGCGAGGGTCTAGTTTACGTCCCCATCGCGCGAAACGGTAATCGGCACGTCAGGGCCGCCGCAGGCGCTGACCACGGTCGATCCGCGGGCGCACGAGTTGGGTGCCCGGCCATCCTACGGGTACGATCTACCGATGCGTGTGCTGAGACCGGCGAGCCCCGGTTCGGCCACTGGCACCGGCATGTTTCCCGACCCACGTCGAGGGACGTGCGCCAGACCCAGACTTCTACCGAGCTAGAGGGATCCGAGTAATGAAGAACGACATCCACCCCGACTACCACCCGGTGGTCTTCCAGGACGCGGGCACGGGCACCAAGTTCCTCACCCGTTCCACGCTGACCAGCGAGCGCACCGTGGAGTGGGAGGACGGCAAGTCCTACCCGCTCGTCGTGGTCGACGTGACCAGCGAGTCGCACCCGTTCTGGACCGGCGCGCAGCGCGTCATGGACACCGCCGGCCGTGTCGAGAAGTTCCAGCGCCGCTACGGCAACCGCACCCGCCGCTCCAAGTGAGCCGGTGGGCCGACGTCTCCTCGTCGGCCCGTCCCGCACCCGAGACCCTGAGGACGTAACAGTCATGGCAGTTCCCAAGCGTCGCCTCTCGCGCGCAAACACCCACTCCCGCCGCTCGCAGTGGAAGGCCGACAACGTGGCCCTCCAGCAGACCAAGGTCGACGGCCGCCCCGTCGCGCTGCCGCGTCGCCTCGTCAAGGCCGCGCAGCTCGGCCTGGTCGATCTCGACCGCTGAGCCCCCGCGGCGCCGCGCGCCGCACGCACACGCCGGTGAAGAGCCCGGTGGGCCGGAGATGGTCCACCGGGCTCTCGGTGTCTCTGTGGGGCCGGTCGCGCGACCGCAGGGCGGGACCCCGGCGCGCGTCGGGCCCCGGCGACTGTCGGGGCCCCACCGCCCATCGGCCTCCCGGCGTTCGTCGGTCTCCCGGGGCGTTCTCCGATCCTGTCCTCAGCGGTGCTTCAGGAGCATCGGTGAGACTCGTCAGCATGAAGATCCTCGTTGTGGACGACGACCAAGCCGTGCGCGAATCACTGCGCCGATCGCTGACGTTCAACGGCTATGCGGTCGACCTGGCGGGTGACGGCGTGGAGGCGGTCGACATGATCGATGAGGATCGCCCGGACGCGGTCATCCTCGACGTGATGATGCCGCGCCGTGACGGCCTCGAGGTGTGCCGCATCCTGCGCAGTCGCGGGGACGACCTGCCGGTGCTGATGCTGACGGCCCGGGATGCGGTCTCCGAGCGCGTGGCCGGGCTCGACGCCGGGGCTGACGACTACCTGCCCAAGCCCTTCGCGCTGGAGGAGCTGCTGGCACGGCTCCGGGCGCTCCTGCGGCGTCGGGGCGCGGACGCCGAGGACGCGGACGAGGTGCTGGCCTTCGAGGACCTGCAGATGGACCTCGCCACCCGTGAGGTCACCCGGGGCGAGCGCCGGATCCAGCTGACCCGCACGGAGTTCTCGCTCCTCGAGCTGTTGATGCACCACCCTCGGCGCGTGCTCACGCGGAGCCATATCCTCGAGGAGGTGTGGGGCTACGACTTCCCGACGTCCGGGAATGCTCTCGAGGTCTACATCGGTTACCTGCGACGTAAGACGGAAGGGGAGGGCGAAGTGCGGCTCATCCACACGGTTCGAGGGGTCGGATACGTGCTGCGCGAGACTCCGTAGTGCCCGTAGCCCGGGCGAAGGTCGGGTCTACTCCGCTCTCGCTGCGCCAGCGGGTCACCCTGCTGGCGGCGAGCTCGGTGGGCGTCGCGGTGGCCCTCATGGCCGTCGCGGCGTACTTCGTCGTGTCCGGGTCGATGTACAACGAGGTCAACAACCGGCTGGAGAAGCAGGCCGCCCAGCTGGTCAACAGTCAGCTCTCCTCCGAGTTCGCCCTGCAGTCCCGCAGCACGCTCATCGCCCTGCGGGCGTTCAACCCGGACCTGGACGCCCAGATCGTGGCGCCGTCCGGGGTCCGCACCGCCACCGGTGAGCCGTTCCGGATCGGTGGCCCGGAGATCGAGGTCGTCCGCGGGGAGGCCGCGTCGAGCCTGCGCACCTCCGGGGGTAAACAGGTCTACGCGGTGAGCGTGCGGGACGGCTCGACGCTGATCCTCGCCCAGGACCTGGGGCCGACGAGGTCGGTGCTCAACCGCCTGGCTATCGTGCTCACCCTGGTCGGCGCCGCGGGTATCGCGTTGGCGGCGGTGGCCGGCACGGCGGTGGGCCGGACCGGACTGGCCCCCGTGGCGCGGCTGACCCGGGAGGTCGAGAGGATCGCCCGGACCGACGACCTCCGCCCGATCCCCGTCGCCGGCGACGACGAGATCGCCAGGCTCACCACGAGCTTCAACCAGATGCTCGTCGCCCTGGGCGAGAGCCGCGACCGGCAGTCCAGACTCGTGGCCGATGCCGGGCACGAGCTCAAGACCCCCCTGACGAGCCTGCGGACCAACGTGGAACTTCTCATCGCGGCGAGCAGCCCCGGCGCGCCGGCGATCCCGGACGCGGACCGGCGCGACCTGGAAGTCGACGTGGTGGGCCAGATCTCCGAACTCAGCCAGCTGGTCGGCGACCTGGTCGAGCTCGCGCGCGAGGACTCCGTCGAGGTGACCCTCGAGCCGGTGGGGGTCACGGACACCATCCACCGGGCACTCGAGCGGGTGCGCCGCCGGCGGCACGACGTGGAGTTCGACGTGGAACTGGAGCCGTGGTTCGCCTTCGGCGACTCCGCCGGGCTGGAACGTGCGGTTCTCAACATCTGCGACAACGCGGCCAAGTGGTCGCCCGCGGACGGCACGGTGACGGTGCGGATGCGGCAGGTCTCCGAGTCGGTCATGGAGCTGTCGGTCGCCGATGAGGGCCCCGGCATCCCCGAGGCGGACCGTGAGCTGGTCTTCGAGCGCTTCCACCGCTCGCGGGAGGCGCGGGCGATGCCCGGGTCGGGTCTCGGGCTGTCGATCGTGCGTCAGGTCGTCATGAGGCACGGCGGCACCGTCGAGATCGACGACGCCGCCGGTGGCGGCACGGAGGTCCGGGTGTCCCTGCCGGGCAGCGAGCTCCCCTCGAGCTGAGGATCCGTACGCCCCTTGAGCTTTGCGCGGTGAGGCGGATGTTCCCCCACCGTTTCAGCGGGTTCACAGCGCGGTGGGGGAGCATGGACTGCATGGATAACGAGAACGGTCGCGGCACGGGCGATCCCCGACCCGGCGGCGAATGGGCCTCAGGTGCGGGAGCCGGACCGGGCGGCTACGGCCACCGACAGGCACCCGCCGGACAGAACCCGTACGGTGGCGGCACCGGCGGACAGAACCCGTACGAACACAGCGGATCAGGTCAACCGGGCGCGGTGCCCGGCGGCTACGGGCACGTCCAGCCCGAGTCGCGTCCCACCGGCCCGTGGCAGCCCACCACGTCGTTTCCCCCGGCAACCGGGCCCGGCCCCCAGGTCAGCGGCCCCGGTCAACCCCCGGGCCCGGTTCAGGAGCATCCGACACCGCAGAAGTCGGGTCGGGGGCTACTGGTGGCCGGGGTGATCGCGGCGATGCTGCTGTCGGGCGGACTCGGAGGCTGGGTCGGCGCGTCGGTGGCCGGCGGCAACGGCGGGACCACACTGTCCTCGCCGATCAACCAGGCGCAGCCCGAGAGCGATGCGCCCGACGGCACCGTCGAGGCCACAGCGGACAAGGTCCTTCCGAGCGTCGTGTCGATCGAGGTGCTCGCGCGCTCCGGCCAGGGTGAGGGCTCGGGGGTCATCCTCTCCGCGGACGGCCTCATCGTCACCAACAACCACGTGGTCGGGCCCGCCGCTGACGGCGGCCGCATCGAGGTGCGGTTCAACGACGGGAGCAAGTCGCCCGCAACGATCGTGGGCACCGACCCGGCCACGGATATCGCGGTGATCAGGGCGGACACGGATCGCGCGCTCACGCCGATCGCGCTCGGGTCCTCGGCGACACTCAATGAGGGGCAGTCGGTGGCGGCGGTCGGTTCTCCGCTGGGCCTGTCCGGCACCGTCACCACGGGGATCGTCTCGGCGCTCGAGCGCCCGGTCCGCGCCGGTGGCTCCCAGTCGGACCAGAGCACGGTGATCGAGGCCATCCAGACGGATGCCGCGGTCAACCCGGGCAACTCGGGCGGCGCGCTGGTCAACATGGACGGTGAGCTCGTGGGGATCAACTCCGCCATCGCCTCGGTCGGTCGGGGCGGGTCCGGCTCCATCGGGCTCGGGTTCGCGATCCCGGTGGACCAGGCGCGGCGTATCGCGGACCAGCTCATCAAGCAGGGCTTCGCCACACGTGCGGTGCTCGGCGTCTCGGTGAGCGACGCGCCGGACGGCGCTGACGGCGCGCTGGTCCGGATGACCGAGCCCGGCGGCCCGGCCGAAGAGGCGGGGATCGAGGAGGGCGCCGTGATCACCCGCGTGGACGACAGGGTGGTCGACGACAGCGACGCGGTGGTCGCGGCGATCCGGTCCAGTGCGCCGGGGGACACGGTGTCGGTGACCTATGCTGCAAGGGTCGGTGCCGAGCCGACGACAGTCGACGTGCAACTGGGAGAGGCGCGATGAGCACCAGATTCGACCCGAGGACGCTGCCGGGCGGACGGCGACTGCCGACGGAGGAGGACTTCGATCCGGAGCTCGACCAGCCGACGGAGCTGGAGCAGGGCACCCACACGGACACCCCGATCGCGGGACGCGCGATGGTGGTGGTGGTCGACGACAGAGTGAGCGGCCAGCCCGATTCGATCGGGCCGCTGGTCACCGAGCTGCTCGACGAGGAGGGCTTCCTCGTCGGTGGCGTCGTGGGCGTGCCGGCCGAGGAGACCGAGGTGCGCAAGGCACTCGAGACCGCGGTCGTCGGCGGGTTCGACTTCGTGGTGACCGTCGGCGGGACCGGCGTCGGGCCCCGGGACGTCACCCCCGAGGTCACCGAGGAGATCCTCGATCAGCGGCTCCCCGGCATCGCCGAGGCGCTCCGGTCGTCGGGTCTGACCGCCGGAGCGGTCGACGCGATCGTCTCCCGCGGCCACGTCGGCGTGTCCGGCAGCACCGTGGTGGCCAACCTCGCGCCGAGCCGCGCGGCGATCCGCGACGGCATGGCCACGCTGTGCCCGCTGGTCTCGTACGTGGTCGGGCAACTGTCGGCGATCGACGAGCTGTGACCGAGCGCGAGCGGGCTCGCCCGGACCGGGCCCGGCTCGACGCCGTGTTCGGTGAGACCCTGCCCCGGACCACGTCCGACGAGACCCGCGATCCGGACGCCGACATCGACGACCGGTGGTGGCAGGAGCAGCGACCGCCCCACCACGGCTGAGGGCCGCGCGGAGAACACCCGGGCCCCGCATCCGATTCCGGAGGATGCGGGGCCCGGGTGTCTGTGCGGGGCGAGTCAGAAGTTGCTGGACGGGCTGTTCGGGTCGGCAGGGTGCGACAGTGGGCGACCGGAGAGCAGGTCGCGGATCTCCACCAAGAGGTCGTTGTCCGAGGCGGGGGCCTCGATGCCCTTGCGCTTGGCGGCGGCCTCCTTGAGCTTGTTCATCGGGGCGACCAGCACGAAGTAGATGATCGCGGCGATCAGCAGGAAGTTGATGATGGCGGTGATGAGCAGCCCGAAGTCCATGATGGTCTCCGGGTTGTTGTCGAGGATCTGGAAGGCGAAGCCCATCTCGTTGTTGCCGCCGAGGAGTGCGATGAGGGGGTTGATGATCGCGCTGGTGAACGCATCGACGATCGAGGCGAACGCCGAGCCGATCACGACAGCGACCGCCAGGTCGATCACGTTGCCCTGCATGATGAATTCCTTGAAACCCTTGAGCATGCGTCACACCTTTCCCGATGCAATCCGTGTCTGTCACGGCTACTGCCGCGAACGGACGAACGATATCAGCAGTTCGTGACGTTGCGAGGGTGCGTTCACCCATGGATGAGCACCGCCAGTGGGGTGCCGGCCGCCGTCGCCGCCAGGCGTGCGGCGTCGGCCTCCGGAACCTCGACGAGCAGGGAGCGGGCACCCGACCCTCCGGACGGCACCCCGGTAACCCTTGCTGCGCGGGCGACGGGGTCGCCGGCGACAGGGGCGTCGGGGTCGGTGGGGCCGACCAGGTCCACGAGATCGCCGGGCTCGAGCAGGTCCGCGACCGCGGGATCGGCCAGCGGGACGGTGACGACCCGCAGGTCCCCACGCGGGTCTGGGGAGCCGGCTCGGCCGGTGAGTCCGGCATCGGTGAGCAGCTCGCCGCGCCTGACGGGGCCGGTGAGCCGGGCGCCGATCGCGTCGTCGGTGCCGGTCAGCGCGCCGTCGGGCAGCAGGGTCGTGGCCACGGCGACGACGTCCAGATCGGCCTCGCCCAGCGCGTGCCCGGCGGGGAGATCGCCGGAGACGATCACCGCGTCGACCGTCGCGGCCCCCGTGGCGTCGAGTCGGCCGACGAGCGGGGCGGCCACCACCAGGGCCGCGGCCAGTGCGATCCGAAGGCCGCGTCGGCCCCGGAGCCGCCGTGCGCGACCGCGCGTGAGTGTCGTGATGGCCCCGGTCATCTCCCCGTCCCCTCCCCTCCGGGCCCGTGCCGGAGCTGTCACCGGTGACGCTAGGGGCGTGGGAGGGCTGTGGGCCCGACACCCGAGCGAGACCGGGGCGTGCCTGTGGAGAGCGCCGGGGCTGTGCAGAGAGGGGCGGGGTGGGTTACGACGACGAGCTCGACGGGCCCGACCCCGACGGCGCCCCACTGTTCGAGCTGCCGGAACTGCTCGATCCGCCGGCGCCGGAGGAGGATCCGGAGCTGCTCGAGGAGCCGGAGCCGTTCGATGAGCTCGACGAACCCGACGACTGCGATTTCTCGGACGATCCGGACCCGTTCGAGCCGGTCGACTCGTTCGAGGCGCGGCTGTCGGTCCGGTAGAAGCCCGATCCCTTGAAGACCACGCCCACGGTGTTGAACAGCTTTCGCAGCCCGCCACCGCATTGCGGGCAGTCGGTGAGGGAGTCCTCCTCGAAGGACTGGTGGATGTCGAACGCGACGTCGCAGTCGCGGCACCGGTACGAATAGGTGGGCATCGGGCCTCCGTGAGGAACAGCGGGAACTCTTGGCACTCTACTCCGAGGAGTGCCAGGTTCCGAAGTCGAGGACCTCCCCCGGGGTGACCACTCCGTGGACGGCACGGTCGTGTGGTTCGACGGGGACCCGATCGAGTACGTCCTCGGCGTCGAGGAGAGCGAGGATCCGCGCGCCGGGCCGGGCCGAGGCGAGCGTCCTGTCGTAGTAGCCGCCGCCCCGGCCGAGGCGGTTGCCCGCCCTGTCCACCGCGACGGCGGGCACCAGCACGAGGTCCGCCTCGGCGATCCGTTCCGGGCCACCGCCCTGGCGCGAGGGGGCGAGGATCCCGAACCGGCCGGGGCGAAGGTCGTCGTCGTCGACGTACTCCGCCCACCCGAGCGGTCCGGAAGGCGGCGTCACCGGCAGCAGGACCCGGGCGCCGGACGCCGCGAGTGCGGAGGGCAGGGCGCGACCGCCGGCCTCGTCGTCGTCGGGGACATAGGCACAGACCACTGTTCCCGCGGTGATGACGGTGCCGAGCGTCTCCCGGAGACGCCGGTCCAGTGACGCCCGCGTGGCAGCCGGCACCGCGGCTCTGCGCGCGCGCACGGCACGACGGATCGACGACTTTGTGTGGTCCATCTCTCCAGTGTGCGTCAGCGCCGTGGTTCAGCGGCCGTGCAGGCCCGGAGACTATGGTGTCGGCATGACGTCCCACACGAGTGACTCGCCGTTCCGTACAGCGGTAGTGCCCGCCGCCGGACTCGGGACCCGGTTCCTGCCCGCCACCAAGACCGTGCCCAAGGAACTGCTGCCGGTGGTGGACACCCCGGGCATCGAGCTCATCGCGGAGGAGGCCACCGAGGCCGGCGCGGGCCGGCTGGCGATCATCACGTCCGAACGCAAGGTCGGCGTGATGGCGCACTTCTCCGAGGACGCCGTCCTGGAGGGGACGCTGGAGGATCGCGGCAAGGACGTGCTGCTGCACAAGGTGCAGCGGGCGCCGGGCCTCATCGAGGTGGTCGACGTGCGTCAGGAGGAGCCGCTCGGACTTGGCCACGCGGTCGCGCAGGTCGAGGACGTGCTCGGCGCCGAGGAGGAGGCCGTCGCGGTGCTGCTCCCGGACGATCTGATCATGCCGTTCGGCATCCTGCGCCAGATGTCCGAGGTGCGGCGGGAACACGGCGGGAGCGTGCTGTGCGCCTTCGAGGTGGATCCGGATAACGTCTCGTCGTACGGCGTGTTCGAGGTGGAGGACACCTCGGATGCCACGGTCAAGCGGGTCCGCGGAATGGTCGAGAAGCCCGCCGCTGAGGACGCGCCGTCGAACCTCGCCGCGGCCGGACGCTACGTCCTCGACCGTGCCGTGTTCGACGCGCTGCGCCGCATCGAGCCGGGTGCCGGCGGCGAGTTGCAGCTCACCGATGCGATCGACTTGTTGATCGGCGAGGGGCACCCGGTGCACGTGGTGGTCCACGAGGGCACGCGACACGACCTGGGCAATCCGGGCGGCTACATCAAGGCCTGCGTCGACTTCGCGCTCGACAACGCAGCGTACGGGGACGACCTGCGGGGATGGCTCACCGAGCGTCTCGGATCCTGAGCGGCGACGTAGAACTCGGGGCCCGCCCGGCGACGCTGCGACGGCCGCCTGCCCCCGGCCGCTACCCTCTCTCCAGGGACGCGCCCGGGTGATCCGCCCGGCGCCCCGGGAATGACCCACATCGGCAGCGTCGGTGGTTGAACCAGCGGAATGGGAAGGGGGCACACGGTGCGCACCGTCGAGGAACAGCTCGCACTGGTGACGGCGGCCGCTGTCGCCCCGCGTCCCGTCCGCGTGGCGATCTCCGAGGCCCAGGGACTGCTGTGCGCGGAGGAGGTCGTCGCCGAGCGCCCCCTGCCGTCCTTCGACCAGGCGGCGATCGACGGCTACGCGGTCCGCGCCGTCGACGTGAAGGTGGGCGGGACCGCTGACGACGAGGGCGGGGGACCGCGAGCGTCCGCCACCCTGCCCGTCGTCGGGCAGATCACCGCCGGTTCCCGCCAGGCCACCCGCCTCCAGCCCGGTCAGTGCGTCCGCGTGGACACCGGCGGGCCGCTGCCCACGCTGGCCGATGCCGTTCTGCCCGTGGGCTGGGCCACGGCCGAGCCGGGCCAGCGCATCAGCCCGACCCGCGAGATCAAGACCGGCGAGTACGTGCGACGGGTGGGCGACGACGTCCAGCCGGGTGATGTGGCCGTACGCGCCGGAAGCATCATCGGTCCCGCCCAGGTAGGACTGCTCGCCTCGGTCGGGCGCTCCAAGGTGCTCGTCCACCCCAAGCCACGGATGTCGATCATCTCGGTGGGCGACGAGCTCGTCGACGTGGACGGCCGCCCCGGCACCGGCCAGGTCTACGACGTGAACTCGTATGCCCTCACCGCCGCCGGCCGCGACGCCGGGGCCGATGTCCACCGTGTGGGCATCGCGAGTACCGAACCCTCCCGGCTGCGCGAGGTGCTCGAGGGGCAGTTGGTCCGCAGTGAGCTCGTGGTGGTCTCCGGCGCCGCCGGGGGCGAGGCGACCACTCGCATCCGTCAGGTCATGGAGGAGCTCGGACAGATCGAGGTCAACCGCGTGGCCATGCATCCGGGTTCGGTCCAGGGCTTCGGGCGGCTCGGTCGCGACGAGGTGCCGACCTTCCTCCTGCCGTCTAATCCGGTGAGTGCCCTGGTCGTCTTCGAGATCATGGTCCGCCCCCTCATCCGGATCGCGTTGGGCAAGCGGCAACCCATGCGTCGCACGGTGCAGGCGCGCACGGTCGCTCCGATCTCCTCCGTCGAGGGCCGACGCGGCTACCTGCGGGGACAGCTCATGCGCGACTCTGACACGGGGGAGTACCTGGTCCGTGCTCTCGGTGGTGCCCAGGGTTCGTCCACTCATCTGCTCGCCTCTCTCGCGGAGGCCAACTGCCTCGTGTTGGTGGACCCCGACGTCGGTACCGTCAGGGCCGGCGACGAGGTCGAGGTGATGTTCCTCGCCCAGCGCGGCTGACCGGAATGTGGAGCACACTCACGGCCGGGGCTGCCGCGAGCCCCGGCTGGCCGGTACACGCAGGTCCACTGCGTGTCCGCGCTGGCGTGGTGACATTGCGTCCTGTCAGGCGCCGCGATGCTGCGACCTGGTCGGCCCTCCGGCTCACCGAACGTGACTATCTCGAGCCGTGGGAGCCGACCGTCGACGGCGAGTGGCACCAGAACAACGCGCGCAGTGCCTGGCCGGGTATCCACACCCAGCTCCGCAGGCACGCCCGCGTGGGGAACACGGTGCCGGCGGCCATCGAGCTGGACGGGCGGTTCTGCGGGCAGCTGACCGTGGGCGGGATCGTGCGCGGCGCGCTGCACTCCGGCTGGATCGGGTATTGGGTCGGCCGCCCCTTCCTCGGTGGTGGCGTGGCCACTGCGGCTCTCGCGCTGGGGGTGGACCATGCTCTCGGTCGGTGTGCACTTCACCGGGTCGACGCGACCGTCCGGCCGGAGAATCTCGCCAGCCGTGTCGTGCTCGGCCGGTGTGGCTTCCGGGAAGAGGGGCTGCTGCATCGCTACCTCCACGTCGACGGCGCGTGGCGGGACCATCTGTTGGTCGCGCGGACTCGTGAGGAGCACGGCCGGGGAGTCGTCGCGGAGCTCGTGGCAGCCGGGTTCGCACAGCGCATCTGAGGATGTCCTGAGCATCGTGAGCAGCGGCGCGCCGCCACTTGGCTGGCCCCCGGCGCCGCTACGGTTGGGATCTCACCGCGATGATTCCGCTGTCGTGGCAGACGCTCGAGGAGGCCTGATCGATGTCCAGCTCGCTGCTGATCATCCTGCTGGTGGTGGTCTGGCTCTTTGTCCTCGCGCCGATGCTCATCCGTTCGCGCAATCCCATCCGTCGTACCGGTGACGCGCTTGCCCAGACTCGCACGCTCTACTCCGGTGGCTCGAGCCGCCTGGTGCCGAGCCGGGGCCGCGCGGCGATCGACCCGGCCCGCGTAGAGTCCGACGACTCGCTGTTCGGGCTTCCGTCGGGGGAGGGCGCGACGGACGCAGAGCTGCTCGACATCCAGACCTGGCAGCACACGGTCGAACAGACGCTTCGCCGTGAGGCCGCGGGCCGTCGCGGCGAGGCCGTGCGACGCGTGATGGACGAGCGCGCCGCCGCCGTTCCCGGGGGCGACAGCGCTTCCGAGGAGACCACCAACGAGATTCCGGTGGTCGTGGACAGCGATGACGACAGCGCTGCGCAGGCCGTGGATGCGGTTTCCGAGGACAGCGCCTCGGCGGTCGCCGCCCGAGTTGGTCCGATTGATGAGGTCCGCGTCGCGGTCGATGACGTCGTCGATGACGCCGACGCCGACGAACTGGCGCACGAGGATGCTGACGGCCCGGTCGTGGTCGATGGCGAACTGGTCGAGCGTTCCACGCGTCGGAAGGTCGCAGACGAGGTCGGGCATGCCGAGGACGCGGCGGGGATCGACGAGGAAGCCACATTCCTGCACCGCGCTCGTCGTCGTCACGTGGAGCCGGAGGTCGAGCTCACCGACGCCGACCTGGACTTTGCCGAGCGCCGCCGTGGCCGAGGCGCGTACGACCCGATGGCGGATCGCGAAGCCGCCGAGAAGCGTGCCCATGCCCGTCAGCGCACCGCACTGATCCTCGTCGGAGTGTCGGTGCTCGCTGTGGTCGTGGCAGCGCTGACCACCCCGGCAGCGTGGTGGTTCGCCGGCGGCGCCGTGCTGCTGTTGGCGGCGTACCTCACCTATCTTCGCCGGCAGGTCCGTCTCGAGGAGAGCTTGCGGCGTCGTCGTCTCGAGCGCATGCGCCGGGCTCGCCTCGGTGTGGAGTCGCGCGAGGACGACGAGCTCTCTGTGGTGCCGCCGCGCCTGCGTCGTCCCGGTGCTGTGGTTCTCGAGGTGGACGATGAGGACCCGGCCTTCGACATGCTGGATCCGTACTACGAAGAGCTGGACACCGATCCCGGTCACGACGATCGGCGCCATCACCGCGAGCCGCTGCGCCGCGCCGTCGGCTGACGACTCGACAGGCCTGGCCCGGACACGCGGCGGTCGCGCCGCATAGCGCCACCCCGCTCGACGACGGACGCGGCTTCCTTGACCTGACGCGGCACAAGTGGTCATGCTGCCGCTTTCCCGGCGTCTGGCCGTGCGGCTATGGCCTGGTCGAGGTCGCGGAGTAGTGCATAGGTCAGTACGGGCGTCGTCAGCGGTGACAGGGGCGGCGGCCCGGGTTTGGGCGGCGGTGGTGCGGTCGCGCGTGGCGTTCCCTGTGGCGGAATCCAGCGGACTCCTTGCGGGGCGCGGGGATCCGGAGTGGTGCGCCATCCGGTTCGTTGGATCATGGCATGGCAGTCGCCGCTGGCTAGCGCGAGTTCGTCGATGTTGGTCAGTCCGCCTGCTGCCCAAGGCTTGTCGGCGTGGTGGGCTTGGCTGTGTCTGGCGTCTTGGTCGCAGTCGGGGTGCGTGCATCCTCCGTAGGCGGCGAACAGTGCCAGACGTTGGTACCGCGATGCGGTCCGTTTGCTCCGGAAGAGTTTGAGTTCCATTTCCTGGTCGCACAGTGCGAGGAACCAGTGGTTGTTCTGGGCCATCGCCAGTGCTTCCGGGACGGGGACGCGGATACCGCCGTCGGTCTGACCGCAGCCGGCCAGGGTGGCGAGCTGATCGAGGTTCATCCGCACGACGATCGCCGCCGGTGCTCCGGTCTTTGCGGCGTCGGCGGACAGGCTCAGTTGTAGTGCGTGGACCAGGGCGTCGTGCATGCGTTGTCCGTCGGTGCGGGAATCGGTGGTCTCAGGGTCTGGCCACAGGCGTCCTGGCTGTCCCCAGCGGGCGTGGACCTCTCGCATGAGCGCGGCGAGTTGTGGGTCCATGGTCAGGCTGGCGTGTGCCATCAGGTCGAGACCTTGGGCGCTGCAGGTGGCCGAGCGCCGGCGTGCCCGCTCATCTGCTCCACGCTCTGTGCGGCCCGGATCGAGCGCGTCGAGGAGCTGATGGGCGTGCGCTTGTAACTGGCGGGTGGTGCAGTGTTCGGCGTGCGCGAGCAGTCGGTCTTCCAGGTCGGCGCGGGTCGCCTCGTCGGTGTTGTCGCTGAGGGCGTTCAATGCCGTGGCGATGACGCGCAGGTGACCGGCGGAGACTTTCCCTTCGCCGCTGGCGCGCATACGCGCGGTGTCCGCGATCCCGGCGTCATCGAGGCGGCTGCGTGCCTCGCTGGGGGACAGACCGAGTCCGCTGGTGAGCATCTGACGTTCGTTGACGAAGCCCATCTCGCGACCGGTGTTCTGGGCGCGGGCGGCGTCCATGACGCGTGCTTGGGTGGCGCGGATGCGGCGTTGGGCTTGTTCGAGCGCGACGAGCTCGGCGTGCAGTTGCTCCGGTGGGGCGTCGGCCCAATCCCGCCGGAGGTGCTGCTCGAGCGCAGCCAGGACACTGGTCAGCTCGCTGTGCATCGCCGCTCCTCTCGTTTCGCTCTTGTGTTCGATTAGATCATCTGGGTACGACACGATGCGGTGTGCGCTGGTCGCGCCAGGTTTCCGGCGAGTCATGCTTGCCTTCGAAACGGTTGCGGCTGGCGCGGTGAGCTCGGCCTCATGAAGAGGTCCCCGGTCCGCTGTCTGGCCTGCAAGGGCCCGCGAGCGTGCAAGCTGCGGGCGTGCGTCGTGGTCCGGCTGTCTGGTGCTGTCGCCGACTGCTCGAGAAAAGTGGGATCGGATGGAACCGTCCGTCGCTACGGCCCGTCGTAGAGGGCGTGAGGAAGTTGAGAGCAGTGGCCGCGGTGCTGGTGGCGTCCTGTGTCGTCGTGTCGGGGTGTACGTCAAGCGGCGAGGAAGAAGCGGCAACGGCGAGCGAACCGGTGGTCGAGCCGCCGAGCAACCCGTGGGACTTGCCCTTGGAGCAGCGGCCGCCGTTGTTCGACCCGTGCGAGGAGATCCCGATCGAAGCGGTCGAAGAAGGTGTGGGCGCGCCTATGGAACCTGGTGATCTAAGGGGCGTGATTGAGGTAGAAGGGGTGAAAACATGCGACTGGATGAATAAGGAAATTCGTTTGACGGTACTGTCTACATGGAAATCTCATAAACAATATTTGGCTGACCCAGAGCTGGTTCTGGAGGATTCCCAGTATTCAGTGACGAGTCGAGACGGAATGCTGATGAAGCGATCCGATGAAACGTTCTCCACCACTTGCCACGCGTTATTTTTCACAGGGGCAGGAACAGTGCTGATCAGCTTGGTGCTGAACACGAGTCTTGGCGAGTTTCAAGGCACGTTTTTGAACGACAGTTGTGACGTCATTTCAAGGGTGCTGGGTCCTATCGTAGGAAAGATTCCACAAGGAGACTTTCGATGACAGTTCATCTTAGTCAGGATGTTGCTAATGATTGTGTTGGGTCCTGTTCAAAATTTGTAGAATCTGTACTAGGTGCCCGCGATTTTGATTTCCAATCAAATCAAGCTACGTCGACCGCCGACTCCTTCGACACCGCCCGCCAACTGGGTGCCGTGTACGCCTTGTTCGCGGAGGAGGATCTGCGGACGCTGCTGTCGGGTTTCGTCGATCAGGCGAAGGCGATGTCGATGTTGTTCGCCGCGGCCGGGGG
>DWWP01000003.1 GCA_019119635.1 Candidatus Dietzia intestinipullorum
CGGCGTGCCGTTCAACGTGTTCCTCAACCCGGACGTCCAGACCCTCGCCCTCCGCCACCAAGGACGGAAGGCGGAGTCTGGAACTCAAACCGGTGATGTCGTTGGTTTGAACAACGACCTTCTGGTGGAGCCTAGGGGATTCGAACCCCTGACATCTGCCTTGCAAAGGCAGCGCTCTACCAACTGAGCTAAGGCCCCGGGCCGCTAAGCATGAACGCCGGACCGCTCGCGCGGATCCGGCGTCTGCCTTGCGGGGGTGGGCCTAGGAGGACTTGAACCTCCGACCTCCAAATTATCAGTTTGGCGCTCTAACCGCCTGAGCTATAGGCCCTGGTACCGATGCGTCAATCTACCCGACGCCCGCGCCCCCGCCCAAATCGAGGGGATCGGGCGCGGTGATCAGCGGTGTCTGTCGCTGAGGGTGACCTGGACGCCGCCGCCGGTGAGCCCGGCCGCGAGGTTGTAGATGAACACCGCGAGGGTGGCGAGGATCGACAGCAGGAGGACGTTGAGCAGGCCCACGCCTCCGCTGTAGAGGAAGATCGTCGACGGTCCGATCACGTCCGCCGACTCGTCCCCGGCCACACCGGACAGCAGCCCGCCGAGCCGGTCCCACACGCCCATGCCCGACAGCAGCAGGTAGGTCACGCCGATCGCGACCATCCACACGATGTAGAGCGCGAACATCAGCCCTAGCACGGTGGTGAACGCCGACCACGGGTCGATGCGGCGCAGCACGAGCACGGACTCGAGTGGCCCGCGCCGTTCGGTGGGTGGGATCACCGGCGCCGCCCGGCCGGCTGCCCCTCCGGAGTGGGCCGTGGACAGCCCGCCCGCGGCGCCCTCGGCCCGGTGCCCGGACGCGGCCGGGAACGCCGTGGTCTCCGCCGCCGGGGCCACCGGCTCCGTGGGGGCCGTCGTCTCCTCCGGGCCCGATGACCCGGCGCCCGACGACCCGGGGCCCGACGACCCGGGGCCCGACGACGAGGAGGCCGCCGTCGACGGGCCGGGAGCGGTCGAGTCCGCGGGCCGGCCGAAGCCGGGGGCCGGGGAGGATCCCTTGGGCGCCGGGCCGCTCCCGGCCGGGTCGGTCGGCTCGCTCATCGCGTGCTACTCCTTGCCGGAACCGGCCTCGGACCGGTCCTCGTCGTCGGGCTCGTCGGCGTTGCGGGCGATGGCCAACAGCGCATCGTCGGCGGCGAGGTTCATCAGGCGCACGCCCTTGGTCTGCCGTCCCGCCTTGCGGACCTGCTTGGCGAACGTGCGGATGATCCCGCCGCTGGAGGTGATGGCGTAGAGCTCGTCCTGCAACTCCACGATCGTCGCACCCACCAGCTTTCCGCGCTTGGGATCGAACATCAGCGTGAGGACGCCCTTGCCGCCGCGGCCCTGTGCGGTGTACTCGCTCAGCGCGGTGCGCTTGGAGTATCCGCGTTCTGTGGCCACGAGCAGGAAGTACTTGCCCTCGTCCTCGGAGTCGGCCCGCACCACGGACATGCTCAGCAGCGCGTCGCCCTCGTTGAAGCGCATGCCCATGACGCCGGACGTGGCGCGCCCCATGGGCCGGAGCGTGTCGTCGTTGGCGTGGAAGCGGATCGACTGGCCCTTCTCCGAGACCAGCAGCAGGTCGTCGTCGGGGCCGGCGAGCGACGCCCCCACCAGCTCGTCCCCGTCGCGCAGGTTCACGGCGATGAGGCCACCCGAGCGCGGGGAGTCGTAGTCCTCGAGCCGGGATTTCTTGACCAGGCCCTTGCTGGTCGCGATGACCAGGTAGGGCGCGTCCTGGTAGCTCTTGATCCGGATCACGCCGGCGATCCGCTCCTCCGGCTGGAAGGCCAGGAGGTTGGCGACGTGCTGCCCGCGGGCGGTGCGGTTGGCCTCCGGGAGCTCGTATGCCTTGATCCGGTAGACGCGGCCCTTGGTGGTGAAGAACAGCAGCCAGTCGTGGGTGGAGGAGACGAAGAAGTGGCGGACGATGTCGTCCTGCTTGAGCTCCGCGCCGCGCACTCCCTTGCCGCCCCGCTTCTGGGAGCGGTAGAGGTCCGTGCGGGTGCGCTTGGCGTAGCCGGTCTCCGTGATGGTGACCACCACGTCCTCGCGGGCGATCAGGTCCTCGTCGGTGACGTCGCCGTCGGCGGGGATGATCACGGTGCGCCGGTCGTCGCCGTACTTGTCGACGATCGCGCCGAGCTCGTCGCCGACGATCGCGCGCTGACGCTCGGGCTTGGCCAGGATGTCCTTGTAGTCGGCGATTTCCTCCTCGATCGCGGCGAGCTGGTCTACGATCTTCTGTCGCTCGAGCGCGGCCAGGCGCCGGAGCTGCATGTCGAGGATCGCCTGCGCCTGGTCGTCGTCGATGTCCAGGAGCTCCTTGAGGCCCTCCCGCGCGATGTCGACGGTCTCGGAACGCCGGATGAGCGCGATGACCTCATCGAGGGCGTCGAGCGCCTTGACCAGTCCGCGCAGGATGTGGGCGCGCTTCTCGGCCTCGTCCAGCAGGTACTGGGTACGCCGGACGATCACCTCGATCTGGTGCGCGACGTAGTGGCGGACCAGCTGGTCGAGCCGCAGCGTGCGCGGCACGCCGTCGACGATGGACAGCATGTTGGCGCCGAAGGAGGTCTGCAGCTGGGAGTGCTTGTAGAGGTTGTTGAGGACCACCTTGGCCACGGCGTCACGCTTGAGCGTGATGACGATCCGCAGCCCGACGCGGTCGGAGGACTCGTCGTCGATCTTCGAGATGCCGGCGATCTTGCCGTCGCGCAGCTGCTCGGCGATCGACAGGATCATGTTGTCCGGGTTGACCTCGTAGGGCAGCTCCGTGATGACGATGACGGTGCGGTTGCCCTCCTCCTCGATGGAGGTCTTCCCGCGCATGCGGATCGAGCCGCGGCCGGTCGTGTACGCGTCCTTGAGCCCGTTCTCGCCGACGATGAACCCGGCGGTCGGGAAATCCGGTCCCTTGACCCGCTCCATGCAGGCGGCCAGGGTCGAATCCTCGTCGGCCTCCGGGTTGTCCAGGCACCAGAACACCGCGTCGGCGACCTCGCGGAGGTTGTGCGGCGGCATCTTGGTAGCCATGCCCACGGCGATGCCGCTCGAGCCGTTGACCAGGAGGTTGGGGATCCGCGACGGGAGGACGACCGGCTCTGTGGTCTTACCGTCGTAGTTGGACTGGAAGTCCACCGTGTTCTTGTCGATGTCCCGCACCATCTCCATGGCCAGCGGGGTCATCTTGCACTCGGTGTAGCGCATGGCGGCGGCGCCGTCGTTGCCGCGGGAGCCGAAGTTCCCCTGGCCGTCGACCATCGGATAGCGCATGGCCCACGGCTGGGCCAGGCGGACCAGGGTGTCGTAGATCGCCAAGTCGCCGTGCGGGTGGTAGTTGCCCATGGTGTCGGCCACCGGCTTGGCGGACTTCACGTAGCTGCGCTCCGGCCGGTACCCGTTGTCCCACATCGCGTAGAGAATGCGGCGGTGCACGGGCTTGAGGCCGTCCCGGACGTCAGGGAGCGCGCGCCCGACGATGACGCTCATCGAATAGTCGATGTAGCTCTTCTGCATCTCCGCCTGGATATCGACCGGTTCGATCCGGTCGTGTCCGCCGGCGTCGGGCGGCAACGTCGTATCCGTCATGGGCTCCTCTTCGTGTCGCGCTCGGATCGGGTCCTGAAGGCACCCGTCCGACCAGATCAGTCTATACGGCCAGCGGAAACGGTTCGGCCGGGCACGCGGCGGGGACGCGTATCAGCGGAGGGGCCGGGGTGCACGCCTGCTCTGCCGCCCGGACCTGGGATGACCCGGTGGCGCACTGCCACCCCGATCGCCTCCTCGACGACCGAGGGCACACCCCGTCCGCCCCGGCGCAGCGCGTCGGCGCGCCGGAGGACCGAGGGTCTCAGATGTCGAGGAAGCGGACGTCGCGCGCGTTGCGGGTGATGAAGCTGCGTCGCGCGTCCACGTCCTCGCCCATGAGGATCGAGAACAGTTCGTCGGCGGCCGCCGCGTCCTCGAGGGTGACCAGGCTCAGCGTGCGGGCGGTCGGGTCCATGGTGGTCTCCCACAGCTCCTTGGGGTTCATCTCACCGAGCCCCTTGTAGCGCTGGATGCCGTCGTCGACGTTAATCTTGCGCTTCTGCTCGAGACCGATCTTGAGCAGCTCGTCGCGCTCCCGGTCCGAGAACGCGAAATCCGGCGCACCCTTGCTCCACTTGAGCTTGTAGAGCGGCGGCCGCGCCAGGTAGACGTGACCGTTCTCCACCAGCGGCTTCATGAAGCGGAACAGCAGCGTGAGCAGCAGCGTCGCGATGTGTTGGCCGTCCACGTCGGCATCGGCCATCAACACGATCTTGTGATAGCGCAGCTTCTCGATGTCGAATTCCTCGTGGATCCCGGTGCCCAGGGCCGTGATGATGGCCTGGACCTCGGCGTTCTTCAAGACCTTGTCGATCCGCGACTTCTCGACGTTGATGATCTTTCCGCGCAGCGGCAGGATCGCCTGGAACATCGAGTCCCGGCCGGACTTGGCCGACCCGCCGGCGGAGTCGCCCTCGACCACGTACAGCTCGGACTTCGACGGGTCCTTGGAGCGGCAGTCCGCGAGCTTGCCCGGGAGGCCGCCGATGTCGGTCGCGGATTTGCGCCGCACCATCTCGCGCGCCTTGCGCGCCGCGACGCGCGCCTGGCTCGACGCGATGGCCTTGTTGACGATGCCCTTGGCCTCGGCCGGGTTGGACTCGAACCAGTGACCGACGTGATCGGTGACCTGCCGCTGGACAAAGCCCTTGACCTCGGTGTTGCCGAGCTTGGTCTTGGTCTGCCCTTCGAACTGTGGGTCCGAGATCTTCGCGGAGATGACGGCGGCCAGTCCCTCGCGGATGTCGTCGCCCGTGAGGTTGGGATCCTTGTCCTTGACGAGCTTCTTGTCCCGGGCGTACTTGTTCACCAGCGAGGTCAGTGCCGCCCGGAAGCCCTCCTCGTGCGTGCCGCCCTCGTGGGTGTTGATCGTGTTGGCGAACGTGTGCACCGACTCCGAGTACCCGGAGTTCCACTGCATGGCCACCTCGACCTCGTGGCCGGTGCCCTTGCCCTCGAAGTAGAGGATGGTCCGGTGGATCGGCGTCTTGGACTTGTTGATGGCCGTCACGTAGTCCTTGAGGCCATCCGGGTAGTGGAAGGTGCGCTTGCGCTCCCGGACCCCGGCCGAACCGGCGCCGGCTTCGGCGTCGGCACCGGGATCGGCGGGCGTGGCCGTGTCCGTGTCCGTGTCCGAACCCTCGCCGAAGGCCTCCGCGGCGTCGACCGCGCGCGAGAGATCCGAGCCCTCATCCGACCCGGGGCCGGCTCCGGCGTCCGCGCCCTCGCTGTCCGCGATGGCGTCCAGTTCGGCCGCGTCACGGGCCTGCGAGCGACGGTCCGTCAGCGTGATGGTCAGGCCCTTGTTGAGGAACGCCATCTCCTGGAGGCGACGGGCCACCACGTCGAAGTCATAGTCCGTGGACTCGAAGATGTCCGGGTCCGCCCAGAACCGGACCCGTGTCCCGCTCCCGGTGGCCGGCCCCGCGTCGACCAGCTCGGCCGGGACCGCCATGTGGAAATCCTGGTTCCACAGCCGGCCGTCGCGCTTGATCTGCACCTCGACCCGCGTGGACAGGGCGTTGACCACCGAGATGCCGACGCCGTGCAGACCGCCGGAGACCGCGTACGAGTCCGAGTCGAACTTGCCTCCGGCGTGCAACTGGGTCATGACGACCTGGACCGTGGGCATGCCGGATTCGTGCATCTCCACGGGGATACCGCGGCCGTCGTCGACCACCTCGACGCCGCCGTCCTCCAGCAACGTCACGTTGACGCCGGTGGCGTGGCCCGCCATCGCCTCGTCGACGGAGTTGTCCACGACCTCCCAGATCAGGTGGTGCAGACCGCGCAGCCCGGTGGAGCCGATGTACATGCCCGGACGTAGCCGGACGGCCTCGAGACCCTCGAGAACGGTGATCGATGACGCACCGTAGTCCTGGGTGCCCTTCTTGCTGGCCTTGCTCTTGCCGGCGTCCGCCACGTGCGAACTCCTCGCGTCTAGTCGGATGTGGGACCCGCCCAGTCTACCTGCGCAGACGCCCGCGGGTCCCCAAGGCGCGCCCTGCCCTACCCATACGTGTCGCGGGGGCCGCGGCCGGAGACGTGGAGCGGGCCCTTGCGCCAACTCGGCCCGGCCGGCCCCTCGATCTTGAGCCGGCGCACGTGCCCCGGCCCCATCGCGGCCGCGATCTTGCGCAGGATGTCGGCCGCCATGAGCCGAAGCTGGGTGGCCCACGCCGTACTCGAGGCCCGCACATAGAGGATCTTGTCCTCCAGCCGGTCCGGGGTGGCGTGTGCCGCGACGTCCTCGCCGACGATCCGGTCCCACTCGGCGAAGAGTCGCCCGGTGGCCACCTTGTCGTCCCACCCGCGTTTCCTGGCGACCTGACCCACGAGCCGGCCGAGCGGCTGGGGGTCCCAGGGGTCCGCGCCGGATCCGGTCCACCCACGTCTACGGAGGCGCTTGCCGCTGCCGACCGGTGCCCTGCGTCCCTGTCCGACCTGCTTGCCCTCGGCGCGCGCCCGGGCGCGGGCCTCCTCGAGGGCCTCACGCGCGATGTCATAACCACGTTTCTGCTGGTCGGACGGTGTTACGGGGCGGTCGCTCCGATCGTCTGTCATGCGTCCGGCTCCTCTCTGCGCCCGTGGTCCTCGTCGTCGTCACCGGTCATCCCACCGTTATCGGGCTCCCGCGCCGACGGTCGTGACGCCGTCATACCCGAGTGTCTGTCGGCGCCCTCCCCCGTCATCACCACGTCGTGACGCGTGCCGCGGAGGGTGGCCGGGACGTCCTCGGCGACGGCTGCGGTGACCACGACCTGTTCCACGTCGGCGGCCACGTCCGCCAGCGCCGCCCGCCGGTGGCGGTCGAGTTCGGCGAAGACGTCGTCGAGGAGGAGCACCGGCTCGATCCCGTCGGTCCGGAACAGCTCGAGCGAGCCGAGGCGGAGGGCGAGCGCGAACGACCACGTCTCACCGTGGCTAGCGAACCCCTTGGCCGGTTCGTCCCCGAGGCTCAGAACGAGGTCGTCCCGATGCGGTCCGACGAGCGAGACCCCACGGTCGATCTCCTCGTCCCGGCGACGCGCGAGTTCGGACAGCAGCACCACCTCCACGAACTCGGGATCGGTCAGCTCGGGCTCCGGGGGCGGCGTGCCGACCCGGAACCGGTAGGCCAGATCCGCCGGCCGGGACTCGGGCGCGAGCCGGTGGTAGGAGTCGACGACGAGTGGGCGGAGCTGCTGCAGGAGGGAGACGCGCCCGGAGACGATCCGCGCCCCCAGATGCGCGAGTCGACCGTCCCAGACGTCGAGGGTGTCGAGCGCCGCCTGCGCCTCCTCGCCCCGTCCGCGGCGGAAGGACCCGGCGGCGGACTTGAGGAGGGCGGTCCGCTGACGCAACACCGAGGAGTACTCGGTCAGAGCCGCTCCGTGTGCGGGCCGGCGCTGGGTCAACAGGTCGTCGAGCATGCGCCGGCGCTCACCGGGTTCACCGCGGACCAGCGCCAGGTCCTCGGGGGCGAAGAGCACCGACTGGACCACTCCGAGGATGTCGCTCAGCCGCCGGCACGGCGAGGTGTTGAGGCGTGCCCGGTTGGCCTTCCCGGAGTTCAGGGCGAGTTCCACCGTGAGTTCGCGACCGGCGTTGTGTGCGAGCGCCCCGACGAGCGCGGTGTCCGCCCCGCTCCGGATCATCGGGGCATCGGAGGCCACCCGGTGCGAGCCGAGTGTGGCCAGGACCCCGATCGCCTCGACGACGTTGGTCTTCCCGTGGCCGTTGCGGCCGACCAGCGTGGTGACACCCGGCTCTAGCTCCAGTTCCAGCAACGGCCAGGAACGGAAATCGAGGAGTCTCAGGTGCCGCAGGTGCATTCGTCGGTGCGGAGGGTCGAGCCCCGGCTCAGCCCGGGAGGCGAACCGGCATGAGCAGGTAGGTGTGATCGGAGTCCACCGGCTGGAGGCTGCCGTCCTCGCCCGGCTCGGGCAGGGCCTCGGGGGCCGGCCGCAGGACCGCGGGACGGCTGGGCTGGGTGAACCCGAAGGCCACTCGCGAGGAGTGCACGCTGCCCAGGCCGTCGAGCAGGTAGCCGGGATTGAACGCGATGGTCAGCGGCTCGCCGACAAAGTCGACGGGCAGCGACTCGGAGGCCTGCGCGGCGTCGTCGCCACCCGCCGAGAGTCCGAGTTCGCCGTCCTCGAAGGACAGGCGCACCTGGACTCCACGGTCGGCCACCAGGGCGACCCGCTTGATGGCCTGGACGAGGGAGTCGACCTCGACGATGGCCATCGAGGCGTGCTGCGCCGGCAGGAGCTGGCGCACCTTGGGGAATTCCGCGTCGAGCAACCGCGTGGTGGTGCGCTGTCCGGAGGCGAGCACGCCGAGGATGCCCTCGGCGCCGACCTCGGACCCGGCGCCCAGGCTCAGATCGATCCGACCAGCACTCGCCGAGCGGCTGACCTCGGACAACGCCTTGGCGGGGACGAGCACCTCGACCGCCACGTCCTCCCTGGCCGGCTCCCACTCGAACTCACGGATCGCCAGGCGGAAGCGGTCCGTGGCGATGAGCGTGACCCGCGGCCCCTCGATCTCCATACGGATACCGGTGAGCATGGGCAGCGTGTCGTCCTTGCCGGCCGCGACGGCGACCTGGACCACGGCCTCCGAGAACGCGTCGACCGACGCGGTCCCGGTGGTGCCGGGCATCGCCGGGAGCTGCGGATAGTCCTCGACCGGCATGGTCGGGAGCGTGAACTTGGCCGAGCCGCACGAGATGTGCATCTTCTGCCCGGTGACGGTGACCTCGACGGGACGATCCGGCAGCGCCCGGGCGATGTCCGCGAGGAGCCGTCCCGAGACCAGCGTGGTGCCCGGCTCCGAGACCTCGGCCGGGACGGAGACCTGCGCCGACGTCTCGTAGTCGAATCCCGAGATGGTCAGCCCGGAGTCCGCGTCCAGCAGCACGCCGCCGAGGATCGGCACCGAGGGACGCGACGGGAGCGTCCGGGCCACCCATGCCACGGAGTCGGCGAAGTCCTCGCGACTGACGCGGAACGTCGGATCCGTGATCTCCATCGATGACCTCTTTCAGGCGGGACGGGAGTCGGCGCTGCGGCTCCGGGGCGGGTGGTCGTGAACGTGCGGGTGGACTGCTTGCCGCGAGGCGGTCGCCTCGATGCATCTCCATGAGAGTAACCGCTCGCTCCGACAACTGGCACACGGACTCCTGTAACCCGGTCAAGCGGACTCGCCGTTCCACAGACCTACTTCTTACAAGATCTCTAGAGAGAGAAAAGAGGTAGTAGTAGGTCCTGTGAAATTGTGAGCCGAGGCCTGTAGTTACAGGTCCGGGCCGATTTCGACGTGTGGACACCGCCGTGCGATCTTGTGATTTAGACGGGGGCCGCGGTGGAATCACACGAATCGGTCCACCGTCGGTCCACCGTTCGTCCACAGGGATCCACAGAGTTGTCCACAGCTGTGAAGGATGTGACTGCGGGGGTGAGGGGGGTCACATTTTCCCGTCATAGAGCTCGCCCGCGGCACGGGTCGCGGGCGAGAATTCCGGCGCGGCGGGGCGCCCGGAGGGGTCGGCAGCGGGGAGCTCAGAGAGAGCGCGAACGTTCCTTGATCCGGGCGGTGAGCTCCTGGATCTGGTCGTAGGTCCGCCTGTCGTCCTTGATCTCCTTGAGGATCTTCTTCTGCGCGTACATGACCGTCGTGTGGTCCTTGCCGCCGAAGGTGACGCCGATCTTGGGAAGCGACAGGTCGGTGAGCTCGCGACACAGGTACATGGCGATCTGCCGCGACCGGGACAGTGACCTGGTCTTGGACGTCCCGCACAGCTCGTCGATGCTCGTGGTGAAGAACTCGGCGGTCACCGCCATGATCGTGGCGGCGGAGATCTGCAACGAATCGTCGTCCGAGACCACATCGCGGAGGACGACCTCGGCGAGCGGCACGTCGATCTCGTGCCCGTTGAGCGAGGCGAACGCCACCACGCGGATGAGCGCGCCCTCGAGCTCGCGGATGTTGCGCTGGACGCGGGTCGCGATGAGCTCGAGGACCTCGCGCTGCACCACGTAGCCCTCGGACTTGGCCTTTTTGTCCAGGATCGCGATCCGGGTCTCCAGCTCCGGCGGCTGGATGTCGGTGATCAGGCCCCACTCGAAGCGGGTCCGCAGGCGGTCCTCGAGCGGCTGCAGCTGCTTGGGCGGCCTGTCCGAGGAGATGACGATCTGCTTCTGCGCGTTGTGGATGGTGTTGAAGGTGTGGAAGAACTCCTCCTGCACCTGCTCCTTGCCGATGAGGAACTGGATGTCGTCGACCAGGAGGATGTCGGCCTCGCGGTACCGCTTCTTGAACATGTTCTGGCGGCCGTCGCGGACGGAGTTGATGAAGTCGTTGGTGAACTCTTCGGTCGAGACGTACTTGACCTTCTGCTCGGAGTACATCCGTAGGGAGTAGTGCCCGATCGCGTGGAGCAGGTGTGTCTTGCCGAGCCCGGACTCCCCCCAGATGAACAGGGGGTTGTACGCGCGGGCCGGCGCCTCGGCCACGGCCAGTGCGGCGGCGCGGGCGAAGCGGTTGGAGTTGCCCTGGACGAACGCGCTGAACGTGTAGCGCTCGTTGAGCCCGGGGGCCGTGGCCGCCGACAGCGCCTCGTCGCGTTCGCTCCCGTGGAGGAGCCGCTCGGCGGCGATCTGCTCCTGGGTCATCCGCGGCGGCCTGGTGGTGGCCGGGGACGAGTGTCCCGGCTCCCGCTCACCGGCGCGTCGCTCGTCGTCGTCGCCGTGGTCCGCGGCGTCGTCGGCCTCGTCGTAGCCGGAGTCGGGCCTACCGCCGGCGAGCGAGGTGTCCACCTTGACGGCGAGGTCGATCGGTTCACCGAGCTGCGTGCTCAGCGCGCGGGTGATGGGTCCGCGGAGGATGGACTCGATGTTGTCGCGGGCGAACGCCGACGGGGCGGCCAGCATCGCGAAGCCGTTGACCACCGCGATCGGCTGGACGAGCCGGAGCCACGCCTGTTGCTGCCGGGACAGGGCCGGGTTGTCGTCGTCCGCCCGGGCCGGGTCGGTGAGCTTGTCGAGGACCGCATCCCACACGTGTTCGAGATCAGGAGACACGGTGGGCGGTCTCCTCTCGTCGGGGTTCAGCGGCGTGGGGCTGTTCGTCGAATCCTCGGTGTGCTGCGAAACCACACTCTATCCACAGGCTCTGACGCAGGTCCAGCGGGGTATCCACATGGTTCTCCACAAGTGTGGAAGAGAGACCTCACCCATGGTGACAGGTGCGGTCGCTGCGTGACGACCCCGAGGTCACTGGTGGTGACCTGCTCGTCCGGCCCGGTCGGGCTCGATGATGGACGACGGTAACAACACTGTGAACGGGTGGGCAACCCTCAAGATCAACTAGAGGGCGGTTGTCAAGGATGCGCGCCGATCGCGTGTCGCACTGGTGCCGAAACTGGTATCCATGAGGTGACACGAGACCAGAGGGATCACACGGTTTTGCCGCGTGCAGTGCGGACGCGTAATCTTGAGCAGTCTGTCATGCGCCCGCGAGGCGCGTGGCGCGTCGTGGTGCCGCCGGCCGGTGGTGCGTGAGGCGCCATAACAACTCGAACGGGCGCTGCACCGGCGCCGAACTCACGTGAGGAGCCTGCCATGGCCAAGGGAAAGCGGACTTTCCAGCCCAACAACCGTCGTCGCTCGAAGGTGCACGGTTTCCGTCTCCGGATGCGCACCCGCGCCGGCCGCAACATCGTCGGGGCCCGTCGCCGCAAGGGCCGCGCTTCGCTGACGGCCTGATCCGGGCCGGGGTTGCGGGGTGCTTCCCGGGTCCCACCGGCTCCGCCGCTCCGCGGACTTCGCGGCGGTGGTGCGCCGGGGTGCCAGGAAGGGCCGCCGCACCATGGTCGTACACGCCCACGTGGACTCATCGCCGGTCCGCGTGGGCGGTCCGCGTTTCGGGCTCATCGTGAGTAAATCGGTCGGCGATTCCGTGACCCGTCACCGTGTGAGCCGGCGGTTGCGGCACCTCGCCGCCGAGCTGATCACCGAGCTCGAGCCCGCCGACGACCTGCTCGTGGTGATCCGTGCCAACAAGGCCGCGGTCACCGCGTCGCACGCCGACCTCCGACGCGACCTGCGGACCGGGCTGACGTCGGCGACCGAGAGGGCGCGCGAGGAGACCCGATGAGCGAGAAGCGTCCCGGGCTCGTCGCCCGGGTCCTGCTGTGGATGCTGGACTTCTACCAGAAGGGCATCTCTCCCCTGACCCCACCGAGCTGCCGATTCGAGCCGACGTGCAGCAGCTACGCCGTCGAGGCGGTGCGCATCCACGGCGCGCTACGGGGTACCGGGCTCGCGGGCTGGCGTCTGCTGCGGTGCGGGCCCTGGACCCGGGGCGGATGGGATCCGGTGCCCGAGCCCCGCGGCCCCTCCGGTCGTGACGCGGCCACGCCCGACCGGAACGAACATCCCGATCACTCGTAGACGAGGCTAGGACCCCACCACCCATGTCGTTCATCACCGACCCGCTGATCTATTACCCCATCTCGGGGATCCTCTGGTTCTGGCACAAGATCCTCGCCTTCCTCGGCGGACTGCTCCCCTGGGTCGAGTCGCCGGATTCGAACGGCGTGATCTGGGCGCTGTCCGTGATCTTCCTGGTGGTCACGCTGCGTCTGATGCTGTTCTGGCCGGCGGCGCGGCAGATGCGGTTCTCCCGCAAGATGCAGGAGATGCAGCCGCGGATGAAGGAGCTGCAGAAGCGGTACAAGAACGACCGCGAGAAGCTGACCACCGAGACGCGCAAACTGCAGAAGGCCGAGGGCTTCAACCCGGTCCTGGGCTGCCTGCCCATGTTCATCCAGATCCCGGTGTTCCTCGGGCTGTTCCACGTGCTGCGCTCGTTCAACCGGATGGGGACGCAGTTCAACGCGCTCGGTATGACCGCCGAGGAGACCCGGAACACCGGGAACTACGTCTTCAACGCCGACGAGGTCCAGAGCTTCCTGGACGCACGCCTGTTCGGCGCCCCGCTGTCGTCGTTCATGTCGCAGCCAGTCGAGCAGTTCCAGGCGTTCATCCAGCCGGGCGCGGTGCTCGACTTCGAGCGCTGGAACATCATCCTGGTCGCGATCCCGCTCATGATCGTCTCGGCCGTGACGACCCACGTGAACGCTCGGATTTCCCTGTCCCGCCAGTCCCCCCAGGCGGCCGCCAACCCGCAGGCCAAGATCATGAACCAGCTGATGCTGTGGGCGTTCCCCGTCGGCATCCTGGTGACCGGCGCGTTCTGGCCGATGGCCATCCTCGTGTACATGGTGACCAATAACCTGTGGACCGCCGGCCAGCAGTACCTGCTGTTCGAGAAGATGGCCAAGGAGGACGACGAGGCCGCGCGCGTGCGCCGCGAAGAGCAGAAGGCCCTGGCGCCCAAGGTCGGCGTGAAGCCGGTCCGGCCCGGCAAGGGCCAGAACCAGGGCGCCGCGTCGTCAGCGGCGGCGGGAACGGCCGCGAAGGCCGGGGGCACCGTGACCGTCGACGACGACGAGACGACGGCAGGCGCTCCCGGGGGCGGACCTGAGCCGGGCGCCGCACCCGCACCCGGTGCGAAGCTGGCGCCGGGGGCCAAGCCCGCGCCGGGCCAGCGTCCGCAACACCCGGGCTCGGGAAAGACCAGACCCGCGCAGAAGCAGTCCGGCTCCGGGAAGAAGAAAAAGAAGAAGAAGCGCTGACTCCAGGGCGCCCATTCGAGACGATAAGGTCCCCGATGCTCCGGCGTCGGGGGCCTTGTCCCATACTTGGGGGAAATGGTTCCGCGTCCACGGAGGCGGAATGATCGGCGGTCGTGACGGAGGCGGGTCCATGTCCAGCAAGAACATCGTGGTGTCGGAAGAGCGTCTTGTCGAGGAGGGCGAGGTCGCCGGCGACTACCTCGAGCAGCTGCTGGACATCCTCGACTTCGACGGGGACATCGACCTGGACGTCGAGGGTGATCGCGCGGTGGTGAGCATCGACGGGAGCGACGATCTGCAGAAGCTCGTCGGTTCCGAAGGGCAGGTTCTCGATGCGGTACAGGAGCTCACCCGCCTGGCTGTGCAGAGCGTGCTCGGCGACCGGAGCCGCCTGATGCTCGACATCGCCGGGTGGCGCGCCGCCAAGCGGGAGGCTCTGACGGAGGCCGGCCGGGTGGCTGCGCAACGGGTGTTGGAGTCCGGAGATCCGGAGGAGATGGACGCGATGACCCCGTTCGAGCGCAAGATCGTGCACGACTCGATCGCGGAGATCGACGGAGTCCGGTCGGATTCGACCGGGGCGGAGCCCCACCGGCGGGTCGTCGTTCTCCCGGAGTGATGTGCGTGGCGCGCGAGGGTGGCGCCTGACCCTCCCCGCGCGGGTCTCCGAGCCGAGTGAATGTCAACCATGTGATTCGATGCGATGTTTCACGTGAAACACCGCCGGGTCGAGCCCCGGGAAGGGACGAAAGACCGTGGACCAGAACCCAGGCGTGAGAACGTCACGTGACAGCGATCCGGCTAGAGGCTCTGAGGGTGAGGCAAGGGAGGCCGCGGCGCTGGTGCCCCCGCCCGGAGCCCGGGCGGTCTTCGGCGATCGTCTTGCTCAGGCCGAACGGTACGTCGAGCTCCTGTCGACCGCCGGTCTGCAGCGCGGGTTGATGGGGCCTCGGGAGCGGCCACGACTGTGGGACCGTCACGTTCTCAACAGCGCGGCTGCGGAGAGTAGGATCTACCGGGGAGAATCCGTCGTCGACATCGGGAGTGGCGCGGGTCTGCCAGGGATACCGCTCGCGCTGGCGCGACCGGATCTGGAGATCACTCTGGTCGAGCCGCTGCTGCGGCGCGTGACCTTCCTGGAAGAGGTCGTCGACGATCTCGATGTAGCGGTCCGCATCGTGCGCGGACGTGCCGAGGAGAAGAGGGTTCGGGATCTCGCGGGAGATGCCGATGTGGTGACCTCGAGAGCGGTCGCCCCCTTGGCGAGACTCGCCGGGTGGTCGGCCCCGCTCCTCCGGCCGGGCGGCCGGATGGTGGCCCTCAAGGGCAGCTCTGCGGAAGAGGAGGTCGGGCGTGATGCCGGCGATCTCCGGAAGCTGGGATACGATCCTGCGACCGTCGAGGCCGTCAGTGCACCGGATGCCGAGGAGACGAGGCTGGTGATCGCCACGTTGCCGACTAGGATGGAGGCTCGTGGATCGCGGAGACGTGGGCGTTCCCGGGGTAAGCGCTGACGCTGTCCGGGAGCGACACCGTGGATGTCGGTTTCACGTGAAACACTGGCGACAGCGATCCGAGGGATTCGCCGGGAACACGGATGCACGCAGCTACCCATGCACTTGAAAGGTGACGGATGACCGACTACGAGACCCCGATTTTCGCCGCCGCACAGCAGGCGAACGAGGTTCTCCACGGGGACGCTCCTGCGCTCCCCCGTCCCGCGGAGCCACGCATCATCACGATCGCCAACCAGAAGGGCGGCGTCGGAAAGACCACGTCCACGGTGAACCTGGCCGCCGCCCTGGCGCTGCGGGGACTCGGAGTTCTGGTCATCGACATGGACCCTCAGGGCAATGCGAGCACGGCGCTCGGGGTCGATCATCGGGAGGGCACCCCGTCCAGCTATGAGTTGCTGATGTGGGAATCGGCGGTCGAGGACCTGATGCAGAAGAGCCCGCACGCGGACCACCTGTTCTGCATCCCGGCGACCATCGATCTGGCCGGCTCGGAGATCGAACTCGTCGGCCTGGAACAACGTGAGCGACGGCTCGCGGAGGTCGTCATTCCCGAGGACCTGGCCTCGCTCGGGATCGACTACGTCTTTATCGACTGCCCGCCGTCGCTGGGCCTGCTCACCGTCAATGCGATGGTCGCGGCCCGGGAGGTGCTGATCCCCATCCAGTGCGAGTACTACGCCCTCGAGGGTGTGGGACAGCTGCTGCGCAACGTGGAACTGATCCAGCAGCACCTCAACCGCGGGCTCGAGATCTCCACCATCATGCTCACCATGTACGACGGGCGGACCAAGCTCGCCGAGCAGGTGGCCGGCGAGGTTCGGGAGCACTTCGGCGACGCCGTCCTGCGGACCGTGATCCCACGTAGCGTGAAGGTGTCCGAGGCTCCGGGGTACGGGATGACGATTCTCCAGTACGACGCGGGTTCGCGGGGCGCGCTCGCGTACCTCGACGCCGCCCAGGAGATCAACAGCCGGTCGGATGGTTCGGTCGACCGTGCGCAGGAAGTGGAGGACGACCGATGAGTCAGCAACGCAGAGGTGGCCTCGGGCGGGGCCTGGCGGCTCTGATCCCGACGGGCCCCGAGGACGGCCCGACCCTCGGCGACGATGCCGCCGACCTGATCCTGGGCCCCCGGGGCGACGGGCCACGTACCACTCCCCCGCGATCCCGGAGGTCTTCCGGTGAGGGAGACGAGCAGCGTGACGGCGCAGCCGCCGGGGCCGGCCGGGTCGCCGAGCCCGCAACTCACCCCGAGGGCGAGGAGCCGGGAGCCGCTTCGGATGCTGTTTCACGTGAAACGGCCCCCGCCGATGAGACTGTTTCACGTGAAACCACGTCGTTGGTGGACCCCGGGGCGGTGTACCGGGAGATCAGCCCCGCCGAGATCGAGCCGAACCCCAAGCAGCCCCGGACACAGTTCGACGAAGAAGCCCTGGCCGAGCTGACCCACTCGGTCAAGGAGTTCGGCCTCCTCCAGCCGATCGTCGTCCGGGAGATGGCCCCCGGGCGCTACCAGCTGATCATGGGCGAGCGTCGTTGGCGGGCCAGCCAGCAGGCGGCGCTGGACAGCATTCCCGCCATCGTCCGCCAGACCGAGGACCAGGATCTCCTCCGGGACGCCCTGCTGGAGAATATCCATCGGGTCCAGCTCAACCCGCTCGAGGAGGCGGCGGCCTACCAGCAGCTTCTCGACGAGTTCGACGTGACACAGTCTCAGCTCGCGGCCCGGATCGGCAGGTCCAGGCCGGCGATCACCAACAGCATCCGGCTCCTGCATCTGCCCACCGCGGTGCAGCGCCGGGTCGCGGCGGGCGTCCTCTCGGCCGGACACGCGCGCGCTGTACTCGGCCTGGAGACGGGGGTCGCGGCCCAGGACGACCTGGCCGCGAGAATCGTCGCCGAGGGGCTGTCCGTCCGCGCCACGGAAGAGATAGTGACGCTGGCCAACCGGGGCACCGGTGACGAGAAGAGCCGGCCCGCACCACAGCCCAAGGGGCGTCCCCGCGACCCCGAGCTGGATGCGGCGGCGGGACGGCTGTCCGATCGGTTCGAGACCTCGGTGTCGGTGACCATGGGACGACGGAAGGGCCGGATCACGATCGACGTGGGCGATACCGAGGATCTCCACAGGGTGCTCGCTCTGCTCGAGGGTGGGAACCCCGGCCCCCGACCATGACGAACATCCGGCCTCTGGATCTGGACTCGGTGGACCAGCTCGGGCCCCGGGCCCGGACGTGCGTCTACTGGCAGACCGATGGCCGGGGCGACGAGCCGACTGCGGCGGTGGGCGATCCCGAGTTCGAGAAGGAAGCCTGGATCTCGCGCGTCTCGCTGGAATGGGGCGTGTGCGGGCAGCACGCCACGTTCGAGCAGCGCCCGGCCGGAGCCGCCGTCTACGCACCGCCGGCGATGGTGCCGCGTGCCGAGTGCTTCCCGACCTCCCCCGTCGGATCTGACGCGATTCTGCTCGCCGGATTGACCGAGGAGCAGGGCGCCCCGGCGGGGCTCGGGACAGCCTTGCTCGCCGAGGTGGTGGCCGACCTGCGCAGCCGCGGAGTCAAGGCGATCGAGGCGTTCGGCGTGACGTCCGGGGACCCCGGGCCCATTAAGTCACGTGACGGCTGCGGGTCGGACTCGTGCGTGCCGGCGGCGACGTTCCTCATCGAACACGGATTCACCGTGGTGGCCGAGCACGAGACGCATCCGCGACTCCGGCTCGATATCGACAGCGACCATCTGTGGAAGGCAGACGTCGAGCGCGCACTCGATCAGCTCTTCGCGGAGCACGGATTCGCGACCCGGCGCGTCGGGGAGCTGTCCGGGGCGACCGCGCTGGGCCGCCCCCCGGACTGAGCCGTCAGTCCCGCTGCCGCTGCTCGTAGTCGATCAGTTCGTTGACGGACAGGGACCCGGTCGGGTGCTTGTCGTCGTCGAGGAGGTAGAGGCGCTTGACGCCCACGAGGATCGAATCGATGATCGTGTCCTGTGCGCTCCGGTCCCCCAGGATCCGGAGGTCCCCGGAGTTGTTGGCGTAGCCGAGCACCAGCTGGACCGACGGCATCCGGGTCATCCGCAGGAGCGGCCAGCTGCGGCCGTGTGTGCGGCAGTCGCGCAGCTCGGTCCGGCTGACGATCTCGCGCTGGATGAAGCCCGACAGTGCCTCGCCGAGCATGGACTCCGACCCGAGCGAGTTCCCGAAGTAGAACGTCGCGATGCCGTTCCCCACGGGATTGGGGTGCCGGTCCAGGCGCAGGGAGATCATGAGGTCCGCGTTGAACGCGTTGGCGATCTCGGCGCGCTCGGGGTCCGTCGGGATCATGGCCTCGGGGCGGGACAGGAATACCTCCACACCCGCCTGGTTCATGCGGGCGGACAACCGCTGGGTGATGTCCCAGAGGAGCTCGGCGTCGGTGAACGTCCCGGACGCGGTCTCGATACGGATCGGGTTCTCCGAGCCGCTGGGGCCCGGGTCGAGCACGATTCGCTTGCCGGCCAGCATGGGGCCGGACGTGCGGACGCGCTCTTTCTCGACCAGCGAGGACACGTCACCCCCCGCGAACAGGGTGGAGAAGCGGCCGAGGGTGTCGAGCGTCTCCGCCTCGACCACTCCGTCGGCGGTGAGACCGCAGTCGCGCTGGAACTCGGTGACGGCGGCGTGGGTGACCCCGGCGAAGGTCCCGTCGACGATGCCGGCGTAGAAGCCCAGTTCGCCCAGGCGACGCTGGAGCTGGGCGACGTCGTCCCCGGCGAGCGGGCTCGAGACGATGTAACTGAGATCCCGCGTGCCCAGGACGTAGCTGGCGTCATCGAGGGCGGACTGGGTGGCAGGACCCACGATGCCGTCGGAGATGAGCCCACGGGCCTGCTGGAAGGCCAGAACGGCCGCTTCCAGGTCGGCGTCGAACACGGCGTCGGTGCGGGCGAGGACGGATCCCGTCTCCGGTTCTGTCACGCCCACCGAGTCGATGTCGTGCAGGAGGCCCATCCCCGCGAGGGTCGCGCGGATCGCGGCCACCTCCGTCCCCCGATCCCCCCGTCGCCATGCCATGCGCTTCCTCCGTGTTCCTGCGTGTTCCGGTCGGTGATCCAGCTACCCGAATCTACCGCGAGCGGGCGCGCCGTACCCCCGGCCACACCCGTCGGGTGCGCCGGGGGCGGCGGTCGTCAGAGGATATCGGAGAGTTCGGTGCGCAGCGCGGACTTGGACTTCGCGCCGGTGAGCCGCTGGACGGGCTTTCCCTCGGAGAACAGCAGCAGCGCCGGGATGGCGGTGATCTGGTATTCGGCGGCGAGTTCCTGGTTGGCCTCGACGTCGACCTTGGCCACGGTCAGCTTGTCGGACTCCGAGGCGGCGAGCTCGTCCAGGACGGGCGCCATCATGGTGCAGGGGCGGCACCAGGTCGCCCAGAAGTCCACGAGTACGGGCTTCGAGCCGCTCGCCTCGATGACGGCGGAGGCGAAGTCGTCCTCCGAGACGTCGACGATGTTGGGGGTGTCGGGTGCCATGGATCGTCCTTCCTGGGGTGCTGGCCGGTGGGTGACCGACCGGGGTGTCAGACCTGCTCGGCGAGCCAGCGCTCGGCGTCGATCGACGCCGAGCAGCCGGAGCCCGCGGCGGTGATGGCCTGGCGGTAGCGGTGGTCCACGAGGTCGCCGCACGCGAAGACGCCGGGGACCGAGGTCGCGGTGGTCTGGCCTGTGAGGATGTACCCCTCGTCGTCGACCTCGAGCTGGTCGCGGACGAGTTCCGAGCGGGGGTCGTGGCCGATGGCGACGAACATCGCGGAGGCCTCGAGCTCGGAGGTCTCGCCGGTGACGGTGTCCCGCAGGCGCAGCTTCTCGACCGAGCCGGTGCTGCCGGAGAGGACCTCGTCGACGGTCGAGTTGAGGACAAACGAGATCTTCTCGTTGGCCTTGGCGCGGTCGAGCATGATCCGGGAGGCTCGGAACTCCTCGCGGCGGTGCACGATCGTCACCGAGGAGCCGAACTTGGTGAGGAAGGTGGCCTCCTCCATCGCGGAGTCCCCGCCCCCGACGACGACGATGGGCTTGTCCTTGAAGAAGAAGCCGTCGCAGGTGGCGCACGAGCTCACCCCGCGTCCGAGGAACTCCTGCTCGCCCGGGACACCCAGGTAGCGCGCGGCCGCGCCCGTCGCGAGGATCACGGCGCGGGCGCGGTGCTCCTCCTCGCCCACGCGGACGATCTTGACGTCGCCGGACAGCTCCATCGAGGTGACGTCCTCCATGCGGAGATCGGCACCGAACCGCTCGGCCTGCTCCCGCATCTGCAGCATGAGGTCGGGACCCATCATGCCCTCGGCGAAACCGGGGAAGTTCTCCACGTCGGTGGTGGTCATGAGCGCGCCGCCGAACTGCGAGCCCTCGAACACGAGTGGCGTCAACTCCGCACGGGCCGAGTAGATGGCGGCGGTGTAGCCGGCCGGGCCGGATCCGACGATGATGACGTCATGGACGGTGTCGCTCATGGGTGCGGAAGCTCCTTAGCGGGGGCGGCGGGTGCTGGGTTCTACTATGGCGACAACACCCGGCGGGGCGGCGTTGTTCCCGGCGGTGCCCGGCCGCACACCCGGGCGGGGTCAGCCGGCCAGGCTGACGCCCTCGAGCAGGGTCGCGAGTTTGGCCCGGCCCCGCGAGCAGCGGCTCTTGATGGTGCCCGGGGGCACGTTGAGCAGCAGGCACGCCTCGGCGACGGAGCAGCGCAGCATGTCGATCACCACGACGGCGTCCCGTTGCTCCACGGGGAGCTCGGCGAGGGCGTCGGCGACGATGATCGCGTAGGCGGGGTCCTGGTGGAAATGGTTCCGTAGTGACACGCGTTCGTGGAGTGCGGGAGTGAGTTCTGTGTGGGTGCGGATCCGTTGGGCCCGCATCTTGTCCAGGCAGGCGTTGACCACGATCCGGTAGAGCCAGCCCCGGACGGGGCACTCGTGCCGGAACGTGTGGGCCTTGCCGTAGGCGGAGACGAGCCCTTCCTGCAGGGCCTCGGCGGCGTCGTCCCGGTTGAAGGACGTCCTGATGGCGAGCCGCCACAGGTAGTCGTAGTGCCGGCGGACCAGCGCGGAGAACGCGTCCGGGTCACCCGCGACGTGGGCGTCGAGGAGCTCGACATCCGACAGCGGGGACTCGGCGGTGAGGGCCGTCCGGGCGGGTGCTGTGGGGCTCGGGGTCACGGCGATCACGCTAACCCGACACGCCCGCCCGTGGGGGCGTCACGTCGGGCGGCGCGAGCGCGGTCAGCCGGTGAGTTCCACCTCGGTGATGTCGGCCTTGAACGACTGGGGCCCGGTGGCGCCGAGCCGGGTGATCCACACCACTACGTGCTCCGCCTGCTCCGGATCGTCGATGGTCACGGTGCCGGAGCCGTCGCGGATCGTCCCCTCGCCGAGCAGCGTCGTGTCCTCGAGGGAGTTCGGCGAGGCGCTGTCGGCGGAGCGCACCTCGAAGCGGACGCCGTCATCGTCGGAGCGGACCACCGCCTGTCCGACCTCCTGCTCGTCGTCCAGGGTGAGCAGGAGTCCGACACCGGGTTTGAGCGCCGAGCCGCCGTCGCCCAGCTGGTTGCGGTAGGTGTCCGTGGACCAGCTCGTCGAGGAGTCCCCGTCGATCACGTTGGACGCACCGGAGGGGTTCTCGGCGGTGCCCGCGGAGGAGGTCGGCTGCCAACTGGTCGCGTCGGAGACCTCGACCGGGGCGGCGGGGGCCGACGACGTCTCGGTCTCCGTAGGGGCCTCGGCGCCGTCGTCCTCGGGGGTCTGCGCGGCCGAGGCCTCGGACTCGCGGCTCTGCTCGGCGGCGCGCTCGATGGCGTCGAGCTGCTGGGACAGCGGGGTCTCCTGGTCGTCCGAGGTGAGGGCGCCGAGCATCCAGGCGGCGAGCAACGCCACTGCGATCACCGCCACCGCGGCCGTGCCCGCCATGATCATCCAGCGCCGCTTCTGGGTCTCCTCGTCGGGTGGCGTGTACGGCTCGGGGCCGTACCCGTCCGGGTCCGCCCCGGCGCCCCACTCCTGCGCCGGGGTGGACGGCTCGGTGGACGACGGCCCGGTGGACGACGACGAGAGCGCCGCGCCGGTGCCGGCGGCGCCGGCGGTGGCTGCTGCCGCTGTCGTCGCCGGACGCGTGGCACCCCGGGCGGCCGCGGGGCCGCGGACCGGGCCGCCGGTGCGCTCGCTGATCATGGAACGGACGGTGGCGGCGGAGCTCACGGACGACCCGTCGAGCGAGCGCATGGCCAGCACGGCCGAGTCCTGCGGGACCCCGGACCCGACCTCGGTGGGATCGCGCGGCACCTCGTCGTCGTCGACAGGGGCGGACGGGAGTCGATCGTCGCGGGGGTCGTGCTGGTCCGAGCCCTCGGGCAGCGCGACCGGCCAGGCGCCGGTGAGCAGCCCGTAGAGCACGGCCCCGAGACCACGCACGTCGCCGCGGGCATCGACCGACGGCCCCACGCCGGGGAAGGCGAGCAGCGCACGACCGTCCTCCGTGAGACGGATGCGGTCGGGCGAGTCCAGGCCGAGCACCAGACCGCTCTCCTGCGCCCGGGTGGCCGCATCGGACAGCCCCCACACGGCACCGACGGCGGTGCCGGGGTCCGGCTCGGCGGCGGCCGCGGCGAGACTGCGTCCGGGGACCCATTCCGAGACCACGATGCCGCCGGCGCGGCCCCGGATCACATCGAGCACACGGGCGAGCCCGTCGGAGTAGACGCCGGTCAGGGCGACGGTGCGGTCGAGCACGCCGGTCGCCGAGCCGGGGGCCTGCTCGCCCGGAAGCGGGTCGACGAACGTCAGGGCCACGTCGCGTCCGAGACGCTTGTCGCGGGCCCGCCAGAAGGCCTGGCCCGCCACCCCGCCGTGCGGTTCGAGCAGCTCGTACCGGCCGCCGGAGACCAGTCCCCCGGTCGTGAGGCGCGGTGGGGACGGGGTGGCACCCTGTGCCGGAGCTCCGTTGCCCTCGCTCACCCGCTGACCTCCTCGGTTGGCGCGTCCCGGTGCGTGTTCCGGGGCGCTGGTGACCCTCAAGAGTGTACGTTCCGCTCGTGGGGGCGACGGACTATCTCTTCAGTCTCCCCAGCAGCCCCCGGAGCAAGGGGCCCACGACGTCCAGTTCGGGCAGCCGCGAACGGGAGAGGATCACGCCGGTGATCGCGAACGCGATGACCGTCCCGATCCCCACGCGGACCACGAAGCCGATCGATCCGAGCGCGTCGGTGATCACGTGCAGGGGCAGGACGGCGTCCACCAGGAGGGCGACGACCGCCCCGATCGCGGAGGCGCCGAGCGTCCAGGCCGCCGACCGGAGGGTCTCCCGCCCGCGCAGCGGCCCGAGCATGCGGCGCAGCAGGATGAAGCCGGCCACCGCGCCCACGGCCCAGCCGAGGCCGTTGGCGAGCGCCAGCCCCACCACGACGTGCGATCGCTCCTCGGCCAGCAGCGGGACGATGAGCGACAGGACCACGCGGACGACCGTCACGGCGAGGATCATCACTGTGGGCGTCCAGTAGTCCTCGCGCGCGTAGAACACGCGCTGCTGGAGGAGGACGATCGCGTACGGGATCAGGGTGAAGGCGCCGAAGGACAGGGTGAGGCCGAGGACCTCGGCGTTCTCGGCGTCGAAGTTGCCGTAGCGGAAGAGGGCGGTGGCGATCGCCGGGCCGAACGCGGTCATGACCGCGATGATCGGGAGCAGGCCGAACATGGACAGGCGGGTGCCCAGCGAGATGTCCCGGACGACCTCCCTGGTGCGCCCCGCGATCCCGTTGTCCGCCAGCCGGGGGTTGATGGCCGTGAGCAGGGTGACGCCGATGATCCCGTACGGCACCTGCAGGAGCAGCCAATACGTCTGGTAGATGGCGATCGCGGCCTCGTCCGCCGCCGACCCGATCCGGTTGGTCATCACCAGGCCGACCTGGGAGACGAACACGTACGTCAGGCCGGCGAGGGCGTTGCCGCCGAACTGCTTGAGGCGCGGGTCGATCCCCCACTGCGGGCGCAGGTCCACGCCGGCGCGGCGCAGCGCCGGGATGAGGATCCCGGCCTGGACCACCACGCCGAGCGTCGTACCCAGGCCCAGCAACAGGATCGGGCCGCTGAGCAGGTTCACCGGCGCGTCGGCGTCGAGCCCGCTGCCGACCACGGCGAACAGGGCGAGCGTCGCGATGGCCACCGCGTTGTTCCACACCGGGGCCCACGCCCCGGGGCGGAAGACGCCGTTGTAGTTGAGCACGGCGAGCATCACCGAGAAGACGCCGTAGAAGAAGATCTGCGGGAGCAGCAGGAAGGCGAAGGCCGTGGCCAGGCTGGTGTTGACCTCGCCGTCGCCCAGGTTGATCCGCACGAGCAGCGGCGCACAGGCCACGGCGATGACCGTCGCCACCAGGGCCAGCGTCGCGGCGACGGTGAGCAGTCTTCGGAGGAAGCCCACGCCGCCGTCGGCGTCCTCCTGTGCGGAGCGGGCCAGCAGCGGCATGAACATCGCGGTGAGCACCGAACCCAGCACGAGCTCGGTGATCATGTTGGGCAGCGTGTTGGCGGTGTTGAACGCCGAGGCGACCGCGGGCCCGAGGACGGTGAGGATGAGGATCATCCGCACGAAGCCGGTGACCCGGCTGGCGAGGTTGGCCACGGCCATCGATCCCGTCGACCGCATCACCGAGGCGTCGGAGGAGTCGCGGGTCGTGGCGCCGGTCCCGCCTCCGCTCGGGGCCCCGCGCGGCGCGCCGCTCATGACGGGCGCCTGGTTGATGGTGCCCGGCACGTACGAGTCCGCCACCGGGGGCGGGGTGAGCGGGTACTGGACCACGCAGCTACCGGCTTCGCGACGCCGTTCGCGCAGGCCCGGGTCCGGGGCCCGGAACTCGGGCTCGTCGCGGCCCTGATCGTCGTTCACGGTCGATGTCCTTCGTCCGCCGGATCATGGATCCCCCGACGGTAGCGCAGGTAGCGACGTCCGCCGAGGACGAGGGCGAGCGCCGCGGCGGCCAGCGCGAACCCCTGGGCGACCGGGTAGCCGCCGGACTGCACGGAGAGCTCGACGGGCTCGGCCAGGGGGCGCCCGTCGGGCCCGTGGAGCACGAAGGTGACGGTGTGACGGGACCCGCCGTCCGTGTCCGACTGCGTGGGGACCTGCAGCGTCCGGGACCCCGCTGCCGGAACCTGGACCATGCCCACCGGATCCACGTGCAGGCCGGGCGGGCTGGCGACGTCGACGCTCACCCGCACCGGGAACGGCAGCGCGTTGCGCGCCACCAGCAGCAGGGGGCTGTTGGGGCTGGCCATGGTGAACACGCTCCCCGGGGGGAGCAGGTCGACGCGCGCGAGGGAGGCGCTCACCGTGTGCTCGAGCGTCTCGAGCCGCTGCGCCCCGCGGACCCGGGCGGAGGCGCCGGTCTGCGCGTCCAGCGTGATCCCGTCACCGTCGGCGCGCCGTCCCGACTCGGAGAGCACCCGCAGCGCGTCCCCCACCATCGGGTCGAGGTGCGCGGGCGCCAAGGCGGAGGTGGGGTCCGAGGTGTCGACGAGCGAGCGCAGCGTGCCGATGCCCGCCAGCGTCTCGGCGAGGCGCTGCTCGGTGGTCCCGCCCGGATCGGCCCCGAACGGGTCGGTCTGTCCGGGATCGCTCGCCCCGGTGGGATCCTCGGCGAGGGCGCCGTCGGGGGTCGTCACCGGCCCGGCCAGGCGCTCCGGCAGCGACACCGCGCGCAGCCGATCGGACTCGAGCTGGGCGCCCAGCAGGTCGAGCAGGGACCCGGCGCCGGTCCCGTCCACCGACCACACCTGGGGCGGCACCGCCAGGATCCCCTGCTCGGCCGCCTCCGAGGGGTCGGGTGTGGCGGCGCCGACGGCGGGGAGCCCGGCACCCGCGGCGGCGCCGGGCTGCTGTCCGGGCTCCGCACGAGCGCGGTCGGCCTCGTCGATGATCGGTGCGAGGAGCGCGGCGCGCGCGTCCTGGAGGCGGGCCTCCGGCGAGTCGGCGGTGAGCCAGTAGCGGGTGGCGGGGTCGGAGTAGCGGGGGTTCTCCGGCACGTCGCCGGTCGCGGCCAGCGACGCCCCGAGGGTCGACGAGTAGGTGAGCGCCCGCGTCCGCTCCGGTCCGGTGGTCTCGACCAGTCCCGGAGGCGGGAGCAGCCCGGTGTCCGTGCGGGTCGACCGGTCGGCGACCAGGGCGGTCGAGCCCCCGGCCCCCAGTGCCGCCGGGGTGGCCGGATCCAGCGTCCCGGAGGCCGGCACGAGGACGTCCGGCACGGTCTCGACGCCCAGCACCCGCTCGACCGTGTCGGAGTCGGTCGCGACCGAGGTCAGCGACGGCTCCCCCACCCGGGCCACCGAGTCCAGATCGGCCTGCGCGCCCGGCAGGCTGACCACACAGCCGCCGTCCGTGAGTGCCTGCAGCTCGTCGATCCACCGCGCCGCGTCCGACGCCACCTGCTCGCCGTCGACCTCCTGCGGGTCCCGGCCCCCGCCGGATCGGCCCCCCGCGGCGGAGGGGTCGGCGTCCCGGTCGATCACCACCGAGGTGCCACCGGCGATCTGGGAGACCGTGCCGAGCAGGTCCGGGTCGACCGCGATGCAGGTGGCGCGCCGGAGCTCTTGTCCGCCGGTCCCGTCGAACGCGTCGTCCGCGGCCCGGACGAGACCGGTGAGCCGGCCGCCCTCGGACAGGTCCCGCAGGAGCGAGTCGTCGCTCAGGGCGACGACCGGGTCCGTGCCGTGGTCGCCCGGGATCCGGGCGACCCGCGTGGGGGGTGCCGCCAGGGGCCAGAGAACCGTGAGCGGGAGCGCCGACGGAGCGGACTCGTCGTCGTCGTTCCCGTCGCCGCCCCCGTCGTCGCCGGCACCCTCGGCCCCGTCGTCCGTCGGCGGGGCGAGGTCCTCGGCGCCGGTAGGGGCGTCGAGGACCGGGAGCAGTGTGCGCGCGTCGTGGAGGCGCGCCGGGGTGCCGCCGACCGGCGTGCCGTTGACGTTGACGAGCAGCGGGTAGACGCCCGGCTCGGTGAGCTGCAGGTCCGTGCCCGGGCGCCCCGGGACATCGCGGGAGGGCATCGAGATCCGGAACGGCACGGACGCGCCGGGATCGAGTGCCGGGGCCACGCGCTGGAACTCCCCCGCGAGTTCGAACGACGGCTCCGACCAGACCAGCGGCTCCCGCACCGATTCGGCGTCGGAGACCCGCGGCCCGCGCTGCAGTCGGACGTCGATCTCCTCGAGCGGGACGTCTCCGACGTTCTGGATCGTGCCCGTCACGGTGACCGTGGGAACGCCGGCCTCCGTGCCGACCGCGACCGGGTCAGCCGAGCCGGCGTCGAACACCCGGGGCGAGACCTCGTCGATCGTGATCCGTGCCAGTCCCGGGGCCGGGTCGGGAATCTGCTCCCCGGCGGCCGATTCCGCGGGCGTGATCGCGCGGGCCGGCGAGACCCCCAGGACCGGCGCGGTGGCCAGCGCCGCGGAGAGGGCGATCGGGGCGAGGGACCGGACGACCCGCCCACCCGGCCGCGCGGTCACGACCCGGACTCCTCCGGAGTGCGGCGTTCCGGGGCCCGGTCGTCCGTGGTCGAGCGGCGGGACGGATCCACGATCTGTGCCGTCTGCGGCCCGGGGTTCTCCCCCGCGGCCTCGGCGCGCGCGAGCGCCGGCAGCAACGTGCGCGCCGTCTCCACGAGTTTGCGCTCGTCCGGGTAGGCCAGCCGGCGGGGCAGGGTGTCGAACGCGAACCAGCCCACCTCGGTGATCTCCGGGTCCTCGTCGCACAGTTCGCCGTGGTCATAGCGGATCAGATGGTGGTGGACCGTCTTGTGGATGCGGCGTCCCTCGGCCACGAACCAGTAGTCGATGGTGCCCAGCGGGGCGAGCACCGTGCCGTCGACGCCCGTCTCCTCGAGCACCTCGCGGCGGGCCGTCTCCTCGACGGTCTCCCCCGGCTCGATGTGCCCCTTGGGCATCGACCACAGCATGCGGTTGCGGCGATCGAGCCTGCCGATCAGCGCGACCTCCAGGCGGGACAGGTCGGGCTCGGGCGTCGCCGCGGCCTCGAGGAGCCCCCGGATCACGAGGCCGCCCGCCGATGTCTCGAGGACGGTGCGCAACCGCTGGCCGCCGCGCTGGTGGCGGTTGTTCCCGCGGCCGCCCCGGGCGTTCTTACCGGAGCCGGCGTTCTTGCCGGCGTTGCCGGGCTTGGCGCCGGAGCGGGCGCCCCCCGGCTTGGGTCCGGACTTGGCGGCGGGTCGGCCGCGGCCGTGGCGCGGCACCTGGCCCCCTGACGAGGTCGCGCCGGCTGCACCGTCGGTGGACCGGACCGTGCGGACGGATTGTCCCTGGCCGATCGACTCGTTCTCCGGCGCGCGCTGCTGCGCCTGCGGGTTGCGTCCCTGGCCGCGGCGCCCGCGACCGCCGCGTCGACGCCGACGGCGCTGACCGGGCCGGCCCGCTCCCGACTGCGGCTGCTTCTTCTGTTCGGGGCCACCGCCCTGGGAGCCCTGGCCTCCCCGGCTCTTCTGGCCCGCCTGTCCCTCGCGACCTCCCTGGTTCTGACCGCTCTGGCCGTTCCGGGGCTTCTGGCGACGCGGGGAGTCCTGGCCGCTCTGGTCGTTCTGCCTCCTGGGCCCGCTGTCGCCGCCGTGTCCCGAGGCGGGACGAGGGCTCTCACCAGGTCCGGAGGGCCTGCTCGCACGACGACGACGCCGTGCGGCGGGGCGCGGTCGATCGGGGCGTTGGGCTTCGGACACCCATCGATGCTACCGGCCGGAGGGGCGGGTCCCGGAATCGTCGGCGTGCCGCCGGGGGCGGGCGGTCGGCCGCCCCTCCGGGCGTCTCATGCGCCGAGGGCCGGGCCGACCACGCGCCACGAGTCGTGGAGCTCGCGCTCGAACAAGGCGAAGGTGTGGGCGCCGTTGTCGTAGCGGTCGTAGGTGAAGGGGACGCCGCCCGCGCGCAGTGCGTCGGCCATGTGCCGGGTGCCCAGGTCGGACGCCAGTTCGGTGGGCGCACCCTGGGCAAACGTCAGCGATCCGATGTCCGCGCCGTCGTTGGGCCCCGGGTTGCCGGGGGCGGAGGCCAGATAGAGGGTGGTTCCGCGCAGCCTGTCGACGTTCCACGACGGGTCGTTGACCACCCAGGCGGGGTCGTCATGGCCGCCCCACGCGTTGTGCACGTTGCCGCCGCCGCGGGCCACCATCGCCGTCATCGCCGCGCGTCCGAAGGGGGTCGACACCTCCGGGAAACCGGACAGCGAGGCGGCGGCCGCGTAGTGGTGACGCCCCGTGGCCGCCAGCGTCAGCGCCGGACCGCCGGACATGGACACGCCGATCACGCCCCGCGTGTCGTTGAGGGCGTGCATGCCGGCGAGGGCGGCGGGCAGCTCCTCGTCCAGGAAGGTGTGCCAGCGGTTCACGCCCAGTACCGGGTCCGGGTGCTGCCAGTCCGTGTACAGGCTGAACCGGCCGCCCTCGGGGCTCGCGACCATCACGTGCTTGTCGGCGAAGAACTGCTGGTAGTTGGTGTGATAGGCCCAGCCGACGTGGTCCTCTCCCCCACCGACACCGTTGAGTAGGAGCAGCAGCGGCGCGGGCGAGGGGCTCTCCGGGAGCAGCACGAAGGTGGGGACGGCCTTCTGCATCGCGGGCGACCAGACGTCCGCCAGCACCTTGCGTCCCTCGACCGGCTGGACCCGCAGCACCTGCGGCGCGGCCGTGTCGGCGGGCGGCGGGGCCGTCGGCCGGGGCGAGGTGGTGAAGCCCATGGCCGTCGACGCGTCCACCCCTGCCGCGGACTGGCCCCGGGCGACGGGGGTGCCGGGCGTGGCCACCACCACGGCGGCGACCATGGCGATGATGGCGGCCACCGCCGTGGCGGCGGTGGCCGGGGTGGCCGGGGTGGAGAGCGCTGCCGCGCGACGAGTGTTCACTCTGGCCACTCTAGTTGACCGTCGTACCAGCGCAAGGGCGTGCGATCGCAGCGTGGCCGGCAGTGTGGCCGGCAGTTGCGGTCGACAGTTGCGATCGGGAGCGTGACCGACAGTGTGGTCGACAGCAGGGACGGGACAGAGGACCGCGTTCTGTGGAACTCCACCGCGATTCGTGACATCCCACCGCAATCCTGGACACGGCCTCTCGGGCGATACGTCACAGAACGCGGTGGATCCGGCGGCGTGCGGCAGGTCCGACCGCGTCGTCCCCGTGTCACCGGGCCCGCCATGCCGACCGGCGACACGAGGTCCGTGGTCAGTACATCTAGAGTCCGCCGTATGAGCCCCGACGCACCGCACGCATTGTTCCTCCGGCACCCGGTCAAGCCGGGCAAGCGGGACGAGCTGGTCGAGGTCTGGCGTCGGCACATGCCGGAGGCGATCGAGGCCAACGACGGGCACGAGGCCTACGTCTACTGCGCCTCGCACGCGGACAGGGACGTCCTGGTGGTGTACCAGCAGTACCGGGACGCGGCCGCCGCGCAGGCGTTCCTGGGCGACCCCGCCTACCTGGCGTACCTGGAGGAATCTCGCGATCTGCTGGCGGGGCCCCCGGAGGTGGAGGCGGTCGAGCCGCTGTGGTCGAAAGCCGTCGGACCGACTAGGTAAAGTCTCCGCTGTGACAGCCCGGACACCGCAGCCAGACCCCCGCTCCGCCTCGGACCGACACGACGCCGCGGTGTTCTCGGGGCTGCAGGACGGCCCGGGGACGCCGCCCGACGCGGCCGAGGTGGAGGCCCGCCGGGTGCGGCTGCTGGCCGGGGCGCAGTCGTCGCTCAACGACCTCGCCGACGTCCTGGCCCCGCTCGCGACCGCGTTCGCCGATGCCGGCCACGAGTTGTTCCTGGTGGGGGGCAGCGTCCGGGACGCGGTGCTGGGCAGGCTGGGCACGGATCTCGACTTCACCACCGACGCCCGCCCGGACACGGTGCGCGGGATCCTTGACGCGTACGCGGACACCGTCTGGGACACCGGGATCGAGTTCGGGACGCTGTCGGCCGTCAAGCGGGATGCGGACGGCATCGAGCAACAGATCGAGATCACCACCTACCGGGCCGACACCTACGACGGGCGGTCCCGCAACCCGGAGGTGGTCTACGGCGACACGCTCGAGGGCGACCTGATCCGGCGGGACTTCACGGTCAACGCCATGGCGGTGCGGCTCCACCCGGACGGGGGACACGAGTTCCACGACCCGTTGGGCGGGATGGACGCGCTACTCGCGGGCGTACTGGACACCCCGGCCGCGCCCGAGCAGTCCTTCTCCGATGACCCGCTGCGCATGTTGCGCGCCTGCCGGTTCGTCTCCCAGCTGGGCTTCTCGCTCGCGCCGCGTGTGTTCCGGGCCGTGACGGAGATGGCAGGCCAGATCGACCGGATCACCGTCGAGCGGGTCCGGGCCGAGCTCGACAAGATGGTCCTCGGTGATTTCCCCGTCGACGGCATCAACATGCTGTGCGAGACCGGCCTGGCCGACCGCGTGCTGCCGGAGGTCCCGGGAATGAAGCTCGAGCGCGACGAGCACATGCAGCACAAGGACGTGTACTGGCACTCGCTGACCGTCCTCAAGCAGGCGATCGACCTCGAGCCCGAGGGCCCTGATCTGGTACTGCGCTGGGCGGCGCTGCTGCACGACGTGGGCAAGCCGGCCACCCGCGCGGCCAAGCCCGGCGGCGGGGTGACGTTCCACCACCACGAGGTCGTGGGCGCCAAGATGGTGCGCAAGCGGATGCGCGCGCTCAAGTACTCGCGCCAGATGATCGAGGACGTCTCCGGCCTGGTCTTCCTGCACCTGCGGTTCCACGGCTACGGCGACGGGCAGTGGACCGACTCGGCGGTGCGGCGCTACGTGTCCGACGCCGGCGACCTCCTCCCCCGGCTGCACCGTCTGGTCCGGGCGGACTGCACCACCCGCAACAAGCGGCGCGCCGCCAGGTTGCAGGCCACCTACGATTCGCTGGAGAACCGGATCGCGGAGATCGAGGAGAAGGAGGACCTCGCCCGCGTCCGGCCGGACCTCGACGGCAACGAGATCATGCGGCTGCTCGACCTCAAGCCCGGCCCGGACGTCGGCCGTGCCTGGGCGCACCTCAAGGACGTCCGCCTGGACCGCGGGCCGCTGGACCGGGACGAGGCCGAGGCGGAGCTGCTGCGTTGGTGGGCGGAAGAGAACGGCGGGACGGAGTGATCGGACGGGCGGTCGACCGCTACCTGTCCTCCACGACCGCCCGCCTCGTCGTCGTCGTCCTGGGGGCGGTCGGCGCCCTGCTCCACCTCACGGTGATCCCGGGCCTCGACCGGCCCCCGCCGTACCGCATCGATCTGGACGTGTACCGCACCGGCGGCCAGGTGTTTCTCGACGGCGGCGACCTCTACGGCGAGTTGCCGGTGCTGGCCGAGGGCGCGTACCTGCCGTTCACCTATCCCCCGCTGTCGGCGCAGTTGTTCTCGGTGTTCACTCTGGTCCCGCTCGCGGTGGCGTCGACGATCATCACGGTGGCGACCATCGCGGTCACCGCGTCCGTGGTGCGGCTCGTGCTCACCCGGACCTGCGACCGGCCGCGCCGCGACCTGTGGTGGCTCACGGCGGCGGTCGTGGCGGTGGCGATCTGGTCCGGCCCCGTCCGCGAGACCCTGGGATTCGGTCAGATCAACGTCTTCCTCATGGCGCTCGTGCTGGTGGACGTGCTCCGGGGGCGGGGCCGCTGGTGGGGCGGGACGCTCACGGGGCTCGCGATGGCGGTCAAGCTCACGCCGGCGGTGTTCCTGCTGTACTTCGTGCTCCGCCGCGACTGGCGTGGGCTGGCGACGGCGATCGGCTCGGCGCTCGCCTTCACCGGTATCGGACATCTGCTGGCCCCGGAGGATTCGGTGCGGTACTGGACCTTCGCGATCCGCGACCCCGCCCGGATCGGTGGCCTGCCGTTCTCGTCCAATCAGTCGGTCAACGGCGTCGTGTACCGGTTGGGGCTCGAGGGGACGGCGGCGTCGGCGGTGTGGTTCGTGGTGGCGTCGCTGGTCGGACTCGCGATCGCGTACGTGGCGTGGCGCCTCCTGCGCGCCGGGCACGAGGTCGCGGCCGCCGTCGTCGTGGGATACGTGGCGCTGTTCTGCTCGCCGGTGTCCTGGGGACACCACTGGGTGTGGGCCGTGCCGGCCGTCGTACTCGCCCTGGTGTGGGCCGACCGGGCGGCGACACGCGACGACGACGACGAGCGTGGCTGGCTCGCCCTGGCAGGCAGCGGCGTCGTGATCTTCCTCAGCACCCCCCAGTGGTGGGTCCCCAATTCCCACGACCGTGAGCTGGGGTGGGGGCCCCTCGAGCACGTGGTGGGCAACGCCTACCTGATCTGGGCGGCGGTCTTCCTCGTGGTGCTCGGTGTGCGCGCCTCGCGGCTGGGGCCGCCCGACCGGGGCGCGGATCCGCTGCGGCCGGCGCTGTTCGTGCGCGACCGCACGCAGTAGCCGGGCTGTCAAGACCCCGAGGAGGATCTGTGGAGACGCGGTTCGCTGTCCACAGATGACGGAGCGGGTCTGGTTCCGGCTTCCGGTGGCGGGCCAGGATTGCCGCCATGGACTACTTCTTCGGAGACGGCGTCGGTGAGCCGACGCAATGGCAGGGCGAGCCGGATCTCACGCTGGGGGCCGGCGACGCGGACGCGCTGTGGCTGGATTTCGACGGCGACGGGCTCGCCGACGACGCACTGTGGGACTCGACCGGTGACGGGCTCGCCGACCGCGTGGTGACCGACGTCGGGGGCACGGCGCAGGAGGTCTACGCCGACGAGGCGGGCCGCGGGGTGTGGAACGCCTACGCGGGCGGCGCCGGGGCGCTCGCGGCCGGCTCCGTCGACGCGGGAGCCGTGGGCGCGGGCTCGGCCGGCGGCGGCTCCGTCGGGGCCGGCTCGGTCGGAGCCGGCTCTGTGGGAGCGGGGTCAGTGGGCGCGGGCTCGCTCGGTGTGGGATCCCTGGCGGCCGGCGCGGCGGCGGGGTCGCTCGACGTGGGGCCGATGGTGGACGGGGCGCTCGCCGCGGGGACGGACGCGCTGGCCGCCGGATCGGAGTCGCTCGGCGCGCTACCGGACTGGGGAGCGCTGCTGGCGGACGCGGTCGGCGCGCTCGACCACGGCTCGGCCACCGCGGCGGAGTCGTCCAGGTGGGAGACACCGCCGACGGTCGAGCCGGCACCCGCGCCGGCCGAGCCCCCGCCGGCGCAGCACGCGCCACCGGGACCCGTGCAGGGCGGCACGCAGCCCGAGCCCGTTCCCCCGGTGCTCGGCGACGACGGCTCGCTCACCGTGGACACCGGCAGCGGCCTGGTGTCGGTGGCCGATGCGGACGGCGACGGTCACCTCGACTCGACCCTGCCGCTGGGCTCGATCGACGCCGAGGCGCTCGGCGGGGCGGTCGGCGCGGGTTCCGTCGACGCGGGCGCGGTCGAAGCCGGGTCCGCGGCGGCGGGTTCGGCGGCTGCCGGATCGGCCGCGGCGGGGTCCGTGGGTGCCGGCTCGGTGGGCGCGGGCTCAGTCGGTGGCGGCTCTGTCGGTGGCGGCTCGGTGGGTGTCGGTTCTGTGGGCGTCGGCTCCGTGGGCGGTGGCTCTGTCGGTGGCGGCTCCGTCGCCGCGGGCTCGGTCGGGGTCGGTTCCTGACCTGCCGCGAAGAAGCACGGCCAGCAGGGCGGACGCCCCGTACAGGGCGACCGGGACCAGCATGAGGGACACGGACCGGCCGTCGGCGGGGACCAGCGGCAACACCACCACCATGCCCACCACGAACGCGGTGTTGAACAGCGCGTCCTGCAGGGCGAACACCCCGCCGCGGCGGACGTCGGGCACATCGGTCTGCATGGCGTTGTCGGCGACCAGCTTGACGATCTGCGCGCCCAGCCCCAGCGCCAGGGCGCCCACCACCAACGCGGTGGGATCGAGGGTCGGCCCCACCGCGAGCTGCGCGGCCGCCGAGAGCGCCGATCCGGCCGCCACCACGAGGATCCTGTCGGTGCGTGCCATCGCCCACGGGGCCACCAGCGCGGCGACGCCCATCCCACCCGCGACCGCCGCGGACAGCAGGCCGAACCCGCCCATGCCGGCCACCACCGGGACGCTGCCGTCGATGCTCTCGGCCTCGCGCAGGAGCAGGATCGCCAGCATCGTGGTGATGCCGAACGCGGCCCGGCTCAGCGACACGGCGGTCAGCGAGACCCACACCAGGTGCGTCGAGCGCGCGGCCCGCACCCCCTCGGCCAGCCCTCCGGCGAACAGTCCCAGTGCGTCACGGGCGACCGGGGCCCCACCGCGGATGCTCGCCTCGTCGTCGTCGGGACCCAGGTGTCGGGGCGGCAGCGCGAGCACCGCCCACGCCCCCAGCAGCGCGGTGACCACCGCCGGGAGCAGGGTCCACGAGACCGCGGCGTCCCCCGCGCCCGCCACCGCGAGGATCGCGAAGGCCGCGACCGCGCCCACCGCGGTGACCACCGAACCCACCGTGACCAGCACGGAGTTGGTGCCGGCGAGGATGCGGTCGGGCACCACACGCGGCATCGCCGCGGTCAGGCCCGTGTTGATGAGCCGGCCCAGGCCGATCGCCACGAGCGACAGCGCGAACAGCGTGACCAGGCCGGCCCCGGTGTGCACCGCCCCCGCGGCGATCAGCGCGATCGTCGCGATGATCGCCACGGTCCGGACCACCGCCGCCACCGCCACCACGATCCGGCGATCCCACCGGTCCAGGGCGGCCGCCGCGAACGGGCCGACGACCGAGTACGGCAGGAGCAGCACGGCGAAGCCGCCGACGATCGCGACCGGAGTGGTGGCCGATTCCGGGCTGAACAGCACGACGCCGCCGAGCGCCGCCTGGTGGATCCCCTCGCTGAGCAGGGCCGCCAGCCGCGCGGTCGAGAGCCGGCCCAGCCCGTCGGACTCGCGCAGCGCCCCCACGAGGCGGGCCCGTGCGCCGGGCCGGGGGGCGGACGGGGCAGCGCGCGGTGGGGTCACGCCCACACGGTATCGGGGTCGATCGAGGGGACGGGGATGTGCCGGATCGGGGCCGGGGGCATCATGGGAGGCATGGATACTGGAGCGGACGACCTGAGCGGCGGAGGGCTCTTCGGCGACCGCCTCTACGACGCGATGGACAAACGCGACCCCGAGGCCGGGTCGCTGCTGGTCGCCGCCCCCGACATGCCGGACCCCAATTTCCGGCGGGCGATCATCTACGTGATCGAGCACGATCACGGCGGTTCGCTCGGCGTGGTGATCACCCGACGGAGCGAGACGCCGATCGACGAGGTCCTGCCCGCGTGGGCCGACCAGTGCGCCGCTCCGGCGGTGTTTCACGTCGGCGGGCCGGTCAAGCCGGACACCGGTATCGCCCTGGCGGTGCTGCGGTCCGCCGACGTCGGTGCGGGACTCTCGGGCCTCCAGCGGATCGACGGTCGGGTGCACGTGGTGGACCTCGACAGCGACCCGGAGATCCTCGACGAGATGATCGAGGGCATGCGGGTCTTCGTCGGCTACACCGGTTGGGCACCCGGACAGTTGCAGGACGAGCTCGACCGTGGTGACTGGTACGTGGCGCCCAGCCTGCCCAGCGACCTTCTGGCCCCCACACACGTCGACGTGTGGGGCACAGTACTGCGCCGCCAGGAGATGCCCCTGCCGCTGTACGCCACGTACGTGGGCGACGGCGACGTGAATTGACGCCCGGGACCCGGCCGCAGCAGCAGCGGGTGAGCGCCCGGCACTGGCTGATCCTCGCGGTGGCGACGTTCGTCGCCGCCTCCGGCTCGGCGTTCGTCGTGGGGTTCGCGTTCCTCCTCCCCCACCTGCACACCGAACTGGGGATGTCGCTGACGCAGGCGGGCGTGCTCGTGGCGATGCCCTCGGTGGGGATGGCGCTGGCCCTGATCGCCTGGGGATGGCTGGTCGACCGGACCGGCGAGAAGCTGGTGCTGACCTCGGGTTCGGTGCTCATGGCGGTGGGCCTGGCGGCGGCGCTCACCACCGATGAATTTCTGCTGCTGGCCCTGATCCTGCTGGTCACCGGCGCTGCGACCGCGTCGGGCAACTCAGCCAGCGGGCGGCTGGTGGTGGGCTGGTTCCCGGCAGAGCGCCGGGGCCTCGCGATGGGCATCCGGCAGATGTCGCAGCCGGTGGGCGCGGCGATCGCGGCGCTGACCATGCCGCTGCTCGCCGAATCGCACGGGCTCCACGCGGCGCTGGCGGTGCCGCTGGCCATGGCGTCGGTCTCGGCGGTGGCCGCTCTCGTCGTCGTCACCGACCCTCCCCGGCCCCCCGCGCCGGCCGGGTCGGGCGCCGACACCACCGCGCGGTCCCCCTACCGCGAGTCGCGGTTCCTGCAGCGGGTCCACGGGGTGTCCGTGCTGCTGGTGCTGCCGCAGGCGCTCATGCAGTCGTTCCTGCTGGCATGGCTCATGTTGGGTCACGGCTGGTCGGCGACGTCCGCGGGCGTGGTGGTGACGGTGAGCCAGGTACTCGGCGCCCTCGCCCGGATCGTGGCGGGTGCCGCCTCCGATCGCGTGGGCTCACGGATGACACCCATACGCGCGGTAGCAATCTCATTGACCGCCGGGATGGCGGCGCTCGCCGCCGCCGAGGCGCTCGGTGCGCCCGGAGCGGTGGCCGTGACGCTGGCCGTGGTCGCGACCGTCCTGTCCGTCTCGGACAACGGCCTGGCGTTCACCGCCGTCGCCGAGTTCGCCGGAGCGCGGTGGAGCGGGCGCGCGCTCGGCACGCAGAACACCGCGCAGTTCGTGGCCATCTCGGCCGCGACGCCGCTGATGGCGGCCGCGATCGAGCAGGTGGGCTACTGGCCCGTCTTCGTGGCCGCCGCCGGGATCGCCGCCGTCGCGATCCCGCTGGTCCCCGCCGACCAGCGGAGGTGAGCCCGACGGGCCCCGTGCGCAGGCGTACCAGCGACTGGAGGCCCGCACGTCCGTGACCACGAGCAGCGGCTGTGGCCGGATGGTCACGACGCCCCGGGCATCGGCTGGCCGCGGTACTGCCCCACCGACCACACGTTGCCCTCCGGGTCGCGGACCGAGAAGCCGTGGTCGCCGTAGTCCGTGTCGTGCATCTCCATGACGATCTCGGCGCCGGCGGCGGTCGCCCGCTCGTACACGGCGTCGGAGTCGGCGGTCACGAGAAACGCGAGGCCGGAGCCGGCAGGGGCGGCGTGCGGGTCCCGCTCGTCGCGCCGACGATCGCCGAGCATGACGCCGCCGCCCTCGGGCCACAGCAGCTCGGCGTGGGCGACGGTCGCCCCTTCGGTGTGGGAGAACGACTCGATGAAGCCCAACGCGGTGACCATCCAGTCGATCTGGGTGCGGGCGTCAGTGCACTGCAGGCAGTGCCAGACGGTGGGTGGCGGCGGGGTGCCGGGGGTGTGTGGACTCATGCCGTCGAGTCTGGTCGGTGGCCGTAACCGGCGGCTTGGATATTTCGGAAGAGCTCCTGATGGTCGGTCAGGCTGTCGTGGCACCGTGCTCCTCGGCGATCCACCCGGACGGGGAGGTGCCCGTGAATCGCTGGTAGGCCCTGTCGAGGTGGGCGTGGTCGGCATAGCCTCGGGCGTGGGCGATCTCCGCCAGGTGCGGCCGGTCTCCACGGTCGAGCGCGGCGACGAGGTCGGAGTGGGCCGCCTCGAAACGCATGAGATCCGCGAGCTGTTTGGTGCCTATCCCCAGTTCCGCTCTGACCAGGGACGACAGGTGGCGGCTGCTCAGCCCCACGCGGAAGGCGACGTCCGTGATCGTCATCGTGCCCCGGGCGCGTGCCAGGAGGTTCCAGGCGCCGAGGACCTCGCGGCGCGGCGCCGGAGCGCGGTCATGACGGTCCGCCACCGATGCCAGCCCGTCTGCGATGAGGCGAGCCCTCTCCCCTGGCGCGGCGGAGCCGGCCCTCGACCAGAGCGTCCTCATGCTCGAGCCCGCGACCGCCTCGCCTTCCTGGGTGAGATCGGTGAGGGCGGCTGCGGGGAGCCCGAGTACGCGACGCGCGGCCAACGGGTGGAGCCCCACCTGGACCCCGTCCTGGTGATCGGGTCGCTGCAGGTAGACGGGTTGCGTGTGGAACGCCCCCACGCAGACGTCGTGCGTCGTCCCCCGGCGGCCGGCCCAGGACTCGTGGTCCGCTGAGCACAGGAGCGGGCCGCTGGTCGCGAACACGACGGTGAGCGTGGTCGACGGCAGCCCCCGATGCGGTGGCCGGCGGGCGCCCTCCACGGCTTCGTCGACCGAGTACTCGATCACCTCGCGAATCCCCGGAGGGCCCGGGCGCAGGAGCGTCCTCATTGCTCGAGTGTGCGCCCGGACGCAGCGAAGCGCCAGCCCTCCGACGGGGGGGATCTGCGCATGCGTGCTGGCTAGACTGCGCGGCGTGTCGTCCGCCCCCTCCACTCGCGCAGAGATCCGCAAGGGACTCGCCGATGCCGCGCCCGTGGGGCTGGGCCTGATCCCGCTCGGGCTCGCCTTCGGGGTCCTGATCACCCAGGCCGGATTCGACTGGTGGTGGGCGCCGGTCTTCTCGGTGGTGATCTACGCCGGATCGATGGAGTTCCTCGCGATCGGCCTGCTCACCGCCGTCACTCCCCTGTACTCCCTGGCGGCGGCCGCGTTCCTGGTGAACTTCCGGCACGTGTTCTACGGTCTGAGCTTCCCCATCGAGGCGATCCGCTCGCGGCCGGGCCGCCTGTACGCCGTGTATGCGCTCACCGACGAGGTGTACGCGATCACCGCGACCAAGCGGCGCAGTGAGATGACGGGGCCGCGCACCCTGACAATCGCGATCACCTGCCAGTCGCTCTGGGTGCTCCCGGGGATCGCCGGCGGCCTGGTGGGCGCCGCGCTGCCGCCCGGCCTCGACGGACTCCAGTTCGCCCTGACCGCGCTCTTCGCCGTCCTCGCGGTGGACGGGTGGCGCGCCTCGGGTGACCTGCCCGCGCCCGTGCTCGGACTGCTGTGCGGGCTGGTCGCGGCGTGGGTGGCGCCGGAACAGATGCTGGTGGTGGGCCTGGCGGGCTTCGTGCTGGTGCTGCTCGCCCGCTACGCCTGGCAGTCCCGCACCGGGCGGGCGGAATCGTGACGGCTCCACCGGCCGACCTCCCGATGCCGTCCACGGGCTACCTGCTGGCCGGCCTGGGCGTGATGTTCCTCGTGACCGTGGCGCTGCGTGCAGCACCGTTCGTGGCGCTCACGCGGCTGCGGGACTCGGCGGTCGTGCGTTACCTGGGACGCACGATGCCGGCGGGCGTCATGGTGGTGCTGGTGGTCTACACGCTGCGCGACACGACCACCGAGCCGGCCTCGTGGGTGCCCGCCGCCACCGCGTTGGCGCTCACTCTTGCTGTGCACCTGCTGTTTCGGCGCGCAGCCCTGAGCATCGTCGTGGGCACGGCCACGTTCATGCTGCTACAGGCGTGGCTCACCTGACGAGCGACGTCACCGTGGGAGCGCGCTCGCCCCAAACGCACGCACTCGCCGCAAACACGCGCAGTCGCCGCAGCCGCAGGCGCTCGCCGCAGCCGCAGGCGTAGCAACAATGACTTCTGCAGCAACTGCCTGCGTTTGTGGGCGTGTGTGGGGACGAGCCCCCGCCGGGGCCGTGATCAGCGCGCGACCGGGCAGGTGCCCAGGTCGACCTTCCATTCGGTGAGGCCGTTGAGCCACCCGGAGCGCAGCCGCGTGGGGTCCCCGAGCGCGGTGAGGTCCGGCATGTGGTCGGCGATCGCGTTGAAGATCAGCTCGAGCTGCATCCGGGCCAGGTTCGCGCCGATGCAGTAGTGCGGCCCCTGCCCACCGAACGTCACGTGCGGGTTGGGGTCGCGGAGGATGTCGAAGCTGAAGGGGTCCGTGAACACGTCCTCGTCGAAGTTCGCCGAGGCGTAGCAGATCACCGCCCGGTCGCCCCTGGCCATCTGCACGCCGCCGATCTCGACGTCCTCGGTGGCGGTGCGCTGGAACTGCGTGACAGGGGAGGCCCAGCGCAGGATCTCGTCGTAGGCCGTCTCGGGCCGCTCGGACTTGAACAACTCCCACTGGTCGGGGTTGTCGAGCATGGCGACCATGCCGTGGGTCGTGGCGTTGCGGGTGGTCTCGTTCCCGGCCACCGCGAGCAGGGTGACGAACCAGCCGAACTCCTCGGGCGAGAGGTGCTCGCCGTCGATGTCGGCCTGGACGAGCTTGGTGACGATGTCGTCCTGCGGGTTCTGGGTCCGCGACTCGGCCATGGCGTTGGCGTACTCGATGAGCTGCATGGACGCCACGGCCGCCATGTCCATGCCCCCGGGGGCGTCGTAGCTGGTCATGGTGTTGGACCACTCGAAGATCTTGTGCCGGTCCTCCTGCGGCACACCGAGGAGTTCGGCGATGGCCTGCAGGGGCAGCTCCGAGGCCACGGCGGTGACGAAGTCGTCGGCGCCGGACTCCGCGGCCTCGGTGACGATCCTGCGCGCGCGGTCCGCGAGCTCGTCGCGCATGCCGGCCACGCCGCGGGGGGTGAACCCTCGGGAGATGATCCGGCGGTGCTTCTTGTGGATCTCGCCGTCCTCGTTGACCAGCATCTCGCGCTGGGCCTCGATGATCGAGCGCTCTGTGCCCTCGGCGAACCGGGGGATCATGGTGTTCTCGCTGGCGGAGAACGTCTCGCCGGTGACGCGGGAGATCTCCTTGACGTCGGCGTGCTTGGTGACCAGCCAGTAGTGGTCGTCGTCAAAACCGTCGCACCCCCGGGGCTTCTCCACGCGGTGGATGGGTTCGGACTGCCGCAGCTGCCGCCATTCCTCGTGGGGCAACCGCTTCTCGAACAGGTCGGGATCGGTGAAATCGAATCCTGCGGGGATCGTCACGGCCACGGTGTCTCCTCGGTCTCCACACCCGCTCGGGACGAGCGGGCCGATAGAAGCTGAATGGTGGTAACTATAGACTCGTGGCACTATCCAGGAGCGAGATTCTCGATCGCGCATTGTTGCTCTCCGAGGAGATGGCGGGCTCGATCGCGCGGGCGGCGGCGGCGTACGGGCTCACCGTCCCGCGACTGCAGCTGATGTTCGTCCTCGGACTCGAGGGGGAGACCCGGCAGGTGGACCTCGCGACCTACCTGGACTGCTCGCCGCGGCAGATCACGGCGCTGGTCGACGGCCTGGTGACGAGCGGCCACGTGGTCCGGTCCATGCAGCCCGGGGACCGCCGGGTGCGGCTGGTGAGCCTCACCGACAAGTCCCGCCGGATCGTGGACGAGGTGGTCGACGCGCGCGTGGCCCTGGCGGAGTGGTTGTTCGAGGGGCTCGACGACGACGAGCTGCAGTCATTCGGCGCCCTCTCCGAGGTGTTGATCTCCCGGATGGGCGGCCCGGCGCTGAGCAGGCTGTCGGGCATGTGAGCCCGGGCGGCGCGGGCGGAGCCGGCCAGTCCGGGCCAGGCGAACACCTGCTCGACGACGACGGCTCCGACGATGAGCTCCGGCAGGCGTGCCCCGGTCAATGCGATCAACGGCGTCCACGACACCGGACCGATGTGCCCGGTGACGACCGTCCGGCGGGACAGGCCCCGGGCACGGGCCTCTCGTACCGGAACCGAGTCGTGCGCGCGCAGTACCGCTTGCCGCACGGTCAGTGTCATCCACGGGAGCTGGGACGCGGCGAGCACGAGTGCCGGCAGCACGAGGTGCCGGGCCACCGCTCCGATGGTCGGCTGGTGACCGGTGTCCCACGCTCCCGCCACGGGCAGCCAGCGCAACGCGACAGCGAACACCGCCACCGCGGCGAGGGCGGAGACGAACGTGGGGACCGCCGACAGGACGACCGCCATCGCGGCCAGGGTCCGATCAGTGGCTCCGCCGGGCCGGTACGCGGCTGTCAGGCCGGCGGTGATCGCCACTGCCAGAGCGAGGGCGAGCCCGACCGCGGACAGGCCCATCGTCCAGGGCAGACGCTGCGCGATCACCTCGAGTACCGGCTGTCGGTAGGTGGACGAGTGCCCGGCGTCGCCGGCGAGGAGGCCGGTCAGCCACTGCCACCAGGCCTGCCACCACGGGGTGTCCAGGCCCAGCGCCGTGTGGGCCGCCTCGCGTCCGGCCGATCCCGTGAACTGATAGGCCGAGCCCAGGTGGGCCGCCAGGGGATCCAGGGGGGATATCGCGGCGAGGGCGAAAGCAGTGGCTGTGACCGCGAGGACGATCACCGGCGCCACCGCGGACCGCCGCGCGGTCAGCGCGAGCAGGTCCCGTCGACGTTCACCCAGCCTCCGGATCACGGCCGCGGCGTCCACTGCGACAGCGCCCACCACGGGCCCCAGGTGACCCCGTGGGTGTGCGGCTCGAGGATGGGGGCCGGCCCGGTGTGGCCGGTGTCGCGCACAGCGTAGGTGTGGCGCATGGTGGCGAAGATGACGTACCCGGGATCGTCGCCGTAGGCCCGTTGGACGTCCTGGTACAGCTCGTCGGCGGGGGTCCGGTTTCCGGGCTCGCGCAGCCGGTCCAGGGCGGCGTCCAGTGCCGGGTTCCGGTACCCACCGGGATTGTCGAACGGGCCCGACGCCGGGGTGCGTGAGTGCAGGGCGCGGCGGGCCTGGGTGTCGATCGTGTACGGGTTGTCGCCGCCGGCGAGCAGGATCGCGGCGCTGTCCGCGTTCGCCTCGATCTCGTCCCAGGAGGTGCCCCGGGGCTCGACGGCGATGCCCAGGGGGCGCATCTGGTCGGCGAACGCCGCGGCCAGTTCGCGGCGGACGGAATCGTCGGCGTGGTAGGCGACGGAGAGCTCGGCCCGGGCACCGTTCTTGGTGCGGATGCCGTCGGGGCCGGGCTCCCAGCCCGCGTCGGAGAGGAGTTCCCCGGCTCGGGCGGTGCGCGCCGCGGGGTCGTCGGGTCCGAACTCGATCGGGACGTGTTCGGGGTAGGCGTCCGTGATGGGGGTCGTCGCCGGCTGACCCTCGCCGGCGAGGACCTGGTCGACGATCGCGTCCCGGTCGACGGCGACGTTCATGGCGCGGCGGGCGGCGGGGTCGGACGCGAAGGGATCGGACATCGGTAGCGATACGCCGCGCCAGTCGGCGGAGTTGGCGGAGACGACGGAGATGCCGTTGCGGCCGTCGAGGCCGGCGGCCAGACGCGGAGGCAGTGGCGCACCGTCGATCTCGCCTGTCAGGAGCAGTTGGGCGCGGGTGTTCTCGTCGGGAACGGACCGGATGATCACCGTGGTCACCGCGGGGGCGCCGTCCCGGTGATCCGGATCGGCGGACAGCGTGGCCTCCGTGGGCGACAGTGCGTCGAGCCGGTAGGGCCCGGTGCCGACGGGCTCGGTGTTCAGGGAGGATTCGGTGGCCGGACCACCGGTCAGCCGCTCGCCGGGGGCGATCCCCAACAGGAGCCTCGAGGAGAACTCCCGGTTGGGGGCGTCCAGATGGAAGACGATCGTGGACTCGTCCGGGGTGTCGATGTGGTCGATGAGCGTGTAGTCGTCGGCGCTGGGCGACGCCGACGCCGGGTCCGTGACGGCTCGGTAGGTCGCGGCGACGTCACCGGAATCCAGGTCGGTCCCATCGTGGAAGTGGATGCCATCCCGGAGGGTGACGGTCCAGGTGCGTCCGTCGTCGGAGATCACCGGATCGGAGGCCGCCAGTGCCGGCTCGAGCGGCGGTAACCGCGTGTCGTCCTCAGCGGAGGGTCGCAACAAGCCCTCATAGAGCGGGGACACGCCGGTGGCGGAGTAGCCGGCCACCGGGCTGAACTCGCCGAGATCGGTGCTGTCGGCGAGAACGAGGCGGTCCGGGGTCGCATCGCCGCCGGTGGACGGGGCCGAGCAGCCGGATGCCACGAGGGGGATGACGAGGGCCGCGCAGGTCGCGGCCACAAGTGCACGCATCGATGATGTCTTTGTCGGGGGCGGCAGGATCTGAGGAGGTAGGTGTCTGGTTGGACACCTACTGTCCGTCGGAACCCTACCGATGCGCTGCCCGGGCCGATACCGCATCGAGCAACACCGTGAGAGCATGACGGTGCACAAGGAGCCGGACATGCCACACTCGCACCTCACACTCGACCTGTCAGCGTGGGCGACTCGCTTCGACCTGCTCGGTCACCCGACCCGACTGGCCCTGCTCGCGCACATGCACGACGCAGGCCCCGCGGTGGCGACGGTCAGCGAGTTGGCCGATGCGGCCGGCATCACCCGCAATGCCGCGTCGCAGGCCCTGCGGGTTCTCCGCGACCAGGGGTGGGTGCGCGCTGAGCGTGATCCCCGTGACGGCCGGGGGCAGCGCTACAGCCTCGCCGATGACACCGTCCACCGCATCCTGCATCTCATGGGCGCACGCCACGACTGACGGCTCCGCTCGTCGTGGTCGATCACCGAAGCCCTCCCGCCTCCCCACGCAGGGCGGGGGAGCGGGAGGGCTGTGGAGCGGTCTGTGCCCGTGAAGACGTGGCTGCTCGGCCCGGTGGGCCGGCGGCGTCAGTTCACGACGATCGGGGGCACGCCCGGGAGGTTCAGGTCGTTGACCGAGCTGGCGGCGGTCTCCTTGGCCTGGTTGAGGGTGTCGTTGATCCCGTTCTCGACGCCCTGCGCGGCGTGGGGGTTGCCGGCGACGGCGGCGGCTCCGCCACCGAGCGCGAGCGAACCGCCGGCGGCGCTGCCCGTGGCTGTGAGGCCGGTCAGCGCGGTACCGGCCGTGGCGATCGGCCCGGCCGCGCCGATCGCGCCGAGTACGGGGGCGGCGGCCGCCCCGAGCGGGGCGAGGACGCCGACGATGAAGGCCGTGATCGCGCTTGCTGCTGCGAGCATTGTCGTTCTTCTTTCTCTCGGTGGAGCTGAGGGCGTGCGCCGTCAGCCGATTCGTATTTCCTTCGGTGGGATCGGAGTCTGGGGGACGATGTGCCCCCGTCCTCCGAGGTCGATGGTGATTCCCGGTTCCGGTGCGGGAGCTGGGGCCGGGGCCGGTGCGGGTGCCGGCCCGGCCGGGGCCGGCGCGGGCCGGTGCGGGACCCTGGCGGGGGCCTCCGCCGCCGGCGGAACAGCCGGCGGCGCGGCGGCCGGGACCCGGGCGGGAGACGCGGACTCCTCCGACTCGGTGGTCGGAGCCGACTCGCTCGAGACCGGCGCGGTCGAGGTGCCGGTGGCCGCCGACGTCGTGCGCCCGGTCGGTGACGTGGCCGTCGCGGTAGCTGTGACCAGTCCGGCTTGAGACGACGACGGGTGCACGGCCGCGTCGCGGGTGGCGGTTCCCGGGGTCGCCCCCGAGAGCCAGGCGGTGACCGCGCCTCCGGCGAGTCCGGCCACCGCGAGCGCCACGACGGCGGCGACTGTTGCTGCCTGCCGGCCGAGTGCGACTCGAGAGTGCGCTGTGGAAGCCATGACCTCGGACACCTCATCCCCCTGATCGGTTCCCGGCAGCGGGATCGGCCCCGAGGCCGCCGCTGACACGAGACCTCTTATCTCGTGCGGCGAAGACGTTAAGGGGGAGCGCGGCGCGTCAATGTCTTTGGTGACTAACCTTTGGCGCCGCACCGCAAGCCCGCTGACCAGCGTGGACGGCAACCCGGTGTTGATCGGCGCGTCCGTCCTGCTCACGCCGATTTCCGCAGTGGCGCCGCGCACGCCGGTCCCGAATATGAAAAGACGATTAGTTAGCGCCGTTTGTGATCCATCGCACACGTCGGGCCGCATACTGGAGTGATCGGCTGCCGTGGCGCAACGGCGGTTCCGGGTTCGTCGGAGGGAAGGGGACTCACCGTGGTCGCGACCGGAGGCATCGCCGGCGAGGGACGAGTCGAACGGGAACCGTGGTCACCATCGCGACTGGCCACGGCGGCAGGTGCCCTTCTCTCGGCGATCGGCCTGGTCCTCGCCGCAGGTGCCGCCGCCGGGGGCGAACGACTGGGACTGCACGCCGACGCCGGACAAGCCGCGGCCGGTGATCCTGGTCAACGGGACGTTCACCACGCAGGCGCTCAGCTACCAGGCGGGGGCGCCGCTGCTCAAGAACGCGGGGTACTGCGTCTGCACCTTCAACTTCGGCAACCCCTCGGGCGTGGCGCAGATGCCCGTGCAGGCCATCGGCGACATCCACGGGTCGGGCCGTGAGTTGGCGGACACGGTCGATCGGGTGGTGGCGGCCACCGGCGCCGAGGAAGTCGATCTGGTGGGCCACTCGCAGGGTGCCGGCGCGCTGCCGGATTACTACATCAATGAGCTGGGAGGGGCCGACAAGGTGCACTCCCGTGTCGGACTCGCCCCGTCGACGGGCACCACGCTCAGCTCGCTCGTCTACTTCCGGTCGCTGGTGCCGATCCTGGGCCCCGCGCTGCTGGGGAGCACCGAGGCGGTCTTCCCCGCGTTGGTGCAGCAGTTCGTGGATTCCGACTTCCTCGGGGAGGTCTACCCGGACGGGCCGTCGGGAGCGGACGACGTCGACCGCGTCAACATCATCACCGAGCACGACCAGGTGGTCACGCCGTTCACGGGCCAGTACTTCGAGGGGCCGAACGTGACCAACGTGCTCCTGCAGGACGGCTGCGCGGCCGACCGCTCCGAGCACGTGTCGATCCTCTACAACGAGCGGGCCTGGCTGCACGTGCTCAACGCCCTGTCGCCGCAGGACGCCACGCCGGTCCCGTGCTTCCCGGTGGCGCCGTTCGCGCCCTGGGTGCGGTGAGCCGGCACCCGGACCGACACCCGCCGACGTCCGGCCGCGGGGTGAAGGCCTGGGCTGCACTGGCGCTGCTGGTCTACGGATCCGTGGTGATCTCCTTGACCATGCTCAAGGCGTTCTTCGTGATCGGACTGCTGTGGGTGCCGGAAGCGCAACGCGGACGCTCGGTGGAATGGGTGCCCTTCGCGCAGTTCCGGGACGCGCAGTCCTGGTTCGGGCCGCTCTTCGACGCCCTGGGCAACCTGGCGTTCTTCGTCCCGCTCGGGGTGCTGCTCTTCATCCTGGTCGAGCACCGGGCCAGGCCGGTCCTCGTCGTCGTCGCCTGTGGGGCGGTGATCAGCGCCGCGGTGGAGACACTCCAGTACGTCCTGGCCCTGGGGAACTCGGACGTGACGGACCTGCTGGTCAACACCGCGGGCGCACTGGTCGGCGCCGTCATCGCCAGACGGTGCGGCCGCCGGCTGTACCCGGTGTGGATCGGGGTGGCGCTGGCGGCGGGGGCCGGGTTCGCGGTCCTGGTGGCGCTCGGTCCGCGGCTGGGGGACCCGGAGCAGGTGGTCGACCTCGCCGGTGACCCGGCTCAGGTCGCGGCCGGGGCGGCCGCGCTCTCCTCCCGCCCGTAGCGCGCGGCGAGCCAGGCGCAGACGATCAGCTGGATCTGGTGGAACAGCATGAGCGGCAGCACCAGCATCCCGACGGGCTGGCCCGCGAACAGCACGGCGGCCATCGGGAGCCCGGTGGCCAGCGACTTCTTGGATCCGCAGAACTGGACCACGCGCTTGTCGCGGACGTCGAAGCCCAGAAGGCGGGCGGTGAGCTCGGTCAGCCCCAGCACCACGGCGAGCAGGACGCAGCAGGCCACCGTGAGCCACACGAGTTCCGAGATGCCGATCATCGACCAGACGCCGTCGACCACGCCCTCGGAGAACGCGGCGTAGACCACCAGGACGATCACGGTCTTGTCGAACAGGTCGATACGGCTGATCTTGGCGGTGATGGGCAGGACACGGTTGCGCAGTGCCTGGCCGACGATGAACGGCAGCAGCAGCATCAGGACGATCTCCACGATCGATTCGGCGGAGATGTGCACGGAGCCGTTGGTCGTCATGAGCGCCAGGACGAGCAGGGGGGTGACGGCCACGCCCAGCAGGTTGGACATCGACGCCGAGACCACCGCCGCACCCACGTGGCCGCGGGCGATGGAGACGAACGTGATGGACGACTGGACCGTCGAGGGGACGAGTGTCATGAACAGGAAGCCGGCGGCCAGGGTGGCCCCGATCAGGGGCGTGAGCGCCCATTTGCCGAGCAGTCCGAACACGGGGAACAGCACGAACGTGAAGGCCAGCACCACCGAGTGCAGCCGCCAGTGTTTGAGGCCCATCACCATCTCGCGACGCTCGAGCCGGGCACCGTAGAGGAAGAACAGGACCGCGATCCCGATCTTGGTGATCCAGCTCAGCGCGTCGGCCGCGCCACCGGCGGCCGGGAGGAACGCCGCCACCACGACCGCGACCATGATCGCCATGACGAACGGGTCGATGCGGAGCCGGCGCAGGATTTCCATCCGCCCATTGCACCAGACCCGCGAAATCCGCCGGACGATAGGCTCGCAGCTGTGACGGAGCAGGGAGACGCGGACGAGCAGGACCTGGACGCGCCGGGCTGGCGGCCGCGAGCGCTGCGAGACGGGCAGGAGCCGGACCCCCGGTTCACCCTGGCCAACGAGCGGACCTTCCTCGCGTGGATCCGCACGAGCCTCGGGCTCGTGGCCGGGGCGGTGGCGCTGGAGGCCTTTGCCGGCGACGAGATCCCGGCGATCGTCCGCACCCCGGTCGCGTGCATCCTGTTGGTCCTGGCGGCACTGCTCGCGGTGGTCTCGTTCCGCCGCTGGATCCGCATCGAGGTGTCCATGCGGCACAAGCAGCCGCTCCCCGTGCCCCAGGCCTCGATCCTGCTGGTGCTCGGGATCGCGATCGGTTCGGTGGTGCTCATCGTCGCGATCCTCGCGGGGGCCGTCTCGTGACCACGCCGGGCCGGCCCCGCCGCGTGCCCGTGCCTCGACTGGCCATCCGCCCCGAGGCGGTCCCGCCCGACGCCGGGCTCCAGGCCGAACGCACGAGTCTGTCGTGGGCGCGGACCTGGGCCGTGGTCTCGGTGAACATCATCCTGGTGGCCCGGCTCGTGGCGGAGGCGTCCTGGATGTGGGCGGCGATCTTCTCACTGCTGCTGGCCGTGCCGCTCTTCGCACTGATCCGCGTGCAGGGGCAGCACGAGCAGCGCGTGGGGCGCTTCCGCCGCGCGGGGCGGGCCCCGCAGACGCAGGCGCTCTACAACGTGGGACTGGTGGTGATGGTGGTCGTGGTGGCCCTGGCGGGCCTCACAGCGGTGCTCGGCCAGGTCGCGTGGTGACCAGCTCCTCCAACGCCGCCAGTCCCTCCTCGAGCTGCCGGCCCAGCGCCGCCTCCCTGTCCGGGGCCCGGCCCGACAGGCGCGCGAGGAGGCCGCGCCTGCCGCTCACGGTCCACGTGACGTCGGTCGACTCGAGGCCGAGTGGGCGCAGCCGGAACACCACGGAGTCGTGCGCGCGGACGGGCCGGGTGACGTGCAGGTCGATCACCACCTGTCTGCCCGCGGCGGCCTCGACGATCTCCATCGAGCCGGCCCCTGCCCTCCGGTCGCCGGACCACGAGTAGCGGGCGCCCACGCCGCGCTCGGCGCCGGAGAACTCGCGGGTCATGTCCGGGTCGAGTCGGTCCCGGGGCGACCAGGCGTGCCACTGGTGGAAGTCCTCGATCTGTGCGAACACGTCCGGGGCGGCGGCGTGGATCACGGCGGAGCGGGAGAGCGAGAACTCGGCGGGCACGGCGGCTCGTCGGCGGTGGGCGACCACCTCAGTCTGCACCAGGCGCCCGCTCACCCACACGCGTTCAGCGCGTACTGGTCTCCGTCTCGCACATGCCCTTCAGGGCGCAGGACCCGCAGCCGCCGGTCACGCCGCAGTCGGCGGACGGATCGGCCGGGTCGCCGGCGGGGGAGTGCGGGTCGCAGCTCGCGGCCGGTGCGGCGTGATCGCCGCAGCCCCCGGCGGAGCAGCAGCCCGGCTCGTCGTCGTCCCGGGTGGCCTGCCACGCGGCGGCGGCGCGGGCGCCGGCGATCCCGGCGACGTTGAACAGGGCGAGGGCGCCGAGGAGGGCGCCGACGACGACGAGGGCCCCGATCCAGCCCCCGATCAGTCCCAGTCCGAGCGCTCCGAGCGCCAGCGCACCGCCCGCGGCGAGGAAGGCCGGCCCGGCCGCCGCGTTGGCGAGCCGCCACGCCTCGGGGGAGCGGCGGGTCTCCGGCGTCCGGACGCCCAGGTAGCCGTTGCCCGGGAGCTGGCCGAGCAGTGCCAGGATGCCGGTGACGCCCGCCACCAGTGCGAGCCCCGCGAGGAGCACCACGACGATCATGAGCACAGCATTCACGCACCTCAGGGTACGCCCGGGCCGGCGGATCTCCGATTCGTGGGCCCGGGGCGGGGGTCGGTCAGGCGACCTCGGCGTCGGTGTGGCCCGGCGCGGAGGAGCGTTCGATCAGGGCCAGGAGCCGGGCGAGCTCGCGCTTGTCCGCCTCGTCGAGAAGGTCGAGGAACACACGACGCACGGTCTCCACGTGGTGGGGCGCGGCGCGTTCGATCTCGCGCATCCCGTCGTCGGTGACCGCGAGGAAGGCCCCGCGCCCGTCGGTGGGGCAGCTCGTGCGCTGTACCAGTCCGCGCTTGACCATGCGCGTGGCCTGGTGGGACACCCTGCTGCGCTCCCACTGGAGCGCGTCGGCGAGCGCGGTCATGCGCAGGGGACCGTCGGCCTCGCTCAGGTGGACCAGCACCTCGAACTCGGGCTCGGTGAGGCTCGAGGAGGTCTTGAGGTCCCGTTGGATCGCCAGGTGCAGCCGGCCCTGGATGGCGAGGTAGTCACGCCAGAGGGCCTTCTCCTCGTCGTTCAGCCATGTCACATCGTCGGTCATGGAGTCCATCCTAGCCGATAGTTGACACGACACGTAAGAGCGGGAACCATTCGTGTGGCGTATCATCGACCGTGGTCCCGGTCGCCACAGCGTGGACGGACTGATCGCCCGGCGTCGCGCCGCTTCCGCCAGGGTTTAGGCTGGACGAGCCTTGAGTGTGGGCACCGGCGACTTCAGGGAGAGAACACGACGTGAGCAGCAGCGACGAGTCCGTCACCGGCGTGCGGTCCGGGCAGGACGGCTCCGCACACCGCTACGGGGCCGAGTTGGCCGGCGGGATCGAGAAGCACTGGCAGCGGGAATGGGCTGACCGCGGCACGTTCCACGCCCCCAACCCGGTGGGGCCCCTGGCCGCCCAGAGCGGCACGCTTCCCGACGACAAGCTGTTCGTCCAGGACATGTTCCCGTACCCCTCGGGCTCCGGCCTGCACGTGGGCCACCCGCTGGGGTACATCGCCACCGACGTCTTCGCGCGCTACCACCGGATGCTCGGTGCCAACGTCCTGCACACCCTGGGCTACGACGCGTTCGGCCTGCCCGCCGAGCAGTACGCCGTGCAGACCGGTCAGCACCCGCGCGTGACCACCGAGGCGAACATCGCCACCATGGAGCGCCAGCTCGGCCGACTGGGGCTGGGCCACGACCCGCGCCGCGTCATCGCCACCACCGACACCGGGTTCTACCGCTGGACCCAGTGGATCTTCCTCCAGATCCACGGTGCCTGGTATGACCCCGACGCCCCGGCCCGCACCCGCGACGGCGGTGACGACGACGAGGGCCGCACCGGCCGGGCGCGACCCATCTCCGAGCTGCGCACCCTGTTCGAGGAGGGTTCGCGGCCGCTACCCACCGAGTTCCTCGGGCGTACCTGGTCCGACCTGAGCAGGGTCGAGCAGGAGCGGGTCCTGGACTCGCACCGGCTGGTGTACCTGTCGGACTCCCAGGTCAACTGGTGCCCCGGACTGGGCACCGTCCTGGCCAACGAGGAGGTCACCGCCGAGGGCCGCTCGGAGCGCGGCAACTTCCCCGTCTTCCCCAGGAACCTCTCGCAGTGGATGATGCGGATCACCGCCTACGCCGATCGCCTGATCGACGACCTGGACCGGCTGGACTGGACCGAGAAGGTCAAGTCGATGCAGCGCAACTGGATCGGTCGCTCGCACGGCGCCCACGTGCGCTTCGCGGTGGCCGACCAGAACATCGAGGTCTTCACCACGCGCCCCGACACCCTGTTCGGCGCCACCTACATGGTGCTCTCGCCCGAGCACCCGCTGGTCGATGAGCTGGCGGGGCCGTTCTGGCCGGAGTCGGCCGGCGGCGCGGCCATCGACGAGCGCTGGACCGGCGGCTGGTCGTCCCCGGCCGAGGCGGTGGCCGAGTACCGCCGGGTGGCCGCCACCAAGACGGAGTTGGAGCGCCAGGAGAACAAGGACAAGACCGGCGTCTTCACCGGCGCCTACGCCGTCAACCCGGTCAACGGCGCCTCTGTGCCGGTGTTCGTGGCCGACTACGTCCTCATGGGCTACGGCACCGGCGCGATCATGGCCGTGCCCGGACACGACGCCCGCGACCACGACTTCGCGGACGCCTTCGGCCTGCCGATCGTGCAGGTCGTGGCCCCCGCCGACGGATCGCGCATCGACGTGCGGGCCGAGGCGTTCACCGGCGACGGCGTGGCCGTGAACTCGGCCAACGACCAGGGGCTCTCCCTCGACGGGCTGGGCGCAGACGAGGCCAAGGAACTCACGACCGAGTGGCTCGAGGGGCAGGGCGTGGGCGAGGGCACGGTGCAGTACAAGCTGCGCGACTGGCTGTTCGCCCGCCAGCGCTACTGGGGCGAGCCGTTCCCGATGGTCTACGACTCCGACGGCGTCCCCCACGCGCTGCCCGACGAGATGCTGCCCGTCGAGCTGCCCGAGGTGGAGGACTACCAGCCCGTCTCCTTCGACCCCGACGACGCGGACTCGGTCCCCTCCCCGCCGCTGGCCAAGGCCACCGACTGGCTCCACGTCGAGCTGGACCTGAACGACGGACTCGGTCGCCGGTCCTTCACCCGCGACGCCAACGTCATGCCGCAGTGGGCGGGATCGAGCTGGTACCAGCTGCGCTACATCGACCCCACCAACACCGACGAGATGTGTGCACTGGAGAACGAGCGCTACTGGACGGGCCCCCGTCCGGAGATCCACGGCGCCGACGACCCGGGCGGCGTCGACCTCTACGTCGGTGGAGTCGAGCACGCGGTGCTCCACCTGCTGTACTCGCGGTTCTGGCACAAGGTGCTCTTCGATCTCGGCCACGTCACCAGCGAGGAGCCGTACCGCCGCCTGTTCAACCAGGGCTACATCCAGGCGTACGCCTACACCGATGCGCGCGGTGTGTACGTGCCCGCGGACGAGGTCGAGGAGCGCGACGGGAAGTACTTCCACGACGGCGCGGAGGTCTCCCTGGAGTACGGGAAGATGGGAAAGTCGCTCAAGAACGCCGTCTCGCCGGACGAGATCTGCGACACCTACGGCGCGGACACCCTGCGCGTCTACGAGATGTCCATGGGTCCGCTCGACACCTCGCGCCCCTGGGCCACCAAGGACGTCGTGGGCGCGCACCGTTTCCTCCAGCGGCTGTGGCGCGTGGTGATCGAGGAGTCCACCGGCGAGGCCCGCGTGACCGAGGCCGAGCCGTCCGAGGACGTCCTCAAGGCCCTGCACAAGACCATCGCCGGCGTCCGTGACGACTACGCCGCCCTGCGCGACAACACGGCGATCGCCAAGCTCATCGAGTTGGTCAACACCCTCACCAAGGCGTACCCGACGGCGGGCCCCGGCGCGCCCCGGTCGGTGGCGGAGCCGCTCGTGCTCATGGCCGCGCCGGTCGCGCCGCACCTCGCCGAGGAGCTGTGGTCCCGCCTCGGGCACACCGACTCCCTGGCCCACGGCCCGTTCCCGGAGTACGACGAGTCGTACCTGGTCGAGGACTCCGTGGAGTACCCCGTGCAGATCAAGGGCAAGGTGCGCTCCCGCGTCACGGTCCCCGCCGACGCCTCACCCGCCGACGTCGAGGCCGTGGCCCTGGCGGACGCGAAGGTCCAGGAGAACCTGGCCGGGGCCGAACCCAAGAAGGTCATCGTGGTGCCGGGCAAGATGGTCAACGTCGTGCCCTGAGCGGGGCCGGCGGACGAGGATGAGAGAGTGACCGCCCCCGGGTGGAGCGTCCGACTGTACGAGCGCGCCGCGGTCGAGCCACTGATCGGGTGGGGTTCCTGGCTGTCGCAGGCAGCCCTGCTGGCCCTCGTGGCCCTCTACCTCGCAGCCGGTGTCTTCGCGGTACTCCGCCGGACACCGTCGCCGTCCCCGCGCCGGCGCCGCCTCGTCGGACTCGTGGCCGGGGGGCTCGCCGCGGCCCTGGCGTACGGGCTGAACCTGCTGCTCAAGGACCTGTTCGCCGAGGTGCGGCCCTGCCATCTCCACGACATCGTGTCGGCGTGCCCGCCGCCGGACGACTGGTCCTTCCCCAGCAACCACACGGTGATCGCGTTCGCGCTGGCGGTGGGGCTCGCTGCCGCCGCGCCCCGGCTCGCGTGGCCGGCGGTGTTCCTGGCGGTGCTCGCCGGGAGCGCCCGGGTGCTCGCCGGCGACCACTACCCGCACGATGTCCTGGCCGGCGCCGCCGTCGGGACCGTCCTCTGCCTGGCGGCTCTCGCTGTCGCCGGCTCGCGGGGACCGCGAGGGGCGGACGCGCCGGCGCGGGCGGGTCCGGACGGCGGCGCCCCGATCAGGCCGGGCCGATCTCCACGAACGCGATGGTCGAGGTGAGCAGCAGGCACGCGGTGGTGGCCATCCACATGGCGTAGGTGGCGAACAGCCACGGACGCCACCGGATGTGATCCCGCCACCGGTTGTAGGTCTTCCACATGGAGGTCACCGACAGCACGAAGCCCAGGAGCGTGGGGAGCAGCACCAGCTCCACCCGCGGCGCGGTGACGCACATGCCGCCCGGCTGGTCGCAGGGCGATCCCGTCACGTCGGCCACCACGATGACCCCCACGGCCACCGCGGCCATCGCGATGACGGAGAGGAGGACGTAGCGGAAGGCCTGGTTGCTCTGGGCCTCGTTCCGCTCCAGGCGCTCGAGCGGGTCGTCCCCGAGATCGCCGTGATCTCCCGTGGTCATGGCTACCGCCCGGCGAACCCGTTGTGCCCGCCCGCGGAGGCCACCTCGTCCTCGGTCTCGATGCCCAGCTGCTCGTCGGTGACCGGCGGGAACAGCGGCCCGCCCCCGAAGGCGCCCCGGTGGGAGAGCGGGGCCCGGCCGTCGTCGTTGACGATCCCGTGCTCGCGCCCGTACTCGGCGGTGATCACGGTGGACCCGCTCATCCGGGCGAGCGCGGGATCCGCGGCGAGGGCGTCGATCACGCGCCCGACGAACGTCGGGTCCTCGGCGCGGCCCAGCGGGAAACCGTTGAAGTCGTCCATCCCCAGCGACAGGATCAGCTCGGTACGGATCAGTCCCAGCCACAGCGACAGCGTGTGGACGCCCGTCCCGTCCAGATCGTGGGCCATGTCCGAGGCCATCTTGTCCAGCGCGGTCTTGCTCATGCCGTAGAGCACGGTGTGGAACGGCGCGCGGGATCCGAACGACGAGATGTTGACCATGAGCCCGGAGCCCTGCGGCACCATCACCCGGGCCGCCGCACAGCTCGCCACGTAGTGCGCCTGCAGGCCGATGCCCATGAGCGCGTCCCAGTCGCCGGTGGGCCGTTCCCAGAACTTCCCGTCGAAGCCCATGAAGCCCTCGGGGTTGGTCCACACGTTGTTGACCAGCAGGTCCAGCCGCCCCGTCTCCGAGGCGACCCGCGAGACGGTCGCCTCGATCTGCTCGTCGTCGTCGTGCTCGCATTCCACCGCACGGACCTCGCCGGGCGCGCCCGCGGCCGCCTCCACGGTGGCCCGGAGCCGGTCCGCGGACCGGCCGGTCACGTACACGATCCACCCCGCGTGGGCGAGCGCGGTGGCCACGCCCTTGCCCACGCCCCGGCTGCCGCCGGTGACCAGTGCGACCCGGGCGCTCACGAGTCGGCCCCCGCCGTCGCCGCGCCGGGCACGGCGTCGACCTCGGGGAACGTCACCGTGGCGTCCTCGAGCGACCGGGTCACCGACCAGCCCGGGGTGAACAGGCACTCGGCCATCACCCAGCGGTCGTCCTCCACCACGTACACGTCCGAGTACTCGCCGGTCGAGAGCGTCTCGGTGCCCTGGTCGCGGTCCACCTGACGGAACTGCAGCGTCCACGTACCGGTGGCGCGGTGCGGGGCCTGTCCTGCGTCCGGTTCCTCGACGGTGAGGGAGGGCATGAACCCGTGGTGCATGTCGAGGATCCGGGGGCCGCCGTCGGTGGCCGTCGCGAGGGCGATCTTGCGGAAGATGCCGACCATCGTGTCCGGGTCGGTGCGGCCGAGCGGGCCGAAGTCCAGGACGCCGCCCGTGGCCACGAAGCAGGCGCGGAACCCCTCCGGGTCCTTGGCGTCGCAGGCCCGCCAGTAGCGGTACTTGAGCTGCTCGATCGCCTGTCGGGCGCGGTGTTCCTCCTGATACTCCATGCGCTCGACGTTAGCCTAGAGTCCATGAGCCGCACACTGGTCGAGCTGTCCGACCGTTGGGACCTGCAGGACCTGATGACCGCGTACGCGACGTGCATCGACGCCCGCGACTTCGACGGACTCGACGCGGTGTTCCTCCCGGATGCGCGCGTGAGCTTCGAGGCCTCCGGTGGGCCGGACGACGACTACCCGACGATCCGCGCCTGGCTGGCCGAGATGCTGCCCGTCTTCGCCAGCACCCAACACCTCATGGGCAACCTCGCGGTCACACTCGACGGCGACACCGCGCGCGGCCGGTGCATGTGCTTCAACCCCATGGCGCTGCAGCCGGTGACGGAGAAGGATCAGCAGGTGTTCTTCTACGGGCTCTGGTATTCACTGGAGTTCGTCCGCACCTCCGGCGGGTGGCGGATCTCCTCTCTCACCCAGGAGCAGGCGTACCACCACAATCTCCCCTGATGGCGGTGGAACGGTGGCCGGTGTCGGACCGCGCTGTTAGCGTGAGCGCGTGCTGACCGACGTAGTGATGTGTTGGCGACGCGGACCCCGAACGGGCCACGTCGTCGGCGCCCCCATGCCATAACCGTCCACAGGCGATGACGTCGCAGGCCCGCCGGGAACCGGTGGGCCGCTCAGCCTCCAGGAGGACTGCCGCCGTCGGATCCCGGGCCCGACCCACGACCGGGGCTCGAACAGTGAGCCCGCCCGCAGAACGAGGAGATTCTCCGGTGACCGCGAGTCCCCACCCCACCCCCGCGCCGCTCATCCGATCGGACGTGCTCGTCAGTGCCCGCTCCCTGCACGAGTACACGAACATGTTCGGCCTCGGCCCCGAGGATCTGAGTCGCCGCGTCCTTGACTGCCCGGGCGGGGCGGCGAGCGCCGTCGCCGAGATCAGCGCGGACGGGGGCACGGCGGTCGCCGTCGACCCCGAGTACGCCCTCGGCGCCGACGAGCTCCGGGCGCGGGTGCTGGCCGACCTCGACCGGTCCGTGCTGTACACCCGCGAGCGGGACGACCAGTTCGACTGGGACGTCCGCGGCGGTGTGGTCGGACACGAGGCCGTCCGCCGGGCGGCGGCGGAGCGGATGCTCGCCGACCTCGAGGCCGCCCCCGAGCGGTACGTGGCCGGCGCGCTGCCCTCGCTGCCCTTCGCCTCGGACTCCGCGGACCTGGCCCTGTGCTCCCATCTGCTGTTCACCTACGCCGACCGGCTCGACGCGGCCGATCACGTCGCCGCGATCGTCGAGATGGCCCGCGTGGCCTCCGAGGTCCGCATCTACCCGTTGGTCGACCACTGGGGCACGCCCCAGCCCGAGCTCGTCCGCACGGTGATCGCCAAGCTCAAGAAGGAGCGGCTGACCAGCCGGATCGAGCCCGTCGCCGCGCCGTTCCAGCGCGCGGCCACCACCCGGCTCGTCGTGGAGCGCACCGGCAACCAGCCGCCGGAGGCCCGTCTCAGCCCGCCGTGAGCCGCAGGACCTGCTGCCCGGTGAACGGGGACTGCTCTGTGCTCGTGACCAGCGTCCGCGACTCGCCCAGCTCGAGCGTCTGACCGGGCTGGAAGACCGTCCCCGAGCTCAGCGCGAACGCCACCAGATCGCACATCTGGCCGTAGAGCTGGCCAGGAGGCGCCTCCACGTCGAGTCGTTCGAGGTCCATGCGACCGAAGCGCGCGAGCCCGGTGGTGTAGACGCTGGCGGTGGTCTCCGACCGCCGGCCCGCACGCACACCCACCAGCACCGGCACGGGGATCGGGTTGCCGGTGACGAAGTCGCGGTAGGCGACCGCCGGGAGGGTGTTGGCCGCCCCGCCCACGCTCACCGCGACCGCGCCGGGGAGCGCGGTCAGCGCGGCGGTCACGTTCGCCACCGCGAGCTCGCACCGCAGGGCCTCCGAGCGCGGGTCCAGGTAGTCGGGCGGGCCCACCTCGCCGTCGTCGCCGACCGGGCCCAGCCGCAGGGCGATCACCACGACCTGGGACCGGTGCGTGTCCACCACGGCCTCGCCGCCGTTCCAGACCGCCAGCTCGCGTGTGTTGTTCTTCGCGTGGCCGTCCGGGATCGGGGCGTCCACGGAGGTGACGATCACGGTGGCGTCCTCGATGTACACCGCCGTCGCCGGGTCGTCGTCGGTACCGTGCTCGACCTGGAAGGATCCCTCGAAGATCTCGGTGAGGAGCTCCCCGATCTCACGGTGGTCCGGCGCGGAGCGGTCGAGCAGGACCGCCGACATGGCGGTCTGCCTCCACGACAGGTCCTCGCCGGTTTGCGGATCGGTCGCGGGACCCGCGTCGGCGGGCTGCTCGGGCTGGCTGGGCTGCGGCGTCTCGCTCATGCTGCGAGGCTAACGCCTCCTCAGTGGGTGAAGAAGTCCGTCACCAGGCGCTCGAACTTGTCCTTCTGCTCGATCATCGCCCAGTGCCCGCAGCGGGAGAACGAGTGCAGGTCGGCCTTGGGCAGCTGGCGGAACGCGAAGTGGGCCTGCTCGTACGGGAGCATGCGGTCATCGCGGCCCCAGATGAGCAGGGTCTCGTGCCGGATCTGCGAGGCGCGCGCGTACAGCGGGGTGTAGGCGTTCTCGGGCTTGAGGATCGACCCGAAGATGGCGTACATCCGCTCGACGGCGCCGGGCGCGGTCGCGGCCTCGGTGCGGGCGCGGATCAGCTCGTCGGAGACCACCTTCTTGTTGCCGACCATCGTGTCGACCCACGCGGCCATCTTCTCGTCGGTGGGATCGCCCAGGAACTCGAACAGCCGGCGGGAGCCCTCGCTGGGCTCGGGCGCGAACAACGGCGCGGCCAGGCCCCCGGGGCCCATGAGCGCCATCTTGCGGACACGCTCCGGGTAGGCCAGGGCGGTCTCGCACGCGACGTTGCCGCCCATGGAGTTGCCCACGATGTCGACCTTCTCGATGCCCTTGGCCTCACAGAACGCGTCGACGGCCTCGGCGGCGATCAGCGGGTAAGCCTTCTCCCACTCGAGGTCCGAGCTCTTACCGAACCCGGGCATGTCCAGAAGGATGGTGTGGAAGCGGTCGGCGAAGACCGGCAGGTTCCCGGCGAAGTTCGACCACGCGGTCACGCCCGGCCCGGAGCCGTGGAGGAACAGGACGGGGACGTCGCTCTCCGGTTCCGCGATGCTCTGCGCGCCGGCCTCGTGATAGTGCAGCTCGAAGCGGCCGGCGGTGATGGTCTTGCTGGTGGAATCGAAGTCGAGAGCGCTCATACCGCCACGATACTGGAACGTGTTCTACCCAGAGAAGTATTCAGCCGCGCGGGGAGCCCCTGAGCATCCCCGCGCGGCGATATCCGGGACTCTACTGGAGCTCGTTTCGGTCACAGCTCAATATCAGCTGTGTCTTTGGTCACCCGTCCGGCTGGTGCCTCATCCGAGGACGCGGTCGAGGAACTCCGTGGCGGCCGGTGTCGCCGCGTGCACGGTCCCGCTGTGGTCCTGATCGGGGAAGACGTGCAGCTCGAGCGGCTCGGCGTTGGCGGTCATCTCCGCCGCGAGCGAGAGCGCCGAGGGCGCGGGCACGTCGATGTCCAGCAGGCCCTGGCCGAGGATGACCGGCCTGTCGTAGCCCGCCGCGGGCGTGCCCATGTACCGGTGCAGGTGGCCGAACACGTCGGGGATGTCCTTGAGCGGACGCTCGAGCGCCTCCGAGACCTGGAAACCCGAGGATTCCACCTCGTCGCGCATCTCCGCATAACAGAGGTGTTCGGCCGAGTCGACGATCTCGCGGCCCCGCGGCGTCAGGAGACCGTCGACGTCGAGCTCCGGGTGCTGCTCGCGGAAGCCGGCCAGGATGTAGGCCGCGTAGATGTTCAGCCCCGTCGGGAGCGCCACCGGCGGGAAGCCGGGCCCGCCCCACTGGAAGAGGTGCTCGATGTTGGCCGGTGCGCCGGTGGCCACGACGCCCCGGTAGTCGAGGCCGGCGGGCGCGCCGAGATCGGTGGCCCGCACCGCGGTGTTGAGCGCGGCTCCCGCGCCCTGGGACTGCCCGACCAGGGCCCACTGCGGGGCCAGCGGGAGGTCATCGGCCCGGGCGGCCACCACGGCGTCGACGATCCCGCGGGCGGTCGAGGCCCCGTTGAGGTAGCTGAGCAGTCCCGGCGTCCCGAGTCCCGCGTAGTCGGCGGCCACGACCGCGTAGCCCTGCCTCAGCCAGTGCCCCAGGTATTCGGCGTCGCGGTCCGAGCGGGGCTGGGTGGACGGCGAGCAGTCGTCGCCGAGCCCGGTGGTGCCGTGCGCCCAGGCGATCACCGGCCACCCGCCGGGCGGGGGAGTGCCGTGCGGCAGGAATGTGGCCGAGGTGGCGATCGCGGGCTCGCCGTGCTGGTCCAGCGTCCCGTAGGCGCTGCGCACCGCGTGTCCGGCGTCAGGCAGCGACAGGGCGGGATCCAGGGCCACCGTCTGGGCGGTGACGCCGGGCGCCGGGATCGGACGTTCCCACGTGCGGGTGTCCATCCCGGACCACGACGGCGCGGGGGTAGGGTCCGCCGTGGCGGTTGGTGGGACGAGGATCGCGGAGACGACGGCGAGAACGGCGGCAGCTGAGATGAGGCGACCCATCGGCTGAGCATATGCCAAGTCGGAACGGCGAGCTCC
>DWWP01000017.1 GCA_019119635.1 Candidatus Dietzia intestinipullorum
CTGTGGTGCCCTCGGCAGGATTCGAACCTGCGACACCGTCTTTAGGAGAGACGTGCTCTATCCCCTGAGCTACGAGGGCGGGAACCGGGGAGAGTCTAACTGATGAGCGATCACGACGACCCGACGCTTTCCGCACAGGCCCGCGAGCTGTACCGGGTGATCGCCCCGGCGGCGGGACGTGCGCGCCGAGTTCACCGGCGCGGCCGCACCGGTGCGGCCGATCGCCTGGCTGCGCCTCACGGGGAGGCCCTCGGCCGCGACTTGGAGCCGGCGGCCCGGGGCCGGTAGTCTTGACCGCTGGCGTCCGTGCCGTCCTGATCGTGGGGCGGCGGACCGCCTCCGCGGGTCACCACCGGCCGCCGCGGAGGGGGTGGGCGTCCGGCCGGCCGGCAGCCTACGAGACATACAGAGGTATCGCCTGTGTCCACGTACACCCCCAAGCCCGGGGACGTGACGCGCGCCTGGTACGTCGTCGACGCCACCGATGTGGTGCTCGGTCGACTCGCAGTCCAGGTCGCCAACATCCTCCGCGGCAAGCACAAGCCGCAATTCGCCCCCCACGCCGACACCGGCGACTTCGTCATCGTGATCAACGCCGACAAGGTCTCGATCTCGTCGACCAAGCGTGAGCGTGTCCGGCATTACCGCCACTCCGGCTTCCCGGGCGGGCTCAAGTCCCGCTCCCTGGGAGAGGCCATGGAGTCCCGGCCCGAGCGCGTGGTCGAGAAGGCGGTCCGCGGCATGCTCCCGAGCAACAAGCTCGGCCGTGCCGTCGCCTCGAAACTGAAGGTGTACGCGGGCTCCGAGCACCCGCACGCCGCCCAGCAGCCCGTGCCCTACGAGATCAAGCAGGTGGCCCAGTGACCGACGAGAACATCACCCCCGAGTCCGAGGTCGCCGACGAGACCGTCGCGGACCTGGCGGCCGAGGTCGCAGAGGACTACAGCGAGGCCGACTACACGCTCGGCGACGTCGAGTACGCCGGCGAGGTCGACACGCAGGTCGATCCGGCCGTCGTGTCCGGTCCGGCGCAGGCTGTCGGCCGTCGCAAGGAAGCCGTGGCGCGGGTCCGGCTGGTGCCGGGCTCCGGACAGTTCACGCTGAACGGCCGGACCCTGGAGGAGTACTTCCCCAACAAGGTCCACCAGCAGCTCGTCAAGTCGCCGCTGGTGGCCGTCGAGCGCGAGGAGCAGTTCGACATCGTCTCGCTGCTGCACGGTGGCGGCCCCTCGGGACAGGCCGGCGCGCTGCGCCTGGCCATCGCCCGGGCGCTCACGTCGTACTCGCCGGACGACCGCCCGACGCTCAAGAAGGCCGGCTACCTCACCCGGGACGCCCGCGCCGTCGAGCGCAAGAAGGCCGGTCTCAAGAAGGCCCGTAAGGCCCCGCAGTACTCGAAGCGCTGATCGACGCTCTCCGATCCGCCAGAGCAGGTGTCCGCAGGAGCGGGCACCTGCTCTGGCGCATTTCGCCACCCGTGGCCGGGCGGGGATATCCTGGGCCGGTTGCCCGTGCGTCGTCGTGACCGGCGGACGCACACCCACATTCCTCGGAGGAACTCGCACCATGGCCCGACTGTTCGGCACCGACGGGGTCCGCGGACTCGCCAACCAGACACTCACCGCGGACCTGGCCCTGCGACTCGGAGCCGCTGCGGCGTCCGTGCTCGGGTCGGGGCCCGCGCCGTCCGGGGCGGCGACCGGATCGTCGCGCCCCGTCGCCGTCGTCGGTCGGGACCCCCGCGCGTCGGGGGAGATGCTGGAGTCCGCGCTCGCGGCGGGCCTGTCCAGTCAGGGCGTCGACGTCCTGCTCGTGGGTGAGCTGCCCACCCCGGCCGTCGCGCACCTGACCGCGCAGCACGGTGCCGCACTCGGCGCGGTCATCTCGGCCTCCCACAACGCGATGCCGGACAACGGGATCAAGTTCTTCACCGCCGGTGGGCACAAGCTCGGCGACCACCAGGAGGACCGCATCGAGGAGTCGCTCGGCGACGGCGCGGTCACGGGCCCCACCGGGGCGGGGATCGGCCGGATCACCCACGCGACCCGCGAGGAGGGGCTCGGCGGCTACGTCGCGCACCTCCTGGGCGCGACCCCGGGCCGACTCGACGGGCTGACCGTGGTGGTCGACTGCGCCAACGGTGCCGCGAGCGAGGCGGGACCGCGCGCCTACCGCGAGGCGGGGGCGACCGTCATCGAGATCCACTCCGACCCCGACGGGTACAACATCAACGACGCGTGCGGATCGACCCATCTCGACGGCGTCCGCGCCGCGGTCGTGGAGCACGGCGCGGATCTGGGACTCGCCCACGACGGCGACGCGGACCGCTGCCTCGCCGTGGACGCCTCGGGCGCGGTCGTGGACGGGGACCAGATCATGGCGATCCTGGCACTGGCCATGCGGGACGCGGGTGAGCTCGCGGGGGACACGCTGGTCGCCACCGTCATGAGCAATCTCGGCCTCAAGCTCGCCATGCAGGCGGAGGGCATCGAGATCACAGAGACCAGGGTGGGCGACCGCTATGTGCTCGAGCGGCTGCGCGAGGGCGGCTTCAGCCTCGGCGGCGAGCAGTCCGGACATCTGGTGCTCCCGGCGCACGCCACCACCGGCGACGGCGTCCTCACCGGTCTGCGCATCATGGCGCGGATGGCCGCGACCCGCAGGAGTCTGACGGAGCTCGCCGAGGTGATGACGGTGCTGCCGCAGGTCCTCGTCAACGTCCCGGTGGCGGACAAGACGACGGTCGCCGACGCGGTCTCCGTCACCGATGCCGTGACCCGGGAGGAGTCCCTGCTCGGCTCGCGTGGGCGGGTGCTGTTGCGTCCCTCCGGCACCGAGCAGTTGGTCCGGGTCATGGTCGAGGCGCCGGACGCGGATCTCGCCCGCGAGGTGGCAGACCGCCTCGCCGCGGTCGTCGCCGCGGTGTGACCCCCGGCGGCGTCAGCCGCCCGTGACGGACTTGAGGACCTTGAGCAGCGGCGGCGCGCCGGGGAGCAGGTCGTCCTCGGCCTCCGCCATCATCTCGTCGGTGACGGTGCCGGCGTTCTTGATCTCGGCCTCGGGATCCGCGAACGCCGCGTAGGTGTCGTCCTCGGCGAGCGTGGCGAGGAGGTACCCGGCCAGCAGCGGCCGGACCGTGCGCTGGGTCCGTCGGTCGGGATCGGCCAGGCCGACGCCCTTGACCAGCGGGGTGCGCTCGACCAGGCCCGTCTCGATGGCCTTGTCGAGCCGGCGGTGCACGAGCGGGCCGCGCCACGCCAGGTGCAGGTCGCGGGCGTCGGATGCGTGGGCACCGCCGGAGGCCGAGAGGAGCAGCGCGTGCGAGTCGCAGTTCACGGCCCGGTCGGCGGCCGAGGGGATCGTCTCGGTGGGGAACAGCATGGCCACCGCGTCGATGTCCGTGCGCTGCGTGGCCAGTAGCGCCGCGACACCGCCGCCGAGGCCGTGCCCGGCCAGGCCGATCTGGCGGGGATCGGCACGGACGCGGCCCCGGCCGAGCGTCGCGGTCACGACGTCCTCGATCGCCGCCGAGAGGTGGTCCGCGTAGTGCTGGTGGTGCGGGCGGCCGCGCCGGTCGGTCGCGGGCACCACCACGACGAAGCCCCATGACGCGAGGTGCTTGGCGGTGTCGACGTAGTCTTTGGGGCCCTTGGTCCAGTCGTGGGCGAACGCGACCAGGGGGGCGGGCGATTCCGCGTCGCGGGGGACGAACACCGCCCCGGGCGTCCCGGTGAATCCGAGGTCGCCCGTGTCGACCCCGTGGGGTCCACGACGGCTCAGGGTATCGAGCAGTTCCTTGGTCTTGATGGCCACGGGTGCCACAGTATCGCCTCCGCCACCCTCGTGGTGCGGGGGCGGCGGCTCGGCGTGGCTACACTGGCGCGCATGTGCGGAATCGTCGGATATGTCGGGCATCGTGCCGCCCTCCCCGTGGTCGTGGAGGCGCTACGGCGGATGGAGTATCGCGGGTACGACTCGTCGGGAGTGGCCGTCCTCGACGGCGCGGGTTCCTCGCGGGTGGAGAAGCGCGAGGGCGGGCTCGGCAACCTCGAATCCGCCCTCGACGCGGCCGGGGCGGACGCGTTCGCGGGCACGACCGGGATCGGCCACACGCGGTGGGCGACGCACGGTCGCCCGGTCGACCGCAACGCCCACCCGCACGTGTCGGGCAAGGTGGCGGTGGTCCACAACGGGATCATCGAGAACTTCAGCCAGTTGCGGGCGGAGCTCGAGTCCGCGGGGGTCGAGCTGTCGTCGGACACCGACTCGGAGGTGGCCGCGCACCTGCTCGCCCGCGAGATGGACTCCGGGCGGCACGCCGGGGACCTGGTGGCCTCCTGCCGGGCGGTCCTGGCCCGCCTCGAGGGCGCGTTCACCCTCGTGTTCAGCCACGCCGACCACCCGGACACGCTGGTCGCCGCCCGTCGGTCGACCCCGCTCGTGCTGGGCGTGGGGGACGGCGAGATGTTCCTCGGCTCGGATGTCGCCGCGTTCATCGAGCACACGCGCGATGCGGTGGAGCTCGGCCAGGACACCGTGGTGGTGCTCCGCGCCGACGGGTACGAGATCACGGACTTCGCGGGGGAGCCGGCCAAGAGCCGCCCGTTCCACATCGACTGGGACCTGGCAGCCGCCGAGAAGGGCGGCTACGACTACTTCATGCTCAAGGAGATCGCGGAGCAGCCCCGCGCGGTCGCCGACACCCTGCTCGGGCACTTCGAGAACGGGCGCATCGTGCTCGACGAGCAGCGGCTGAGCGACCAGGAGCTCCGGGACATCGACAAGGTGTTCATCGTGGCGTGCGGTAGCGCCTACCACTCCGGGATGGTCGCCAAATACGCCATCGAGCACTGGACCCGGCTGCCCTGCGAGGTCGAGATCGCCTCGGAGTTCCGGTACCGGGACCCGGTCCTGGACCGCTCCACCCTCGTCGTGGCCATCTCGCAGTCCGGTGAGACCGCGGACACGCTCGAGGCGGTGCGCCACGCCAAGTCGCAGAAGGCCCGCGTCCTGGCGGTGTGCAACACCAACGGGTCGCAGATCCCGCGCGAGTCGGACGCCGTGCTCTACACGCACGCCGGCCCCGAGATCGGGGTGGCCTCCACCAAGGCGTACCTGGCGCAGATCACCGCCAACTACCTGGTCGGACTGGCGTTGGCGCAGGCCCGGGGCACCAAGTTCCCCGACGAGGTGGCCGCGGAGTTCCGCCAGCTCGAGCAGATGCCCCCGCTGATCCAGGAGGTCGTGGACGCCCTGGACCCGGTGCGTCAGATCGCCCGGGAGCTGGCTGGCTCGAAGTCGGTGCTGTTCCTGGGGCGTCACGTCGGGTACCCCACCGCGTTGGAGGGCGCGCTCAAGCTCAAGGAGCTCGCCTACATGCACGCCGAGGGATTCCCGGCGGGCGAGCTCAAGCACGGCCCGATCGCGCTGATCGAGGACGGGCTCCCGGTCTTCGTGGTGATGCCCCCCATCGAGGGGCGCGGCGTGCTGCACTCCAAGCTGGTGAGCAACATCCAGGAGATCAAGGCCCGCGGCGCGCGGACCATCGTCATCGCCGAGGAGGGCGACGAGGTGGTGCGCCCGCTGTCGGACTACTTCATCCCGGTCCCCGCGTCCACCACGCTGCTCCAGCCGCTGCTCGCCACGATCCCGTACCAGGCGTTCGCCGCGGAGGTGGCGGCCGCGCGCGGGTACGACGTGGACAAGCCGCGGAACCTGGCCAAGTCCGTCACGGTCGAATAAGGGCCGTGGAGCGAGACGGGGGACGACGACGATGAGGCACGCACACCCCGTCGAGGTGGTCCGCGCCGCGGAGCGTCCGCTCATCGAGGCGGCGCGGGCGGTCGGGGACCCGGACGCGGTGATGCGCCGTGCCGCGGCCGGGCTCGCGCACCACACGGCCGCGCTCGTGCGCGAGCGGGCCGGCGGGCTGTACGGCCGGTCCGTGTTGCTGGTCGTGGGGCCGGGGGACAACGGCGGCGACGCCCTCTACGCGGGTGCGGCGCTGCGCGGGCGCGGGTGCCGGGTGGACGCGGTGCTGCTCGACTCCTCGCGGGCGCACGCGCGGGGGCTGGCGGCGCTGCGTCGCGCGGGCGGCCGGACCGTGACCGCACGGGCCGCCGTGGCCGGGGCGCGGCCGGACGTCGCCGTGGACGGGGTGGTCGGACTGGGTGGCTCCGGCGCACTCCGCGAACCCGCGGCCGGGCTCGTGGCCGCCCTGACCGGGGCGGGGGTGCCGTGGGTGGCGGTCGACCTGCCCAGCGGCGTCGACGCCGACACGGGCACCGCACACCGTGAGCACGTGCGCGCCGACGTGACCGTCACCTTCGGCGTCGCCCGCCGTGCGCACCTGCTCGCCTCCCAGGTCTGCGGCCGGGTCGAGGTGGTGGACATCGGCCTGGACGCCCCCGCGCCGGGCCCGGACTCGGTGTCGGCCCCGGGCCTAGAGGAGGTGGGGCGGTCGTGGCCGGTCCCCGGGCCGGGCGACGACAAGTACACGCAGGGCGTGGTCGCCGTCCGCGCGGGTTCCGAACGGTATCCCGGCGCGGCCGTCCTGACCGTGTCCGCTGCGGTGGCGGCGACCTCGGGCATGGTCCGCTACGTCGGGTCGGGGTCCGGGGCCGTCCTGTCCGCCAGGCCCGAGGTGGTGTGCCACACCTCGGTCGCCGAGGCGGGGCGGGCGCAGGCGTGGGTCGTGGGACCGGGCGGCGGGACCGATGCCGCGGCGGTGGCCGAGATCCGGGACGTCCTGGCCACGAGGCGGCCGACGGTGCTCGACGCCGACGCCCTGACCTGTGTCGCCGAGCACCCGGTGCTCCTGCGCGACGTCACGGGCCCGGTCCTGCTCACCCCGCACGGCGGGGAATTCGACCGACTCACCGGTGGCTGGGACCGGGACGACCGGGCCGGCGCGCTGCGTCGGTACGTCGCCGGCCTCCGTGACCGCGGCGTGGACGCGACGGTCCTGCTCAAGGGTCGGGTGACGCTCGTCGACGACGGCGAGTCCACATGGGCCGTCGACGCGGGGTCCTCGTGGGCGGCCACGGCGGGCTCGGGCGACGCCCTCTCCGGGCTGGCGGGCGCGCTGCTCGCGCACGGGGCCGGGCACGGCACCCCGACGGCCTGGTCGGCGGTCTCGGCGGCCGTCGCGCACGGGGAGGCCGCCCGGTCCGCGGCACTGCGGGCGGGTGGCGCGGGCGCACCGATCGGTGCCTCCGACCTGATCGCCGCCCTCCCCGGGGCGATCTCAGCGTTACGTGCGACCGTCTGACCGGGGCTCACGGAAGGCGGCGACCGGCACCGTCCGTGCCTCGCCCGGTGTGCCCGGATCGCTACGGGCGGTGCCGTTTGGCATCATGGACAGAATGCGCCCTATTGTCCCCCCGGCGTTGTGTCGTGCGGCGATCGACCTGGATGCCGTCGAGCACAACGCGCGGGTCCTGACCCGGTCGGCGGCCGGCGCGCGGGTGATGGCCGTGGTCAAGGCCGACGGCTACGGTCACGGAGCCGTCCCCGTCTCCCTCGCCGCGCTCCGGGGCGGGGCCACCGCGCTCGGGGTGACGACCGTCGAGGAGGCGCTGGCCCTGCGCACGGCCGGGATCGACGTCGAGATCCTGGCGTGGATGTTCTCGACCGCCGACGACGTCCGGGCGGCGCTCGGGGCGGACATCGACCTGGCCGTCCCGAGCGCCAGGCACCTCGACCCGGTCCTCGAGGCCGCGCGCCGCACCGGCCGTCGGGCGCGGATCACGCCCAAGATCGACACGGGGCTCGCCCGTTCCGGCATCACCCTGGAGGACTGGCCCGGCGTCCTGGACCGGCTCGTCTCCGCATCGGAGGAGGGGGTGGTCGAGGTCACCGGTCTGATGGCCCACTTCGCGCATGCGGACGACCCCGGCCACCCGACGATCGACGAGCAGGTGCAGCGGCTGCACGAGTGCGTCGCCGAGGCCCGCGGCCGTGGCCTGGCCTGCCCGGTCAACCACCACGCCAACTCCGCCGCGACCCTGACCCGCCCGCACGACGGCTTCGAGATGGTCCGTCCGGGGATCGCGCTCTACGGGCTCAACCCGATCGAGGGCCATGACGCGGACCTGATCCCGGCCATGACCTTCTCCGCGGAGATCCTCATGGTCAAGCGGATCGCGGCCGGTCAGGGAGTCAGCTACGGGCACACCTGGCACGCGCCGCGCGACACCACCGTCGCTCTGGTGGCCGCGGGGTACGCCGACGGCGTGTGGCGCCTGCTCTCCGGCCGGCTCGACGTCGCGATCGCCGGGCGGCGCTACCCGAACGTCGGGCGGGTCTGTATGGACCAGTTCGTCGTCGACCTGGGCCCGGACCCGGACGAGACGATCCGGGCCGGGGACACGGCCGTGCTCTTCGGCACCGGAGCCGACGGCGGTCCCACGGCCGCCGAGTGGGCCCGGACGCTGGGGACAATCCACTACGAGGTCGTCACGGCCGTCCGGGGACGCACGTCCCGGCAGCACGTCCTCTCAGGACGCCAGGAGGATTCGCGATGAGTGCCGACAGCGACAGGACCGGACGGCGCTGGGGGCTCCCGGAGCTGCGGTGGCCCCGTCGGCCGCGGAGGTCCCCGGCCGGGGACCCGGTGGAGGTCCCCGCCCACGACGTCGCCGGTGGCGGCCCGGAGGACGCGGAGGCGGTCGCCGAGCGCATCCGCACCCCGGGCGGGATCGCGGCGGGGCTCGGGGCCCTCGGCGCCGCGAGCATCGGCTCCGTCGGCACCCTCCTGCCGAGCCGCCGGGCGAGCGACCCCTGGCTCGGGGAGGACATGTGGGAGCTCGGCGTCGACCGGGGCTCGATGGTCGTCGCCTCGGACGGCGTCCCGCTGGCCGTGCGCGAGAAGGGCCCGACCGACGCGCCGATGACCGTCGTGTTCGCGCACGGCTACACGCTGTCGATGGCCTCCTGGCACTTCCAGTGCCGGCACCTCGCGGACAGGTTCGGCTCGAAGATCCGGATGGTCTTCTACGACCAGCGTGGACACGCGCTGAGCGGCAAGAGTTCCAGGGAGAACTCGACAATCGACCAGCTCGCCCGCGACCTGGATTCCGTCATCTCGGCGACGGCGCCGACCGGCCCGGTCGTCGTGATCGGCCACTCCATGGGCGGCATGACCGCCATGGGGTACGTGGCACGCCGGGCCGAGACCGTCCGCGACCGTGTCGTCGGGGTGGGGCTGGTGTCGACGGCCAAATCCGAGCTCACGGTGGCGGGCATCGGGGCCGTCCTCGACAGTCGCGCCGTGGCGTCGTTCGCGGGGCTCACCAGCCGCTCGCCCGGGGTGGTGACCAGCGGCCGCAAGGCGTTCGGGGCCCTGATCTCCCCCTTCATCTACGGCGGCTCCTTCGGTGACCCGGCCAGGGCCAGCCCGACCGTCGCCCGGTTCGTCGACCGCCTCATCGCCTCGACGGACGTCCTCACGCTGGCCAACTTCTCCGAGGCGCTCCAGCACCACGACGAGTCGGCCGCGATGCCGATCCTGCGCGACGTGCGCACCACCATCCTGTGCGGCGACCGCGACCTGCTGACCCCGCTCGACCGGTCGGTCGACATCGCCGAGGAGCTGCCCGACGCGGAGTTCGTCGTCGTGCCGGGGGCGGGCCACATGGTCATGCTCGAGGAGCCCGCCCGCGTCTCGGAGGTGCTCGGCGATCTGATCGCCGACGGGATCGTCGAATGGCGGGACCGCACGAGGGGATCGGACCGGGGCCGGGCGGGCCGCAGCGCCGCGTCATGACGCTCCCGGTCCCGGGGGAGCGGACGCTGCCCACCCTCGCCGACACGCACGCTCTGGGCGCCGAGCTCGCCGGCCTGCTCCGTGCCGGCGACGTGGTGGTGCTCGACGGCGCCCTCGGCGCCGGCAAGACCGCCCTGACCACCGGGATCGCGGCCGGCCTCGGCGTGCGTGGGCGGGTCACGTCCCCGACCTTCGTCATCGCCCGCCGCCACCCGCCGGCCGGCGGCGACGGGCCGGGGCTGGTCCACGTCGACGCCTACCGACTCCTCGGGGGACAGGAGCCGGACGGGCCGGGGCCCTCGACCGCGGACCTGGCGGACCAGCTCGAGTCCCTCGACCTGGACAGCGCGCTGGACCGCGACGTGGTGGCGGTCGAGTGGGGGGCCGGGTTCGTCGACTCGCTCGTCACCAGCCCGCTCGTGGTCCGGCTCCGCCGAGGCGAGGACACCGAGGTGCGGTCGGCGGCCTGGTCCTGGGCAGGGGCGGGGCCGCGCCCCCCGGTACCCTGACCGACGTGCTGATCCTCGCGCTCGACACCTCCACCCCCTCCGTCACGGCGGGGGTGTGCCGGCTCGAGTCGGGTGCCCACGGCCCCTCGGTCACGACGCTGGCCACGCGGGTGACCGTCGACGGCCGCGCCCACGCCGAACTGCTCACCCCGCACGCGGTGGACTGCCTCGCCGACGCCGGACTCGCCGCCGCGGATCTCGACGCGGTGACGGTGGGGGCCGGGCCGGGACCGTTCACCGGACTGCGGGTGGGGATGGCCGCCGCCGCGGCGTTCGCCGACGCCCTCGGGATACCGGCGTACGGGGTGTGCTCGCTCGACGCCCTCGCCGCGCGGGTGCGGGCCGAGGGGGCGACCGGACACCTCGTCGTCGTCACCGACGCGCGGCGCCGCGAGGCCTACCACGCCCGGTACGCCCCGGACGGCTCGCGCACGTCCGGCCCCACGGTGGGGCCCGCCGCGGAGATCGCCGTGGACGGTGTCGGCCACGTGGCCGGGGACCCCGCACGCCTCGACGAGCTGGACCCGGCGGCGCCGGCACGGTTCGGTGAGGCGACCGCGCCCGACCCCGCCGGGCTCGTCACGGTGGCGGCCGACGACCTCCTCGCTGGGGGCGCCCCGGCGCCGCTGGAACCGTGGTACCTGCGCCGGCCCGACGCCGTGCCGCCCCGGCGCGCGCAGCGGTCTGCCGCACTGCGAGGGTCCGGGCGCGACGAGGTGGTCTACGGTCCGCTCGTACCCGACGACGCGATGCGGTGCGCGGAGCTCGAACGCGTGCTGTTCGCCGACGACGGCCCGTGGCCCGCGCCGGCGTTCCTGTCCGAGATCGGCTCCCGCCACACCACCTGCCTCGCCGCCCGGGCCGGCGGGGAGCTGGTCGGGTACGCGGTCCTCGCCGCGCTGGGCCCGGCAGGGGACCGCGAGTTCGAGGTCCACACGATCGCCGTCGACCCGGCCGCGCAGGGGCGCGGGATCGGACGGGGGTTGTTGGCCAGGCTCCTCGCGGTGGCCGACGCCGAGGGGGCGCCCGTGGTGCTGGACGTCCGGACGGACAACGGCCCCGCCGTGGGCCTGTATACGGCACACGGGTTCGAGGTGGTGGGGCTGCGGCCCCGCTACTACCGTCCGAGCATGGCCGACGCCCATCTCATGGTGCGGCCGGCCCGCGACGCGTCCCGGCCCGGGGCCGGGGGAGAGGAGAGCGGCGCGTGAGGACCGTGATGGGGATCGAGAGTTCCTGCGACGAGACGGGGGTCGCCGTGGCCCGTGTCGACGACGACGGGCGCGCCGAACTCCTCTCCGACGTGGTGGCCTCGTCGATGTCCGAGCACGCACGCTTCGGCGGGGTGGTCCCGGAGATCGCCTCCCGCGCGCACCTGGAGGCCCTCGGTCCCACGGTGCGGGCCGCGCTCGCCGAGGCCGGGGTCGATCGCCCGGACGCCGTCGCCGCGACCATCGGCCCCGGGCTGTCCGGCGCGCTGCTCGTGGGCTCGTCCGCGGCCAAGGCGTACTCGGCCGCGTGGGGGGTCCCGTTCTACGCCGTGAACCACCTGGTGGGGCACGTGGCCGTCGCGCAGTTCGACGGTGGGCCGCTACCCGAGTGCGTGGCGCTGCTGGTCTCCGGCGGACACACGCAGCTCCTGCACGTGCGGTCCCTGACCGAGCCGGTCGCCGAACTGGGGTCGACGGTCGACGACGCCGCCGGAGAGGCCTATGACAAGGTCGCGCGGCTTCTCGGCCTCGGCTACCCGGGCGGGCCCGTCGTCGACCGGGTGGCCGCGGGGGGCGACCGCACCGCGATCGGGTTCCCCCGCGGGATGACGGGACCGCGCGACGCGCGCCACGACTTCTCCTTCTCCGGGCTCAAGACGGCGGTGGCACGACGGATCGAGGCCGCCGAACGCGACGGGGACACGCTCGACGTGGCCGATGTCGCGGCGTCGTTCCAGGAGGCGGTGGCCGACGTGCTCACCATGAAGGCGGTGCGGGCGTGCACCGACCTCGGGGTCGACACGCTGCTTATCGGGGGCGGGGTGGCGGCCAACTCCCGGCTGCGCGAGCTGGCGGCCGAGCGGTGCGCCGACGCCGGGATCACGCTCCGTGTGCCGCGGCCGCGGCTGTGTACCGACAACGGGGCGATGGTCGTGGGCGTGGCGTCCGCGCTGCTGGCCGCGGGAGCCCCGCCCAGCGCGCTGTCGGTCGCCGCGGATCCCGGGCTGCCGGTCGAGACCACCCAGGTGCGGTAGGCGGCCACCGCACCGGCCTCCGCACGGGCGGGCGGAGCGGTGTTCGCCGTGAGCGAACCGGGCCGGGCTCGCGCACCCGGAACACTTGAGTGCTGGCACTCGCGAGTATAGAGTGC
>DWWP01000018.1 GCA_019119635.1 Candidatus Dietzia intestinipullorum
CCGGCAGGCCCGCCACGCGAACAGCAGGTCGCGCAGGGTCTGCTCGTCGGCATCCTCACCGCAGGCCTTGGTCCAGCCGGCCACCACGTCGCCCGGGGCGTCGAGGGAGTCGCGCTGCTGGACCAGGACGCCGCCGGAAATCTGCTTGCGCTCGAGCTCGCCCTCGACGGGAGCCTGCGCCTCGAGAATGCGGATGTTCTTCTTGCGCTGCAGGATCTCCACGGCCCCGTCGGCGTACGACGGCGCAATGATCACCTCGGTGAAGATCTCGGCGACCTGCTCGGCCATCGCCACGCTGACCTCTCGATTCGCGGCGATCACCCCACCGAAGGCGCTCACCGGGTCGCACTCGTGGGCGGCGCGGTGCGCGGCCGCGATATCGGCGTGGATGGCGATGCCACAGGGATTGGCGTGCTTGATGATCGCCACGCACGGCTCCGCATGGTCGAACGCCGACCGCCACGCGGCGTCTCCGTCGACGTAGTTGTTGTAGCTCATCTCCTTGCCGTGGAGCTGCTCGGCCTGCGCGAGCCCGGGGGCCACCGCGGCGTCGGTGTATAGGGCCGCTCCCTGGTGGGGGTTCTCGCCGTAGCGGAGGGTCGCGGCCCGCTCGAGGCTCTGGCCGGACCACACGGGGAACGTCTCTCCCTCGGCCGCGGTCTGCCCGGTGATCCAGGTGGCCACGGCGACGTCGTAGGCGCCGGTGTGGCGGAACGCGGCGGCGGCGAGGCGGCGGCGCTCCTCGATCGGGAACCCGCCGGCCGCCACGGCCTCCAGCGCCGCGCTGTACCCGGCCGGGTCGACGAGCACGGCGACCGAGGGATGGTTCTTGGCGGCGGCCCGGACCATCGAGGGCCCGCCGATGTCGATCTGCTCGACGCAGGCGTCGTAGTCGGCGCCCGAGGCGACGGTGTCGGTGAAGGGATAGAGATTGACGACGACGAGCTCGAATGCCGCGACGCCGAGCTCCTCGATCTGCTCCATGTGCTCGGGCTTGCGGGTGTCGGCGAGGATGCCGGCGTGGACCCGCGGGTGCAGGGTCTTGACCCGGCCCTCGAGGCACTCGGGGAAGCCGGTGACCTCGTCCACGGGTGTGACCGCGACGCCGGCGTCGGCGATCCGCTGGGCGGTCGAGCCGGTGGAGACGATCTCGACCCCCGCGTCGGCCAGTCCCCGCGCGAGGTCCTCGAGGCCCGTCTTGTCGTAGACGCTGATCAGCGCGCGGCGTACGGGCCTGCGGGTGGCGGGGTTATCCGACTGAGAGGTCACGATTGGTGCACCTTTCGACCTTCGATGTGGAGTCGGCCGCTGGTGGCGGCCGTGAGGACGTCGGCGAGCATCTCGCGCTCGGCGACCTTGATGCGTTCGTGGAGGGACCCCTCCGTGTCATCGGTGAGGACCTCGACGGCCCGCTGGGCGATCACCGGCCCCGTGTCGACGCCGGCGTCGACGAGGTGGACCGTGCAGCCGCTCACGGCGACGCCGTAGGCGAGCGCGTCGCGGACGGCGTGCACTCCAGGGAACGACGGGAGCAGCGCCGGGTGGCTGTTGACGACGCGGCTGTCGAACCGCTCGAGGAAGGCCGGCCCCAGGATCCGCATGAACCCCGCGGACACGATCCAGTCCGGGTCGAACGAGCCCACGGTCTCGGTGAGGGCGCGGTCCCACCCCGCGCGGTCGTCGTACTCGGCGGGCCGAACCACCGCGGTCGGCACCCCTGATCGGTCGGCGCGGGCCGCGGCCTCGCAGTCCCGGTCCGAGACCAACGCCGCCACGCGGTACGAGGTGTCGGGATCGTCCGCCCGGTCGAGGATGCTCTGGGCGAGGCTCCCGGCGCCGGAGGCCAACAGCACGATCGGGCGGCGTGCTCCCGGATCGGTACCTCGCACCCCACCGCTCCTGCCCGTCGACTCGTGGCCGCCCGGCGTCCCCGGGCGATGCTCTGTAGTCTAGTCGGCCGCCGCGCGCGTCCCGTCGCGGGTTTCGCTACCGCTCGCTGCCACGCTCGTCGGACGCGTCGGTCTCGTCGTCGTCGACACCGGGGCCCGACTCCTCGGCCCCCTCGGAGGAGGCGAGTTCGCCGGTCTCCACACGTGGCTCCGGGCGATCGGAGTCCTGCGGGTCGTCCGCGTCGGGCGCATCGCCAGCGGAGTCGGGCTCGTCCTCGTCGTGCTCGTCGTGCTCATCGTCCCGCTCGTCATCGCCGTCGTACTCGTCGGCGCCGTCGTCCGCATCCACCTCCTCCCCGTCTCGGTCGCCCGGGGCCTCCTCCGGCTCGTCGTCGAACTCGGCGGCGGAGTCCTCAGCCCCGTCAGCCTCGTCGTCTCCGTCGTCTCCATCGGTGCCCGGCCCGCCGTCGCCACCGTCACCGTGGTCGTCCACGTCCTCCGTCTCCGGTGCCGGCCCGGGCCGGGCCCCCGGCTCGCGGTCGGGGTGCGCCTCGGCTTCCGGGACAGGCGCGCGCTCGGAGCCCGGCTCGGCGTCCGGGGCCGCTGGCTCCCCGGCCGTCGGCGCGAGCGTCCCCGCACGCCTGCGGCGCCGGGCGAGCTCGCTCTCCGCCCGCTCGCGGCGGCGCGTGAGACCCGCCAGCGACAGCGCGATGGTGGCCGAGCCGATCACACCGAAGATCAGCAACGCGGTCCCCGCGGCGATCAGCGAGCCGGTGCCGACCGTGCCCAGCGCCCCGAGCCGCCCCCCGGCCACCACGGGCGTGATCGCCATGACCAGCGCCACGACCACGGCGCCCAGCCAGGTGGCCTTGACCGCGTCGGCGGTCGTCCGGAACCAGTGCGCGACCGACCGTGCCAGGACCGCTGCCGCCAGCACCGTCACGAGGAGCAGTCCCTGGACCACCCAGTGCGGGTCCGTGGTGGGGACCACGGCGGCGAGCGGCACCTCAGGAAGGGGCCCACGGGAGACGGCGAACACGCTGACGGAGGCCTCGCCCAGGTGGGCCTCGCCTCCCACGACCACCGCGCCCGCGGCCGCCACCACGTTGGGCAGATACGCCGCAGAGATCGCCGCGAGCGACGCGATACCCAGGAAGTCCTTGCCGATCCCCAGGACGTTCGCGACGTTGCCCCAGGCCCCCAGCAGACCGATCAGGACGAGCGCCGTCGCGACCGCCCAGACCACCGTGACGAACGCCGCGCCGAGGTGCAGTCCCCCGCGCACCCACAGCGGCAGCGCCTCACGCAGTTCACTGCGGAAGTAGAGCCACACCCCCAGTCCGGACCCGGCCGCCGCCACGGCGACGGTCCATCCGAGAGCGGCGGGCAGGTTCACCGGCGCCACGGCGAAGTCCGAGTCCGCCGACCCCACCACGAGTGTGGCCAGCACGGTGACGAGCACGGCGGCGAGTACCACCCCGGCCACCGCCGACCCGGCCTCACGCGGCCCCGGCCGCTCCACGTCCGCGAGGACGGTCCGGGTCTGCCGCGCCAGCACCGAGACCAGGACGAGCGCGGGGAGCAGCGGGAGGAAACCCAACGCGACGTCGTCGACGGAGAGTGGGACGAGGTTGATGACCAACCACTCGACCGCCACCACGGCGAACAGCGAGTCGAACCCGCTGGCGGTGAACACCAGGGCCCCGAGGGTGACGGCGACCAGGACCAGGACGACGACGATGACGGGCAGCGCCGCCGCAGCGGCCGTCCACACCAGCGATCTGGCACCTGCGGGGGTCCGCCTCGCAGCGGGTCGGATGACGCGTTGGAGACTCACGCTGCCACCGTAGACACCCGGCCCGGCCGACACCCCCCTCGGCACGCCGCGGCCCCCGCCATCCGGGGATGACGGGGGCCGCGGCGGTGCTGCGGTGATCCGGACGGACCACCCGGGTCGATCACATGGCCTGGAGGATCTCCCGGGCCAGGGCGGCCGTCTCGGACGGCGTCTTGCCGACCTTGACGCCCGCGGCCTCCAGGGCCTCCTTCTTGGCCTGCGCGGTGCCCGAGGAGCCCGAGACGATGGCGCCGGCGTGGCCCATGGTCTTGCCCTCGGGGGCCGTGAAGCCGGCGACGTAGCCGACGACCGGCTTGGTGACGTTGGCCTTGACGTACTCGGCCGCACGCTCCTCGGCGTCGCCACCGATCTCGCCGATCATCACGATGACCTTGGTCTCCGGATCGTTCTCGAAGGCCTCGATGCAGTCGATGTGCGTGGTGCCGATGACCGGGTCGCCGCCGATACCGATGGCGGTCGAGAAGCCGTGGTCCGAGAGCTCGAACATCATCTGGTACGTCAGCGTGCCCGACTTGGAGACCAGTCCGATCGGGCCCTTGCCGGTGATGTTCGCCGGGGTGATGCCGACCAGCGACTCGCCGGGGGTGATCACGCCCGGGCAGTTGGGCCCGATGATGCGGGTCTTGCCGCCCTTGGCGAGGTTGTAGTTCCAGGCGGTGGCGGTGTCGAGCACCGGGGCGCCCTCGGTGATGACCACGGCGAGCGGGATCTCGGCGTCCACGGCCTCGATGATCGCGTCCTTGGTGAACGGCGGCGGGACGAAGAGGATTGTCACGTCGGCACCGGTGGCCTCCATGGCCTCGGCGACGCCACCGAACACGGGGAGTTCGACGTCGTTACCGTCAGCGTCCTTGTGGGTGACCGTCGTGCCGGCCTTGCGGGCGTTGACGCCGCCCACGATCTGGGTGCCGGCCGCGAGCATGCGGGCGGTGTGCTTGGTGCCCTCGCCGCCGGTGATGCCCTGGACGATGACCTTGCTGTCTGAGTTGAGGAAGATCGACATATCTTCTGGTTCCTTCTCTTCCTACTTGGCGGCCAGTTCGGCGGCCTTGTCGGCGCCGGAGTCCATGTTGTCGGCCAGGGTCACGAGCGGGTGGTTCGCGTCGGCGAGGATCTTGCGTCCCTCGTCGACGTTGTTGCCGTCGAGACGGACGACGAGCGGCTTGTTGGCCTCGTCGCCGAGAATCTCCAGGGCCTTGACGATGCCGTTGGCGACCGCGTCGCAGGCGGTGATCCCGCCGAAGACGTTGACGAACACGCTCTTGACCTGCTCGTCACCCAGGATGACGTCGAGCCCGTTGGCCATGACCTCGGCCGACGCGCCACCGCCGATGTCGAGGAAGTTGGCCGGCTTGACGCCCTTGTGGGCCTCACCCGCGTACGCGACGACGTCGAGGGTGGACATGACCAGGCCGGCGCCGTTGCCGATGATCCCGACCTCGCCGTCGAGCTTGACGTAGTTGAGGTCGTTCTCCTTGGCCTTCTGCTCCAGCGGGTCCGTGGTCCCGGCATCCGCGAAGTCGGCGAAGACCTCCGGGTGCCGGAACTCGGCGTTCTCATCGAGCGTGACCTTGCCGTCGAGGGCGAGGATCTCGTCGTCCGGCGTGCGGACGAGCGGGTTGACCTCGACCAGGGAGGCGTCCGACTTGACGAACACGTCGTACAGCTTGGCGATCGTCACCGCGGCGGCGTCGAGCACCTCCTCGGGGAGGTGGCCGGCGGCCGCGATCTCGCGGGCCTTGGCCACGTCGACGCCGACCGTCGGGTCGATGTTGATCCGGGCCAGACGATCCGGGGACTCCTCGGCGACCTGCTCGATCTCCACGCCGCCCTCGACCGAGCACATGGCCAGGTAGTTGCGGTTGGCGCGGTCCAGCAGGAAGGAGATGTAGTACTCCTCCGCGATGTCGCTGGCCTCGGCCACGAGGAGCTTCTTCACGATGTGGCCCTTGATGTCCAGGCCCAGGATGTCCTCGGCGCGGGCGCGCGCCTCGGATGCGTCGTCGGCGAGCTTCACACCGCCGGCCTTGCCACGGCCCCCGACCTTGACCTGTGCCTTGACGACGACAGGCTTGCCGATCTCGGCCGCGACCTTCTCAGCCTCTTCCGCGGTGTCAGCGACGCGCCCCGGGGTGGTGGGCACGTCATGCTTCGCGAAGAGAGCCTTTGCCTGGTATTCAAAGAGATCCATCAGCTCACCATCTTGACGTGGGTAGATTCTGCCCGGCCCTGTTGAAAGCCGAGTCAACCCTCATCCTAGGCGGGCACTGTGTCGCGCGTCGCACGGCGGGGGTGGCACTGTGCTGTCCGTCACACGAATCCGCCACCCCGTCTCCATCGGCGCCGCCCCTACATCCCCCGTCGCCCCAGCTCACCCCTACATTCACTCCGGTCACATCGGTGGAATTCCCCGGCTCCGACACACGCCCGTTCGACCTTGCGACCCCGTTGCCGGTCCGTTACCTTGGACGAGGTCTTCATCACGAAACGGTTACGGCAGGAAGTCAGAGGGGAAACAACACAGTGGACGAGTCGCTTCTGGAAACACCCGCGACTCCTGTCGTCATCCCCCCGCGCGGTGGTCACGCAGGAGGCCGCCACCGCGTCGCCGCCCCGTCGAACGCCCTGCGCGGGCGTGCCGCGGTCCTCGCGGTAGCCGCGGGCGCCGCCGTCTCCGCTGCCTCCGCCGGCTCGGCTCTCGACACCACCGAGACCCATTCCACCGAGGCCGGGGACATCGCGCTCCTGGCCAACGGCGAGCCCGCCCCCGCCACGTCGTCGCCGGCCGCCCCGGCGCCGTCGAGCCCGGCCACCGCCACGCCGTCGCAGCCCGAGCCCGTCGTGGTGGAGAATGCCGGAGCCGCCACCGAGGACGTCGCCGCGACCATGCTCTACGCGGGCACCGAGATCAACACCCAGCGCGAGATCGCCGAGGAGGAGGCACGACGCCCCAAGGTGGTCCTGCCCGCGGAGGGCTCGTTCACCTCCGGCTTCGGGACGCGCTGGGGCAGCATGCACAACGGCATCGACATCGCCAACGCGAACGGCACGCCCATCGTGGCGGCCACCGACGGCGAGGTGGTGGACGCGGGCCCCGCCCAGGGCTTCGGCAACTGGGTCCGGATCCTGGCCGACGACGGCACCATGACCGTCTACGGCCACATGCAGACCGTCGACGTGGCCGTGGGTGACCGTGTGGTGGCCGGGCAGCCGATCGCCGGCATGGGAAACCTCGGTTTCTCCACCGGCACACACCTGCACTTCGAGGTCCACGTCAACGATCAGCCCGTCGACCCGGTGATCTGGCTCGCCCAGCAGGGCACGCCGCTCCCCGGCGCCGGAAGCCTGGACTCCGGCAGCGCGGATCTCGGTTCACTCGGCGGCAGCTGAGCCCCCGGCCGGGCAGCCCCGGCGCCGAGTGACCCGCAGCCGAGCAACCCGGCGCCGCGCGACCCGCCGGCTCCTCACAACTTCTGCATCGGGACTCCCCCGATCAGCATGAGCCGGACCTTGCCGGAGGCTCCGAAATCGATCGTCGCGGTGGCGCGCGGTCCGCTGCCGTCGCACGACAGCACCTTTCCGAGCCCGTACTTGTCGTGATTGACGCGGTCCCCCGGCGCGAGCTCGAGGGCCGGCGCGGACGCCGCCCTGGCCCGCGGGATGCCGGGGCTCGAGCCGCTTCCCGCCCCGGGTCCGAACCGGCGGCGCGGCGCGAACGGGTCGCCACCGGATCTCCCGGAGCCACCGATCCCGCCGGCGGGCTCCTCCCGCTGCCATTCGATCGCCTCCGGCGGGATCTCCTCGAGGAACCGCGACCCCGGGTTGGACATCGGCTGGCCCCACGACGAGCGCATCATCGCCCTGGACAGGAACAGTCGCCTGCGAGCGCGGGTGATGCCCACATAGGCGAGCCGTCGCTCCTCGGACAGTTCGGCCGGGTCGCCGAGCGCACGCATGTGCGGGAAGAGCCCGTCCTCCATCCCCACCAGGAAGACCACCGGGAACTCCAGCCCCTTGGCGGTGTGCAATGTCATGAGGGTGACCTGCCCCTGGTCGTGGTCCGGGATCTGGTCCGCGTCCGCGACCAGGGACACCCGCTCGAGGAAGGCCGCGAGCGATCCCGGCTCCGGCAGCCCCTCGTCCAACTCGGCGCTGTCGGTGCCGGTGTCGGTGCCGGTGCCGGTGTCCTCGCGCCCGAAGCCCTGCGCCTGCGCTGACTGCTGCAGCGCGGCCTCCGAGGAGAACTCCCGGCCGACCCCCACGAGCTCGTTGAGGTTGTCGAGTCGGGCGGCGTCCTGCGGATCGTTGGAGGCCTCGAGCTCCGCGCGGTACCCCGTGCGATCGAGCACGGCCTCGACGAGCTCCCCGACGTCCGGGACGGAGTCCTCGCCAGCCGCGTGATCGCTTCCGTCCAGCTTGGCGCGGAGCTCGTCGAGGAGCCGGACGAACCCGGCGATCGCCTTGACGGACCGCGTGGGCAGCAGAGATACCTTCCCCTCCGCAGCGTCTCGCAGCGCCTGGGCGAACCCGATCCCCCGTTGTTCGGCATGCACCACGACGCACGCCTCCGCCCGGTCCCCGATCCCGCGGCGCGGGGTGTTGAGGATGCGACGCAGCGCCACGGTGTCGTCCGGGTTACCGAGCACCTTGAGGTAGGCGACGACGTCGCGAACCTCCTTACGCTCGTAGAAGCGGGTCCCGCCGACAACCTTGTAGGGCAGACCGAGTCGGACGAACACGTCCTCGATCACCCGCGAGGAGTTGTTGGTCCGGTAAAAGACGGCCACGTCGGAGTACGAGATGTCGCCGGAGTCGACGAGCCGGTCGATCTCCCCCGCGATGTACCGGGCCTCATCGTGCTCGTTGTCCGCCACATAGCCGACGAGCAGCTCGCCACCGTCCGCGTCCGTCCACAGGTTCTTCTCCCGCCGCCCCTGGTTGCGGGCGATCACGGCGTTGGCCGCGGAGAGGATGGTCTGGGTGGAGCGGTAGTTCTGTTCGAGCAGGATCGACCGGGCGTCCGGGTAGTCCTGCTCGAAATCCTCGATGTTGCGGATGGTGGCGCCGCGGAACGCATAGATGGACTGGTCCGCGTCGCCCACGACGCACAGCTCGGCGGGGGCCACCCCGGCCGCCGCGTCCGTCTCGCCCGCGGCGCCGCCGACGAGGGTCCGCACGAGCACGTACTGGGCGTGGTTGGTGTCCTGGTACTCGTCCACCATCACGTGCCGGAACCGGCGACGGTAGTACGCGGAGACCTCCGGATGCGCCTTGAGCAATCCGACCGTCTCCCCGATCAGGTCGTCGAAGTCGAACGCGTTGGCCGTCTGCAGCCTCGCCTGGTACTCCGCGAACACCGTCGCCACGGTCTGCGCCGTCCGGTCCGAGTCCTCGAGCGCCCGGTCCATGGCCTCCGACGGATCACGCAGTTCGTTCTTGTGCGCGGAGATCGCCGAGGACAGCATCCGCGGGCTGAACTTCTTGACCTCGAGGTGCTGCTCTTTGGCGATCATGCCGAGCAGCCGACGCGAATCGTCCGCGTCGTAGATCGTGAAATTGGAGTTGCGGGTGCCGAGCAGCGCCGACTGCGCCCGGAGGATCCTGACGCAGATCGAGTGGAACGTGGCCACCCACATCCGCTCGGCGTGCGGGCCGACGAGCTCCGAGACGCGCTCGCGCATCTCGGCCGCGGCCTTGTTGGTGAACGTGATGGCCAGGATCTGCCCCGGGTGCGCCCCGCCCTCCGCCAACAGGTACGCGATACGCCTGGTCAGCACACTCGTCTTGCCCGACCCGGCGCCGGCCACGATCAGCAGTGGCCCGCCGCGGTGGGTCACGGCGGCGGCCTGCTGCGGGTTGAGTCCGTCGAGGAGAGAGGAGGAGAGACCGGTGGTCGGCGCGGAGTTCGTCATCGTCCCACCAATCTACCCACCGGGTCCGACAACCCGACCGGAGCGCCGGTGGGATGATCGGGGCATGAACACCGACCCCGCCGGCACCGACGATCCGCTCTCCGAGTCGGAAATCCAGGAACTGCGCCTGGAGATCGACCGCCTCGACGCCGAGATCCTTGACGCGATCGTCCGCCGCAGCGAGATCTCCAAACGGATCGGCCGCACCCGGATGCAGTCCGGCGGCACGAAGCTCGTCCACACACGCGAACTCAAGGTGTACGAGCGCTTCTCGTCCCTCGGACAGGAGGGCCAGACCCTCGCCGGCATGCTCCTGCGTCTGGGCCGCGGCCGCCTCGGATAGCCGGTACCGCCGCACCGATCGAACCGACCGGGGCCGACCGGGGCACATTCAGGCCGAGCCGGCCCTGCCCGAGCCCGACGCGAAGCCCAGCCACGTGTGGTGATTCCCGGCCCAGCACCAGCCCACTTTCGGAGCCCCCTTGTTCTCCCGGCCGTCGCGGCCGGTGCCGCCGCTGATCCACACGGCCGGGGTGCGCGCGTCAAGCGTGCCCCTGGCGGTGCGCTTGCGCGAGCCCACACACATGAAGCATTTCCCGGGCTCGAGCGCGTCGGGCTCCTGGAGCAGCCAGCTGATCCCCTCCGAAACCGTCAGCGGCGTCCGGCCCCGCCTGCCGAGCTCCGCGTGGGCGTCGGTCGGCGTCCAACCCAGCATGTCGTCGTCGCGTGTCACGCCGGTGACCACGTACAACGGCGAGTCGGGCACCTCGACGTCGTCGGTCGGTGCGAAATCGGCGAGGTCCGTCATGTCGACGACGACGAAGCCGCGCCTGCCCTCGCGGCGCATCAGAGTCGCGACTGCGGCGGCCGGGACGAGGCCCGGATGGACGACGACCACGGCCCCAGGAGCATCGGGCAGTCCCGCTCCGAGCCGTCGGAGTTCGTCGGCGCTGATCCCGGCGAGGTCGTGAACGCCACCGTCGACCAGTCGGGCGACCTGCTCGGTCACGGCGGAGGGGCGGGCGGGTGTGGGGAGGGCGCTGGAGGTCACACGCGGGTAACGGTCGGCGGGGCCGTCGTATTCCCGACTAACCTCGAGTACGGACCGGGGGCTGACGACGCGTGGCAGGAGTGGCGATGACCGATCTCGACATCAGTACGACAGCGCAGTGGGCGACGGTCGAACAACAGGTTCCCGGAATCGGCGAGGTGACCCTCCGCGAATTGTTCGACACCGATCCCGACCGCGGTCGGAGGATGTCGGTGACGGCCGGCGATCTACACGTGGATTTTTCCAAGAACCTCGTCACGGACGAGACCCTGGCCGCCCTGGTCGACCTGGCGGAGGCCGCGCAGCTGCCGGCCAAACGTGCGGCCATGTTCCGCGGCGACCACATCAACTCGACAGAGGACCGCCCCGCCCTCCACACCGCGCTCCGTCTCCCCCCGGACTCCGACCTCGTGGTCGACGGTCAGGACGTGGTGGCCGACGTCCAGGCCGTGCTCTCCCGGATGACCGACGTCGCCGACCGGATCCGGGACGGGCGGTGGACCGGGCACACCGGTCAGCGGATCGACACCGTCCTCAACATCGGCATAGGGGGGTCCGACCTCGGACCCGAGATGGTGGACACCGCGCTGCGACACCACCGCACCGCCGACATCCGCGCGCGTTTCGTCTCGAACGTCGACCCCGCGGACCTCACCGCCGCGCTCGCCGATATCGACCCCGCCACCACGCTCGTCGTGGTCGCCTCCAAGACGTTCACCACGCAGGAGACCATGGCAAACGCGCACGCCGCGCGACGGCACTTCGTCCGGGCACTGGGCTCCGAGGCGGCTGTGGTCTCGCACTTCGTGGCGGTCTCCACCGCCGCAGAGGAAGTCGCGGAGTTCGGCATCAGCACGGATCACATGTTCGAGTTCTGGGACTGGGTGGGCGGCCGTTACTCGGTCGACTCCGCGATCGGCCTGTCCGTCATGATCACCGCCGGTCCGGCAGCATTCATCGAGATGCTCGAAGGCTTCCGGACCATGGACCAGCACTTCGCCACCGAGACGCCCGAACGCAACGCGCCGGTCATCCTCGCGCTGCTCGGCATCTGGTACACGAGCTTCCTCGGCGCCCAGTCCAAGGCGGTGATCCCGTACTCCCAGGATCTGCTCCGACTGCCCGCCTACCTGCAACAGCTCAGCATGGAGTCGCTCGGAAAATCCGTGCGCCTGGACGGCTCCGCCGTGTCGTATGCAACCGGCGAGATCCACTGGGGCGAGCCGGGGACGAACGGCCAGCACGCCTTCTTCCAACTTCTCCACCAGGGGACTCACCTGGTGCCGGTCGATCTCATCGGGGTGGCCCGTCCGAGCGACGATCTCCCGACCCCGGACGGCACCGGCACCATGCACGACCTGCTCATGGCCAACCTCTTCGCACAGTCCCGCGTTCTCGCTTTCGGCCGCACCGAGGAGGAGGTGCGTGCCGATGACGTGGATCCCGCGGTGGTCCCCCACAAGGCCATGCCCGGGAACCGCCCGTCGACGACGATCCTCGCCCCGGCGCTCACCCCCGGGGTCCTGGGCCAGCTCATCGCGCTGTACGAGCACGTCGTCTTCACCCAGGCTGCGGTCCTCGGGCTCAACGCGTTCGACCAGTGGGGCGTCGAACTCGGCAAGTCGCAGGCGGGCGAGCTCCTGCCCGTACTGACCGCTGAGAAGCACCCGGAGCAGGCCTTCGACTCGTCGACCGACTCCCTCATCGAGATCTACCGCGAGGCCCGCGGACGGCGCTGAGGCATCCGATCGCGGCACGTCGCAGCGACGTCGCCTGAGCGGGCCCGCCGCAGCGGGCTGCCCGTTTTTCACCTTCGTGCTGCCCGGGCCGCACCGCGGGCTGGTCTCGAGGCGAAGCCTTGCCGGCGACTCGAACACGTGTACTATAGAACGTAGATTCGAGATAGGCGACGTGGGGGTGGATGATGGGCGGCACGGAGGGCACTGGCACCGGTGGCGCTGCCGCCATGTCCGCCATGGTGGCCCTGTCCGGGGAGGCCGATGCGGCGTGGCGGGCCTGCAACCGCGCGGACGCGGCGCGCTTGTCGGCCTGCTATCGCCTGTACCGCCAGTGCGTGGCCGACCAGGACGACCACAGCGAAGGTGCTCCCGGGTATGCGGTCATCGACCCGTTCGAGGTGTGCAGCACCCGACTGGTCGGCCTGTTCGCCATCTCCCGGGGCCGGGCCGGCACCATGACCGCCCTGGCGGTCGACCTGACCGAGCGCTACCCCGCGGTACTGGCGGCACTGGCCGCCGGACGCCTGGAACAGCGGGTCGCCGAACTGCTCGCGCGGCAATTGCGCACCGTGGACCCCGAGGTCCTGCCCCGGGTACAGCAGGAGGTCGTCGAGGCCTACCTCGCGGCGATCGAGTCCGGCCAGCGCCCCGGCGACGGGGCGGTGCGGCAGATGGCCGACGAGATCATCGCCCGCATCGACGCCGACGGCCTCCGCCGACGCCGCCAGGACGCCAGCCGCGAGCGCGGGGCCAGCATCCGCACCGGCGCAGACGGCATGGCCAGCCTGTGGGCCACCCTGGCCGCGGACGAGGCCGCCGTCCTGGCGCAGGCCCTCGACCGGCGGGCCGCCGAATTCGCCGACCCCGACTCACCCTGGAACACCCGCCCCGCCCACACCGACGCCACCGGCCCGGACACGCCCGCAGACCGCGCCGACATGTCGCGCTACAGTCCCGCCGAACGCCGCGCCGACGCCCTGATGTCGCTGATCCTCGGCGAACGCCCCCACCACAACGCCGCCGGCCACCCCGCAACGAGCGGCTCAACCAGCGCGACCCCCGGCCCCGCCGGCCCCGCCGGCCCCGCCGGCTCCCCCGGCTCCCCCGGCGCGGCCGGGGCTGCCGGGGCTGCCGGGCCGGCGCCGCTGCGGCCGCGGGTGACCGTGTTCGCCACCGGCGGCACCGGTGGCGAGCCCGAGGTGCAGTTCCCCCGCACCGGGCAGGCCTCGATCGCCGCCCTGCTGGCCATGCTGCGCTCCGGTGACGGGGCCAGCATCGAACGCATCGACCCGACCATCGGCGCCACCGACACCCCCGACCGCCGACTGCGCTACCGGCCCGGCGCCGCCCTGGCCCGCACCGTGCGCCTACGCGACGGCACCTGCCGCCACCCCGGCTGCACCGTGCCCGCCGACTACTGCGACCTGGACCACCTCGTACCCTTCGACCACTCCGACCCCGCCACCGGCGGCCACACCGAAGAATGCAACCTGGGCTGCTTCTGCCGCCGCCACCACCGCTTCAAACACTCCTCCGGCTGGCGCTACACCATGGACCCCGACGGCACCCTGCACGTGACCACCCCCGAGGGCCACCACATCTCCACCCACCCCAGCGGCCCCCTGGCCACCCACCGCCGCGACCTCGCACGCACCGAACACGCCCGCTGGCACACCCAGACCCACTGGGAACACCACCACCTCCGGCCCACCGGCACCCCGCCCGCCGAACCCACCTTCTGGCACCGCCGCACCCAACGCACCCGCACCGAACGCCACGCCAACACCCGCCACCGCACCCGACCAACACCACCGGCACCGGCCCCAGCGCCCCCACCACCGCCACCCGGCCCCGGCCCCGAACACACCCCACGCCCACTACCAGCCGACATCCCCAACATCGCCGTCAACTACCAAAGCCGAGTCGAACGACAACTCGCCGAACTCCTCGACAGACCCCCATTCTGACCAGACG
>DWWP01000019.1 GCA_019119635.1 Candidatus Dietzia intestinipullorum
TTCCTCCGCGGGATGGGCGTGACCGTGGACTTCGCCCCCTCGGTCGACGTGTCCGCCCAGCCCGACGGCGCCGTGATCGGGGACCGCTCCTTCTCCCCCGACCCCGCGCAGGTGGTCGCCTACGCCCGCGCGTTCGCCGCCGGCCTCTCCGACGCCGGGGTGACGCCCGTGTTCAAGCACTTCCCCGGGCACGGCAGCTCCTCCGGGGACAGCCACCACGGCTCGGTGTCGGTCCCGCCCCTCGAGCACCTGGTGACCCACGATCTGCGGCCGTTCGCCGAGCTCGCCGAGACCCCGGGCGCCGCCATGATGACGGGCCACCAGCAGGTCCCCGGACTCACCGACGTGGACCGCCCGGCCTCCCTCTCGCCCGCCGCCTACCGACTGCTCCGTGAGGGCCACGGATACGGCGCGAGGCCGTTCGACGGCGTGGTCTTCACCGACGATCTCTCCGGCATGCGCGCGGTCACCGACGGGTTCCCCCTGCCCCTGGCCGTCACGGAGGCGCTCCTCGCGGGGGCGGACTCGCCCCTGTGGATCACCACCGACGGACTGCCCGCCGTGCTCGACGCCGTCGAGCAGGCCGTGGCGACCGGCGTCCTCACCCGCGACCAGTTGGACGCCTCGCTCGCGAGGATGGCCGCGCTCCGCGGGATCCCGGGCTGCCTGAGCGGCCCGATCACCACCTCGGCGGGCGACGTCGGTTCACTCGCGGGCCCGTCCCCCTACCCGGACCTGCCGCCACGGCCGGGTCTGCCCGCCCTGCCCCGCTGACGCGTCCCGGCAGCGAGACCACTCAGCCGGTCGGCTCGCGGTCCCAGACCCCGGACGTGCCGCGCCGGTGCGAGTCCATCAGGTGCGTGTCGACCACGCCGATAGCCTCCATCAGCGCGAACATGGTCACCGGGCCGACAAAGCGGAAGCCCCGGCGCTTGAGGTCGGCGGCCAGCGCGATCGACTCCGGCGAGCGGGTGGGCACCTCGTCCATCGTCCGCGGCTCCGGCGTGCGCTCGGGCCGGTGCGACCAGATGAGCGCACCCAGCCCGCCGTCCTCCCGCAGCGCCACCACCGCGCGCGCGTTGGCGATCGCGGCGTCGATCTTGCGTCGGTTGCGCACGATGCGGTCGTCGTTCATGAGCCGCTCCACGTCCGACTCGCCGAACCGGGCGACCGCATCCGGGGAGAAGCCGGCGAACGCGTCCCGGAACGCCGGGCGCTTGCGCAGGATGGTGGCCCAGCTCAGGCCAGACTGGAACCCCTCGAGAACGAGTCGCTCGAAGAGCCCCGCCTCGTCGTGGACGGGCATACCCCACTCCGTGTCGTAATACTCGCGCAGGAGCGGGTCCCTGGCCGCCCACGGCGGGCGTCTTCGCCCGTCCTCGCACAGGACCGCGCCACCGGCGGCTTCCGTGCTGCTCGGCTGCCCGGTGCCGCCTCGGATGTCGTTCTCGCTCATCTTCTTACTCCTCGTGTTCTGTCGGATCGCCGCTCGGGCGGTGATCGCCGCCACCGTAGCGCCGGATTACGACAGCACGCCGCTGAGCTGCACGATCCGCACGGCGGCGAGCCCCACGAGCGCGACCCCCACCACCAGCGTGAGGACGCGGCCGGCCACCCGCCCGTAGGCGAGGAAGACGTTGATCTTGGCGGTCGCGGCCGACACCGCGTTCACCCGGGACAGCGTGGTGATCAGGGCGACGCTCGGCAGGATCGCCACCACCGCGAAGAAGAAGATCTGCAGGAGCTTGACCCACCAGTGGGTCTCGGAGAACGAGATCAGCACCATGCCCGCGGCGAACGGGGCCGAGGTCCCGGACTGGATCACCCCCAGGGCGATCCCCGTGGCCATGATCCCGAAGCGCTGCAGCACGTTCTCGGTGATCGGGGCCTCGACGGACTCCTCCTTGGACTCGGCCGGGGCGCGCAGGCCCATCACCGTGATGACCAGCCCGATCACCCCCAGTGCGACCATCGCCCAGAGATTGTGGAACAGGGAGCGGACGAACTCCTGGTTGTTGCCGATCACCCACACGGACACGACCGCCAGCAGCACGATCCCGCAGAACGCGCCGCCGGTGAAGCGTGCGGCCTTGGGAGCGAACGCCCCGGGGCGCCCGACCGCGGCGAGCCACAGCCCTGCGATCACCGCGAAGGCCAGCAGGTTGATCGAGTCGATGGCCGCGAAGCCCAGCAGACTCAGGTAGTACTGCACTTCGCCTCCTGCCTCTCCTCGCCCGGACCGGGCCCACGTGCCGTCGGGAGAACCCTACCGGCGTGGGCGCGGGCGCCTCTCACGTCAGTGCGTCGGTATCCGGGTGGCCGCTCGCCGCCTCGTCGTCGCCACCGGGGCCGCCCTCGTCGTCGTCCCCTCCCCGGCGAGGTCGACCGAACACCGACCTCTCGCGCCGCCGGCGCGCGTCGAACCCCCGGACGCTCCACCCGCGCACCGGCGCGGGGACGCGCCACTGCAGGTGCCACGAGGTCATGCGGAAGGCGAAGGCGAAACCGGCCAGGGCCACCGCGGCGACCGGGCCCCACCAGTCGCCGTAGACCGCCAGCGCCGTGAGGGACGCACCGGTGAACGCGGGGATCACGTAGAGGTCGGAGCCGTTGAACACGGCCGGGATCTCGTTGGCCACCACATCGCGCATGAGCCCGCCGCCGGCCGCGGTGATCACCCCCAGCAGGATCGCGGACGCCACCGGCATGCCGTGGTCGAGGGCCCGGGCGGTGCCGAACGTGCAGAACACCCCCAGCCCCATGGCGTCGAACGTGACGATCAACGTCCGGACCCGGTGCAGCACCGACCCCAGCAGGTAGACCGCGGCGGCGGCGATGAGCGGCGGCAGCAGGTAGACGGGGGTGGAGAGCGCGAGCGGGGTGACCCCGAGCAACACGTCGCGGATGAGGCCGCCGCCGAGGCCCGCCAGCAGTCCCAGGACCAGACCGCCGGTGATGTCGATGTCCCTGCGCGCCGCCAGCAGACTCCCGGACAGTGCGAAGAAGAACACGCCGAGCAGATCGAACCACAGCACCAGGGGCGAGGCCTCCATGTCCCGCCCCTACGTCACCGAAGTCGGCTGGACGGTGCGCTGGTGGTGGCGGCTCCGGACCGCGCGGAACGTCCAGAGCTTGTTGACGATGAAGTTGATCGGCATGGTGATGACGATCGTGAACAGCTGGCCCCAGTACTCACGGGAGTGGATCCCGGCGTCCTCGTGCCACAGGGGTTCCGGCAGGTAGAGGGGCGAGGTGGGGTTGGTGAAGGTGAGTTTGATAAAGATGCCCGCGGCTGCCGCCACCGACCCCACCAGCAGGAACGGCCAGAACTCGTGCCAGAACGGCGCCTTGTGCCCCTTGCCGAACGTCCAGTGCCGGTTGAGCAGGAAGTTGTAGAGGTTCGCCACGAGGAAGGCGACGATCCACACCAGCGTGGTGAAGCGGAAGTTGAACTCGGTCCCCGGGAACGGGAACAGGATGTCCTGGGCGTTCTGGGTGCCGCCGTTGGCCTTGTTCATCACGACCGTGACGATCATGTTGACGACCATCCCGGAGCCGCCGACGATCCCGAACATGAGGAACTGTCTCGCGCCGTTGCGGTAACCGCGTGGCGCGCCAGGAGCCGGGTTCACACCGACCCACTCTAGGCCCAGACGGCGCCGTGACCCTCCGGGACCCGCTCGGACGGTTCGACAATCGGCCCCGGGGCGGTGCCGTCGCCGAAGGGCCGGCCGCCCAGTTCCTCACGGTGGTGCGGGCTGAGCAGGCCGCTCAGGTCCGGCCCCGAGGGGACGACGCCGGTGGGGTTCACGTCGCGGTGGACGTTGTAGTAGTGCTCCTTGATCTGCGGGAAGTCGCAGGTGTCGCCGAAGCCGGGCGTCTGGAACAGGTCCCGCAGGTAGCCCCACAGCGCGGGCATCTCGGTGATCTTCTGCCGGTTGGCCTTGAAGTGCCCGTGGTAGACGGCGTCAAAGCGCACGAGGGTGGTGAACAGCCGGATGTCGGCGGCGGTGATGGTCTCGCCCACCAGGTAGCGGCGCGTGCTCAGCCGCTCCTCGAGGCAGTCCAGCGAGGCCCACAGTTCGTCGTAGGCCTGCTCGTACGGGCCCTGCTCGGCCGCGAACCCGCAGCGGTACACGCCGTTGTTGACCGTGGGGTAGATCCACGAGTCCAGCTCGTCGATCTCGTCGCGGTGCGCCTCCGGATAGAGGTCCGGGGCGCCGTCGCGGTGGAAGTCGGTCCACTCGGTGAGCAGGTCGAAGTTGAGCTTCTGGTACGCGTTGGTCACCACGGAGGTGGTGGGCAGATCCACCAGCGCGGGGACGGTGATGCCACGCGGATAGTCGGGGATGCGGTTGAAATACGCGGTCTGCAGACGGTGCAGGCCGGTGACCGGGTCCTTCTCGTCCGGATCGAGGTCGAAGACCCACGAGTTGACGTCGTGGGTCGGGCCGGCCAGGCCCATGGAGATGGCATCCTCCAGGCCCATGAGCCGCCGGACGATGATGGTGCGGCTGGCCCACGGGCACGCGCGAGCGGCCATGAGCCGGTAGCGCCCGGCCTCCACGGGCCAGCGCATCTCGCCGATCTTCTCGCCGACCGGGTCCGAGCCGGGCTCCAGATCCTTGGCCATCCGGTCGTTGATGTAGGTGGCGTCGCGGACGAACTCACCGTCCGTGGACGCGTTCTGCGCGGGCGTGAAGTCGTTGTCCGCCATGGGGGCCTCCTGGGTCGATGCGGGCGCGCCTGGGGTGCGGGCCGACGATCGGCACGTATTTGATTGACGCGTCACCAACCATACCCGGCCCGACGGCCTCAGGCTAGCCCCGTCGTCTGAATCCGAGCCTGACGTTCTCGGTGACCCCGCCGGCACCTGTGCCACCCTTGACCCATGGACTCCGCGCACGTCGACGACGTCCCGACCCGCTACGCAGAATTCGCGCAGTTCGAGGTCCGCGGCCGCACCCCCGTCTACCTCGCGTGGGCCCGCGGCCTCGCCGACGACCCGGCCACGTGCGCGCTCCTCGAGCGACTGCCCCGCATCAAGCGGCAGCCCGTCCTGGTGTTCGCCGCCGCCCGGCACGCCGGCGCCCCCGAGACCGAGGACTACGCGGCCTTCCGGGACTTCCTCCACGCCCACTGGGCCGAGATCGAGCAGATCGCGCTCACCCACTCCACGCAGACCAACGAGGCCAAGCGCTGCGCGGTGCTGCTGCCGTTCCTGTCGATGCTGCCCGGACCGCTCTCGCTGGTCGAGATGGGCGCCTCCGCCGGACTGTGCCTCTATCCGGACCGCTACGCCTACCGCTACACCCTCGACGGCGGCGCGGTGCGGGAGCTGCAGCCGCCGCCGGGGCCCGCGACCGCACCGGCCGCCACCGCCCCGGTCCTGGCCTGCGACCTGCGCGACGGCGTACCCGCACCGCGCGCCCTGCCCAAGGTGGTGCACCGCGGCGGCGTCGACCTGTCCCCGATCGACCCGGCCGACCCCGACTCGCGCGCCTGGCTGCACAGCCTCATCTGGCCCGGCCAGCAGACCGAGCGCGGTCCACGACTGGACGCCGCGCTCGACATCGCCGCCGCCGACCCACCGCAGATCCTGGCCGGGGATCTGGTGGAGCGGGTCGCCGACGCCGTGGCCGCCTGCCCCGCCGGCTCCACCCCCGTCGTGTTCCACACCGCCGTCCTCGGCTATCTCGAGCCGCCGGAGCGCGCCGAGTTCGTCCGCCGCGTCACCGAGCTGGGCCGAGACACCGGCGCGGTGTGGATCTCGGTCGAGGGCATCACGCTGCTGCCGGACGTCGCCGAGCAGGTCCCGGCCGGGATCCGCAGACACAAGGGGATCTTCGTGGTCTCCGTGGGGGGCCGGCCGCTGGCCACCGCGCACGGTCACGGCGACTGGGTGCGCGCGCTCGACCCCGACTGACGCGACCGGCGCCGCCCGCGCCGCCCGCGCCGGAAAGGTTATGCACTCTGGCGGTCGACACCAGCCCGCTTAGGGTCCGCACGGTCGACCATGACAGTGCACAACCTCCGCAGCCGCCCGATTTGCCGCATAGGCGCCCCGGCTGCAGGGGTGCGGGGTGGGTCCGGCTGCGGGGGTGCGGGGTGGGCCCGACTGCAGGGGCGCGGGGTGGGCCCGGCGGCGGAGACGTCGATCGGGGCACACTGGCTACGTGTCCACCATCGTGTTCTTCCACGCCCATCCCGACGACGAGACCTCGCAGACCGCCGGCATGATGACGCTGGCCGCCCGTCGGGGGCACCGCGTCGTCACAGTCTTCGCCACCGACGGCGACCACGGCCAGCGCCCCGAGCACCTCGGCCCGGACGGCGACCTGGTCGAGCACCGTCGCGGGGAGGCCGAGGCGGCGGGCAGGGTCCTCGGCACCGCGCGCATCGACTGGCTGCGCTACCGCGACTCCGGCATGACCGGCTGGGCCCAGAACGACGACCCTCGGAGCCTGCACCGGGCCGACACCGACGACGCCGCCGCCCGCCTCGCCCGGATCCTCGACCGCGAGGACGCCGACGTCCTGGTCGGCTACGACCCCCACGGCAACTACGGCCACCCCGACCACCTGGCCGTGCACCGCATCGGCACCCGCGCCGTCGAACTCGCCGCCCGGCGGCCGCGACTGCTGGAGGCCAGCACCAACCGCGACGCCCAGGCCCGGATGCTCGACGACCCCGCCGTGAGCGAGCTCTTCGACCAGCTCGCCTCGGCCGGCTCCGACGTCGCCGAGATCCGCGAGATGATCCTCACCGGTGACGACGGGCAGCCGATCGGGGTGGCCGAGTCCGAGCTCGCGTGGGCGATCGAGCTGCCCGACGACGTGATCGACACCAAGCGCCGGTCAATGGAGTGCCACGCCAGCCAGACCAGCGACATCGGGCTGATGCTCGCGCTGCCCCGGCCCGTCTACGCCCTCGCCTTCGGCACCGAGTACCTCCTCGAGCCCGGGCTCGACCAGCCCATGACCCGGGCCTGGCCCTTCGACTGAACGCGCCTCGACTCCCCTCGCCGGCGGTCGCAGACGGCACCGACAGACGCCCCCGAAGACGACGACGCCCGCCGACCCCTCGGGGTGCGGCGGGCGGTGTCACCGGGTCGGCCCGCGGGCCGACCCGGGAGCCTTACTTCTCGCGGACGACCGAGCCGTCTTCCTGCAGGCGCAGGAGCGGGTAGATGCCGTTCTCGTCGTGGTTCTCATCGCCCACGACGGGCGGGTTGAAGACGCAGAGCATCTGCATCTCCTCCTCCACGATCACCTGGTGCTTCTCGTTGCCGTCGAGCAGGTACATCGAGCCCGCCGCGAGCGGGTACTCCTTGTCGTTGGTCAGGTCCCGCAGGGTGCCCTTGCCGCGGGTCAGCCAGACGGCCTCGATGTGGTTGGCGTAGTGGAAGTCGTTGGTGGTGCCGGCAGCGATGGTGGTCTCGTGGAACGAGAACCCCACCCGGTCGTCGGCCAGCACGATGCGCTTGGACTCCCAGTTGCCGTTGTTGCCCTTGATGTGGCGATCGGTGTCGGTGATCTCTGCGGTGGAACGGACGATCATGCGGTGCCTCCTCGGCGGGGATGGGTGGGGATCAGGCGTACTCGGCGGCCAGCACGTGGTCGACGGCCTCGTAGCAGATCTCGATGCCGCGGTCGCGCTCCTCGTCCGTCAGGGTGAGCGGCGCCAGGAACTTGACCACCTCGTCGCTCGGGCCGGCGGTCTCGACCAGCAGCTTGTTGTCGAAGCACCGCTGCATGGTCTTGTCGGCGAGCTCCGGGTTGTCGATGAAGGCGATGCCGAACGCCATCCCGCGCCCGCGCAGCTCGAGCTTGCCCTCGTACTTGTAGACCAGCGGCGAGAACCGCTCCCGCAGGATCCGGCCGTTCTCGAGGGTCTTGTTCTGGAGCTTGTCGTCGGACCAGAACTTGCGCAGGGCCAGCTCGGCGGTCACGAACGCCATGTTGTTACCGCGGAACGTGCCGTTGTGCTCGCCCGGCGTCCAGGTGTCGAGGTCCTTACGGAACAGGGTGACGGCCAGCGGCAGGCCGTAGCCGCCGATCGACTTGGACAACGTGACGATGTCCGGCTTGATGCCGGCGAACTCGAACGAGAAGAACTCGCCCGTGCGGCCGCAGCCCATCTGGACGTCGTCGATGATCAGCAGGATCTCGTGCCGCTCACACAGCTCGGAGAGGGCCTGCAGCCACTCGGCGCGGGCGGCGTTGATGCCGCCCTCGCCCTGGACGCACTCGACGATCACGGCCGCCGGGCGGTTCATGCCCGAGCCCGAGTCCAGGAGCACGCGCTCCATCCACTGGAAGTCCTCGGTGACGCCGCCGAAGTAGTTGTCGTACGGCATCGGAGTCGCGTGGACGAGCGGGATGCCCGCGCCGGCGCGCTTCATCGAGTTACCCGTCACGGACAGTGAACCGAGGGTCATGCCGTGGAACGAGTTGGTAAAGTTGATGATGGCCTCACGGCCGGTGACCTTGCGGGCCAGCTTCAGGGCCGACTCGACCGCGTTGGTCCCGGTGGGCCCGGGGAACATGACCTTGTAGTCCAGCCCGCGCGGCTCGAGGATCGTCGAGGAGAAGGTCTCCAGGAACTTCCGCTTGGCCACCGTGTACTTGTCGAGCGAGTGGGTGATGCCGTCGCGCTCGATGTACTCCAGCAGCGCGGCCTTCATGTCGTCGTCGTTGTGCCCGTAGTTGAGCGCACCGGCGCCGCCGAAGAAGTCCGTGTACTCCTCGCCGTCGACGGTGGTGATGGTCGCGCCCTTGGAGGTGTCGAACACCGCCGGCCAGTTGCGCGAATAGCTCCGGACCTCGGACTCGCGTTCCGAGAAAATCGAGATGTCGTGCGTGGGTTCGGTCATAACGTGATCACTCCATAGTGGTTTGAAGACTGTGTGGCCCGACGAGGTCAGCCGAGGGTGTACAGGTCCTCCGGCTCGTGCCCCTCACCCATGAGGTCGGCGGACAGGAAGTCCTCGCCGCCGAACGTCAGTCCGCGGTCGCGGGCGACGGCCCCGAAGGTGCGCTGCGACGCCGTGTTGTCCGGGCTGATCGTGGTGCGCATCCGCACCACGCCGCGGTCGGCGGTGCGGTCGAACAGTGCGTGGAGCATGCGGGCCGCCAGGCCCTTGCCACGCTGGTCGGCGTCGACGCCCACCTGCCAGACGAAGATCGTGTCCGGCTCCGACTGGCGGATGAATCCGGTGACGAATCCGACGACTCGTCCCTCGGACTCCACGACCACGGAGGAGTCCGAGAACTCGGCCCCCCACAGGACGTAGGCGTACGACGAGTTGACGTCGAGGACCCCGCTGTCGCGGGTGATCTCCCACATCCGCTGGCCGTCGGCGGCGGTCGGAGGCCGGAACACCGGCTCCGACGAGGAGGCCGCGTCGGCGTCGGAAGTGGACTGGGGACGGGGTACTTCTCGTTCTCCAAGGCTCATATCCGTCCTCCACCGTAGGTCATCGCGATCTCGCCGGGCAGGCCGGTTCCTTATCCGAGGCTGAATCGATACCGACGCCGCAGGTGGACCGACGGGAGTGAGTCTGGTCACGCGAGGTCCTCGACGGGGCGTCCGCGACGTCGCCCGAGACCCTGGTCAGTCGCCTGCGCCGAGCTTGCCCGAGAGCTTGTCCAGCCGGTCCTGACTGGCGCCGTCGAGGCCGATCACGCTGAGCGTCTTGCCCTTGGCCGCGTACTTGTGCTGGACCGCATCCAGCGTCGCCACGGTGGAGGCGTCCCAGATGTCGGCGTCGGTGAGGTCGAGCACCACGTGCTCGGGGTCGTCGGAGTAGTCGAACCGGTACACGAGGTCGTTGCTCGAGGCCCAGAACAGCTCACCGGTGACGCGGTACGTGCGGGTGTCGACCTCGCCGTCGTCGTCGGTGTCGAGCTCGGCGACCTTCTCGATGGACGTCATGTGCGCCACCCGGCGGGCGAACAGCACCATGGCCGTGATGACGCCCAGGACCACGCCGATCGCGAGGTTGTCGGTCCACACGGTAGCCACCACCGTGACCAGCATGACCAGCGTCTCGGACAGCGGCATGAGCCGCAGCGTGCGCGGGTGCACCGAGTGCCAGTCCATCGTGCCCACCGACACCATGACCATCACGGCCACAAGCGCGGCCATCGGGATGAGCCCCACGATGTCGCCGAGCGCCACCACGAGCACCAGGAGGAACACGCCGGCGAGCAGGGTCGACAGTCGCGTGCGGGCGCCGGAGGCCTTGACGTTGATCATGGTCTGGCCGATCATCGCGCAGCCACCCATGCCGCCGAAGAAGCCGGTCACGAGGTTGGCGACGCCCTGACCCCAGCCCTCGCGGGTCTTGTCGGAGTGTGTCTCGGTGATGTCGTCGACGAGCTTGGCCGTCATGAGCGATTCCATCAGTCCGACGAGCGCCATCGCCAGTGCGTACGGGGCGATGATATGCAGCGTCTCGAGCGTCAGCGGGACGTCAGGGATGAGCAGTGTCGGCAGGCTGGACGGGAGTTCGCCCTGGTCGCCGACGTCCGGGACGGACCAGCCCACGATCAGCACGACCGCGGTGATGGCGATGATCGCGATGAGTGGCGCCGGGATGACCGTGGTGAGCCTGGGGAACCACACCATGATCGCGATCCCGGCCACCACCAGCGGGTACACCAGCCACGGCACCCCGATCAGGTGCGGGATCTGGGACAGGAAGATGAGGATCGCCAGCGCGTTGACGAAGCCGATCATGACCGACCGGGGGATGAACCGCATGAGCTTGGCCACGCCGAGCACGCTGAGCACCACCTGGATGGCACCGCCCAGGAGGACGGTGGCGATGAGATAGTCGACGCCGTACTCCTCGACGACCGGGGCGATCACCAGGGCGATCGCGCCTGTCGCCGCGGAGATCATGGCAGGGCGGCCGCCGGTGAACGCGATGGTCACGGCCATGGTGAACGCCGCGAAGAGCCCGATCCGCGGGTCGACGCCCGCGAGGATCGAGAAGGCGATCGCCTCGGGGATCAGGGCCAGCGCCACCACGAGCCCGGCCAGCACCTCGGTGCGCAGCCGCGCCACGGAGGAGAACGCGGCCCGGAAGGAGGGGAGCACGCCGGTCGGGAACTCGTCGGTCACGGATCACCTACAGTTGTCGTCAGAACCCTCACACGGTGAGAGGGTCGGAAGCTACCGTAACGGGAGAGTTGTGGGCGGACCAAACCAGGGCGAACAGACCGAGCCGGGCAGGTCGGGCGAGCCGGACCGGCCGGGCGAGCCAACGATGAAGATCGGTGAGGTCGCCGAGCGCACCGAGCTGTCGATCCGCAGCCTGCGCCACTACGACGAGCTGGGGCTGGTGAGCCCGTCAGCCCACTCCCCGGGCGGCTTCCGCCTGTACACCGAGACCGACGTGGAACGCCTCCTGCTGATCCGTCGGATGAAGCCGCTCGGCTTCAGCCTCGAGCGCATGACGGACTTCCGGCGCGCCCTCGACCAGCGGCAGTCCGACCCCGAGGCCTCAGCCGCCACGATCGCCGAGATCCGCACCGAGGCCGCGGCCCGGCTCGACCGCCTGCGCACGCACCTGGCCTACGCGGAGGAGTTCCTCGGGATCGTCGAGGGCCTGTAGCGCCGCGGCCGCCGGACCGGGTTCACAACGCCCGGCCGACGACCTCCTTCATGATCTCGTTGGTGCCGCCGTAGATCCGCATGACGCGGGCCGCCGCGTACTTCTGCGCGATGGGGTACTCCATCATGTAGCCGTAGCCGCCGAAGAGCTGGAGGCAGCGGTCCACCACGTCGTCGAGCATGTCGGTGGCCTGCAGCTTGACCATCGAGGCCGTGACCGCGTCGAGCTCCCCGGCGATCTCGCGCTCGATGCACAGGTCCACGAAGGCACGGGTGGCCATCACCTGGGTCTTGCAGTGGGCCAGCTCGAAGCGGGTGTTCTGGAAGTCGAGGATCGGCTTGCCGAACGCCTGCCGCTCGCGGGTGTACTCGAGGGTCTCCACGACGGCGGCCTCGGCCATCGCCAGCGCGTCGACGGCGATGGCCAGGCGCTCGCGCGGCAGCTGGTTCATCAGCTGGTAGAAGCCGTGCCCCTCCTCGCCGCCGAGGAGGTTGGCGGCGGGCACGCGCATGTCGTTGAAGAACAACTCGGCGGTGTCCGCGCCGTGGCGGCCCATCTTCTCCAACACGCGGCCCCGCTCGAAGCCGGGGGTGTCGGCCTCCACCGCGAACAGCGCCATCCCCTTGTGTCCGGCCTCGACGTCGGTCTTGGCCACCACCACCACGAAGTCGGCGGAGCCGCCGTTGGAGATGAAGGTCTTGGAGCCGTTGATGATGTAGCTGTCGCCGTCGCGCTTCGCGGCGGTGCGCACGCCCTGGAGGTCGGAGCCGGCGCCGGGCTCGGACATGGCGATCGCCGAGATCCACTCGCCGGAGCAGATCCTGGGCAACCACGCCCGCTTCTGCTCCTCGGTGGCGTAGTTGACCACGTAGTGCGGGGTGATGGTGGAGCCCACGCCCATACCGAACGCGGTGTCGCCGGAGTACACCAACTCCTCGGTGACCAGGTACTCCATCGCCGGGTCGCCGCCCTGTCCGCCGTACTCCTCGGGCACGTCCAGGCAGATGAGGCCGGCCTCCCCGGTGCGCATCCAGGTCTCGCGGTCGACGTACTTCTGTTCGGCCCACTTCTCCTGGTTGGGCGTCATCTCCTTGGCGAAGAACGCGCGGGCGTGATCGCGGAGGAGCCGGTGGTCGTCGGTCTCCCAGGAGGGGCGGTGGTCGGGGAAGAGTGCGGACATGAGGGGCCTTTCGGTGGGTGTCGACGACGACGAGGGCTCCAGCTTACGTCCGTGGTCATCCGCGAGGCCCGGCGAGACCGGCGGCGTTCGGGTGATACTCGTGGCATGACTACTCCCGACGCCCGCTCCGCAGACGCCCCCCTGCCCGACCCGTTCCCCACCGACTGGACCCGGTGCCTGGTGCTGGTCGCCCATCCCGACGACCCCGAGTACGGCATGTCCCCGGCGGTGGCGCGCTGGACCGCCGAGGGGCGCAGCGTCGTGTACGTGCTCGCCTCGAGCGGCGAGGCCGGGATCGAGGGGATGCTCCCGTCGGTGGCGGGCCCGATCCGCGAGGAGGAACAGCGACGGTCCTCGGCCGTCGTCGGGGTGGACCAGGTGGAGTTCATGGGGTTCCCGGACAGCCGGATCGTCAACAACGCCGAGCTGCGGGACTCGATCGCCGACGCGATCCGCAGGCACCGCCCCGACGTGGTGCTCTCGCTGTACTCCGGCCCCGAGTTCGCGCCGGGCTTTCCCAACCAGAGCGATCACATGGAGTTCGGCGAGGCCGTGATGGCGGCCTACGACGACGTGGTGGCCGCAGTGGGCGTGGACGCCTCCGAGGGGCGGCCCACCACGCTGTTCGAGTCCTCCCCCGAGGCCACTCACTATGTGGACGTGGAGGGGTTCGTCGAGTTGGCGGTGGACGCGCTGGCCGAGCACTCCGAGTACCTGTCGGTGCTCGACCCCGGGACCCCCGTCCGCGAGCAGGCCCGCAAACAGGTCGAGATGGTGACCGAGGCCCGGGAGGACCTCGCCGGCGGCCGCCCCGTGGTGGGGTTCCGACGCATGCGCCCCTGACGCGGGCACTTACGGCGAGGCCCAGTCCTCGTACCCACCGTGCGGCTGGCCCCGATACCGAGTCCTGGTCACCAGGACCTGCGGTGGATGCGCACCCTCCGCCGCGACGGCCACCCGCAGCCAACGATCATCACGGCGCGCCAGTGTCCGCGGGTCAGCGATCGCCTCCTGCTCGTACCTGCCCCCGAACACCGTGATGTTGATGGCCTCGGGCAACGCTGCTGACGGCGCCAGCACGCCCCGGTAGCCCTGCTCGACCAACCCTTGCGCCACCCGCTGACATCCGGCGTGATCATCCGAGACGGCGTCCATCGGATCGAGCCCGCACGCGACCCAGCGGTCGAACGTCGACAGGTCGGCGACGTCCTCGACCTCCACATGCGCGTGCCACAGCGATCGCCGCTGTTCCACCACCTGCTCCGGGGACCGGAGACCGAAATACCTGATCAACTCCGCCCACGCGCCGGCCGGCGACAGCGAGAAGTACTGGGCGAACCCCACGCCACGCCGGTGCCACCGCCCATCAGACTGCGTCGGTGCACCGCCCAGCCCGGCGTCATGCCACAGCGGAGGCATCCCCGGAGCCACCTGCCTGAACGCCGAAACGTCGACCGGCACCCGCTCCGGCGCGCTCCGGTTAACGGAGTCCACCACGAACGAAGTCCAGCAGCTCCGACCGAGCATCACCTTCGTGCTCATCGAGCACCTGCAGCGGTGACCGGCTGCCCAGCTGAGCGACAGGATTGTCGAACCACAGACGGATCCCGCGGGCCGTCATCGTGGTCCGCAGCTCCATCACCAGCTCGGCGACCAGCTGCAGCCTCTCCAGAGCGGCCTTGCGGGGACGAGTGCCCGAGCGCCAGTTCGACAGCACGCGAGGCTGCGCGCCCACCACCCGGGCGAGATCCTCGGCGCTCCAGCCCCTCAACCAGGAGTCCAGGAACGCCATCGCCTCCCCCGGGTCGTCGATCTGCTCCCGGTGAACCTGCAGCCGGATGCGGGACAGGACCGTCCGCATGCCCACCAAGGCCAGCTCCAGGCCCTCGCGATCGTCCACGGCATACGCCTCACGGGCCCGCTTGAGCAGTGTCCACAGCCCCTGCACCTCGGTCGCCGGGGCCCCGGACGGCCAACGGCTGCCCAGATCCAGAGCGAGGTCGGTCAGCTCGGTGATGAACTCCTCGACCGCCTCGCGTTCCTGCGCGGCCGTATCGACCGGGGCCACGAGCGCATCTGCAGTCGCCTGGACGGCCTCCTCAAAACCTCCCACAGCAAGCGTCATAATTCCGATCCTCTTCCTCTCTATAGGAAGAATACCGGAACAATACCCGCTGGGGCGCGCCGACAGAAGCCGTCGCAGGACGGTGCCCCGGCACCGCGAGGCGCTCGGGGTCTCAGGCGGTCTGGCCGGGTGCGTTCTCCACCGCCGCCACATCGTCGTCGCCCTCGGTCCGGTGGAGCCGCTCGACGATCTCGTCCGCCCACTCGCGCCCGGGCGACTCCATCGCCCCGTCCCCGGGCGTGCCCACGTAGGTGAGCCAGTACCGCTGCTCGCCCTCGCCGACGACGGCCGCGTAGACGAGCCCGCCTGCGGCCGCTCCCGTCGCCGAGGTCGCACCGAGGGACCGGTCGGGGACCACGCGGTAGGACATGGCCCACCCGTCGCCGAGGTCGCTGGAGATCTCCTCCATGCGTTGCTCTGTCCGCTGACCCGGCACGGGCAGGAAGTACTCCCCCATCCCCGAGCTCATGGCGGCGGCCGACCGCTGGTTATCGGTCTCGTGCGCCGCGAACAAGTTGGGCGTCAGTGCGCCGACCAAGACGATCCCGCCGCCCGTCTGCCCCGGCGGGAGGCCGTCGACCGGCTCGGGGACCAGCGCGGTACTGCCGTACACGAGGTCTCCCGGTTCAACGCGCCACCCCTCGGGCACCCGGACCTCCACTCCCGCCTCAGCGTCCACATGGTCCGACCCGGCGGCCACCTGGGTCTTCGGCGACAGCGTGCGCGGTGTCGGGTCGTAGGTCGCCGAGGAGATCACCACGGTCGCCACGGCGGCGACCACCGCGAGGAGGGCGACGACCGCAACTGACAGGATGATCCGCCCTCGACCGGTGAGCTGGTTCGCGCCGTGACTCATGCCTCCACCGTAGGCCGCCCGGTCACCCGCAGCGTGATGTTGACCCGGCCAGGTGTTCCGCCGAGCACCTCCGCGCACCAGCCGGGGGCCGTGGCGTCGAAGACCTTGGGGACGCCGTGGAACGACAACCGCGACGGTCCACCGAAGACCACGAGGTCACCGGACTCCAGGCGGACGTCCTCGTACGGTCGACCGCGGTGTTCCGGGGTACCGAAGCGGAACGTGCACGAATCCCCCAGGCTCAGCGACACCACCGGGGCACCACTCGCCTCGTCCTTGTCCTGGTGCAGGCCCATCGTGGAGCCACGGCCGTAGAGGTTCACCAGTGCCGCGTCGGGCGTGTAGTCCTCGGGCGCGAGCGGCCGCCCGGCGTCGGTGGCCACCCGGTGATCGACAGTCGAGGCCGCCTCGAGCGCGGACCGCGCCGCGCGCACGAGCCAGTCCGGCAGCGGCGGGACGGGCTCGTCGTCGTCATACCGGTACGGGGACCAGCGCCGGCCGAGCATGGTCGTGCGCACCGACATCCGTCCTCCGCCGGGGAGCACCACGGTGCGCGGCGGGCGGACCGCGGCCCAGTCGGCGCAGGCCCGCAACAGGAACTCCTGACGGCGACGGTCCATCCACCCCGGGATGTGCACGGCGCCGGGCCCCAGCACGGCGGGGTCGCGCTCCAGTGCGAAGAGCGGGTCGGTCACGAGCCCGGATCCTACTCGGGAGCAGGCGATCAGCCCTCCGGCCGCAGCACCGCCCAGGCCTGTTCGGCCAGCTCGCGCGTCGCGGCGGCCACCACGGTCCCGCCCTCCAACGGCTGGCCACCGTCCGATCCGACGACCACACCGCCGGCGGCTTCGACGATCGGGATGAGGGCGACGATGTCGTACGCGTTGAGCTCGGACTCGACCACCAGGTCGACCCGGCCCGCGGCGAGCATGCAGTAGGCGTAGCAATCTCCGCCGAAGCGCTGCAGCCGCACGCGGAGCCCCAGCTCGTCGTAGCGGCGCCGCGCCTCGCCGCCGGCCTCACCGAACATCGACGGGTGGGTGGTGTACAGGATCGCCTCGGACAGCTCGGTGCACCCCGAGGCGCGGAGATCGGTGACCTCGACGGAGCCCCCGCCCGCGGCGGGCCGGCGGACGACCGCGCGTCCGTCCACCGCCGCGAAGGTCTCGCCGAGGACGGGCTGATCCATCCACCCCGCCACCGCGCGGCCGTCCTCGACCACACCGACGAGCGTGCCCCAGCCGGTCATCCCCGTGAGGAACGCCTTGGTGCCGTCTATCGGGTCCAGGAACCACGTTCGGCGGGCGTCCTGCGGGCCGGAGGCGCCTCCCTCCTCCCCGATCACGCGATCACCGGGGCTGAAGCGTGAGATCCCCGCGCGCAGCAGCGCCTCGATCTCCTCATCGGCCGCGGTTACCGGATCGTATCCAGCGGCCCCGCCCTTGTCGGCCGCCGCCAACGCCTCGAGGTCGCCACGGAAGTGACGGCGTGCCACGCGACCCGTCGACTCGAAGAGCTCCTCGATCTTCTCGATGGTCCCGTCCTGCAGAGGTTGATCGGCGCGCTGTGTCATGCTTCCAGTGCATCACAGGTCACGGACGGAGGTACCGATGGTGAGGAACCCCTTGGGGGTGGTCACGAGGTTGCCCCGGGCCACGGCGCGTCTGCCCCGGATGGCACCCGACATGTCCCGCCTCCCCCCGGGCCGGATGGTGACCCTGCCGGGCGGTGTCCGGACGCGGCTCCACGACACCGGCGAGGAGGGCCTCGTCCCCGTGGTCCTGCTCCACGGCATGGTGGCCACCGGCATGCTGAACTGGTACCAGACCTTCCAACGTCTCCGCGGTGAGTACCGGCTCATCACCTTTGACCAGCGCTGGCACGGCCGGGGCTACCGCGGCCCCTTCAGCTTCGACACCCTCGCCGACGACGTCCACCGTGTGGTCGACCACCTCGACCTGCCCGCCCCCGTCCTCGGCGGCTACTCGATGGGCGGGATGGTCTCCCAGCTCGCCGCCCGCCGCGATCCGTCCCGCTTCGCGGGTCTGGTGTTGGCCGCCACCGGCACCGGCGCCGAGCGCAACGCCGTGGAGAAGGTGACGATGGGCGGGTTCACGCGCGCCAGCCCCCTGCTCAACGCCGTTCCCGAGGAGGTGGCCGAGGAGATCCAGGACACGGTCGAGGACGACGACGAGGCGACGAGCCCCCACGCCTGGGCGTTGCGTGAACTCTCGTCGACCCCGGTGGCGACCCACCGCACGGTGATCTCCGAGGTGGCGCGGTTCAACTCCACCGGGTGGCTGCACGAGCTGAACCTGCCGGTCGCGGTGGTCAAGACCATGCGCGACCTCGCGTTCCCGCAGTCTCTCCAGGACGAGATGGCTGACCTGCTCCCGCGCAGTGCCGTGTTCCCCTTCGAGGGCGGGCACGCCGGCTGCGCGACCCGCCCCGGGACGTTCGCCCGCCGGATGCGCACGGGGATCGGCTGGGTGGTCTCCGAATCCGGGGTCAGAACGCGGAGTAGCGGACCGCGGTGACCACAAAGACGATCATCGCGACGCCGCCCAGGACCGCTCCCCACAGGGCCCGCCGCGTGTTCGGCTCCTCGTCGGCGATCCAGCCGGTGGGCCAGCGGGCCAGGAGTCCGAAGCCCACGGCCATCAGCGCGGCGAGGAACGCGACGATGTTGAGCACCGGGATCCAGGACAGCGCCAGGGAACCGACACCCAGTACGAGCGCGCGAGTGCCCAGGTCCATCCCGCCCGACCTGCCGCGGCCGGTGAGCGGGGTGGAACGGGGGCGCAGCGGCATGGGCCCAGCCTAGCCGCGCTCAGCGGGCCGGGTCGGGTCGGGATCTGCGGAAATCCCCGGCCCCGCCGACGCTCTCGTCGATATGGTCGGACGGCCGGGTAGCTGCGTCGACCGAAAGGCCCACCTCATGTCCGTCACGTCGACACCGGACCCCCGGCGGTCGTGGCTGCCGATGGCCGGCTTGTTCCTGGGCCAGGTCCTCATGTCCTTCAACGTCTCGGCACTGCCGATCTCGATCGGCGGGATGGTCGCCGACTTCGGGGTCCCCATGACCGTGGCGAGTTCGACCATCGTGGTCTACGGGCTGGTGGTCGCCGCGCTCGTGATGACCGGCGCCAAGCTCGGGCAACGTCTCGGCTGGGTGCTGATCTTCCGGGTCGTCGTCATCGCCTTCGCCTGTTCCTCCCTGTTCATGATCTTCTCCCCGTCGGCGGGGTGGGCCATCGCCGGACAGGCCCTCGCCGGCGCCTCCGCCGCGATCATCGTGCCGGCGCTCGTCGCACTCATCGCCGAGAACTACAGCGGAGACCAACAGGCCACCGCGATCGGGTCACTCGGGTCGGCACGCGCGCTCGCCGGCGTCAGCGCCTTCCTCATCGGCGGCACCCTGGGGACCCTCGTGGGCTGGCGTCCGGTGTTCTGGATCGTCTTCGCGCTCGCGATCGCCGTGTTCGTCCTGAGCTTCACCCTCCGGTCCGATCGCGGCGACTCGTCCATCACGATCGACCTCGTGGCCTCGGTGCTCATCGGTCTCGCGATCGTGCTGCTCACGCTCGGGTTCAACAACCTCAACGCCTGGGGCGCGGTCCTCGCTGGGCCGGGCGCACCCTTCGATCTCCGCGGGATCTCGCCCGCGCCCCTATTGATCCTCCTCGGGATCATCTGCGGGCAGGCGTTCTTCCTGTGGACCCGTCGTCGTGTCCGCGGGGGGAAGGAGCCGCTGGTCGACCTGTCCGTCCTGGGCACCTCCCGGGAACGCGCGGCCGTCTACGCGATGTTCATCGTGGTCGCCCTCGAGGCCGCCCTGAACTTCACCGTGCCGCTCTACATCCAGATCGTGCAGGGCCGCAGCCCGTTCGAGACGGCGCTGGCGATGATGCCGTTCAACGTCACGGTGTTCATCACCGCCACCCTCATCGTGCGCTTCTACAAGCGGTTCAGCCCGCGCACGATCGGGGTCGCCGCCTTCACGCTCGCCACCGCGGCCCTGGTCTGGCTGTCGGTCGTCGTGACCAACAACTGGGAGACCGTCCCCACGATCGTCGGCCTGATCGCGTTCGGCATCGGCCAGGGCGCCCTGGTCACACTGGTGTTCAATGTCCTCGTCACGTCGGCGCCGGCAGAACTCGCCGGTGACGTCGGATCGATCCGGGGCAGCACCCAGAACCTCGCCTCGGCGGTCGGCACCGCCGTGGTCGGCGCACTCCTCGTCGCACTCCTCAGCGTAGGCATCGGGCGGGCCGTGATGGAGCACCCCGAGCTCCCGCGGGACCTCGTCGCCCAGGTCGACCTGGACAGTGTGGACTTCGTGTCCAACACGGAGCTCGAAGAGGTCCTCTCACGCACCGACGCGACGCCGCGTCAGGTGGCCGAAGCCGTCCGGGTCAACGAGGAGGAGAGACTCCGCGCGCTCAAGCTCGGGCTGCTGCTCCTCGCCGGGACCAGCGCGCTGGCGATCCTGCCGGCCTCGCGACTCCCCCGCTACCGGCCGCACGAGGTCCCGCTCCCCGCGCCGGCTGAGTAGCGGGTCGGTGAGGTTCACAAGTACACGTCGTTGTACGCCCGATCGTCCTCGATCGGCTCGAGGTGCGTGGTGATGTGGGTGTGCGGCAGCGCCGCGTGGATCTCCTGCTCCACCCGCTCCACCAGGTCGTGGCCCCGGTCCACGCTCCAGTCGCCGGGCACGAGGGCGTGGAACTCCACGAACCGCCATCTCCCCGATTCGCGGGTGCGCAGTTCGTGGAAGTCGACGCGGTCGCCGACGCGGTGCCGCTCGAGGATCTCCTCGATCACCGCGTTGTCCTCCTCCGGGAGCGTGGCGTCCATGAGCCCCATCCCGGACTGGACCACCAGCCGGTAACCCACCACCAGGATGTTGAGGCCCACCGCGATCGCGACGAGGGGGTCGAGCACCTCCCAGCCGGTGAGCCACACCAGCGCCACGCCCACCACGACCCCGACCGAGGTGATGACGTCGGTGAGCAGGTGCTTGCCGTCGGCCTTGAGCGTGGGTGAGCGGTGCCGGATCCCGGCCCGCACGAGCAGGGCCCCGACCACGCCGTTGAGGACCGCGGCGACCACCGAGATCGCCATGCCGAGTCCCAGCGACTCGAGCGGCGCCGGATTGATGAGCCGCTCGACACCGGTGTAGAGGATGACCGCGGCGGCGAGGAAGATCATCGCCCCCTCGACCACCGCCGAGAAGTACTCCGCCTTGGAGTGCCCGTACTGGTGATCCGCGTCGGCCGGGCGCTCGGCCACCGTGATCGCGATGAGGGCGACGACGGCGGCGACCAGGTTGACCACGGACTCCGCCGCATCCGACAGCAGGCCGACCGATCCCGTCATCCACCAGGCCCACGTCTTGAGACCGATGGTGACGACCGCCGTGGCCACGGAGAGCCACGCGAACTTCAGAAGAGTCGACACGTCTGACGAGGATAGTCGTCGACGGCCGCACGCCGGGAGCCCGTAAGAGACGTCACATCCGGTGCCCCTCAGCCGGTAGTGTCGTGGCATGCATATCGGACTCGGGTGGCTGGGCGCCGCGGTACTGCTCGCCGCCGGCGAGGCGGTCGGAGGTGAACTGGTCCTCCTGATGCTCGCCGGGGGCGCGCTGGGCGGGTCGGCCGCCGCGTTCCTGGGCGCACCATTGTGGGGCCAGGCCCTGGCGTTCGCACTCGTCTCCGTGATCCTGCTCGTGGGGGTCCGCCCCCTCGCCCGCAAGCGTCTGTTGTCGGCACTGCCGGAGAACGACACCAACACGGCCGCCCTGACCGGCCGTGACGGGACCGTGGTGGAAGCCGTGGGTTCCGGTGGGGGCCTGGTGGAGCTCGGCGGCGACACGTGGACCGCGCGTCCGCTGCTCGAGGGCGAGACGTTCGAGGCAGGCGAGAAGATCCTCGTGCATGAGATCCAGGGCGCCACGGCGATCGTCGTGCGAGGCGTCTGACCCCGGCCCACTGCATGACACACCCCTAAGGAGACCGTATGGGTGGCTTGGTTTTCCTCGCCGTCATCGTCGTCTTGATCGCCGCTATCGTGGCGAGCTCGGTCAAGCTCATCCCCCAGGCCGAGGCTGCCGTCATCGAGCGGCTCGGCCGCTACCAGCGCAGCGCGAGCGGGCAGCTCACCCTGATCATCCCGTTCATCGACCGCATCCGCGCGAAGGTGGACCTGCGCGAGCGGGTGGTCACCTTCCCGCCGCAGTCGATGATCACCGAGGACAACCTCACGCTGAGCATCGACACGGTGGTCTACTTCCAGGTCACCGACCCCAAGTCGGCCGTGTACGAGATCAACAACTACATCATCGCCGTGGAGCAGCTCGCCACCACGACGCTCCGTAACGTGGTCGGCGGTCTCACGCTCGAGCAGACGCTGACCAGCCGCGACATGATCAACAAGCAGCTGCGCGGGGTGCTCGACTCCGAGACCGGCCGCTGGGGCCTGCGCGTGGCCCGCGTCGAGCTGCGGTCGATCGATCCGCCGCCCTCGATCCAGGACTCGATGGAGCAGCAGATGCGCGCGGACCGCGAGAAGCGGGCCACCATCCTGACCGCCGAGGGCCAGCGCGAGGCCGCGATCACCACGGCCCAGGGCTCCAAGCAGGCCGCTATCCTCGACGCCGAGGGCAACAAGCAGGCGTCGATCCTGGACGCCGAGGCCGACCGCCAGTCGCGGATGCTGCGCGCCCAGGGTGAGCGTGCGGCCCGCTACCTCGTGGCCGAGGGGCAGGCCGCCGCGATCGCGCGGGTCAACGCCTCGGTCAAGGCCTCCAAGCCGACGCCGGAGATGCTGGCCTACCAGTACGTGCAGAACCTGCCCGAGATGGCCAAGGGCGAGGCCGCCACGATGTGGATGATCCCCTCGCAGTTCGGCGACTCCCTGGAGGACTTCGCCAAGACCCTGGCCAAGAAGGACGACGACGGCGTGTTCCGGTACGAGCCGACGGAGGTCGACCAGGACGCCGATCTCCCGTCCGCGCCGGCCGAGTGGTTCGACACCTCGACGGACCCGGAGATCGCACGGTCGGTGGCGCTCGCCGAGGCGGCCGCCCGGGGCGCCGGCACCGACTCCTCCGACATCGACGAGCGCCCCGCGAAGCCCAAGCCCGGGGTGTTCGACATGGTGCCCGAGTCCGAGGGCGGCGGCGCCCCGGAGTCCGCGGCATCCGATCAGGGCGAGGAGCGGCGGGGACTGCCCTCGCAGGCCGGCGGGGAGCACCAGCCGGGTTCCGAGCAGTGGACGGGCCGGCCCGGATCCCCCGCCTCGGACGCCGCGCCCGAGCAGCCGGCAGACGGCGACGAGCAGTCCCGCTGATCGATCTCTGACCCGGCGATCGACGACGCCCCCGGCCGAGAGCGGCCGGGGGCGTCGTCGGTACGGCAGGTCCGGTCGTGTCCCGGGACACATCCTCCTACTATGGACACGTGACAGGTGACAACGGAAGTAGAGGCGACGCCCGCCCTCACGACACGGAGGACGTCCGCCTGATCGAAGCGGCGAGCGCGCTCCTCATGGCCCAGGGCATCAAGGGGACCAGCACGGAAGACATCGCCAAGTCGGCGGGGGTCACGCGCGTGACCCTGTACCGCAGGCTGGGCCCCCGCGCGCAGATTCTGCGTGAGGTCTACGCGCACGAGGCCCAACGGCTGATGAAGACCGTCAACGCGCGGTTCACCCCGTTCGAGTCGCTGGAGTGGGACCCGGTCCGCCACGTCGAGGACCTCCTGGTCGGCACGGTGTTCGACATCAGGGAGAGCGACCTGCTCCGGCGACTGGTCCTCGTGGACCGGGACGAGGCGGTGTCCACGCTCGCCAGCCAGTCCGACTCCGTGCTGGAGGAGATCACAGAGATCGTCGCCGAGTTCGTCCGCAACACCTGGAGCGCCGACGTCCACATCAGGGCGATGGACGACGACGAGGTGGCCGCGTTGTCCCACGACATCGGCGCCGTGGTGGGCCGCTACCTGCACTCGATCTGTGTGATGCCCGACGGCCCGCCGGTACTGGAGTCGGAGTACGACATCCGGAGCCTGGCGAGGCGGGTGCTGGTGCCGATGATCCTTCAGCGCTGACCGGGCGGGCCCTCCGCTCCCAGCTCGTGCGCGAGTGCATCCGACACGCGCGGGTACCGGAAGACGTGGGCCGCGTCCCCGAGTGCGCGGGGGCGGACCAGCTGATCCGCGAGGGCCAGTTCGTGTCCGCCCCGCTGGCCGAGCAGCAGCCCGGGGGCGAAGGCGGGCACCGGGACCACGGTGGGGCGGTGGAGCACCGAGCCCAGGCGGTCGGTGAAGTCGCTGTTGCGGACCGCGTGCGGGGCCACCGCGGTGACCGTGCCGGCCAGTGCGTCGTCGGTGACGGCCCGGAGGTAGATGTCGGTGAGGTCGTCGAGCGCGATCCAGGACATCCACTGCCGCCCGGAACCGAGCCGGCCCCCGAGCCCGGTGCGGGTGACGGCGGCCAGGGCGGGCAGCATCCCGCCCGCCCCGGACAGGACGATGCCCGTGCGTACCGTCACCACGCGGGCGCCTGCCCGGCGGGCGGGCTCGCACGCCGCCTCCCAGTCCCGCACGATCTCCGCGAGCGGCCCGGTGCCGGGATCGGAGTGCTCATCGAGCTCCTCGTCGCCCCGGTCCGGCCCGTACACGCCGACCGCCGACGCGCACACCAGGGCGGTCCGGCCGCCCCGCGCGGCCACCAGCTCGGCGAGCCGGCGCGTGGGGCCCACCCGGCTGTCGCGGACCCGGTCGAGGTGGCGGTCCGTGAACCGGCCCGCGATCGACGCCCCGGCCAGGTGCACCAGCGTGTCGACCCCGTCGAGCAGGTCCGTCGACGGCGACTCCGGGTCCCAGTGGCGCTCGTCCGCCGCGCGGGCGGGGCGGCGCACGAGCCGAATCACCCGGTGGCCGGCCACGCCCAGGAGGGCGACGAGAGCCTCCCCGACGAGCCCGGACGCCCCGGAGACGGCGACGGTGCGCGGCCGGCCGTCGCCGAGCCCCTCGAGTTCCCGGAACCGCTCGAGGTCACGTTCCATCTGGCGGTGGCGATAGGCGAACATCGGCTCGAGGAGCCGGGCCGGGACCCGGGCGTCGACACGGTCGCCGAGGACCGTGGTCCCGTCCGGGCCGGCGGTCACGGTGTGCTCGTGGACCCACCCGGTCAGTCCCGCGTACGGCTGCGAGGTGCAGCGGTCCACGAACCGTTCGCCGTCGACGTACGCCGCGGGGTCGTGGGTGGCGGTCCACGCCGGACCCAGTCGCGCCCCGAGCGGACCCGGCAGCGCCGAGCGCGGGACGAGGACGGCCACGCCGTCGCGGAGTGAGTCGGCCTCCCGGTGCGGACGCAGCGGCATGAACGGGGGCGCGAGTCTGCGCATCGCTCCCGGTGCGGCGAAGTATCCCCACGCCGTCGCGGGGTCGACCCCGATGGTGTGCTCGAGTTCGATGCTCACGGTGCCACCTTCCGGTTATTCGGCCCCCGCCCGGTCGACCGCGGGGCCCCGTGCCGGCGCCCGGCGGGGGTCGCCGGGCCACCACACCCTGTCTCCGACGAGTGTGAACAGTGCCGGGACCACGAGCGTACGCACGACGAAGGTGTCGAGGAGCACACCGAGCGCGACGATCACACCGACCTGCGTGAGGACCACCAGCGGCAGCACACCGAGCACCACGAACACCGAGGCGAGCACGATCCCCGCGGAGGTGATCACCCCGCCGGTCAACGCGACCGCGCGCAGCATGGCATCGCGGGTGGGGAGCGTGGCGGCCTCCTCGCGGGCCCGGATCGTGAGGAAGATCGAGTAGTCCACACCCAGCGCCACGAGGAACAGGAAGCTGTACAGCGGCACCGCCACGTCCAGACCCGGGAAGTCGAGTATGCGGGTGGTGACGAAGGTGCCCAGCCCGAGAGCCCCGAGCGAGGACAGGATGGTGGCCAGCATGATGAGCAGCGGCGCCACCACCGCGCGCAGCACCAGGACCAGCACCAGCAGCACCACCAGCAGGATCAGCGGGGCGATGAGGGACAGGTCGCGCAGGTTGCCCTCGTTGGTGTCGACGGCCTCGGCCACCGACCCGCCGACCAGTGCGTCGGACCCGGGGACGCCGCGGACGGCGTCCCGCAGATCGGTCACGCTCTGCTCGGACCTGTCGGTGGCAGGGCCGGCGTCGAGCGTGACCGACAGCCTGGCCCAGCCCTGGTCCGAGGCACCCGACGGGCGGGCCTCGACCACGCCCTCGACGCCCGTGGCGGCGTCGAGCACGTCGTCCTCGGTCCCCTCGCGGGTCAGGACGACGACCGGGTCGGTGACCCCCGCCGGGAAGTGCTGCGCGGCGGTCTCCAGGCCCGCCGCGGATTCGGACTCGGTCCGGAACTGCTCGGACTGGCTCAGCCCCACGCGGGTGCCGAACAGTCCGCAGGCGAGCACCACCAGCAGCAGCACGCAGGAGATCAGCACGCGCACCGGGCGTCGGGCGACGGCGGCGGCGATGCGCCCCCAGATCCCCTCCGGCGCCTGCGCGTCGTGCAGTTCGTGGGCGCCGATGTCCTCCGGGCGCGGGATGAACGGCCAGAACAGCCCCCGACCGCAGACGGCGAGGGCCGCGGGCAGGGCGATGACGGCGAAGGCCAGCGCGACGAGCAGCCCGACCGCGGCGGACGCCCCGAGCGCCCGGTAGTTGGGCAGCGTCGCCAGCAGCAGGGTGAGCAGGGCGAGGACGACCGTGATGTTGCTCGACAGGATCGCCGGCAGGGCGCCCCCGTAGGCGTCCCGCAGTGCGGCGCGGTGGTCCCGCGTTCTGCGCAGCTCCTCCCGGTATCTCGAGACCAGCAGGAGCGCGTAGTTGGTGCCCGCGCCGAAGACGAGGACGGAGGTGATGCCCGAGGTCGAGGCGTCGACCGTCAACCCGGTGGCGTCGCCCACCACGGTCGAGAGCAGCGCCGCGACCCGGTCGGCGATCGCGACCACCGCGAGGGGCACCAGCCACAGCACCGGCGAGCGGTAGGTGATGATGAGCAACACCGCCACCACGGTCGCGGTGGCGGCGAGGAGCCTGAAGTCCGCGCCCTCGAAGGCCGCGGCGGTGTCGGCCGCGAAGCCGGGGCCACCGGTGAGTTCGGCCGTCAGGCCGGGGTCCAGCCCGTCGGCCACGACACCGCGCATCTCGGCGACGACCTCGCCGCCTTCCCCGTTGGACAGCAGCTCCGACTCGACCGGGGCCAGGACGAGCGCGGCGGCGCCGTCCTCGGAGGGGATCGGGCCCTGCGGCGACGCTCCCACGACGCCTGCCATGCGCTCGCCCGCGTCAGCGGCCGCGGCGACGCCCGAGGGGCCGAGGGCGCCGCCGTCCTCCCTGCTCACGACGAGCACCGCCGGGACGGACCCGGAGTCGGGGAAGTCCTGCTGGATCCGGCTGACGAGCGCGGCCTCGGAGTCGTCCGGCAGGGTCGTCGGTGACTCGGAGGAGGACCCCGACGACGCCAGGGCGAACACCGCGCCGGTGAGGAGCAGGACCACGAGCAGCGTCAGCCAGGCGGAGACCCTGCCCGTCAATGCGTGTCTCACCGGCCGCTACCCGTTGTGCTCGGAGAGGAACGCCTCGAGGACCGAGGTGACCCTGGTGGGTTGCTCCATCGAGGAGGAGTGCCCCGCCCCGGGGATCTCGTGGAACGTCGTGTTGCTGATGAGTTCGAGCAACCGGCGCGACTTGGCGGGCGGGGTGGCCGCGTCCTCGTCGCCCACCACGACCAGCGTCGGCGCGATGATCCGGCCGGCCTCCGCCTCGCACGGGTCGCGGTCGGCGACCGACTCGATGGCCTTGACGAGCCCGGCGCGGTCGTTGCGCTCGAGTCGCGCGAGCCACTCGTCCACCCACGGGGCCGAGAGGTTCTGCCGGGCCAGCATGATCGGGGCGACCCGGGAGCGCAGCGGCTTGATGCCGGCCGCGCGGTACACCTTGGCCAGCATCTTGTACCTGCTGCGGTTGGCCGGCTCCTCGGCGGTGGCCGCGGTGTCCATCAGGGTGAGCGAGTGGACGATCTCCGGGTTCCGGGCGGCCAGCCGCATCCCCACGAACCCGCCCATGGACAGCCCCACAAAGTTGACCACGGAGATCTGCAGGTGCCGCAGCAGTTCGGTGACGTCCGAGGTGAGCGTGTCCATGTCGTAGCCGCCGAGGGCGCGGGGCGAGTCGCCCTGGCCGCGGAAGTCGATCGCGACGCAGCGGTAGCGGTCCGACAGCGCGGCGATCTGGTGCTGGAACATCCACCCGGAGAAGAGCAGTCCGTGGGCGAAGAACACCACGGGGGCGTCCTCGCGCCCGGCGGGCGCTCCGGTGTCCGTGTAGGCGATGGTCGTGTGTCCGCGCTGGAAGGTGGGCATCGGGTGCTCCTGATCGGTGGTGACGGCCGTCGAATCCGCTCACCACGACCGTAGAGTATCCCCGGCCGCCACCTCCTCGTTTCAGCGCAGTGTGACGAACCGGCGGGGCTCGTCCGGCCCCGCCGCCCGCTCGAGGTGCTGGTGCTCGTTGACCGCCACGCAGGTGAGTCCGCCCCGCCCGACGACGATGCGGGCGATCCCGGTGTTGACCGTGACGCGTTGCAGTCGCGCCCACACCCCCACCACCCCTTCGGGGTCGGCCAGGAGTCCGGCGACCGCGAGGGACGCTGTCCCGGCCGAGCTCACCACGACCGTCGTCCGCCCCGAGCCGGATCGCTCCGCGGCGTCGGCGAGCGCGGCCTCGGTGCGGGTCGCGTACTCGGTGAACGCGTCCAGCCCGGCCCAGTGACCGAGCGCGGCGTCGAGCTGGCGCTGGAACTCGCGCTTGGCCTCGTCGGACCCTGCCGCCGTGTCGAGCGTGCCCTGCCCGGAGACCACGCCCGCCTCGCGGGCCGCGGTGAGGACGAGGTCGGCGTCGTACTCCGCCCACCGGTCGTCGGTCTCGACCGGGCACTCCCACCCGGCTCCGGCGATCAGCGCCTCGGCGGTCTCACGCTGGCGGCGCAGCCCGCCGTGGACCACCACGTGGGGCCGCACCCCGCGGGCCGCCATGTCCTCGCCCGCGAGCCGTCCCTGCAGGTGGCCGGTCTCCGACAGCCTGTCGTAGTCGCCGGACCCGAAGGACGCCTGCCCGTGGCGGACCAGATGGATCGCCCCCATCAGTTCTCCTCCCCGCGACCGCCGACGACCCCGCGGAGGAGCCCGCCGATCCACGACCGCGCGTCGTGCGCGCCCCCGACGACGAGGGGGCTGAGCGCCCGCCGCGCGCCGAGCAGTTCCGGCAGGACATCCGTCGGGCCCAGCTGCCGCGGTGTCAGCGAGCCGGAGCCGGTACGGATGATCCGCGCGCAGCGTTGCTCGAGGAGTGCCACCGCGAAGCGGAACGAGCGGAAGGCCGGGTTGGTGGTCTGTCCGTGGAAGTAGCGGTGGTTGATCTGCTGCGCGATCACGGCGAGGCGGAACAGGCCGAACACCTCGTAGAAGCGCCACTGCTGCTCGTCCACCTCGAGCCCGGCGCGGCTCGTGTAACGCTCGACCACCTGCCGGCGGGTGAGCATCCCCGGCGCGTGGCTGGGCTGCCGGCGGAACGCCTTGAACAGCGGCCCGTCGTTCTCCTCGATCCAGTACGCGAGCGCGCCACCGAGATCCATGAGCGGGTCGCCGACGGTGGCCATCTCCCAGTCCAGGACCCCGATGACCGACGTCGGATCGTCCGGGGAGAGAACCAGGTTGTCCAGGCGGTAGTCGTTGTGGATGAGGCACCGGCGCACGTCCTCCGGCTGGTGCGCGTCGAGCCAGGCCATGACGGGCTCGAAGTCCGGCACGTCCGGGGTGCGGGCGCGCCGGTAGCGGGCGGACCACCCCTCCACCTGACGGCGCACGTAGCCGTCACCGCGGTCCAGGTCGGACAGCCCCGCGCCCTCGACGTCCACCGAATGCAGCTCCGCGAGGACGTCCACCGCCCGCTCGCACATCCTGCGGGTGGTGACCACGTCGGTGCGCAGCTCGCGGGGCATGTCCTTGCGCAGGATCGTGCCCTCGAGGCGCTCCATCACGTAGAACTCCGAGCCGATCACCGACGGATCGCCGCAGTAGCCCACCATGCGCGGGACCATCGGGAACACCGGACGCAGCGCGGACTGGACGCGGTACTCGCGCTCCATGTCGTGGGCACCCCGGGCCTTGGTGCCCGCCGGGGGCCGACGCAGCACGAGGTCGGCGCCCGGATACCTGAGGAGATAGGTGAGATTGGAGGCGCCGCCGGAGAACTGGCGGACCTCGGGGAGCACCGGCTCGTCGTCGTCCCCCAGGTCGGTCCCCGCCAGCACCGACGCGTCGTCGGGCGTCACACGCCGTAGCCAGGCGGCCACGGCCTCGACGTCGAACGCGTCCTCGGAGCGGACCGCGCGGGCGCCGGGGACCCCGGCCGCGGTCGCGCTCACCGCCCGGACCCCGTCGTGGCGGCGTCCCGATAGGGCGCGAGCATCGCGCGGGCCACCACACCCAGGTGGACCTCGTCGGGCCCGTCCGCCAGGCGCAGTGACCGGGCCGTGGCGTAGGCGCCGGCCAGCGGGTGGTCGTCGCTCATCCCGCCGCCGCCGTGGAGCTGGATGGCCATGTCGATCACCTTCTGCGCCATCGCGGGCACCGCGGCCTTGATCGCGCTGACCTCGACGGCCGCTTCTCCGACGGTGTCGAGCTTCCAGGCCGCGTGCAGCACCAGCAGTCGCGCCTGGTCGATCGCGATGCGCGACTCGGCGAGCCGTTCCCGGTTGCCGCCCAGGTTGACGATCGGCTTGCCGAACGCCACCCGGGAGGAGGCGCGCCGGCAGGCCAGGTCGAGCGCCATCTCCGCCAGCCCGATCAGCCGCATGCAGTGGTGGACGCGCCCCGGCCCGAGCCGTCCCTGCGCGATCTCCGAGGCACGCCCCGGGCCCGCGATGATGTTCGAGACCGGCAGCCGCACGCCCTCCAGGCTCACCTCCCCGTGGCCCAGGGGCTCGTCGTGGACGCCCTGCGCGGTGAGCATGCGCTCCACCGTCACCCCCGGCGCGTCCATCGGCACCAGGACCATGGAGTGACGCTGGTAGCGGTGCGCCTCCGGGTCGGTGACGCCCATGAAGATGCCGACCTCGCAGTCCGGGTGCCCGACGCCGGTGGACCACCACTTGCGGCCGTCGAGCACCACCTCGTCGCCGTCCACGCGTGCCGTCGCGGCCATGGTGGAGGCGTCGGAGGAGGCCACGTCGGGCTCGGTCATGAGGAAGGCACTGCGGATCCGGCCGTCGAGGAGGGGGTCCAGCCACCGGTCACGCTGCTCCTGCGAGCCGTATTTGAGCAGGACCTCCATGTTGCCGGTGTCCGGCGCGTTGCAGTTGAACACCAGCGGGGCGAGGAAGGAGCGGCCCATCTCCTCGGCGATCGGCGCATAGTCGGTGTTGCTGAGCCCTGCGCCCCCGCGGGTCCCGTAGCGCTCGGCGTACGGACCCTCCTGCCCGGCGGGCAGGAAGAGGTTCCACAGTCCCTGCTCGCGCGCCCTGCCCTGCAGCTCGACCAGCCGCGGGTCCACCGCCCACGAGTCCTCGCCAGCCAGCCGCCGTCGGGCGATGTCGGCGTGGATCTGCGGCTCGAGCGGCGCGATCTCGTCGGTCACGAATTCCCGGACGGCCTCGGTCAGCTCGAGCGCCCGGTGAGAGGGGGTGAAGTCCATACCTGCATCGTGGCACACGCCACGAGCTGCCCGCGCCGGTCGACCGCCGGCGCGGCACGGGAGATCCTCTGGCAGGATCGATGCCGTGACCACGGACTCCTCAACCGGGCTGACGGACCGGCTCGACCCGGTCGGCGAGTGGTCTGCGCGCCGCACCTACCGGGGGACGGACTTCCGTGCGGAGCAGCTCGTCGCGGCCAAGTCCGGCCGCCGCGTCTCGGTGGTCCTGCCCGCGCGGAACGAGGAGGCCACGGTCGGCCGGATCGTCCGGTCGCTCCACGAGGACCTGGTCGAGCGGACGCCGCTGATCGACGAGCTCGTGGTGGTCGACTCCCACAGCACCGACGCCACGGCGGCCGTCGCCACCCGCGCGGGCGCTCGGGTGGTGGCCCAGGGCGAGGTGTTGCCGGCCCTGGGTGACGAACCCGGCAAGGGCGAGGCCCTGTGGAAGTCGCTGGCCGCCACCGACGGCGACGTGATCGCCTTTATCGACTCCGACCTGCGCGAGTTCGACACGCACTACGCGGTCGGGCTGCTGGGACCGTTGCTCACCGATCCCGGCGTGGTGTTCTGCAAAGGCGCCTACGACCGCCCCCTCGACGACGGCCGCACGGTCCTGCCCGCGGGGGGCGGGCGGATCACCGAGCTCGTCGCGCGGCCGCTGCTCGCCGCACACTGGCCGGCCCTTGCCGGGGTCATCCAGCCCCTGGCCGGCGAGTACGCGGGCACCCGCGAGGCGCTCGAGGCGATCCCTTTCGCCGGGGCCTACGGCGTGGACATCGGGATCCTCATCGACCTCTACGAGGCGCACGGCCTCGACGCACTCGCCCAGGTGGACCTGGGGGTCCGCACGCACCGCAACTCCCCCGACTCGGCACTCTCGGTGATGGCCCTGCACCAGCACCTCGCCGTGCACTCACGACTACTCCGGCACCGGCGGGTTGCCGGGGCCGCCCCGCTCGGCGACAGCCTCACCCTGCACCGGCGCGATCCACAGACCCGGGAGTTCGTCTCGGAGACCGTGGCGGTGACGCCCGTCGAGCGCCCGCCGATGCGCGAGGCGCGGGCCGCCACCTGAGCAGCCGGGCCGCGGCGTCACACCGGGGTCGCTGAGCCCGTCAGCATCGGCATGAGCGGCACCAGCGGAGGAAACGGCCTGGTCCGCAGCCCCGAGACGTCGAACCCGGCCGCCGCGAGCAGCGCCTCCGTGTCCTGATTCGGTCGGCAGCCGCCCCCGAAGTGGCCCCATGCGGGCGCGATCCGGTCGGCCACCCGGCCCAGCGTGCCCCCGGCACGCACGTGCTCCATCAGTCGCGCCTCCCCTCCCGGCGCGAGCACCCGGCGGGCTTCATCCAGGGCGGCCGTGACATCCGGGACCGTGCACAGCACCAGGCCGAACACCACGGCGTCGGCGGCGGCGTCGGCAACAGGGAGCGCCTCCGCGACGGCGTCGACGACCTCGACCGGCACGGGTACCCGCCGCGCCGCCCGCTCGGCGCGGGACCGCAGGTGCGGGTCGGGCTCGACCGCGACGACCCGCGTCACCGTGGCCGGATAGTGCGCGAAGGTCACGCCGCTGCCCGCGCCCACCTCGACGACCACCCCCGCGAGCCCGGAGACCAGACGGGCGCGGGTCCTGCCGAGGCCGGCCCGGTCCGCGACAGCACTGAGCACCGGCCAGGTGCGCGCAAAGGCCTGTCCGTCCGAGGATCCCGGCGCCGGGCCCGGTGCCTGCGTCATCGTCGCCTCCCTGCCGTCACCCGCCATCGTCTCCCTCGCGCGACGCGTAGGCTATACGGCCCGGGGTATCTTCGTCAGTGTGGCCCGGCGACACGCCGTGGACCACACTGGGAGACTGACCGCACGAGCCCTGCCCGCCCGCCGACCCGAGAGGACCGCATCACCGTGGACGCCGCCGACTGGAACGCCCGATATCTCGCCCAGCCCGATCCGTGGGGCACCACGCCCGCCGCGCGGGTCGTCTCGGAGGTCACCGCCGCCGAGGACGCGGGCCTCGGCGTGGGCACCGCGGTCGATCTGGCCTGCGGCGACGGGCGGCACGCCCGCTGGCTGGCCGCCCACGGCTGGCACGTCCACGCAGTGGACTTCTCCGAGGTCGCGATCGAGCAGGCGCGCGACAGGGACTCCGACGAGGGGCGCAGCGGGAGCGTCGACTGGCTCGTGGGCGACGCCGTCGACTGGACCCCTCCGGGCGAGGTCGATCTCGTCGTCGTCGGGTTCCTCCACCTGGACCCCGAGCCCCTGGGGCTGGCCCTGCGCCGGGCCGGGGAGTGGCTGCGGCCCGGCGGCCACCTGGTCTACCTAGGGCACGCCGCCGAGAACCTCCGCCGCGGCGTCGGCGGGCCGCAGGACCCGTCCGTACTGCCCGGCGTCGCCGACCTCGCGCGCGCCGCCGAGGGCCTCGAGGTCGTCTCCCTCCGGCACGACCTGCGCCCGGCAGGGCACGCGACCGCCGTCGACGTCCTCCTCCACGCACGAGCCTGGAGCTGAGCGGGCCCCGGCACCGACGACCGCGTCAGCCGACCGGCTGCCGGCCCGACGCCCCGTGGTGGCGCGCCGCGTCGGCGCGCTCGGCCAGGTCCACGCGCCACCACACGACGAACCCCCAGGCCACGAAGGCCGCGTACACGAGGTACAACGCGGCCGAGGGGTAGTAGCCGGCCTTGAGCAGCAGGGGCACCCCCACGAGGTCGACAGCGATCCACAGCAGCCAGAACTCGGTCCAGCCGCGGGCCATGCCGTAGGTGGCGAGGATCGAGCCAGTGAAGATCCACGCGTCCGCCCACGGCCCCCACGACCCGAGCTGCGCGAACACCCAGCCGAAGACCACCGTGCCGACGAGCATCCCCGCGGCCAGGCCCGCGCGCTGACGGCCCGTGGCCCAGTGTGGCCGGACCGCCGGCGCCCCGGCCCCCGCCAGGCCGCCGTTACGGCGACGGTCGACGCTCCAGCGCCACCAGCCGTACAGGCCCACCGCGAGGAACATCACCTGCCGCCCGGCCTGGCCGTAGAGGTCCACGTCCTGCGGGGTGTGGAAGACGCCGCCGAGGAAGACGGTGAGCAGGGTGAGGTTTCCGACGATCCCCACCGGCCAGGCCCACACCACCCGGCGCATGCCGCCGATCGCCGCGGCCAGGCCGAAGACGTTGCCGACGATCTCGCGCCACAGGATCGGCACGCCGCCGATCAGCAGCTGCGCATCGAGGAAGGAGACGAGAACGCTCATCGTGTGCCCCTTTCACGGGCTCGACACAGACGGCCCAGGGCTTATGCCACGTCACCCACCCGGCCACGACCTGACGGTCGGGCCCGCGCGGGGGCGCGATGTTCTCTTCCGTCCGGACTGTGACCGTCGGCCCCGGGATCACACCGGGTCTGCTGACCCCCGCACCTGCGGGGCGCTCGCGGGCTCGCCTCCGGCCATGGGGCCGGTGACATCACCGCCGGTGGGGACTTCCACCCCGCCCTGAGAACGTGTTCTCATCTCTACTCCGCGCCCGGTGGTCGCCGCAAGTCGGGGCGCCCGCGGCGGGGCCCGGGCCTCAGCCCAGCGTCAACCGGCCGTCCGACTCGCTCACCGACACCACGTCGAGCGGACGCGGCGCGGGGGCGCGGGTGTTGCTGCCGTCGGTCGCGTCGTACTCGGCGCCGTGGAGCGGACACCGCAGGTTCAGCCCCTCCACCACCTGGACGTTCCCGCCCTGGTGCGTGCAGCGGGCGGAGTAGGCGACGAACTCCCCCGGGGTGGGCTGCGCGACGATCACGTTCTCCCCGCCCGCCTCGACCTGCTTGGCGGTGCCGACGGGCACCTCCGCGGTCGGGAGGGATGCCTCCGGAACGGAGGTGGTGGACTGGGCCGTCGACGCGGGATCCGGGGGCTCGGTCATCCCGCACGCCGAGAGGATCCCGGGCAGCACCACGACCCCGGGCAGCGCGGCGAGGACGGCTCGGCGCTGCGTGCACGGTCCGACGGTGGTGGGCGGGGCGTCGAGGGGGGCGGGCATGCGCCCATTCTATCCGTCGCCGCCGGTCCGCCTACGCTGCCCGTATGACCGTCCGACGCCTCGAGCCCCACGCCTCCACGATCTTCGCGGAGGTCTCGCAGCTCGCCACCCGGCACGACGCCGTGAACCTCGGCCAGGGCTTCCCGGACACCGACGGGCCCGCGTCGATGATCGAGGCCGCGGCGCGGGCGATGCGCGAGGGGCACAACCAGTACCCGCCCGGCGCCGGCGTGCCGGAGTTGCGGTCGGCGATCTCCGGGCACGTGGCCGACCACACCGGGCTGACCTACGACCCGGACACCGAGGTCCTGGTGACGGTGGGCGCCACGGAGGCCATCGCCGGCGCGGTGGTGGGACTGGTGGAGCCCGACGCCGAGGTGGTGGTGATCGAGCCGTTCTACGACAGCTACGCCGCGACCGTCGCCATGGCCGGGGCGACGCGTCGCTCGGCGCGACTGGTCCGCGCCGGGGACTCCTACCGTCTCGACGTGGACTCGCTGCGGGAGGCGTTCTCGCCCCGCACCCGGGCGGTACTGCTCAACACGCCGCACAATCCGACCGGGGCCGTGCTGCCGCGGGAGGACCTGGCCGAGCTCGCCGCCCTGTGCCGGGAGTTCGACGCGCTCGCGATCTCGGACGAGGTCTACGAGCACCTGACCTTCGACGGCCACGAGCACGTCTCCATCGCCACGCTGCCGGGGATGCGCGAGCGGACGGTACGCATCTCCAGCGCCGCCAAGATGCTCAACTGCACCGGGTGGAAGATCGGCTGGCTCACCGGACCGCCCGACCTCGTCGCGGGGGCGCGGGCCGCCAAGCAGTACATGAGTTTCGCCGCCGGTACCCCGCTCCAGCTGGGAGTGGCACACGCCCTGCGCCACGAGGACCAGTGGATCAGGGCGGTGCGCGCCGGGATGCGCGAGCAGCGCGACCAGCTCACGGGGATCCTCACCGGACTGGGGATCGACGTCGTCGCCACCCGGGGCACCTATTTCCTCACCGCCGATCCGCGCCCGCTCGGGGTCACCGACGCGGCGCGGTGGTGCCTGGAGCTCCCCGAGCGGGTGGGGGTGGCGGCGGTGCCGTTCAGCCCGTTCGTCGACGACTTCGCCGGCGAGTGGTCACACCTCGTGCGGTTCGCGTTCTGCAAGCGCCCCGAGGTGCTGGCCGAGGCCGGGCGCCGGCTGGAGGCGCTGCGGTGAGGGCGGGGCCCCTCAGGCGCTGACCTTGTCGTCGACCTTCTTGAACTCGCTCTTCCACGCGGAGAAGTCCTGGTGGTCCAGGCCCCGGCGCCAGTAGCCGGAGATCGAGGCCCGGTCGGCGGGTACGCCCCGCTCGGAGCGGATGTACGGGCGGATCCCGCGCATGACGGTGTGGGCCTCTCCGTGGACAAAGACGTGCGGCTGCCCCTCCGGCCACGGGGCGCTGCGCACGGCCCGGGCCAGCGGGGTGTCCGCGGCGATGGTGGCGGCCGCGTCCTGCGGATCGCGGGCGGGGGGCTCGGCGGTGGACCGGTGCAGCCACGTGAGGTCGACGCCGTCCGGGACGGGGAGCTCCAGCTGATGGTCCGCGCTGTCGACCTCCACGATCACCTGTCCGACCGCGCCGGCGGGAAGCGCCTCGACGGCCGCCGCGATGGCCGGGAGCGCGGACTCGTCACCCACGAGCAGGTGCCAGTCCGCGTCCGGGTCGGGGCTGTAGGCGCCGCCGGGGCCGAGCATCGTGATCTGGTCGCCGGGCGCGGCATCCCGGGCCCAGGGGCCGGCCAGCCCGGCGCTGCCGTGGACGACGAAGTCGATCACCATCTCGCCTGCGTCCTCGTCGATCTCGCGAACCGTGTAGGTCCGCATCTCCGGCGCCTCCTCGGTGCCGAACCGCAGCTTGACGTAGGCGTCGGTGAAGCCGTTGGGCACGAAGCGCGCGAACTCCTCGCCGCCCAGGACGAGCCTGCGCAGGGCAGGGGTCAGCCACTCACCGCGGAGGACTTCCAATCGGATGGGGTCACGCTTTTTCGCCATACACACTCTCCCACTTAGGCTTGCCTAACCTGAGTGTACCCGTAGGGGACACGACAGCAAGTCCTGCGCCGACGACGAAGGCGGCCTCAGCGGGTCGTGAGCACGATCTTGCCCACCGCCCCGCGGCCGTCCATGAGCTGGAGCGCCTCGGAGGCCTTCTCCAACGGGAGTTCGGCGCCCACCAGCGGGTCGAGCTTCCCGTCGGCCAACAGCGGCTCGACCTCGGCCCACTGCTTCTGCAGGTAGCCGGGGTTGGACATCCAGTACTCGCCCCAGCCCACACCGATCGCACTCTTGTTGCCGAGCAGGAGCCGGTTGACCTTGACGGTGGGGATCTCGCCGCCGGTGAAACCGATCACGAGGATCCGCCCCTCCTGCCCGAGGGCCCGGATCGAATCGGTGAAGCGGTCACCGCCGACCGGGTCCACCACGATGTCGACACCCCTGCCGTCGGTGAGCTCCTTGGCCGCGTCCTTGAACCCGTCCGGCGGGATCGCCTCCGACGCGCCGGCCTTCCTGGCCAGCTCCCGCTTCTCCTCGGTGGAGGCCACGGCGATGACCCGCGCCCCGACCGCGGTGGCGTACTGGGTGGCGGCGATGCCGATGCCACCCCCGGCGCCGTGCACGAGCACGGTCTCGCCCGACCGCAACCGGCCGCGATGGGAGAGCGCGAAGTGGACGGTCAGGACGTTCATGGGCACGGACGCGCCCTGGACGAAGCTGAGGTTCTCCGGCAGCCGGAACACCTGGGAGGGGTCCGTGGCGACGACCTCGGAGAACCCACCGAGACCGGGCATCGCACACACCCGGTCGCCCGCGGCGAGCCCCGAGCCCTCCGGCGCGGAGCGGACGACGCCCGCCACCTCGGAGCCGGGGACGAACGGCATGGGCGGCGAGATCTGGTACTTCCCGCGCGTCTGCAGCACCTCGGGGAAGGTCACGCCGGCGGCGTGGACGTCGATGAGGACGGAGCCGGACTCCGGCTCGTCCACGTCCACCACCTCGATGGCGTCGGGTCCGTCATGGCTGGAGATGTGGATGGCACGCATGCCCCCATCGTGTCAGTCGGGCCCCGGCCCGGCACCCGTCCCCGGCTGATCGGTGCCGAGGACCCGGTGGCGCCGTGCCACCCGCAGCACCAGGCCGACCGCCACCACGAGCTGTCCCGCCTGGAAGGCCAGTGCCATGGTCCTGAACTCGCCGCCCGTGGAACTGGGATTGACCAGCACGTACGCGCACACCGCAAGCAGGAGCACGGTGAGCACCTGCCCGCCGGCCAGGACCTTCTCGTGCAGGAGGGCCAACTCCCTCCTGACCATCAGCACCACGGCGTGGAACGTCGCGAGCAGGCAGACGGGGACGCCGATCTGCCCCGGGAACAGGAAGAGGATGTGGAACAGCGGGTGGGGACTCACCGTGACGCTCCCGGTGAACAGGGTCTGCGGCACGGTCCACAGCGCGGTGAGAAGTGCGCAGACGGCGGTGACCCACGAGCAGGCCACCATGATCCTCACCCGTCGGATACTAGCCGGTCCGGCCCGCCACACCGGGCCGAACCGGCTGCGGGTCAGGCGTTCTCCTTCCGGGACGCCCGCGTACCCCGCCGCATCGCCGGCCCGCGGGGCGCGCCCGGGGTCCGTGGCCGCTCAGTCTCTGGTGAGCCCCTCCCCGATCGGCGTCTCGCCGTCGGTGAACTCGATGGTGCGGTTGACGGTGTCCGGCCGGTGCAGGACCGCCGCCGCGACCGCCGCGACCTCGTCCCGGCTGGTGGCGCGGTCCTCGCGCATCTGGTCGCCGATCCCGATCGACCCGCGCCCCGGCTCCTCGGTCAGCTTGCCCGGCCCGAGGATGGTCCAGTCGAGGCCGGAGCCGCGCAGGTGGCTGTCCGCGGCGGCCTTGGACTCGGCGTAGGGGAAGAAGGAGTTGTCCTCCGGGACACCGTGGTCCTCGCGGGCTCCCTGGTAGGAGACCATGACGTACCGTCCGATCCCCTCGGCCACGCACGCGTCGATCGTGCGGATCGCGGCGTCGCGGTCCACCGCGTAGGTCCGCTGGGGGTTCCCGCCGCCGGCGCCCGCAGAGAACAGCACCGAGCCGCTGCCCCGCAGCACCTCGCGGAGCCCGTCGACGTCGAGCGTCTCGATGTCCGCGACCACCGGGGTCGCGCCCGTCGCGCGGACATCCGCCTCGTGGTCGGGGTTCCTGATCACCGAGTTGACCTCGGCACCCGAGTCGGTGAGGAGGCGCGCCGCGCGGAGTGCGATCTTGCCGTGGCCGCCGATGATGGTGACTGGTCGCTCGATACCCATGCCCCAGTTCTACCCGCCTCCGGCGCCCGCGGTCACAACTCGGACACTACACGCTGACGTTCCGGCCCGGGGCGGGTCCGATGTCGGACCCGGCGGGCACAATGGGGCCATGCCGGGAGTATCCGGCGCATTCCCACGTTTCGTCCCGGAGTCCTGCATGTCCGCCGCCCCGCCCCAGCCCGCGTCCACCGCCGCCACCGTCTCCACGTCCCCGCGCGCCTCCGCGTCGGCCCTTCTCGCGGGCCTGCTGTCCCTGGTGCTCGTCGTCGCGGGGTGCACGATCCCCACCCCCGCCGGCTCGGCCGGCGAGACGACCCCGGCCACGGAGCAGTCCGAGCAGTCCCCGCCGCCCGCGGCGCTCAACGTCACGCCGGCCGACGGCGCGACCGACGTGCCCGTGGTGGACGGCGTGTCCGCGAGCGTCTCCGGCGGCGAGATCACCGAGGCCGTGCTCACCAACGACGCCGGCAAGGAGATCGAGGGCGACCTCACCGTCGACGGCTCCGAGTGGGCCCCCGCGGTGATCCTGGGGTACGGGCGGACCTACACGCTCGAGGTGACCTACGAGGGCGCGTCCGGCGGGCCGACGACCGACACGCGCACGTTCACGATGGCGCAGCCACAGGCAGTGGTCACCCCGCAGCTGCTCACCACGGGCGGTGCGCCCCTGGAATCGGGTCGCGACTACGGGGTCGGGATCGTCGCGGTGGCCAAGTTCGACCAGCCGGTCGCCGACCGCGAGCAGACCGAGAAGCACATGAAGGTCACCACGGAGCCGTCCGTCGAGGGCAACTGGTACTGGCTCGACGACGCGACAGCGCACTGGCGGCCAGAGCACTACTACGAGACCGGCACCCGCGTGCAGGTGGACCTCGACACCGAGGGTCGCGAGCTCGGCGGCGACCAGTGGGGCGGAGAGGGTGACGAGGCCGATTTCACGATCGGTGAACGCCGCGTGACGATCGTCGACGACGCGACCAAATCGGTCGACGTCTTCCACGACCGCGAACTCGTCCAGAGCATGCCCACCTCCATGGGCCGCGGCGGGTGGGCCACCTACGGCGACGTGTCCATGCACTTCTGGACCCAGTCCGGGGTGTACACGGTGCTCGACAAGGCCAGCTCGGTGCTCATGGACTCCTCCAGCTACGGCCTGCCGATCACCGACACCACCGGCTACAAGGTCACCGTCGCCCACGGGGTGCGCATCTCCAACAACGGCATCTACTTCCACGCCATGCCCGAGACGGTGTGGGCCCAGGGAAACACCAACACCTCACACGGCTGCCTCAACCTCTCGGCGGGCAACGCCCAGTGGTACTTCGACCAGGCCTCCACCGGCGACGTGGTGGAGATCCGCGGAACGGGCGGCCCTGAGCTCGAACAGTGGAAGAACGGGGACTGGTCGGTGCCGTGGGACAAGTGGCAGTCGGGTTCCGCCGACTGACGCCCGGCGGGCCGGGCCGGCTCAGCGAACCCCCACCATCCGCTTCCGGATCCACGGCGCGAGCAGGGCCATGACCACCGCCACCGCGATCGAGGCCACGCCCAACACCAGGAAGTACGCCCGCTCGGCGGACGCGTCGGCCGGGTCATAGAAGGCCGCCAGCACGCCGGACAGGGCGCTGCCGATCGAGACGGTGAGGAAGAACAACGCCACCATCTGCGTCTTGAACGCCTCCGGGGCGAGCTTGGTGGCCAGCGACTGCCCCACCGGCGACAGCAGCAGCTCCGCCATGGTGAACAGGAACAGGATGCCGACGATCCCCAGCAGCGGGGTGGCCGTGCTGCCCACGAACAGCAGGAACACCAGGTAGGCCACACCCATGATGAGGTTGGCCAGCGCGAACTTCAGGGGCGTGGACGGCTGCCGGTCCCCGAGCTTGGTCCACAGGGTGGCGAACACGGCGGCAAAGATGATGATGAACAACGGGTTGATGGACTGCACCCAGTTCGCGGGCATCTCCCAGCCGCCGAGGGTCCGGTCGAGACGCTGATCCGAGTAGATCGCGAGCACGGTGAACTGCTGCTGGAACAGTGCCCAGAAGGCGACGGAGGCCACGAACATCGGGATGAACGAGATCACGCGGCTGCGCTCGACCGGCTGAGTCTTGGCACTGCCCAGGAGCATGGCGAACAGGGCGATCGCTCCCACCACCGCGATGCCGGTGACGATGTTCGCCAGTGACTCGAGCGGGATGAGGCCGGTGGCGATGGCCGCCACCACAAGCGCCACCACCACGACGCCGACGCCCAGGTACGGCAGCCGCCGGGGGCGGGGCAGCGGGTCCGGGACGGTCGCCCCGACCCCCTTGAGCGTCGCCCCGCGCATCGCGACGTACTGGATGAGTCCGACCGCCATGCCGGCGGCCGCCGCGCCGAAGCCCCAGTGGAAGCCGTGCGTGTCCCACAGCGCACCGGTGACGAACGGCCCGAGGAGGCCGCCGATGTTCACCGCCATGTAATAGATGGAGAACGCCGCGTCGCGCCGGTCGTCGGTCCGCCGGTACATGTCGCCGACGACCGTCGAGGTGGTGGCCTTGAGCGTGCCGGCGCCCACGGCCACCCCGACCAGGCCCAGCCCGAGGCCGACCTCGCCCGGGATGACGGCCAGGGACAGGTGCCCCAGCATGATGAGCGTGGCCGCGCCGAACAGCGTCCGCTCCGCCCCGAGCAGGCGGTCGGAGACCCATCCGCCGAGGATCGCGGACGCGTACACCAGGCCGCCGTACGCGCCGACGATCGAGGTGGCGATCTGCTCGGAGTAGCCGAGCCCGCCGTCGCCGACCGCGTAGTAGATGTAGTAGGCCAGTAGTCCCTGCATCCCGTAGAAGCTGAACCGCTCCCACAGTTCGATGCCGGAGAGGTTGGCCAGGCCGAGGGGGTGGCCGAAGAACCGCCGGTCCGAATCGGCGAGCGCGACCTCGGAGTCACGAGTTGTCATGTCCGCCAGTGATACTCCTGTGCGAAGGCGCGGACAACTCCGCCCGGCACGCCGCTGCCCCGCGCGAGGGAGTCGACAATCGGCCCGTCGAGCGGGAGAATCCCTCCCATAGACCGTGCCCGACGCCGGTCTGCCGATCCGACGACCGTGCAGGAGCACCTCCAGTGAGCCGAGCCGACACCCCGGCCCGATCTATCCGCCCCCTTCTCGGAAGGGGGCACCCCAGATGGTGAGCATCCTGTTCTCGCTGCTCGTCGGCGTGATCGTGGTGCTCGCGATCACTGCACTGACGGGCTACTTCGTAGCCCAGGAGTTCGCGTTCATGGCCGTCGACCGGTCCCGCATGGGGGCGGCGGCCGACAAGGGCGACGCCGCCGCGACCCGGGTTCTCGGCGTCACCACCCGCACGTCGTTCATGCTGTCGGGCGCGCAGCTGGGCATCACGGTCACCACCCTCGTCGTGGGTTACGTCGCCGAACCGCTCATCGGTCGCGCGATCGGGGAACTGCTCGGGCTGGCGTCCGTGCCGCAGGCCGCCGGGGTGGCCGTGGGCACGGTCCTCGCCCTGCTCTTCTCGACCGTCGTCCAGATGCTCTTCGGCGAGCTCGTCCCCAAGAACCTCGCCATCGCCAGGCCGGAGCCGGTCTCCCGCTGGCTGGCCCGCTCCACCACGATCTACCTCGCGCTGTTCGGGTGGGTCATCGGCCTGTTCGACAAGGCCTCGCAGGTTCTCCTACGCGCGGTCGGTATCGAGCCCGTCCAGGACAAGGAACACTCGGCCACCGCTCGGGACCTCGAGCACATCGTCGCCGAGTCCGGCGAGACCGGGGAGCTGTCGCCGGAGCTGAGCCGCCTGCTCGACCGGATGCTCGATTTCCCCGGCCAGACCGCCGAACACGCGATGATCCCCCGCTCCCGCACCGACGTGGTGCGGGCGGAGGACACGGTCTCCGCGGTGTTGTCCAAGATGGCCTCGGGGCACACCAGGTACCCGGTGGTGGGCGAGGACTCCGACGACGTCATCGGTGTGGTGGACCTCCACGATCTGCTCACGGTCGACGACGACGAGTCGGCCGATCTCGTCCCGGTGTCGGACCGGATGCGCGCCCCGATCGCGGTACCGGCGTCCCTGCCGCTGCCGGAGGTGGCGGCTCGCCTGAGCCGCGAGGACGCCGAGATGGCGGTGGTCGTGGACGAGTACGGCGGTTTCGCCGGGGTCGTGACGATGGAGGACATGGCCGAGGAGATCGTCGGCGAGATCGCGGACGAGCACGATCCGCACCTGGCCGCCGGCACACCGGTCAAGGTGGGCCTGGGGTGGCTGCTCTCGGGCGAGACCCACCTCGACGAGGTCGAGCGGATCCTGGACATCACGCTGCCGGAGGCCGACTCCGAGACCCTGGGCGGCCTGGTCATCGAGACGTCGGGGGACCTGCCGGAGGTCGGCGACCGGGTGGACGTCGCGCTGCCGGATACGGACGTCCTCGAGGAGTTCTCGCCCGAGCGGGTCCTGCGGACCAAGGTCCAACGCGTCGAACGGCGGGTGCCCGCCCAGCTCCACGTGGTGGTCGAGGAGGTCGTGCGATGACCGGCCCCGCCCCCGTACTCCTGGCCGCCGAGGAGCAGTCCGGCCTCATGGGCAACCCGCTGGTCGTGCTGGTCGCGACCCTCGTTCTCATCACGGCGTCGGCCTTCTTCGTGGCCGTCGAGTTCTCGCTGATCTCGGCCCGCCGGCACCGGCTCGAGGACGCCGGGACGACGAGCGTGGCGGCCCGGGCCGCTCTGCGCAACGCCTCCGAACTGACGCTGCTGCTGGCGGGCTCCCAGCTCGGCATCACCCTGTGTGCCCTGGCGCTGGGCTCCATCACCAAGCCCGCCGTCCACCACTGGCTCACCCCGGTCTTCAGCGGGTGGGGCCTGCCGCTGTGGTCGGCCGACGTCATCGCCTTCATCCTCGCGCTGGTGCTGGTCACGTTCCTGCACCTCGTGGTGGGCGAGATGGCCCCCAAGTCCTGGTCCATCACGCACCCGGAGTACTCCGCCACTCTCCTGGCCCTGCCGATGCGCGCGTTCCTGTGGCTCACCCGCCCGCTGCTCCTGCTGCTCAACAACTCGGCCAACCGGATCCTGCACGCGCTGGGCGTGGAGACCCGCGACGAGGTGGCCGCCGGTCAGGACGCCGATTCGCTACGCGAGCTGGTCCGCCACTCGGGGGAGACCGGGACGCTGGAGGAATCGCACCATCGCCAGCTGCTCAGCGCACTCGAGCTGCAGGAGCTCACGGTGGGCGACCTGCTCGGCGAGCGTGGTGCCGACGAGCCCGCCACCCCGGACGAGATGTCCTCGGTCCCGGTGGACGCCACCCCGGAGGAGATCCGCGACTCGGCCCGGCAGACCGGACACCTGCGGCTGCTCGTGCTCGACGGCACGGAGATCGTGGGTGTCGTTCACGCCCGCGACGCGATCGAGGCGGGCCGCGACGCCACCGCCCGGGAACTCATGCGCGAGAGCCTGTCGCTTGAGCACGATCTCACCGTGGCCGACGCGTTCCGGCGGATGCGGGAGGCGCGGGCGCACCTCGTCGTCGTCGAACAGTCGCAGAACCCCGGGGGCACCGACGCAGCGGAGGTGCGGGGCGTCGTCACGCTCGACGACGTGGTCCGGCGGCTCCTGCCGGTGACCTCCTGACGCGTCCGCGGCTCAGACCACGCCGAGGAACGCGAGCACACCCCACAGGGCCAGCCCGACCATGCCGAGCAGCACCAGCAGCATGAGCCCCACGGCGCCGGCCGCGCGGGCCAGGTAGCCGCGCGCATCGGTGTCGACGCGCCTGCCCTCGGCGATCGTGCGGTCGACCAGCCGCAGGTTCTTGGAGGTGGCCTTGTGGGCCGCGTCGGCCACGTCGCCCACGAACGGGACCACGCCGATCACGGCGTCGACCAGATAATTCCAGCCCATCCGGAAGAGGATGTGGACGGGGACCCGGTTGCGCACCGCCTCCGCGAACACGGCGGCGGCCACCACGGTGCCGACGGCGTCGCCCACCACCGGGATCAGCCCGATCACCGGGTCCAGTCCCACGCGGTACCGGGTGCCCGGGATCCGCACGAGGTCGTCGAGGACCAGCGCGAGGCCCCGCGTCACCGGGGAGGCGCCGGTGTGGTCCACGGGCGCGGGTGCGGGTGCGGGCCGACTGTCGGTCATGTCGCCCGAGGGTACGCGGCGACGGGGCCGGGTCGACGACGACGAGAACGGGACGGGATCGCTGACCGCCGAGCGGTGTCCCTCCCCCGCCCCGGCCGGTAGCGTCGGATCTCCCCCGGATCGGGACCGTTCGCCATGACCGTCGTCGAGGAGGACCCATGGGCTTCGACCAGTACCACGAACCACCTGAAGAACTGCCCGACGAGACCCGGACACTCGTGCGGATGCTCACCAACCTCACCGAGGAAGCGGAGGCCATCGACTGGTACGAGCAGCGGATGGCGGTGGAGACGGACGCCGACGCGCTGGCGATCATGGCCAACTCGCTGGGCGAGGAGTACAAGCACTTCTCCATGGAGTTGGAGTTCCTGCTGCGGAGGAAGCCGCAGTGGCGCGAGATCGCCCGCGGGATCCTGTTCCGGGACGGTGACATCGTCGAGAATGGGGAGGCCGCCGAAGAGAGCGCCTCCCGGGAGGACGACGACCCCGGCGGCGCGGCCCCCGACGGCACGGGATCCCTCGGAATCGGCAGCCTGAGAGGAAAGGTCTGATGAACATGAACCACCTGCTGCGCGCCCACGCCCCCGTCTCGGACGGCAACTGGGAGAGCATCGACGGCGAGGCCGCCGAGCGGCTGGTCGTCTCGCTCGGCGCCCGTAAGATCGTCGACTTCGCCGGTCCCTTCGGCTGGGATCACTCGGCGACCGACCTGGGCCGTGTCGACCACGTCGCGGACTCACCGGTCGAGGGGGTCCGGGCGCGCCGGCGGCGGGTGCTCCCGCTGGTCGAGACGCGCGTGGACTTCGCGCTGTCGCGGGAGGAACTGCTGGCCGACGACCGGGGCGCCTCGGACGCCGACCTCGACCCCGCGGGCGACGCCGCACTGGTCATGGCCGAGCTGGAGAACACGGCGGTCTTCCACGGCTGGGAGGAGGTCGGCATCCAGGGCATCACCCAGGAGAGCCCGCACCGGCACATCCCGCCGACGGCCGACATCGAGGACTACCGGCGCCGGGTCGCCCGGGCGGTCGAAATGCTGCTCACCTGCGGCGTCGACGGGCCGTACGCATTGGCGGTGGGCTCGCGGGACTACACGGCGGTCACGGAGACGGCCGAGCACGGCGGGTTCCCGCTCTTCGACCATCTCCGCAAGATCCTGGGCGGACCGATCATCTGGACCCCCGGCGTGCGCGGGGGCGTGGTGCTGAGCCTGCGCGGCGGGGACTTCCTGTTCGAGTCCGGCCAGGACATCGCCGTGGGTTACGACCACCACGATGCGCGCGAGGTGAGCTTCTACCTCGAGCAGTCGTTCAACTTCCGGGTGGCGTCTCCGGAGGCCGCGGTCGCGCTCGCCCCCGACGACGAGTGAACGGCCCCCGCGCCGTCGGTGGCGCCGACGCCGAGCGGCAGCGGCGGAATTCTGGTTTCGTGGTGGCATGAACGCCACACCGTTCCGCACCCGCCGGAGCCGCTCCGGCGCCCGGGGTCTCGTCGCCGTCGCGCTCGCCGTGAGCCTCGCGGGCACCGGCTGTGCGGCCCTGACCGGCGACACCGGCTCCGATGAGCTCCAGCAGTTCCTCACCACGCTGGAGTCGGGCGACCTCGCCGCGGCGGCCGAGATCACCACGGACCCGGACGCTGCCCGGGAGTCCCTCGAGTCCAACATCACCGCGATGGGCTTCTCCCCGACACTGTCCACCGACACCCCGGAGGGCGACCGGCGCCCCGACAAGGACCCGGTGCCGGTGGAGATCACCTGGGACATCCCCGCCCCGGAGGACGACGATCCGGAGTCCGCGGAGGGCGACGAGCCGGAAGCCGGCAGCGAGGACGACGCCACCGAGCAGTCCCGGACCGTCACCACGACCGGCGAGGCGGGCACCACGAAGGTCGGCGAGGAGTGGAAGGTCGACTGGGCGCCCACGATCCTCGACACGCGCCTGGAGCCCGGCGGCTCGCTGTCCTTCACCGAGCTGATGGACTACGACACCTCGGTGCTCGACCGCACGGGCGCGCCGCTGTTCCAGTGGACCCCGGTCACGGCCGTGACGCTCGCCCCGGAGGCCACCGACAGTGCCGACGCCGTCGCGGGGCTGGTCGACGACGCCGAGCCGACGATCACCGGGCAGACCATCCGCGACGGGATGGCCGAGGCCGGAGAGCAGCCGTACCAGGTGGTGGCGCTGCGACCGGAGGACATCGACCCGATCCGCGAGCAGCTCGAGGCGATCCCGGGCGTCACGCTGCCCGAGCAGGGCGACCTCATCCGTACCGACAGCGACCTGAGCTCGCCTGCGATCGACGGACTGCCCAACGCCTGGTTGGACGCGCTCCGGGCCGAGGCCGGTTGGTCGGCCGAGATCGTCAACCCGGGCGCCGAGCCGATCGAGCTGGGAAGCGCGCCGGTCGGCGAGGTGGACGACCTGGTCTCCACCCTCGAGACCGGGATCCAGCAGGCCGCCTCGGACGCCGTCTCGTCCAGCAGCTCGCCCGCCTCGCTGGTCGCCATCCAGCCCTCGACCGGCGGTGTGGTGGCCGTCGCGCAGAACTCCGCGGCCGACCAGCAGGGGCCGGTGTCGCTGGAGGGCCACTTCCCACCGGGGTCGACGTTCAAGGTCGTCACCACGGGGGCCGCCCTCGAGTCCGGCGTCGTGGGTCCCGACGAGATGGTGCCGTGCCCGGCGTCGATCTCCGTCTCGGGTCGGACGATCCCCAACGACGACGACTTCGCCCTGGGCACCGTCCCACTGGAGACGGCGTTCGCGCGCTCGTGCAACACCAGCCAGGCCGCGATCAGCGACCGTCTGGAGCCGGAAGCCATGAAGGAGACCGCTGCCAAACTCGGCCTGGGCGTCGACTTCGTCACTCCGGGCCTGACCACGTACACCGGAGCGGTTCCGGTCACCGAGCAGGGTCCGGGCCGGGTCGAGGCCGCGATCGGGCAGGGCGAGGTCCTGGCCAGCCCGTTCGGGATGGCCGTCATGCAGGCCTCGCTCGAGAACGACGGCCGGATGATCCTGCCGCAGATCATCGACGGCGAGCCCGCGACGGCCAACCAGAGTCCGGAGCCCCTCGCCCCGGAGGTCGTGGACACGCTGCGGCGCTACATGGAGCAGACCGTGCAGTCCGGCACCGCGACGGCCGCGTCCTCCGTCCCCGGACTCATCGGCAAGACCGGCACCGCGGAGGTGGGCTCCGGTGACGCCCACGGCTGGTTTGTCGGCTCCACCGGAGACCTGGCCGTGGCGGTCCTCATCGAAGGCGCCGACTCCTCCGGCCCGGCCGTCGAGATGGCTGCCGACTTCTTCTCCTCGGCGGGGCAGCCCGCCCCGCTGGCCGCCGGCTGATCCGCACAGGGCCGCGTCGCCCCTTGCCGCCCCCGGCCGCGGAGCCTTGTTGAGTCGTTCCGTGCAGCGTTTCCCTTGCAGCGTCCGGCCAGACCGCTGACGGAGCGACTCATCACCTGGCGGGGCCGCCGTGCGCGCTGATGATGCTCCACCCGCCCGTCGTGGTGGGGACGCCGACCGGGGCCATGTCAGCGCGAAAGGGGTAGTTTCGGCTCATGCGCCTGAGCGACCTACCCCTCCCCGACGCCGCGGCCCGCCGCCTGTCCCGACTGCCCTTCGTCTCAGACCCATCTCCCGCCGACACCAACCGGCGCGTGCTGATCACCGGCGGCGCCTCGGGCCTGGGCCTGGCGCTGGCCACGGCGTTCCTCGAGCGCGGCGACCGGGTGATGATCGCCGACCTCGCGCCCGCCGACTCCCGGCCCGCGTCCATCCCCGAGGACGCCCGCTACCTGCGACTGGACGTGCGCTCGGAGGACGAGTGGCAGGCCGCGCGCGACGAGATCGAGGAGGTCTGGGGCGGCCTCGACGTGCTGGTGAACAACGCCGGGATCGCGCAGGGCGGCCGGATCGAGATGCTCACCGAGGAGGACTGGCGCCTCATCACCGACATCAACCTGCTGGGCGTGGCCCGCGGCTGCCGCACCTTCGTGCCGATGCTCAAGAAGCAGGGCCACGGCCGCGTGGTCAACACCGCCTCGCTCGCCGGGCACGTGCATCCGCCCACCATGACGTCGTACACGGCGGTGAAGGCGGCCGTGGTGGCGATCTCGGAGAGTCTGCGCTGGGAGCTCGATCCGTTCGGCGTGGACGTCTCGGTGATCTGCCCCTCGTTCTTCCGCACGAACCTGGCCTCGAGCCTCAACTCGTCCGACCCCGCAGCCAGCGCGTTCGCCGGCAAGCTGATCGACAAGGCCAAGCTCGACGCCGACCAGATCGCCGCCGAGGTCATGCTCGCCCTCGACGCCGGCGAGTTCCTCATCCTCCCCGACCCGGACGCCCGCAAGAACTACCGCGCCAAGCGCCTCCTCCCGGCGCTCTACGCCAGGACCATGCTGGACATGGGCCGCAAGTTCGCGGCGGCCGCCGACAAACACTGAGGCGTCCGGCTCGCGCAGCCGCCCAAGATCCGCCGCACGTATTCTGCAGGGCATGAGCCTCTCGACCATCCTGTCCCGCGCCGACCTGGACTTCCTGCTCCACGACTGGCTACGGGTCTCGGAGCTGACCGAGCGCGAGCGGTACGCCGACCACTCGCGCGAGACCATCGACGCCGTCATCGACCTCTCGGCGGAACTCGCGGAGAAGTACTTCGCCCCGCACAACCGGCAGGCCGACCTCGTGGAACCGAAGCTCGTGGGCGAGGACGTCGAGCTCATCCCCGAGATCGGCGAGGCCCTGAGGCGGTTCGCCGACGCGGACCTCACCGGCGCGGCCCTCGACGCCGAGGTGGGCGGGATGCAGCTGCCGTACGCGGCCTACCTGGCGTGCATGGCGTGGTTCTACGCGGCCAACGTCTCCACCGCCGCCTACCCGCTGCTGACCACCGGCAACGCCAACCTCCTGCTCGCGCACGGCAGCGACGAGCAGATCGAGAGCTACGTCCGGCCGATGATCGAGGGCCGGTTCACCGGCACCATGTGCTTGTCCGAGCCGGAGGCCGGCTCCAATCTCGCCGACATCACCACGCGCGCCGAGCCGCAGGACGACGGCACCTACCGGCTCTTCGGGCAGAAGATGTGGATCTCCGGCGGGGAGCACTCGATGGCGGAGAACATCGTCCACCTGGTGCTCGCCAAGGTCCCCGGATCGCCCGCCGGCACCCGCGGCATCAGCCTGTTCATCGTGCCCAAGTTCCTGGTGGGCCCCGACGGCTCGCGGGGTGAGCGCAACGACATCGTGATCACCGGCCTCAACCACAAGATGGGCTTCCGCGGCACGGTCAACACCATGCCGACGCTGGGCCAGGGGCTGCACACGCCGGGCGGGCGGGCTGGCGCGGTCGGCTACCTGGTGGGCGAGGAGAACACCGGCCTCAAGAAGATGTTCACCATGATGAACGAGGCCCGCCTCGGCGTGGGCCTGGGAGCGACCGCGCTCGGGTACACCGGCTACCTCAAGTCCCTGGACTACGCCCGGGGCCGACCGCAGGGTCGCCCGGTCGGGCAGGGCCCCGAGGCGCCGCAGGTCCCGCTCACCGGCCACGCGGACGTGCGGCGGATGCTGCTGGCGCAGAAGTCCTACGTCGAGGGCGCCCTGGCGCTGGAGCTGTTCTGCGCGAGCCTGGTCGACCACTCCACGAGCGCGCCCGCCGACGAGGCCGCGGCGGCGGCCGCCCTCCTGGACGTCCTCACGCCGATCGCCAAGTCCTGGCCGTCGCAGTGGTGCCTCAAGGCCAACGACCTGGCCATCCAGGTGCTTGGCGGGGCCGGCTACACGATCGACTACGACGTCGAGCAGCACTACCGCGACAACCGCCTCAACCCCATCCACGAGGGCACGCACGGCATCCAGGGGCAGGACCTGCTGGGGCGCAAGGTCGTCGCCGGCGGGGGCGCCGGGCTGGGCGCGTTGACCGGGCGCATCACCGAGACCTGCGACCGGGCGGGGGAGGTCGGCGGCCCGGCCGCGGGGTTCGCGGCGACGCTGCGGCCGCGGGTGACGCGGCTGATCGAGGTGACCACGGCGCTCGCCGAGGTCGGGGCCAGCGATCCGGAGGCGTTCCTCGCCGACGCCACCGAGTACCTCGAGGCCACCGGCCACATCGTGATCGCGTGGATCTGGCTCGAGCAGGTCCTCGCACTGGGTGACCGGCTCACGGGTGGCGCCGACGGCGGGCCTGCCGACCCGTTCGCCGCCGGAAAGCTGCAGGCCGCGCGGTACTTCCTCGGCCGCGAACTGCCGACGGTCGACGCGAAGCTCGAGCTGCTGGCCTCCGGCGACCGCACCACGCTGGACATGCGCGACGACTGGTTCTGACCCACCGAGGCCGGGGCCCGGCCCGACGTTCCGCACGTCGGGCCGGGCCACGCTTCCGTCCTGCCCGTCGATCACACGGCGGGCATGAGTACCTCGTCCACCAGGTAGACGGTGGCGTTGGCGGTCTGGACGCCGCCGCAGACCACGCCGGCCTCGCCGACCATCAGCTCGTCACCCGAGCCGGTCACCTCGACCTCGTCGCCGGCGAGCGTGGTGTGCGTGCCGGTGATCTCCTCGGGGCTCATCTGCCCCTCGACCACGTGGTGCGTGAGCACCGTGGTGAGCAGCTCGGCGTCGGTGCCGAGCTGGTCCATGGTGGCCTCGTCGACCTGCTCGAAGGCCTCGTCGATCGGGGCGAAGACCGTGTACTCCCCGTTGTTGAGCGTGTCGACCAGGTCGACCTCCGGGTTCACCTCGCCCGAGACCGCCTGCACGAGCGTGGTGAGCAGCGGGTTGTTGGAAGCGGCGGTGGCGACCGGCTCCTGCGCCATGCCGTCCACCGAGCCGGGGCCCTCCGGATTGGCCTCGGCGTACTCGGAGCAGCCCGCGCCGACCATCATCCCGGCGGGATCGGCCATCGCCTCACCGGTCTCGGACGACGGCGAGGACTCCATCTCCGAGGAGGTCATCGGGGCGGAGGTCTCCTCGGACTCCATCCCGCCGTCGTCGGTCGCACAGCCGGCCAGCACGAGGCCGCTCACCGCGGCGGCCGCCGCAGCCGATGCCACGCGTCGTGAGATGTTGATGCCCATTGTCTTGGTCCTTTCGACGAGCCTGTGTACTGGGTCACCGGTTGTTCGGCGCGATCCGCCGCCCGGATGGGTCCGATGCCGGACCGACCGCGAATCCGCTCCGCCACCGGTCCGGCGGGCGCCCCGCTCCGAATCCCTGGCATGGACACCAGCACGCAGACCGCTCCCTCCCCGGGCCGCAGCATCGGCCGGACCGTCGCGCGCGCCGTGGCCGGGGTCCTCACGTCGGGAGTGGTCCTGGCGGTGGGGCACGCGCTCGCCGGGCTGATCGACACCGGGTCCTCACCGTTCCTGGCCGTGGCGGACTCGGTGGTGGACCGCTCCCCCGCGGCCGTACGCGAGGCCACCATCGACGCGCTGGGCACGGCGGACAAGCCCGCCCTGCTCCTCGGCCTGGCCGTCATCCTCCTGCTGCTCGGGGCCGTCACCGGCCTCGTGGAACGCCGCGGGCGGCCGCTGGGCAGCCTCGTCGTCGTCGTACTCGGCCTGGTGGGGACGCTCGCCGCGCTCACCCGGCCCGCCGCCTCGCCCACCTGGGCGCTGCCCACCGTCCTCGGGACGGTGGCCGGGGTGGTGGCCCTCCGCCTGCTCACCGGCGCGCTGTTCCCGGCCCCCGCCACGAGAGGTGGCGACGGGAACGACGACAACGACGGCAACAACAGAGCCCACGACCCCGACGCCGCGGAGGTCCCGGGCCCGGACCGGCGGCGGTTCCTCGCCCTGGCCGGTTCGGCGGTGGCCGTGATCGCGGTGGCCGGCGCGACCGGGGCAGCCCTCGGCCGCCGCGCCGCCGACGTGATCACCGAGCGCACCGACCTCCAGCTGCCCGAGGTCCTCACCCGCAACCGGGCCGCTCCCGTGCCCGCCGCGGTCACCCCCGACGTCCCCGGGGTGACGCCGTTCCTCACCCGCAACGACGAGTTCTACCGGATCGACACGGCCCTGCGCGTGCCGGCAGTGACGAGCAAGGACTGGCGGCTGCGCATCCACGGGATGGTCGAGCACGAGATCGAACTCGACTGGGACGCCCTTCTGGAGCGCGAGGCCGACGAGCGGATCATCACGCTGACCTGCGTGTCCAACGAGGTCGGCGGCGATCTGGTGGGGACCGCGACGTGGACCGGGTTCCCGATCGCGGACCTGCTCGCCGCGGCCGGCCCGCTGCCCGACGCCGACATGCTGCTGTCGACCTCGGCGGACGGCTGGACCGCCGGCACCCCCCTGGAAGCGCTCACCGACGGCCGCGACGCCCTGCTCGCGGTGGGGATGAACGGGGAGCCGCTGCCGCTCGAGCACGGTTACCCCGTCCGGCAGGTGGTCCCCGGCCTCTTCGGCTACGTCTCCGCCACCAAGTGGGTGGTGGACTGGGAGGTCACGCGGTTCGACCGGGCGAGCGCGTACTGGACCGACCGCGGCTGGGGCGAGCGCGGCCCCATCCGCACGGCGAGCCGCATCGACCGGCCGGCGCCGCTGGCGCGCCTGACGCCCGGCCCGCAGGTGATCGCCGGGACGGCCTGGGCGCAGCGGCGCGGCATCGACCGGGTGGAGGTACGGGTCGACGACGGCCCCTGGCAGGACGCGGCGCTGGCCGACGAGTACTCGATCGACACCTGGCGCATGTGGTCGTGGACGTGGGACGCCCCGCCGGGACTGCACACCCTGCATGTCCGGGCAACCGACGGCACCGGCGAGACACAGACCGAGACCCGCAGGGGCACGGTCCCCGACGGGGCCACCGGCTGGCACAGCCGCACCTTCCGGGTGTCCGCGTGATGACCATGCTCCGGACGCCGCCGGGGGCCGATGCCTCTAGGATGAGCGTCGTGCCCGAGCCCTCCGCCCCCGCGACGCCCGATCCGGCGCGGCTGCTGGAACTCTCGGCCGCCGGTGACCTCGACGCGTTCGCCCGCTTCTACGACCTGATGGCCCCGCGTGCCCACGGCCTCGCGCTACGGGTCCTGCGGGACCCCGGGTACGCGGAGGAGACCGTGCAGGAGGTGTTCCTCCAGGTCTGGCGGCAGGCGTCGGGCTACACGCCCTCGCTCGGGTCGGCGCACTCGTGGGTCCTCACGATCACCCACCGACGCGCCGTGGACCGGGTCCGGTCCGAGAGCTCCTCCGCCCGCCGTGACGAGGCCGATGCCGTCGCGGGCCTGTCAGACACGCGGGACCGCCAGCCGGACGTGTCCGAGCAGGTCGTCGACGACCTCTCGCGCGCCGAGGACGCCGCAGAGGTGCGACGCTGCCTGGAAGAACTCACCGGGAACCAGCGCCAGTCCATCGAAATGGCCTATTTCACCGGACTGACCTACCGTGAGGTCGCCGACCAACTCGGGTCGGCACTCCCCACCATCAAGTCCCGGATCCGCGACGGGCTCCGTCGACTCAAGAACTGCCTGGGAGGTGAGCGGGCATGACCGGGCACCACGACCATCCGGAGTCCGCCGGCTCCGTGCACCCCGAGGATCTGGACCTGTACGCCCTCGACGCCCTGCCGGTCTCCGAGAGCGACGCCGTCGAGGACGCATTGGTCTCCGCCTCCCTCGAGCAGCAGGAGTCCATGCGCGCGCACATCACCTCGACGCGGGAGATCGCCGCCGAGCTCGTCGCGGACGCGGGGATCGACGTGCCGCCGCCCCCTGCCCTGCGCGCCCGCGTGCTCGACCTCGCCGCCGCGGAACGCCGGCGGCGGGGTGCCGGGACCGATTCCGGGGACCGCCGGCCCGGAGCCGGGGCCGACGACCCGCCGGACGACGGGGCCGGTGCCGACACCGCGGGCGTCACCGACCTCTCGGGCGAGCGCGAACGCAGGCGCCCGCCGATGCGCAGGGTCGTCGCGGCCGCGGCGGCCGCCGTCGTCCTCCTGGCGGGCGGGGTGCTGATCGGGCGGATGACCGACGGCGCCGGCACCGGGGAGCAGCCGCCGGTGGCCGAGCCGCCCGCCCCGACCATGCCCGAGCCGGTGTCGGACCTGCTGTCCGCGACGGACCTCGAGGTCTCCCGTGGCGAGGTGACGGGCGCCGGCGGTGCGACCGTGCTCGCCTCGCGCTCGGTCGACATGGCGGTCATCACGATGGCCGGGCTGCCGGACCCCGGTCAGGGTCGCGCCTACCAGCTCTGGCTGATGGGCCCGGACCACGACCCGATCCCCTCGGGCACGATGGAATCCGGTGACGTCGGCCCGACCGCCTCGGCGCGGGTGGAGGGCATCGCCGACTCCGCGCAGATCGGGCTCACGGAGGAGCCTGCCGGTGGCTCTCCCGCCCCGACCGGCGACGTCCTGCTCGCGCTCGACCTGGCCTGAGCCGGGGGCCGGGTCAGGCCGCGCGGCTCGGGCTCAGGCCCACCACCACGGCCGCAGCGCGATGTCCCAGGTCTGGCGTTCGCCGAGCTTGACCGCGAGGATCTGGTGCAGCTGGATCTTGTTGTGCTCGAACCCGTACTGGCAGGCGCCCATGTAGAGGCCCCACAGCCGGGCCTTGGACTCGCCGACCTCCTCGACCGCCTCGTCCCAGTGGTCGACGAGGTTGGCACACCAGTCGCGCAGCGTGAGCGCGTAGTGGGGGCGCAGGTTCTCCTCGTGGATCACCTCGAACCCGGCGTTCTCGGCCTCGAGGTGCACGGTGCCGGCACCCGCCAGTTCGCCGTCCGGGAAGACGTAGCGGTCGATAAAAGCGCCGGCCTTGACGGTCTTGGAGTTGTCCGGGCGGGTGATGCAGTGGTTGAGAAGCCGCCCGCCCGGCCGCAGGTAGCTCTCCAACTGCGTGAAGTAGTCGTGGTAGTTCCGGCGACCGATGTGCTCGGTCATGCCGATCGAGCTGACGGCGTCGAACTCGCGCTCGGGGACGTCGCGGTAGTCCTGCAGCCGCACCTCGGCGAGGTCGCCCAGCCCGTCGGCGGCGATCCCCTCGCGCGCCCAGTCGGCCTGCTCCCTGGACAGGGTCACGCCGATCACGCGCACGCCCCGGCTCGCCGCGTAGCGGACCATGCCGCCCCAGCCGCAGCCCACGTCGAGCAGTCGGTCCCCGGGTTCGAGGCCGAGCTTGTCAAAGACGAGGCGGTACTTGTTCTCCTGCGCGGCCTCGAGCGAGGCGTCGGCGTCCGGGTAGGCGGCGCAGGTGTATGTCATAGACGGCCCGAGCACCCACGAGTAGAAGAGGTTGGAGACGTCGTAGTGGTAGCTGACCGCCTGCGAGTCCCGCTCCTTGGAGTGCCGGCGCAGGCCGCCGTTGACCAGGCGTCGCCACGGCGGCACGACCTCCATCTCGGGCGTGGGCAGCAACTTGACGTTCTCGATGCCGATGGAGCGGGCGATGCGCGCCATGGTCCGGACGTCGGGGGTGCGGGTCATGGACTTGCGGAACAGTTCGAGGGCGCCGAACACGTCGCGCGGGGCCCCTGGGTGCACGCCGAGGACCTCGAGTTCGCCCATCAGGTAGGCGCGCGCCAGGCCGAGGTCGCCGGGCGCGGTGACGAAGTACTGCAGGGCCTTCTCGGACTTCAGGCGCAGTTCGAGCGGGCTGTCCGCGGGGCCGACCGCGGAGCCGTCGTATGCGGTGATCCGCAGGGGCGGCTCGCCGGTCGCGAACGCCTCGATCATCTCGCCGATCGTCATCGTCATCGTGCGCCAACCGCCTTCTCGTACAGTGTCGCGAACCGCTCGTCGGGGTCGAACTCGGCCTTGAGCCGTGCCGCGTGCTCGCCACCGTAGAGCTGCGCGAACTCCTCGCGTGAGTAGAAGACCTCCGAGTACAGGGACTTGTGCCCGCCGAGCCGGGAGACCTCGGTCTCGATGAGCCGGTTCCACGCCCCCTCGGCCATGCCGTCCTCTATGGGTGCAGAGGACCAGAAGCCGATGTTGACGTAGGTGGTGTCCGGCTCCAGTGGGTAGAGGGGCCAGGGGCGGTCCGATTCCGAGCCGAGGCCCCGCGCGGGGGCGGACTCCCGGAGCCGCAGCGGGCAGACCCACACCGGTTCGATGGGCAGTTCGCGCAGGAACCAGTCGAGGAACTCGGCGGTGCGGTCGATGGTCACCTCGACGTCCTGCACCACCCGCTCTCGCGGGCCCTCCCCCTTGAGGGCGCCGATCTTGTTGCCGAGGTCGTAGCGGTGGTCGAGCCCGATGATCTTCCAGTACGCCGACGACCGGAGCAGCTGCTGCGGCCAGAGGCGCCGGATGCGCGGGTTCTGCACACCGAACGCCCGCGAGCACCAGAACCAGTCGGTGTCCCAGCGCCAGAGGTAGTCGCGGATCGTGAGCCGGTCGCGCTCGACGGACCCGGCGGGGCCGCCGTGCTGGAGGGAGCGGTAGTAGATCGCCTGCTTGTCGGTCACGCCGCTGTAGTCGGAGACGGGGCCGGGCTCGTCGGTGCGCCGCCCCAGGCAGAGGTACGCCTCGTCTGCGGAGAAGACGACGCCGTCCAGGAAATCCACCACCTCGTCGTCGTACTCCCCCCGGTCGACGATCCGCGCCATCCCCTCCGTGAGCGCGGTGAGGGAGTCGAACCGGACGTGCCGCAGTTCCACGTAGCGCTGCACCGGCTCGAGGGCGATGCGCAGGCGCACCGCGTAGCCGAGCGAACCGTAGGAGTTGGGGAAGCCGCGCATGAGTGCCTGCTCGCGCTCGGTGCCGTCGGGCCGGGCGGTGACGATCTCCCCGGTGCCGGTGAGCACATCCATCTCGAGCACCGACTCGTGCGGCAGGCCGAGGCGGAACGACGAGGACTCGATCCCGAGGCCTGTGACGGCCCCACCGAGGGTGATGGTCTTGAGCTGCGGGACCACGTACGGCATCAACCCGTACGGCAGTGTGGCGTCCACCAGGTCCTCGTACGTGCACATGCCCTGCACGTCGGCGGTACGGGCGTCGGGGTCCACGGAGACCACGCCGGTCAGGCCGGTGGTGTCCAGTCCGTGGGACGACGACGAGGTGCGCGGGCGGAAGAGGTTGGACGTGCGCTTGGCCAGCCGGACCGGCTCTCCCGGCGGGACCTCGTCGAAACTGCGGAGCAGCCTCTCGACGCCTTCCTCGTGCTGTGCGCGACCCACTTCGAGCGGCCCGTACCGACGGGCGTCAACGTCCAATCCCATGACGTCCATCCTAAGGCGCCGCCGAATTCCCCGTCGGCCGACCGCCGCTCACACCCCGGCGCGGTCCAGCGCGTCGGCGGTCAGTCTCCGGCCCAACTCGATGATCCGCTCGGCGTGGTGGAAGTCGAAGGCCGAGCAGGCGTCCGACGGGACCTCGATGTGCACGTCCGGCCGGTTCCCCGCCATCCGATAGCCGGTGACGATGCTCTCCATCGCCTCGATCGACTGCGTGACCACGTCGAAGATCCGCAGTGTCCCGGGGAGCGCGTCGAGGCCCTTCTCGTCCGCCATGTCCTCGGCCTCGTCGACGGCGACCTCCACCTCGTCCGACGGGGGCTCGTCCCCGGTGGCCGCCGTGACGTCCGCGGCGTCAGCGGCCGCGGTCTCGCCGTCCAGCCCGAATCGGGCGGCGATGAGTCGCACCAGGTCGGCGTCGCGCACGTCCGCGGCGGCGGTCCGGATGCGGCCCGAGAGCCTGGCCGCCGTCGCCGACGCGGCCACGCCGCTCCGCTTTGCGGCCCCGCTGGCCTGTCCTGCCCCGCTCGCCTGTCCACCCTGGGGCGAGGGCGCGGGGTCGGCCTGCGCCGCCGACTCGTCCGGGTCAGAGCTCTCCTGGAACGTCGACCCCCGGATCCCCGAACGGCGCCCGTTGAGCGAGACCGCCAGGACCAGGTCGCTCTCCACGGAGGCCAGCGGCTCGAGGGGCACCGGGTTGGTGACGCCGCCGTCGATCATCAGCCGCCCACCCACGAGGGCCGGCGTGACCACGCTGGGGATGGCGAACGAGGCGCGCACGGCCACGTCGACGGGCCCGCGGGTGAACCAGACCTCCCTGCGGGCCCGGATGTCGGTGGCCACGGCCGTGTACGGGATGGGCAGGTCCTCGATCCGGACGTCGTCGAGCATCGCGCCGATCACGCCCATGATCCGATTGGCGCGGATCGCCCCGCCCCCGGCGAAGGAGACGTCGAGCAGCCGGAGGACGTCACGCTGGGACAGCCCCCGCACCCACGCCTCGAACTCGTCGAGCTTGCCGGCGGCCAGCAGTGCTCCCACGATCGCGCCCATCGAGGCGCCGGAGACGCCGACCACCTCGTGGCCGCGGGACTCGAGCTCGCGGATCGCCCCGATGTGTGCGTACCCGCGCGCCCCGCCGGAACCGAGCGCCAGCGCCACCCGCATGCCACTACCCCCTTCGAGTCGTCTCAGTCCGGGTCGACCCGGGCCCCGGGTCCGAGGGACCGGGGCCCGCGTGACCGTCCGATCCGGAGGATACGCGCAGCCCTGCGGAAAATGCGTGGCCACACGGGAATCGCGTGGCCCCGCGGGCATCGCGGGCGGAGCCTGTCGTACCCGCGATCTACGTTGTGGACCGGATCGAGCACCTGTTCGATCGCGAACGAGACGCACACCAGAGAACCGAGGAGCCCTCATGACCCGTAACGACCTCCCGTCCCGCACCGCCCACCTCCGCACCGCACGCGCGCTGACCGACCGCTCCCGCGCCAGGCGCCCGGGCCGACCGCGTGGCCGGGCCGCCCGGCGGTCCCGGGCGCCCGGCCCGGCGCTCGCCGGGGCCCGGGACCCGGAAATGGAGCGCGTCGCCCGCAACATCGCCCTCCACGGACTGCACCTGGTCCACGTGGGGGAGGGCTGCGACTGCGCGGACTGCACCGAGCCGGCCGCCCCGCCGGAGGAGCGGTTCGGCTACACGATCGGCCTAACCGCGCGCGGCCACCCCGAGCTGCTGGTCCGCGGGCTGGGCGCGCAGGAGACGGCCGAGCTGCTGAACCGGTGGGGCCGCACGGTCCTGGCCGGCGACGTGTTCGAGGAGGGCGACCTGCTGTGCGAGGGCCCCGGCGGGCCGACGTGGGAGCTGGGGCCGGTCTACCGTCAGGCGCGGACGCTCGCCTGGGCGACCCGCTACTACGGGCCCGACCGCCTGCGTCTCCGGCCGCCACTCGAGCTGAGGCCGAGCCGACAGCCCTGCATGTGCGGGAGGTGCGACTGAGCCGCGGGGTCCGCGGGCGTCGTAAGGTCTAGCCATGCCCAGGCTCGCCTTCGCCCCGGATGCGCGGTCTCCGTGGATCATCGTCCCGCTCACCGCCGCCGACCTGCCGGGGCTGGAGTGGCAGGTGGCCGAGCTCGCGACCGCGGCTCACGCCCGGGGGGCGGCGACGCCGGTCGACGCGGTGGAGTGGCGCGTGGACCTCTACGAGCAGTTCACCGCCGGCGACGGGAGCGATCCCGCGCCGGCGGTGGCGGCCCTCGCCCGGCTCGCGGAGCTGCTCCCGGACACCCCCGTCCTCGCGACGCTGCGCACTCGCGCCGAGGGTGGTGCGAGCGAGCCTGCCCCGGAGCACTACGTGGGGCTGATCCGGGCGCTCGCCGCCTCGGGTCTGGCCGACGCCGTGGACGTGGAGTTCCGGCATCTCCGCGCGGCGGAGGCCATGGCGGCTGCCCACGACCACGGCACGCCGGTCGTGGCCTCCAGCCATGACTTCGCCGCGACCCCGGCCGAGCAGTCGATCGTCGCCCGACTCGAGGCGATGGAACACGCGGGCGCGGACGTGGCCAAGATCGCGGTGACGCCCACCTGCGCGGCGGACGTGGTCACGCTCATCGCCGCGACCGAACGGCGACACCGGGACGCGGGCATCCCGCTTGTCACGATGTCGATGGGGTCGCTCGGCGCGATCACCCGCATCGGCGGCGGGGTCTTCGGCTCCGCGGCCACGTTCGCGACAGTCGGGCCGGCCTCGGCCCCGGGCCAGCTGCCGGCCGCCGGGGTCCGGGCCGCACTCGACCTCCTGGGCGGCGAGTCCCCCGCCCCGGACGGTAGCGCTCAGCCGTAGCGGCGCAGGACTTCTTTTCGCAGGTCCTTGGTGGCGACGTCGGCGATCGTCTTCTGCGCCTTCTTGATCACCATGCCGGGGAGCTTGATCTTGAGGTCGACCTCGATATCGAACACGACGTGGGTGGTGCCGTCCCCGTTGTCGGTGAGGGTGTAGCGGGCGTTCTGCATCTTCTGCGCGCCGCTCTCCACGAGGGTCCAGGACACCTCACCGTCGTACCACTCGTACCGGATCACCATCTCGTCGGAGACGCCGAACTGGGCGACCTTCTCCCACACCACGATCGGCCAGCCCTCCTCGTCCGCCTCCCGGATCTCCACGCCCTTGTGGGCGTCGGACCAGTCGACCAGGGATTCGACGTCTGCCATCACCTCCATGATCTCGGGGATGCCCGCCTCGATATCGGTCGTGGATTGCACTGACACAGCCATGACCCGGAAAGTACCCGAGCGCGCGCCGCCTGTGTGAGGATCACCACATGAGCCGACGGGTCGCGCTGTTGCGGGGCATCAACGTGGGCAGGGCGGCGCGGATCGCGATGTCCGACCTCGCCGCCTGCACCGAGGCTGCGGGCTGCACGGACGTGAGCACGGTGCTGGCCACCGGGAACGTGGTGTTCACCGATCCCCGCCCGCTCGACGAGCTCCGCGGGGTCCTCGAGGCGGCCTACTCGGAGCGCTTCGACTACACGGCGGTGGTGCAGGTCCTCGACCTCTGCGCCGTCGCCGCGGCGGTGGAGTCCTACCCCTTCGAGACGCTCGACCAGCATCACGACTACGTGGTGTTCTCCGACGACCCCGCGGTGACCGCGCGGGTCCTCGACGAGATGACCGCTGCTCTCGACGGCTCCCCGACCGGCGCTGTCGCCGCGGGGCCGGACTGCCTGCACTGGCGGATGGCCAAAGGCGAGACGCTCTCCTCGGCCGCCGGCAAGGTGCTCGATGGCCGGGAGAGCAAGCGTCATCTCACCACCAGGAATATCCGGACGCTACGGAAACTCCTCGCTGCCGACGCCGACCGGTGAGACCGGTCGGGCAGATCGGACAGGGAATTACGGCGCCTCGACCGAGGCGCCGAGGGTGTCGACGCTTCCGGCGAGCGGTCCGAAGATCGCCGGGAAGATCGCGTCCCACATCTCCTGGATCTGATCCATGTTGAACTCGGGCATGCGCCACGCTCCTTATAGCCAGGGCGGCGTGCGGACGTTCCGCAGGACGCCGTGATCCCACGATCACAGGATTACCGCCGACGCGCGAGATCGCAACCCCCGCACCCCGGGGGCGCCAGCCGCCGGCGTGGCAGACTGCGCTGTCGATGCGCCTCCGCCGACACCGCCCCGCCCTCGCACTGGCCCTGGCGGTCGCGGCGGGACTGGCGTCGTGCTCCGTGGGCGAGAAGGACGCCGCGCCGACCAGCTCCGCCGGCAGCTCCGCGACCGCGTCATCGCCGGACCGGCAGACCTCGTCGTCGTCACCCCTCCCCCCGGTGGTCCCGGTGACCCCGCGGGCCCCGGGCACCGCCGACTCCGCATCCCCGTCGTCCTCCCCTCCTGCACCCACTCCGGCGGCCGGACCCCTGGTGGCGTCGGCTCGGTGGGCGGACTCGGCCTACGGCGCGACCCTCAAGGTCGCCCCGACCGAGGCCGGGCGCACGGCGAGCGGCCCCGCGGATGCCCGCGTCGCCTGGGAGGAGGTCCTCACTCTCGCCCCGGACGCCGACACGCCGGGGATGTGGGAGCAGTTCGACTGCCACTGGACCTGGGCGCGCCTTCTCGAGCCGGACAAGCCCACGTGGAACGTGGAGCCGTGGCGACCGGTGGTCGACGAGGGGCAGATGGTCGCCGAGGCGTGCAATCCGGGCGGCCCGGAGGTCTGACGGCGGGCTCGTCAGCCCGGTGGTCGGAGCAGGCCCGCCTCTGCGGCCCGCGTGGCGACCCCGGCCCGACTGCGGGCGCCCAGCTTGGTGATGATCCGGCTGACGCGGTCCTTGACCGTGTGCACGCTGAGGTGGACCCGGTCGGAGATCTCCTGGTTGGAGTAGCCGTCCGCGATCAGATGGATGATCTCCACGTCGTCCCGGAGCCCCATCCCGCGAGCGGTGTCGAGTTGCAGCGATCTCTCGACCGCGTCGAGGGCCGGTTCCGCCCGACCCGGATCGGCGGCGGCGCGGCCGACCATGAGGGCGAGTCGGCGGTAGACCTCGAGCGCCGAGCGTTGTTGTTCCTCGAGCAGTTCCAGCCGGCTGGTCTTGGTGGCCAGATTCTCCTGGAGGCGGCGCAGTTCGGTGATGTCGCGCCCGACGCCCTGTCGACCGACCAGACGCCCGTCCCGGTAGATGTTCCCGGCGTGGATCTCCAGGTCCCGCGCCTGCCCGTCCGGCTGCAAAATCCTGGTCTCGAAGTAGCGCCCCGGCTCGGCGCTCTGCATACCCAGCCGGAAGTGTTCGGCTGTCTCCGGCAGCGCCGCGGGGTCGATCACCGCGGAGAAGTGCCTGCCGATCAGGTCGCGGAGGTCCCACCCGAAGATGCGCTCGCCGGCCGGGTTGATGTAGGTGAACCTGCCGTCGACATCGACCGCGTACACGACATCCGCCAGGCGGGCCAGGAGGTCGCCATAGTCGAGAGAGGGGTCGTCGTGCACCCCGCCAGGTTACCCACGTGCCCGCATCTGTCCTGGTCGGGCGACCCCGCCGCTCTGGGCCGCGCACCCGTTCGGGTGTCGATGCACGACCTCCGGGGGTGTCGCTCGCGACGGGCCGGCCGGAGAATGTGAGCCACACCATCTTCTCCGAACACAGCAGGGAAAAACCGTGACACCTACCGACATGTCCACCGCCGACGCGGTCTCCGACCGCCTGGCCGCCGCCACCACCCTCGCGGACCTGTTCCTGGCGACCGCCGACGCGCATCCGGATCAGGTTGCCCTGCGCTCGCACGAGTCGGGGCTCGAGCTGACGTACCGCCAGGCCCGGGCCCGCGTCGGGGCGATCGCCGACAGGCTCCGGTCGCTCGGGGTCGACCGCGGTGAGCCGGTGGCGCTGATGCTGCGGAACCGGCCGGAGTTCCACCTGGTCGACACCGCCGTGATGCTCCTGGGCGCCGTGCCGTTCAGCCTCTACAACACGTCGCCGCCCGACCAGCTCGCGTATGTCCTGGCCGACGCCGGGGCGACGACGGTGATCACCGAGTCCGGGTTCCTCGACGTCCTGGAGACGGCGAGCGCGTCCGCGCAGTCCGTCGAGCGGCTGCTGCTGGTGGACGACCGCGCAGACGAGTACGGCGATCTGGTAGACGAACTGGCTGCCGAGGAGACCGACTTCACCTTCACTCCGTCCGACCGGATCCGCCCGGACGATCTGCTGACGCTGATCTACACGTCCGGCACAACCGGGCCGCAGAAGGGCGTCGAGCTCACCCATCGCGGCATGCTCACCCAGTTGCGCGGCGTCCACGCGGCGGTCCCGCTACCCGGAGCCGGCCGTCAGCTGTCGTTCCTGCCCGCGGCGCACGTCGCTGACCGGTGGACCTCGCACTACTCGGGCTTCATGACCTACGCCAACGCGGTGACCTGCCTGGCGGACATGGCGGATCTGGCACCCGCCCTGGTGCAGACCCGGCCGACCGTCTTCGGGGCGGTCCCCCGGGTGTGGGAGAAGCTCAGGGCCGCGCTCGAGGCCGGCTATCCGGGCGACATCATGGCCGATGCCGTCGCGGACCCGGCGCTCGCCGAGACGCTCCGGACGAAGCTCGGACTCGACGCGGCGCGGTGGGTGGTCACGGGGGCGGCACCGACCCCCCGCGGCGTCCTCGAGTTTTTTGTCGCGCTCGGCCTGCCGTTGTGCGAGATGCTGGGGATGTCGGAGGTCTCGTGCTGCGTGGCCACCAACACCCCGGACGCGATCAGGCTCGGCAGCGTCGGTCGACCGCTCGACACGGTGGCTGTCCGGATCGCCGACGACGGCGAGGTGCTGGTCCACGGGCCGCAGGTGATGCGCGGCTACCGCGGCGCCCCGGCCAAGACCGCCGAGTCGATCGACGACGAGGGGTGGCTGCGAACCGGCGACATCGGGAGGATCGACGATGACGGCTTCCTCTGGATTGTCGACCGCAAGAAGGAACTGATCATCAATGCGGCCGGCAAGAACATGTCCCCGACCGCCATCGAGATGGCTGTCCTGTCTGCCGGGAGTGCGGTCTCTCATGTCGCCGTCATCGGCGATCGTCGCCCGTACGTCGTGGCGTTGATCGTCGCGGCCCCCGAGGCGGCGGACGATCCGGAGCTCGAGCAACGCGTCCGAGACCAGATCGACAGGGCCAACGCCACCCTCGCCCGAGTCGAGCAGATCAAGAAGTTCACCGTGCTGCGGGAGGACTGGCGGCCCGGTCACGAGCTGACGCCGACCATGAAGCTCCGCCGCCGCGTGATCGACGAGCTCTACGCCGCGGAGATCGACCAGCTCTTCGCCTGAACCGTCCCCGCTCTCGACCCACCTTCGTTCCTCCGGTGGCACCGGCGCGCACGGCTCGCACAATGGGGCCATGCGTGAGCTACAGAGGCAGATCATCGACGCGCTCCGGGTCCGTCCCGAGATCGATCCGGCCGCCGAGGTGGAGGCCCGCATCGGGTTCCTCGTGGACTACCTGGGCGCGAGCGGCGCCTCGGGGCTGGTGTTGGGCCTGTCCGGCGGGGTCGACTCGACTCTCGCGGGCAGGCTGGCGCAGCTCGCGGTGGAGCGGGTCCGCGAGCGCGGCGGGGACGCGGTGTTCGTGGGCGTGCGGTTGCCGTACCGGGTCCAACACGACGAGGCCGACGCGGTGGCGGCGCTGGAGTTCGTGGCCGCCGACGAGTCGATGACGCTCAACGTGGGCCCGGCCGTCGACGCGTTCGCCGCCGAGTACTCCGACGCCGCGGGCGTGGCGCTCACGGACTTCACCAAGGGCAACACCAAGGCCCGCCACCGCATGGTCGCGCAGTACGCCCTCGCCGGCGACCGTGACCTGCTGGTGGTGGGCGCGGATCAGGCGGCGGAGAACGTGACCGGGTTCTTCACCAAGTACGGGGACGGCGCGGCCGACGTCGTGCCGCTGGCCGGGCTGGACAAGCGCCAGTCGCGACTACTGCTGCGCCACCTCGGCGCCCCTCGGCAGCTGTGGGAGAAGACTCCCACCGCCGACCTGCTCGACGAGGACGTGGGCCGGACCGACGAGGACGAACTCGGGCTGCGCTACGACGACATCGACGACTACCTCGAGGGACGCGACGTCCCGGATGGGGCCGCGCAGCGGATCGAGACCGTCTGGGGCCGCAACCACCACAAGCGCACCGGGCCGGTCGGCCCCGCCGACACCTGGTGGCGCGCCGGCACCGGGCTGAGCCACGTACCCCCCACTCACAGACCGCCCTGCTCGTGGTGGACATGCAGAATTCGTACTTCGAGTCCCCAGATCTCGCCGCGGTGCGCGACGACCTGCTGGTCCGGGTCAACGCACTGATCCGCACCGCGCGCGAGGCGGGCCGGACCGTGGTGATCGCTCGCACCGAACACCAGCGCGATCGTTCCACGTGGACGCTCAACATGCTCGACGACGACGAGGGATTCGCCTTCCCCGGCACGGAGCAGGCGCGGCTCCTCGACGGGCTGGACTCAGGCGGGCACGTCGAGGTGGTCAAGACCCGCGACAGCGCGTTCCACGGCACCACGCTGCGGCGCGAACTGGACCGCCTCGGAGTGGGGGCCTCCTCGTGTGCGGGGTGTCCACGCACAGCTGCGTGGCGCAGACGGCCCTCGACGCCTTCGATGACAACATCCGGGCGGCGGTCGCCGTCGACGCCGTCTCCTCGGACGACGCGGAGCTGTCCCGCGTGCTGCTCGAGTTCCTGCGGGAGCAGAAGCGACAGCCGCTATTGGGCCTCGACGAGAGCCTGGATCTGCTCCGGACCGGCCACTGGCCCGCCTGACCCGCCTGGCCCGCCGTCAGGGCCGGCTCACGGCCCCGTCGGGGTAGCGGGCGAAGCGGGCCTCGCCGTGCGGGTGGACCGGATCGTCCTGCGGGAGGGACCACTGTCCGAAGCGGCCCGACCGGAAGTCGTCGAACGCGGCAGTAAGCTCCTCGCGGGTGTTGGCGACGAACGGCCCCTGCTGGACGACCGGGGCGCCGATAGGCCGGGCTTGCAGCACGAGGACGTTCGCCCCCTCGGGCCCCGCCGTCACGGTGACCGCCTGCGGTTCCAGCACGGCGGCCTCGTAGCCGAGCTCGCGGTCGTCGACGGTGAGCGCGCCACCGTAGTTGTAGAGGACGCGGTTGGCGGCGGGGTCGAACGCCGGGAGCTCCGTGCTCACGCCGGGGTCGAGGGAGACGATCCAGATGGCCAGGTGGTTCTCCGGTCGCGCGGCCCACGAGCGCGGGGGCGGGTCGAGGGCGCGCACGCCGTCGAGCTCCCCGGCGATGAGGCGGAACCTGGCGGCCGCGCCCTCGTCGCCGCGGACCACCACGGGGGTCTGCTCGCCCCAAAACATGTCGAAGTGCGGCTCGGCGGACTTGTCCTCCGGCGCGAGGTTGAGCCAGATCTGGAACAGCTCGAGCGGGTTGGGGCCGTCGGCGTCGAGGAGGGGCATCATCTCGGAATGCGAGATCCCGGCCCCGGCGGTGAGCCACTGGGTGTCGCCGTGGCCGAAGCGCGCGGCGGCGCCGAGGGAGTCGGAGTGGTCCACCACGCCGTCGAGCACCACCGTCACCGTCTCGAACCCGCGGTGCGGGTGCTGGGGGAAGCCGGGCACCTCGGTGCCGTGGTACATCGACCAGCCGTCGGTGCCGGAGAAATCCTGTCCCAGCTGCCGCCCGTCGAGGGAGGCGGCCGGCCGCATGGTCTCGCCGTCGGCGGGCGGGAACTCGTCCCGGTGGTGCGCGGTGAACAGGAACGGGTCCACGCCCGGCCACTGTGCTCCGAGGGGGACGACCTGACGGATGGCGGACATGGGATCCTCCTACGACGAGACGCGCATTGATGTCACGTCATACAACCGAGAAGGGGCCCCGATTGTTCCCGCGTCAGCCGCGTGCGACGACGCCGGTGATCGGGATGCGCCCGTCGACGGCCTGGCGGAAGTTGAGGACCGCGCGCTCGAGGTGGAAGTCGTTGGTGACGACGACGGCGCCGGTCGTCCCACGGTCCCGGAAGATCTGGTCGGTGAACTGGGCGTTCTGGACCGTCGACCCGGAAGCCCCCTCCTCGGTGATCCGGTCGGGGGCGACGCCCGCCCCGCGCAGCCAGTCGCCCATCGCCTGCGCCTCGGTCCGGCCGTTCTGCGGCGCACCGCCGGTGACGATGACACGGGCGGTCGGGTAGGCGTTGGCGAGCCGGAGTCCGGCGCGCAGCCGCTCCTCGAGCACGGGCTGGATGTCGCCCTCCGGGGTCAGCCCCGCGCCGAGGATGACGATGTCGGTGGTGAACGGGTTGATCGTCAGCACAGCCGGATCGTGCGTGGAGAGGACCTCGAAGTCGCCGCACATCGGCAGCATCGATTCGTCGATGTTCTGGCAGCCCAGCATGACGGCGCCGTTGAACAGCGCCTCCCCCGACGGCATCTCCGCAGAGCCGGCGGAGGCGGCGCCCGCCCCCGTACCCAGCACGATTGCCGCGGCCGCACCGAGCGCGGCGAGACGAGTCTGTGACTTCTTCACGATAAAGGTCCTCCCCCAAGTGGTCTGGTCCCGAGTGTCCCAAAATTTCGTGACCCGATAGTTATCGTCGGCAAGAGTACAGGCGTTACACGAGAATCCACACCGGAGCGCGTCTCCGCGTACGGTGCACGGCATGAGCGCAGGTTATGGCACGGACACGGCAGTGCGGCATCTCCGGGACTCGGACCCCCAGCTGCGCCGACTCGTCGACTCGGTGGGCCCGTGCACCCTGGCCGCGCCGGCGACCACGCACACCCACACCCTGTTCGACCGACTCGCCACCTCGATCATGTCCCAGCAGCTGTCGGTCGCCGCGGCCGCGACGATCACCGGCCGACTGCGCGACAAGGCAGCCGGCGACGATCACGCGTCGGGGCACCTGCGCCCGGACCGCGTCGTCGCCCTGACCGACGACGAGCTGCGCGCCTGTGGCATCTCCCGCCCCAAGGTGGCCGCCTTGCGTGACCTGGCCGACGCGGTCGAGACCGGGCGCACCCCCGCCCTCGCGGAGCTGGCCACCCTGTCGGACGAGGACGTCGTGGCCGCACTGACGACGGTCCGCGGCATCGGCCGCTGGACCGTGGAGATGCTGCTCATCTTCCTCCTGGGCCGGCCCGACGTGTTCCCGGTGGCCGATGTCGGCATCCGGCGCGGCTTCGAACGCACCCTCGGACTGGAGCACAAGGCGACCCCGGCCGAGATGCTGGAGCACTCGGCACGCTGGGCCCCGTACCGCTCGGTGGCCTCGTGGTACCTGTGGCGGGCCGTGGACCAGACGGGGCAGCCCGGTGTCCGGTAGAACGGATGTATGGCAACCACCGCATTCAAGGGCAACCCCGTCACCACGTCCGGCGAGCTCCCCGCCGTCGGCTCCACCGCTCCGGCCTTCGACCTGGTCGGCTCCGACCTCTCCCCGGTCACCTCGGAGTCGCTGGCCGGCCGCCGCGTCGTGCTCAACATCTTCCCGAGTGTCGACACGGGCGTGTGCGCCGCCTCGGTGCGCGCGTTCAACGAGAAGGCCGCGAGCCTGGACAACACGACCGTCGTGAACGTCTCCGCCGATCTGCCGTTCGCCGCGGCCCGCTTCTGCGCAGCCGAGGGGATCGAGAACGTCTCCACCGGCTCCACCTTCCGCAGCAGCTTCGCCGCCGACTACGGCGTCACCATGCAGGACGGCCCGCTCGCCGGCCTCTGCGCCCGCTCGGTCGTGGTGCTCGACACCGACGGCAAGGTCCTCTACACCCAGCTCGTCGACGAGATCACCACCGAACCGGACTACGATTCGGCCATCGCCGCGCTGGGCTGAACACGCCCGCCCGGGACAGCCCCGGACGCATCTGCGGCCCGCCTCTCGACGAGGCGGGCCGCAGTCATGTCCGCGTCTGCTCAGCTCACGCGAAGCGGCGCGTGGCGTCCTCGAGCTGGTCGAAGAGCGTGGCGAGCTCCCCGGCGCGCCGCTCGTTCGGCTCGACACCGTTGTCACCGAACTCGGTGAACCGGCCGATGGACACCTGCTGACGCACGCAGTACATGCGGAAGTTGGCGACGATCTGGCGCCACTGCTCGACCGCGCGGACGCCGCTCTCGGCGCCGTAGGAGACGAGGCCGACCGGTTTGTCGCCCCATTCGTCACCCAGGGAGTCGAAGGCGTTCTTGAACGCGCCCGGCACACCGTGGTTGTACTCGGGGGTGACAAAGACGAACCCGTCGAAGGAGTCGATCTTCTCGCTCCACCGCCGGACCCGCTCGTCGTCGTACTGCTTCTGGGCGGCCCCGGGCACGGTGGCCGAGGTCAGGAGCGGCACGTCGAAGGTCTTCAGGTCGACGAGCTCATAGGTGGCGGCCTCGCGCTGTTGCGCCTGCTCCGCAACCCACTCGGCCACGCTCTCACCTGCGCGCCCCTCGCGGATGCTGCCGAGAATGATGCCGATCTTCATACGCGTTTCCTCCCGAATGCCGTCGGATGAACCGCCCCGACCCTACGTGAGTGACACGCCCACTGATCAGCGTCGACCGTAGATCGTCACCGTCGCCATGGCGCACACCCGGCCGCGGTCGTCCCGCGTGTCCACGTGCGCGATGCCCCAGCTCCGGCCGTCGTGCACGGCCTCGGCGCGGACGGTCACCGGCCCGGCCAGGGGGATCTGGCGCACGTACCGGACGTCGAGCGACGACGAGCTCACCTCGCGCTCGTGCGGGAAGACCGCGGCGCCGGCCACCTCCGCCGCCGCGGCGAACACGCCCCCGTGCAGATTGCCCAGGGGGTTGGCCAGCGACGGCTCCGGATCCACCACGGCCTCCACGACGCGCGTGTCCCCGGGCCCGGACTGCGCACGGCCGAGGGACAGGCACAGGACCTCGGCGAGCGTGCCGGGCACCAGGGCCGAGGGCCACGGAGGCTCGTCGTCGTATCCCTCGGGGTCCACGACGCCCTTGACCGCCATCGACTTGACCAGTCCGCCGGCCACCACGCGCCCGTCGTCGTCGAGCACCTCGCCCCGCGAGGTGAGGCAGTGTCCGTCGTCGCCCAGGTGGTCGGTGCGGACACCGAGTCCGGCCGAGCCGTCGCGCGGGGGCGCGAGCAGGTCGATCCGCAGCTCCGTGGTCACCGTCCACGCGCCCGCGGGCCGGCGGCGATGGTTCTCGGCTCCGATCCCGGAGTCCACGAGCACCGCGAGCCCGCCCGTGGCGAACCGGCCGGACGGGTCGACGAACTGATCGCCGACGGGCTGGTGCCAGTGCACCCCGCCGCCCTCCACCTCGGAGAACGTGAGCCCCAGCCGGGGTTCCGGGCCGTCATGTGTGGATTCCCTCACAGCGCGACGCTAACACGCCGGCCATCCGCGGCCCCGGCACCCGCACAATGGAGGAATGCCCCTGTCGAGCGAAGCCCTGACCCCGCCCCGGCGGTGGCCGATCCGTGTGACCACCACGGTGATCGCCACCGCCGTCGTCACGGTGGTCCTGGCGCTCACCGCCGGTGGGGCGTGGCTGCTCCTGCGGTCCGCGGTCCACAACGCGATCGATTCGACGGACCGGGACCGGGCGGTCGACGTGGCGAGTTCGCTGGCCCAGCGGGGCCCCGGCGCCGCGCTCGATCTGGTGTCGGAGGCGGAGCCCTCGTCCGGTGTCGACCTGGTGCGCATCGTCGCCCCCGACGGCAGCCCGATGGCCGCCCGGGTCACGCGCGGACTGCAGAACGTCGAGTCGCTACCGGTCCCCCGGGCGGGGCAGGTGGTCGAGCACGACCTGGTCGCCCCGAGCGGCACCGACCTGCGCGTCACCTCGGTGGGCGTGAACGTGGGCGGGCTGACCTTCGGCGTGGACGTGGGCACCGACACGGAGCGGTACGACACGATGCTCACCGCCGGCGCCGTCCTGTTTCTCGCCTTTGTGCCCGTCGCGGGCCTGGTCACAGCCGTGTTCGTCCACCTGGCGATGGGCCGGGTGCTCCGGCCGGTGGAGTCGATCCGCTCGCGCGTCGCCGAGATCTCCGTGTCCGGCCGGGGCGAACGCGTCCCGGTCCCGGAGGCCGAGGACGAGATCGCGCGACTGGCGCGCACGATGAACGCCATGCTCGCCCGCCTCGACGCCGCGCGCACCGCCCAGGTCGCGTTCATCGGCGACGCCTCCCACGAGCTGCGCAGCCCCCTGTCCACGCTGTCGACGATGCTGGAACTGTCCTCGACCTCCGGCACCCCGGTCGATGTGGCGACCGTGGACGACCTGCTGCTGCCGGAGGTCCTGCGGATGCGCTCGATGGTCGAGGACCTGCTCATGCTGGCCAAGAACGACGAACGCGGGATGCCCCTGCGCGACGAGGACGTGGACCTCGACGACATCGTGCTGTCCGAGGCCGCCCGACTGCGCGGCCTCGGGGGCCTCGAGGTGGCCGTGACCGTGGAACACGCCCGTCTCCGCGGCGACCCGGACGCCATGGTGCGGGTGGTACGCAACCTGGTCGACAACGCGCGCCGCCACGCCCGGGACACGGTGTCCCTTGGCCTCACCGTGGATCGCACGTCACCCGGGGCGCCCACCGCGGTGATCAGTGTTGACGACGACGGCGACGGGATCCCTCCCGAGCAGCGCGCGAACATCTTCGACCGCTTCGCCCGCCTCGATCTCGACCGGGGGCGCGCCAGCGGCGGCTCCGGACTGGGGCTCGCTATCGTCGCCGAGATCACCCGCACCCACGGCGGCTCGGTCCGGATCGACGACGCGCCCGGCGGTGGCGCCCGCTTCGTTGTGGAGCTGCCCGTCGAGCCACTCCAGGTGTGGGCGGACTGAGTCTCAGGGCTGGTCGGGCGGGACTAGTCAGGGCGCTGGTCAGGCGCGGGTGCTGGTCGGGCGCGCGCTGGTCAGGTCCGGGTGCTGTCCACGAGCCGGTAGCCCTGCCCGCGCAGCGTCTCGATCGATCGCGTGCCGAACGGGGCGTCGATCTTGCGGCGCAGATAGCCGATGTACACCTCGACGATGTTGTCGTCGCCGTCGTAGGCCGCGTCCCACACCGCCCGCAGGATCTGGATCTTGGAGACCACCTGGTTGCGGTTACGGATCAGGTACTCGAGCACGGCGTATTCGCGCGCCGTGACGGTGATCGGTTCCCCGGCCCGGGTCACCTCCCGAGCGGCGGGGTCGACCTCGAGGTCGCCCGCGACGAACGAGGCCGGCCGTTCCGGGGCCCCGCGCCGCACGAGCGCCCGGAGCCTGGCTTCGAGGACCACAAAGGAGAAGGGTTTGACCAGGTAGTCATCGGCGCCGAGGTCGAAGGCGTCGGCCTCGTCGTATTCGCCGTCCTTGGCGGTCAGCATGAGTACCGGCGTCCAGATCTCCCGACGACGCATCTCGCGGACGACCTCGTACCCGCTGCGGCGGGGCATCATGATGTCGAGCACGACCACGTCGAAGTCGCCGTCACCGGCCAGATCGAGCCCGGTCTCGCCGTCGGGGGCGGTCTCGACGGTCCAGCCGCCGGCGACCAGGCCCCGGCGCACGCTCTCCCGGAGTGCCGGCTCGTCGTCCACCACGAGCACCCGCATGTCGCTCTCCTCCCGGCCGCTCGACCCGTGTGTGATCCAGGTCAGCTGCCCGAGTTGATCTCCTGGTCCATGCGTTCGGCGGGGACCAGCGAGTCGGCGTGCCGGCGGACCACCTTCGCGGGTACCCCGGCCACCGTCGTGTGCGGCGGCACCTCGTCGAGCACCACCGAGCCCGCGGCCACGCGCGAGCAGTCGCCCACGCGGACGTTGCCCAGCACGATCGCACCCGCCGACAGGAGCACCCCGGCGCCGATCTTGGGGTGCCGGTCCCCGTCCTCGTTCCCGGTGCCCCCCAGCGTGACGCCCTGCAGGATCGAGACGCCGTCACCGATCACGCAGGTTTCGCCCACCACGATGCCGGTCGCGTGGTCCACGAGGATGCCCGAGCCCACGCGGGCGGCCGGGTGGATGTCCATCGCGAAGACCTCGGAGTTGCGGCTCTGGAGGAAGGAGGCCGCCATCACGCGACCCGCCTTCCACATCTCGTGGGCGACGCGGTGCATCTGGAGGCCGAGGAAGCCCTTGGCGAACAGGTACGGGACCAGGTAGTTGGGGTAGGCGGGGTTGCGCTCGTAGCTCACCACGAGGTCGTCCGCGACGGCGTCGAGCACCCGCGGGTTCGCGGTGAGGACGGCGCGGATCTCCTTCTCGAGCACGTGCCGGCCGATCTCCGGCGTGGCGATGCGTGAGGCGGCGAGCCTGGCGAGGGATTCGCCGAGGTCGTCGCAGCCGTCGATGAGGTCCAGGACCAGCCCGGCGATGAGGGGCTCGTCACGGCTGGACCGCGCGTCGGCGGAGAGCCGGTCCCAGACCGCGCGCACGGAGGAGTCGTCCTCGGTCTGCGGGACGCACGGGTTCGCGATGCTCAACTCGGTGGTCACCCGCCCCAGGGTAGGCGTGTCCCCGCGATCGGGGCGAGTCGCGGCCCGCCGTGCCTCGCCACGTCGGCGGGTTCGGGGCACGATGGGGTCATGATCCTCATCAACGTCCGATTCGACGTCAAGCCCGAGTTCGCCGACACCTGGCCCGACATCACCCGCGAGTTCACCGAGGCCACCCGCGCGGAGCCCGGGAACCTGTGGTTCGACTGGTACCGCTCCACCGAGTCCCCCACCAGCTACTTCCTGTGCGAAGCCTTCCGCGACGGCGACGCGCCCGTCGAGCACGTCAACTCCAGCCACTTCGCCGAGTTCACCGGGTCCGCGGCCCGGTACCTCCAGCGGACTCCGCGAATCATCAACACCACCGCCGAGGGCGAGGAGTGGGGTCTGATGGGCGAGATCACGGTCGACTGACGGCGAGATCACGGTCGACTTCCGGCGGTCAGAACGGTGGCGGGAGGTCGTCCGGCGGGGGTGTGGCCTCGCCCGCCGGGGGCGTGGTCTCTCCCGCCCGTCGCCGCGCGGGGCCGCTGCAGCCGCCGAGCAGCCGCGCCCGACGCTCCAATATCAGCAGATCGCGTTCGGACTCGCGGCGGGCTCGTCGTCGTCGTTCCCTGGTGGTGAACTGGTGGCGGATGAACACCGCACGCGTCGAACCGTCGCTGTGGACCGGGTCGCTTCGGCTCTCGCCGGGCGCCCTGGCGACGCGGATCACCCCGCAGTCGCACTCCCCCGCGTCGTGCGCGCGGCCGGACCCGCGGCATTCGGTGGCCCGACCGTCGCCGTCATCTGAGGTCCCACCGCGGAGCAGGTCGGACTCCACCGCGACGTCGACCTGGTCCTCCACGCGGCGGGCCCGCGCCAGAGGGCCCGAGGGCCAGGTCCGCACGCTGCGGCCGGTCTCGGTAGTGATGTCCAGGACCCCGTCGGCCCGCAGCGAGTAGCGCCAGCCTGAGAACGTCTTGAGCCGGTGATGCGACCGGCACAGGCACACGAGATTCCACTCGGCGGTGCGTCCGCCCTTCTCCGGGTCCGCCTTGACGAAGGCGATCACATGATCCAGGTCGCACCGATCCGCCGCCACCGAGCAGCCCGGATGCCGGCAGGTCCCGTCGCGGAGCCTGACCCGCCGTGCCAGCCACCTGGGTATGGCGTAGCGCAGCTCGGCACTCCGGTCGGCCCCGGGCCGGCCGGTGAACACCGTCTCGAACGTGGCTCCCCGCGCCCGGTCGAGCAGCTCGGTGAGCGCGGCGAGCGAGGTCTCGCCCGAGCGACGGAAGAACACCTCGGACTCACCGTCGCCGGTGAGGACGACGGTGACGTGTGGGCGCAGGGGGTCGGAGGACGCCGCCGGGAAGGCAGCGGCGTCCGAGGAGGCATCGGTGCCCGTGCGGGCGGCCGGGCCGGCCGTGGCCAGCTCCACGAGGGCGTCGGCGCGTCGCAGGTCGGGTGAACGGTCGTCGGCGGCATCCGAGGGGTCGCGGTCGGCGTCCTCGCGGGCGCCGGAGCGGCCACCCCTGGCCCAGGTGCCGGTGCCGGCCATCTGGTCGAGGCGCTCGCCGAGCAGCTCCGCGCCCTGTGCGGTCAACGTGGCGGACACCGAGGCCATCCCGTCGGCGCCCTGCCGGATCCACACTCCGCGGTCGAGTTTGGCCTCGTTGCGACGACGGGCCACACCGTCGGGATCGACGTCGCGGACGGCGCGGTCCATCATGCGCCGCATCTGCCCGATGCCCGGACGGTTGCCGGCCTCCAGTGACTCGATGTAGCGACGCGCCGCCAGTGCGGCGGCCTCCCGGCAGAGCTCCTGGTCCGTGACCCCGCGCAGGCGGCTCACCATGGCCATCGCCGTCCGCTCGTCGATCCGGCCGGCCTCGATCTCCTCGAGAATCGCCGGGCATCGTTCGACCAACTCAACCGCCAGGTCCAGCATGGCGCCCGCCCGGTTGACGTGAATCGCCAGGCCGACGGCGAGCTCCGACCGAGCGAGCTCCCAGGGGTCCACGGCGGCGAAGTCCCGGACCGGACGGTCGGACTCGAAGGCCACCGTGTCGGTCTCGGCGACATGGCGGATCGCGGCGTCGAACGTCTTGTAGATGGCGCGGATACGCAGCCCTGCGGCGCGGTTCTCGGCATCGACGGCGCAGCGCGCGATCTCGGACTCCACCGCGAGCCCGCGCTCGGTCCTCGTCACCGCCATCTCCCCACCCCCGTTCGCCTGTAGGTTCGATACTACAGGAACAGGTATTCGATTGCTAGGGGGTCCAAGGGCTGGAGTACGCCACCATGCGCCATCAGTTCGGCAGACACCAGGACAATGCCCCGGGACCGGGGTGCGCCGGCTACAGGCCGCAGGCGGCAACAGGGAGAGCAAGGCGGGGACGCTGCCCGCAAATCAGCTCGGCCGGCCGGGGATCCCCCGACCGGCCGAGTGTGGCTGACCTACTGTTACGCGGAGCTGCCGAGGGCCGCGCCGGCGAGGACGAGCGGATCGAGGTCCCACCACTGGCCGAAGTCCGCGGCGTAGACCCGGTTGAGGTCCGACTCGACGCCCCCGACGGTCACCTGCTGCTTCACCGGGAGCTGGTGGATGGTGGCGGCGGGGTTCAGCCGACCGTTCGAGCCCCAGTCGTGCTGCCAGAAGTACTCACCGAGGCCGCGCGAGCGGCACCAGTCGATCGTGGGCGCGTTGGCGTAGACGCCGAGCTTCAGGCCCGCCCCGTGCAGGTGGGCGCGCCAGCGATCGAGGTAGGGGGCGATCTGGTTATCGAACTGCGCCCGGTCGGGGTTGTCGTCGATGGCCACGTACATGGGCACGCCGGACGGCCCCCCCGCCTCGCGGTGGATCCGGATGCCGATCGGGGCGTGGTGGTCGCCGCCGCCGGCCCCTTCCTTCCAGTCGGCTTCCTCCGCACGGCCGTACTGGTAGCAGGAGACCATCGTGAGGCCGTTGGCACGGAAATCGTCGACCTCGCCGCGCCGCAGGGGCTTGCCCGACATCCACTCCGCGCCCGGACGACGGTTGGAGCAGTATCGGACGGCGCCGAGGTGACCGGCTGCGCGGACAGCCGCGCCCGACGGCGGCCCGGACGCGTAGTCGAGGAGCGAGCCGATCGGCACGCCGAGCCCGGCGCCCGGGAGATTTCCGAACGGTGCGGGGATGCCGGACTGGGCGCCGACGGTGGGGGCGATTCCCGCGGCGATCGCTCCGGCCCCGGCTGCACCGAGCCCGGCGCGACGGAGGAAGGTTCGACGGTCGAATGTCATGAGCTCTCCGGAAGTTCGATCGGGGCGGAAGTGGCGCGTGAGATCGCACCCGCGTGACGAGTGTGTCACAAGATCATCGCGGAGTCCCGCCCGGCGTTACCACACGGGTGCGCGAACACTCCGCACGCAGGGCTGGTTGACTACGGTTCGTGAGCAGAACAGCACGCCGGCAGGCACGTGGGCCACTCGGGCCGGCACGCCGGCAGGCACGCAGCCACCCACGATGGACGGCGTCCGACGTGGTCGACCAGGCAGGGCGGACCGTCGTCGTGACCGGCGCCAACGGCGGCCTCGGACTGGCCACCACCGCCGTGCTCGCGTCGCGGGGCGCGCGGGTGATCATGGCCTGCCGGGACGAGGAGAAGGCCGCGGCCGCCCGCGCGTCGCTTCCCGCCGACGCGCGGGGGCGCACCGAGGTCCGCCCGCTCGACCTGGCCGACCTCGACGCCGTCCGGGAGTTCGTGGACGACGTCGACGAGCCGGTGGACGTGCTCGTCAACAACGCGGGGCTGATGAACATCCCGCACGCGCGGACGGCCCAGGGACACGAGATGCAGTTCGGCGTGAACGTCCTGGCCCATCACGCGCTCCTGCGGGGTCTCGCGCCCCGGCTCACCGACCGCGTCGTCTGGCTGGGCTCGCTCGCACACCTCGCCGGCCGGGTCGAGCCGGACGACCTGAGCATGGAGCTGCGCGGATACCGGCCGCTGGCCGCGTACGCGCACTCCAAACTGGCGTGCATCATGCTCGCGTACGAGTGGCAGCGGCGGTTCGACCGCGAGGGCTCCGGATTGCGGTCGGTGGCAGCGCACCCCGGCTACGCGGCGACGGAGCTCATCCGGCAGAGCGGACGCTCCGGGGCCGATCGGTTCTTCGCACTGGGCAACGCGATCCCCGGCGCGGGCCAGTCAGCCCGGATGGGCGCGCTGCCGAGCCTGTACGCGGCCACGGTGCCGGACCTGCCCGGCGGCTCGTTCATCGGCCCCGACCGGCTCGGAGGGCTCCGCGGCCACCCGGCCCCCACCCCGGCGGCCCGGCGGTCACGCGACCGCGAGATCGGGGCGGCCCTGTGGGACCGCTGCAGCGAGATGGCGGAGTACCGCCACCCCCCGAGTCGTCAGAGCAGACCGGAGGCGGAGAGCCCGTCGCGCAGTCGCTCCTGATGCTCCGGCGGGCCCTGGAGCAACGGCATCCGCAGCTGGTCGGACCCGATCAGTCCCTGCATCTTGAGGGCGGCCTTGACCTGGATCGCCCCCTGCGAGGTGTGCATGATCGCGTCCACGGCCGGGATGAGCCGGGCGTGGATCTCGCGGGCGCGGGGGAGATCGCCGGCGTCGATCGCGTCGATCATCGCCCGGTAGTCGTCTCCGGCGACGTGGCCGACCACCGAGACGATGCCGGCCGCGCCCATGGCCAGGTGCGCGAAGTTCGCCACGTCGTCACCCGAGAACCACAGGAGGTCGGTCTCGGCCATCAGCCTGCTCGACTCGAAGAGGTCGCCCTTGGCGTCCTTGACCGCCCGGACGTGGGGCACCTCGTCCAGTCGGCGGATGGTGTCCGTGGCCAGGGCCGTGCCGGTCCGACCGGGGATGTCGTAGACCATGACTGGCCGCTCGCCGGCCTCGGCCACCATGCGGAAGTGCTCGACGATCCCGTGCTGCGTGGGCTTGTTGTAGTAGGGCGTCACCACCAGGAGGGAGTCGGCGCCCCGCGCCACCATCTCCCGGGCCGCGCGCATGGAGTGCTCCGTGTCATTGGTGCCGCAGCCGGCCATCACGGAGACCCTGTCGCCGACGGCCTCGACGACGGCGCGGACGGAGTCGTAGTCCTCGTCGTCCGTGGTGGTGGCCGACTCGCCGGTGGTCCCGTTGACCAGCAGTCCGTCGTGCCCGTGATCGGCCAGATGGACGGCGAGGCGCTGCAGCCCGTCGAAGTCGATCGAGCCGTCGTCATGCATGGGGGTCACCATCGCGGTGATGACCCGACCGAAAGGGTTGTCCGACATGAGCACCAGACTATGCGTTGACCGGCGGTGAGGCACGGAATGACGGGCGCGGTTCGCCCGGCTCACCCCTGGCGGGGGCGGTGACCGACGCGCCGCGGCGAGGCGGCTACCGGGCCTTGTCGGGATTGGTGTCGAGGAAGCGGCCGAGAGTGTTGTCGACGACGATGTGGGCCACCTCGTTTGTCGTGGCCACTCCCACGCGAAGCGTGGCGGCGAGCGCGTTCTGCAGCATCGGAGCCTCCCTGGACAATGTGACGATGCTCACCATACAACGGTATGGTCGCCGGCGGTGCCGAACGGCCCCCTCGCACCATCGCCGCGCGGCGCCCCGGATGTTATAGTTGATGCGTCACACACATAGCCCGCGCGAGGAGGCACAGTGCTCGAACAGAAGGTCAGCATCCGCCGGTCGTCGACCCGCTCCCGCACCGCGGGCGGCTGGCTGGAGTCGCGCCACTCGTTCTCCTTCGCCCGCCACCAGGACCCGATGAACACGCACTTCGGCCGGCTGCTGGTGAGCAACGACGACCGCATCGCGGCCGGCACCGGATTCGACACCCACGGCCACCGGGACATGGAGATCGTCACCTGGGTCATGTCCGGCTCCCTGGTCCACCAGGACTCCGAGGGGCACAGCGGGATCATCTACCCCGGCCTCGCACAACGCATGAGCGCCGGGTCCGGGGTCCTGCACTCCGAACGCAACGACGGATGGCGGGACGGCTCCATCCGACACGACCGGCCCCACACGGAGCCGGTGCACCTGGTCCAGATGTGGGTCGTGCCGGACGAATCCGGCGGGGATCCCGGCTACGACCAGCGGGAGATCGATCAGGCCGAGCTGACCGACGACCTCGTCGTCGTCGCCGGAGGGAAGGACCTCTACCCCGACCGGGCGGCGACCCGGATCCGGAACCGCTCCTCCGCACTCCTGGCCTCGCGACTGGGGCCCGGACGGTCCATCGTCCTCCCGGACGCGCCGTACGTGCACCTGTACGTCCCGCTCGGCTCGGCGGAGCTGGAGGGCGAGGGGGCGCTCGTCGCCGGCGACGCCGCACGCATGACCGCGAGCGGCGGCCGCCGCATCGCCGCCGGGCCCGGCAGCGCCGAGGTCCTCGTGTGGGAGATGCACGAGGGCATGACGATGCTCGACGTGCGCGGGCACTGACCTGCCACGAACCGCAGGCGCCCCGCGCGCCGGGGCCGGGTCAGTTGCTGCCGGCTCCGTCCGAGCCCTCGGACGACACGGGGGCGCCGTCGTCCTCCTCCTCGTCGGGGATCTGGTTGAGCGGATGCACCGGCTCGGGCGAGGGCAGGCACTCGTTCTCCTCGAGCGCCTCCGCCGAGTAGGCGCGCTGCCACTGGCGCGTGACCGTCGGCGGCCGCTCCCCGAGGTCGTTGGTGATGCCGCGCACCAGGCTGTACATCATGACGAAGCCCATGACGAAGAACGGCAGGCCGATCACCGTGATGACCTCCTGCAGCGCCGTGAGGCCGCCCTCGCCGGTAAAGGCCAGGAGTGTCGCGCCGACCGCACCCATCAGGACCCCCCAGATCACTCGCTGGTGGGTCGGCGAGACCTGGACGTCGTCGTCCTTGCCGGAGGCGATCATGTCCACGACCATCGCCGCCGAGTCGACGGAGGTGGTGAAGAAGATGACGACGAGCAGGACGGCGAGTCCCGAGAGGAAGGTCGCCAGCGGGTAGTTGGACAGGAACGCGAACAGGGCGCCGGGGATATCGCCCTCCTCGACCACCGCCTGAGCCAGCCCCCCGGAGCCGAAGAGCTCGATATGGAAGGAAGCCATGCCGAAGATGCCGAACCACAGCACCGAGAACGCCACCGGGAGCCCGAGGACACCGAAGACGAACTGGCGGATCGTCCTGCCGCGGCTGATGCGCGCGATGAAGATGCCGACGAACGGCGACCAGGTGATGGTCCACGCCCAGTAGAAGACCGTCCAGGTGTTCTGCCAGGAGGCCAGGTCGTCACTGGCCGGGAAGACGTTGTTCCACAGCGCCAGCTCGGGCAGCGTCGAGAGGTAGACGCCCAGCGACTCGACGGTGCCCTTGAGCAGGAACAGGGTCGGCCCGGTGATGAGGATGAAGATCAGCAGGCCGATCGCCATCGCGATGTTGAGGTTCGAGAGCCGCTTGATGCCCTTCTCGAGCCCCAGCGCCACCGAGGTGCAGGCGATGGCCGTGACGATCGCGATGATGAGGACCTGGACCAGCGGCGACATCGCGACGCCGAACAGCTCGTCCAGCCCCGCGTTGATCTGCAGGGTGCCGAGCCCGACCGAGGTGGCCACGCCGAAGACGGTGCCCACCAGGGCGACGATGTCGATGGCCTTGCCGATCGGGCCGAAAACCTTGTCCCCCAGCAGCGGCGCGAAGATCGAGCTGACCCGCGGGGGCATCTTGCGCTTGTAGATGAAGTACGCGAAAGCCAGCGCCGGCAGCGCGAAGATGGTCCAGGTGTGCAGGCCGAAGTGGTACAGAGTGAACGCCATGGCTTCGTGGGCCGCGTCCGTGGAGGCCGGCTCGACACCGCCGCGGGGCGGGGTGGCGAAGTGCGAGACGGGCTCGGCCACGCCCCAGAACATGAGGATCGAGCCGATGCCGGCCGCGAACAACATGCCGAACCAGGTGAGGGTCGAGTGCTCGGGCTCCTCGTCGTCGGCACCCAGCCTGACGTGCCCGAACCGGCTGATCCCGATCCAGAGCAGGAAGCCCAGGAACACGGTGACGCCGAAGATGTAGAACCACCCGAGGTTGGTCATGATCCAGCCGGAGGCCGTGCCGAAGACGTTGCCGACCCAGCCACCCGCGAAGAAGGTGATGACCACGAAGGCCACGATGACGCCGACGGTGGTGAGAAAGACTCCGGGGTCGGTCTTCAGTCTCAGTGCGCGCGTGATCTTGTCGCCCATGGCGTTCCCCTGACGGCTCGGGATAAATCAGTACGCAAAGTTGTGTACCACGAAAACTTTGCCAGCACCGTAGGCGATGCCCATTCCGGCCGAACGGTAACCCGGATCGAGAAGATTCTCATTGTGGCCGGGGGAGTTCTTCCACAGGTCCACCAGGCACACCGCGCCGCAGTGCGTGCCCGCGGCCACGATGTTCTCACCGTGGCCGCGATTGATCAGCGCGTGGTTGTGGACCACCTCGTCGCGGGCGGCGAGCCGATCCGCCCACGCCTGCGCCTCGGCGTCGAGGCCACTGTTCGGGGCCAGCGTGCCCAGGCCGTGGGCGACGCGGTACCCGTCGATCTCCCGGACGATCCCCTCGCGCAGCCCACCGGAGACGTCCCGGTAGGCCAGCTCGCTCGAGCCCACCGCGGCGAGCGCCTCCGGCGGGATGGCCGCACGGGCCTGGGAGACGAGCCCGTCCACCACGTGCTGGGGCACGATCGGCGGAAGGGCCTGTGCGGACGCGGTCCCCGCGCCGAGGCCGACCACGGTGGCCGAGGTGACGACGACGGTCGCGAGTGACGCGGTGAGTCTGGAGCGCATGATGGTGATCATGCCGCCTCATCACGTCTGAAGCGAGTCGAATGAAGCATGTGACGGGGGAGGCGCGTAACTGGTGCGACCTGCGTAAATCACTGTTATCGGTGGGACTGGTGTTGCAGTCAGGGCACGAGGAACAGTCCCGCCCCCGGAAGGACTTCGACGGTCACAGGGAGCGGCGCGACCGCGTCCCCGTCCGCGAACGCCTCCACGTCCGCAGCCTCGATCCGGACCGTGCGGCAACGCCGCGTCACCACGCCGGGCCGCCCGACGTGGGTGCCCGAGTAGATCCTGGGGAACGCCCACGCCAGACGCGGCTTGGAGATGTTCTCGACATAACAGACGTCGAGGAGACCGTCCGCACGGTCCGCGTCGGGGGCGATCCGCATGTTGCCGCCGTAGGTGCGCGTGATCGCGTACGCGCTCAGTAGGATGTCCTCCTCCACCCGCTCGTCGCCGTCGAAGGTCAGGGTGAACCGCCGCGCCCGGTACCGCGCGAACTCCATGGCGGAGGCCAGGACATAGCGCAGCGGCCCGGAGAGGAGTTCCATCTCGTTGACCCGACGATTGACGGCCGAGTCGAGCCCCGCGCACACGATGGAGGCGAAGACCTGCGGCTCACCGCCGTCCGGGGTCACCCGGCCCAGGTCGACGCGTTCCACCCGACCGGCGACCAGGAGGTCCGCAGCGGCCTCCGTGCTCTTCAGCGGCACGCCGTACTCCCGGGCGAGGTCATTGCCGGTGCCCGCCGGGATGATGCCGAGCGGGACGCCGGAATGGGCCTGCGCCTGCACCGCCAACGAGATCATGCCGTCGCCGCCGCACACGGCGAGCGCGTCGACCTCGCCCGCGACGCCGCGCTCGACGGCCCGGCGGGCGAGCTCCTGGGACTCCTCGACGGTCTCGCCGCTGAGCAGTCGGACCTCCACCCCGTGCCCGCGGAGCCTGGCGGCGGCGCGGTCGGCGATCTCCGCGCCCCGGCCGCCACCCGAGGCGGGGTTGACCAGCAGGTCCACCGACCGGATGTCCCGGTAGGAGAACCGGGCGTCCAGGTCATCGGGACTCAGGGGATCGGCGCCATCGGAGGCGCTCACGGGATCAGCGTCCCCGGGTTGCACACCCCGTGCGGGTCGACCGCGGACTTGACCGCCCGCAGCATCCGCGCGCCCACCTCACCGATCTCGGATTCGAGGTAGGGGCGATGGTCGGCCCCCACCGCATGGTGGTGCGTGATGGTGCCGCCGGCCGCCACGATCGCCTCGCTGGCCGCCCGCTTGGCCTCGAGCCACTGCGCCACCGGGTCGTCGCCACGCTGACCGGCGACGACGGTGAAGTACAGCGAGGCGCCCGTCGGATAGACGTGGCTGATGTGGCACATGACCAGCGCCGAGGTGCCGCTCGCCTCGAGCGAGGACGTCAGCGCGCCCGTGACGGCCTCCTTGAGTGCGGAGAGGTTGGACCAGTCGGTCGCCGTCTCCAGCGTCTCGACCAGTGCCCCGTTGTCCAGCAGCGAGTCGCGCAGCACTGGCGCACCGAAGCGGCCGTGCTCCCACGACTCGGCGGGCCCCGCCCCCAGCGACGTCCCGCCGTGGGCGAGCAGGACCGCACGGGTCTCGGCCTGCCGCGACTCTGTGTGGTCGTCGGTGCCCTCGAACAGGGCGATGCACAGGCAACCTCCCGAGCCCTCGGACTCCCCGGACCCGATCTCCTCGGTGGCGGCGGCCAGGTTGACCATGGTCTCCGTCTCGTCCGAGAGCCGGATGACCGTGGGGCCCGTGCCCTGCTGCTCGACGGTCCGCAGTGCCGCGGCGCCGGTGGCGAAGTCGGGGAACCGGAACGCCTCGTGCCGCACCGTCTCGGGAACCGGGTGCACCCGCACTCGCACACGGGTGCACACGCCGAAGGCGCCCTCGGACCCCATCAGCCACTGCCGGAGGTCGGGCCCGGCGGCCGAGGCCGGAGCGCGGCTCGACTCGATCACGCCCACCGGCGTGACTACCGTCAGCCCGCGGACCATCTCGTCGAACCGGCCGTAGCCCGCCGAGCTCTGCCCGGACGAGCGCGTCATGGCGTACCCGCCGATCGAGGCGTACGGGAACGACTGGGGGAAGTGTCCGAGCGAGAACCCCTGCTCGGCCAGCAGTTCCTCCGCGCGCGGGCCGGTGAGCCCCGCGCCGAGCACGGCCTCGCCGGAGACGGCGTCCACCGATTCGAGTGCGTCGAAGTGCACCAGGTCGATCGAGAGCACGGCCCGGTGGCCGCCCGCGTCCGGGGCGAGTCCGCCGACGACGGACGTCCCGCCGCCGAAGGGCACCAGGGCGACGCCCTCGCGTCCGCACCAGTCGAGCAGGCCCGCCACCTCGTCGTCGTTCCTCGGAGCCACCACCGCGTCGGGGCAGTCGACCTGCGGGCGGGTGCGCCAGGCCAGCAGATCCGGCGTCGACTTCCCGCGCGCCCGCGGCAGCCGCTGGGCGTCGTCGGTCGAGACGTTCCCCTCCCCCACGACGGCCGCCAGCGCCGACAGGTCCTCGGCCCCCAGCCGCGACGGCGAGGCGGTGACGGCGGCGGGGTCGAACGGCGTCGTGGAGTCGACGGTCACCTCGAGGACGTCGCGCAGCAGCACGCGGATGTCCTCCGAGAGCTCCCGCGCCTCGTCCTCCGTGCCCCAGCGGGCCAGCGACATGGGCGGGACGGGCAGGTGGTCGCGGTCGGCGGCGGGTGTGTCCTCGGACTGGTTCTCAGGCATACTGGAACAGTAGTACATTTTCTGTTCCAGTGCTCCGGTGTCGAGTCCGGTGTCGAGTCCGAAGTGAGGAGATCCGATGACGGCAGTCGCCCCGCCGCGCGCGGCAGTCCGGGATCCCGGCCGTGGCGAGTCCGGCGAGCGCACATCCAGTCGCGACCGCGCCCTCACCTCCGCCCGCGACTCCCTCCTCGAGATCGGTACCAGGCGCACCACGATGGTCGAGGTCGCGCGGCGCTCCGGTGTCGGACGGACCACCCTGTACCGGCACTGGAAGGACGTCTCCGCGCTCTTCGCCGACCTGCTCACGCGCGAGTTGTCCGCGGCCGTCGACAGCCTCACCGCCGAGCCCCGCGACGCCGATCACCTCGCCGAGGTCGTGTGCGACATCGCCGAGGAACTCCGGACCGACCCGATGCTCGACGCGCTGCGCCGGCACGAGTCGGAACTCCTGGCCGTCTACCTCCTCCACCGGCTGGGCACCGCGCAACGGCACCTCATCGACCTGTTGCGCGGCAGCCTCGAGCAGGTGATCGCCACCGACCCCCGGCTCGCCGGACGCGACGCCGACCGCACCGCGCACACGCTCTACCTCGCCGTCCAGGGAGCGGTACTGAGCGGCCCACTGGCCGCGCCACTCGCCGACCCGCGCGCCTGGCGTGCGGAACTGGACCTACTCGTCAGGGGATACCTCCGGATATGACCGATCACCACGCCACCTCAGCCCACTCCACCGCCCTGTCCGCCGCGAGGCGCGACCGCGAGCTCGCCGCCCTGCGCGAGCGCACGGATCCCGTCGACCTCGTGGTGATCGGAGGCGGCATCACCGGAGTCGGAATCGCCCTCGACGCCGCCTCCCGCGGCCTGGACACCGTCCTGCTCGAGGCCCACGACCTGGCCTTCGGCACCAGCCGCTGGTCCTCCAAGCTCGCCCACGGAGGGCTGCGCTACCTGGCCTCCGGCAACGTCGGCATCGCGCGCCGCTCCGCCCTCGAGCGAGGGATCCTGCTCGAACGCACCGCGCCCCACCTCGTCCGCCCGCTGGCCCAGGTGGTGCCCGTCCACCGGGGCACCGGCGTCCTGAACACGATCCTGCCCGGGTTGGGTTTCGTCGCGGGCACCGCACTGAGCCGGCTCGCCGGAACCGACTCCGCGACGCTTCCCGGCGCCCGGCTCCTGAGTGCCTCGAAGGTCGCCGAGTACGTGCCCGGGGTCAGGCGCGACGGGCTGCGCTTCGGCCATCTCAACTGGGACGGCCAGCTGGTCGACGACTCCCGGCTGGTCGTGGGCGTCGCCCGGACCGCCGCCGGCCACGGCGCCCGCATCCTCACCCGCGCCCGGGTCACGGAGGCCAGCGGCACGCAGGTCACCGTGCGCGACGAGTCGGGTGGGGGCGAAGGCGGCGGCGACGGCGAGGAGTTCACTCTCACCGCACGTCAGGTGGTCAACGCCACCGGGGTGTGGGCCGGGGAGACCGCGCCCGGTGTCCGCGTCCGCCCCTCCCGCGGTACCCACCTCGTGGTGCGGGCCGACGCGCTCGGGAACCCGACGGGCGCGCTCACCGTCCCCGTCCCGGGAGAGACCAACCGCTTCTGCTTCTGCCTGCCCGCCCAGTCCGGCAGGGTCTACGTGGGCCTGACCGACGTGGACGCCCCCGGCCCGGTGCCGGATGTCCCGCACGCCACCGAGGAGGAGATCGACTTCCTCCTCGACGTGGTCGGGCGCGCACTGGAGTCCCCCCTGACCCGCGACGACGTCCTCGGCACCTTCGCCGGACTGCGCCCCCTCGTCGACGCCGGCGACGGCGACACCGCGGACCTCTCCCGCGAGCACGCGTTGCTCACCGCCGACGACGGACTCATCACCATCACCGGCGGCAAGCTCACCGAGTACCGACTCATGGCCGAGCAGGCCGTCGACCTCGTGGTGGAGCGGACCGGACTGGCCGCCGGGTCGTGCCACACCGCCGACCTGCCCCTGATCGGCGCGCCCGGACACCCGGAGACCAGCACCTCCCCGGCCGGGTACCTGCCGGCAGCACTCGTCGAGCGCTTCGGGCTGGAGTCCGCGGCGGTCGTGGCCGCGAGCGTGCTCGACCGCCCGCTCGAGCCCGTCGCGGAGGGACTCGACGTGACGCGCGCCGAGTTCTCCCACGCCGTCACCCACGAGGGTGCGCTGAGCGTCGACGACGTGCTCGACCGCCGCAGCCGCGTGGGGCTGGTCCCCACCGATCGCGCCGCCGCGGAGCCCGCCGCGCGCGAGGCGATCGCCGCGGGGCAGGCGCCCGCCTAGGCCAGGGCCTCGGGCGCCCGGAACTCGGCCTCGAAGCGCTCGAACGCGAACGTGCCCAGCGCGCGGGCGCGCTCGAGGCCCAGTTCGCGGACCGCGTGGGCGATCCGGGCCACGTCGCGGTCCCCGCCCCCGGCCGCCGTCGCCAGGCCGATCCGCGCCCCACCCAGCGGGCGGACCCGGCCGCCGGCGACCCGCGCGGCGGCCCGGACCAGCACCGGCGCACCCTCGAGGACCTGGACACAGTTCATGGCGACCCGGTGGCGACCCGGGACCGGGATGCCCACGCGGGTGTCCAGGCGGAGGTCCACGCCGCCCGCGCCGCTCGAGCCGACCGGCCCCAGTCGCGCGTCGTCGAGCGCACCCCCGGCCGTGCCGACCATGTCGCCCTTCCACTTGGGAAAGCCCCACAGTTGGTTGCCGGCCGCGAGCGTGAAGTCCTGGTCGACCGGGAGTTCGTGGATGTGCTGGAGCGTGCCCACTCCCGGCACTCTCACCTGGAACGCCAGCCCGACCTCGTGGTATGCGCCCAGCACGTTGCCGGGGACGTCGTGATACTTCACGTGGATGACCGTGACAGGGGTCCGGCCGCCCGGCAGCGTGACCACCTCGACGTCCGTCCGGTCCAGCACGTCCGACTGCGGGCCGGCGGCGATGAGCCGGCGGGCGACCGCCGCCTGCGACAGGAATGCCGCGCCGGAGATCGACGCGGCCTCCACGGGGACGGGGAACGTGAGGGTCCGGCCGGCGACGACGCGGGTGTCAGAGGAAGGCATGCCCCGACCGTAGCGGATGGCGTGGCCGGGCTCACCGGATCAGCCGAGCCCCCGGTCAGCGGGCCCGTCAGTCGGTAGGGCCCTCCGCCTCCTCGCGCGGCGCGGCCACTCCCGGGCTCCGGCGCCCCTTGTACTGCGGCCGCAGGAGATTTGCCGGGGACAGGATGTCGTCGACCTCCTGCTCGCTGAGCAGCCCCATCTCCAGGACCACCTCCCGCACACCCCGGCCCGACCGGGCGCACTCCTTGCCCACGAGGTCGCCGTTGTGATGGCCGATCACCGGGTTGAGATAGGTGACGATGCCGATCGAATCCATGACATTGCCGCGGGTGGTCTCCTCATTGGCCGTGATCCCGCAGACGCACTTCTGCGTGAGGGTCTCGATGGCCGAGGTGAGCAGGGTGATCGACTCGAACATGGCCTGCGCGATCACCGGCTCCATCACGTTGAGCTGCAGCTGCCCGGCCTCGGCGGCCATGGTCACCGTCACGTCGTTGCCCATGACCTTGAAGCACACCTGGTTGACCACCTCGGGGATCACCGGGTTCACCTTGGCCGGCATGATCGACGAGCCCGCCTGCAGCTCCGGCAGGTTGATCTCGTTGAGCCCCGCGCGCGGCCCCGAGGACAGCAGCCGCAGGTCGTTGCAGATCTTGGACACCTTGGCTGCCGTCCGCTTGAGCGCGGCGTGCACGTTGACGTAGTCGCCTGTGTCGCTGGTCGCCTCGATGAGGTTCATCGCGCCCGTCACCGGCAGCCCCGTGACCTCCCGCAGGTGGCCGATCACGGCCCGCCGGTAGTCGGGCGGCGTGTTGACGCCCGTGCCGATCGCGGTGGCCCCGAGGTTGACGTCGAGGAGCATGCGGGCGGCGGCACCGAGCACGTGCAGTTCCTCGTCGAGGGTCACCGCGAAGCCACCGAACTCCTGGCCGAGCGACATGGGCACCGCGTCCTGCAACTGCGTGCGGCCCATCTTGAGGACCTCGCGGAACTCCTCCGACTTGTCGTAGAAGGCCTCCCGGAGGTCGACGATCGCCGGCTCGAGGCGCTCCAGCGCGTGCCACAGGGCCAGCCGGAACCCGGTCGGGTACGCGTCGTTGGTGGACTGCGAGCAGTTCACGTGGTCGTTGGGGCTGACCACGTCGTACGCGCCCTTGGGCTCGCCCAGCCCTTCGAGCGCGAGGTTGGCCACCACCTCGTTGGTGTTCATGTTCACCGACGTCCCCGCGCCGCCCTGGTAGACGCAGGAGGGGAACTGGTCCATGCAGCGTTCCTCGTCCAGGATCCGGTCGCAGGCCCGCACGATGGCATCGGCCACCCGTCGGTCGAGGACCTCCATCTCCAGGTTCGCGAGGGCGGCGGCCTTCTTGACCATCACCATCCCGCGGATGAAGTCCGGGACGTCGCTGATCGTGGTGTCGGCGATCGGGAAGTTCTCGACCGCCCTGACGGTGTGGACCCCGTAATAGGCGTCCGCCGGCACCTCTCGGGTCCCGAGGAGGTCTTCTTCCACACGGGTCTGGTTCATCTACCCTCCGCTGGTCGACTCGGCTTGGCCCACACTAACCGCGAGACGGCCCCCTGGGAGCACCCTTAGTGTGGAGGGATGGTGCGCACGAGGAGCCCGGGCCGAGTCCTCGGCCGGGCCCCCACCCCCGGTCAGGCATTGCCCTCGGCCCGCGCCGCCCTGCATCCGCAGGAGGGGGTGCTCGGCAGCGTCATCGACCGCGGTGGCCTGCCGCTGCCCGGCCGGACCTGGCCGATCTTCGGCATCGCCTTTGTCGGGTTCGCCACCCCCGTGATCGGGTTCGTGGAACTGGCCGAACGCGTCACCGACGGCGCCAAGCTCCCCTTCGACCGCCCGGTCATGTTGTGGCTCCGTCGCCGTCATTCGTCGGGAACCACCAGGTTCGTGCGGGCCGTCACCGAGCTGGGCGGGGTCACCGCCGTCCCCGTGTTCGCCCTCGCCGCGGCCGGCTACCTCGCCTACGTCCGGGGGAGCCGGCGACCCGCCGCGCTGCTCACCGTGTCGCTCGTGGGCTCGACGATCATCAACAGCGTCCTCAAGGTGATGTACCGGCGCGCCCGCCCCACGTTCTTCGCGCACATCGTGCAGGAGAAGAGCTACTCCTTCCCCAGCGGGCACGCCATGGCCAGCGCCGCCCTCGCCGGCTGCGCGTGCGTCCTGGCCTGGCCCACCCGGTGGCGGTACCCCGTGATCGCCGCCTCCTCCGTGTACGTGCCCACGATCGGACTGTCCCGCATGTACCTGGGCGTGCACTTCCCCAGCGACATCCTGGCCGGCTGGTGTGTGAGCCTGGCCTGGGTCGGCGAGGTCGCGACCATCATGTGGCTCGTGGACCGCCTCGACATCCCGATCCCGGAGGTCGCGGATCTGCCGGAACTGCTCACAGGAGGGACGACGACGAGATGAGCTCCCACGCCCGGGTCGATCTGCACCGCGGCGACATCACCCGATTGCCGGTGGACGCCGTGGTGAACGCCGCGAACAGCTCGCTCCTCGGCGGCGGAGGTGTCGACGAAGCCATCCACCGCGCCGGCGGGCCGACGATCCTCGCCGAATGCCGCGAGCTCCGCGGGTCCCGCTTCCCGGACGGGCTCCCCACCGGGCAGGCGGTCGCGACCGGCGCCGGGGACCTGCCCGCACGCTGGGTGATCCACACCGTGGGGCCCGTCCACGGCACGACCCCGGACGGCGCGCAGCGGCTGGCCGACTGCTACTCGCACTCCCTGGAGGTGGCCGACGAGGTCGGTGCCCGGACGGTGGCTTTCCCCCTCATCTCCGCCGGTGCGTACGGGTGGCCGCTCGAGGACGCGGTCCGGACCGCCCTGACCACGCTCGGCGGCACCCGCACGACGGTCGAGACCGCGACCCTCGTGCTGTTCGACGAGGAGACCTTCCGCCTGGCCGAGGCACTGCGGGGCTGACCCGGGCGCCCCGGCCCGCCGGGCGGTCGTCGCGGGTACCGCGTCAGATGCGGTCGACCAGGAGCCTGGCGAACTCGGCGGGATCGGAGAGGGAGCCGCCCTCCGCGAGGACCGCCGCGCCCGAGAGCAGGCGGGCGGTGTTCCCCAGCGCGGGGTCGGACGGGTCCTGCGCGTGCTGCTCGCGCAGGCGCCCGACCAGCGGGTGCGACGGGTTGAGCTCGAGGATCCGCTTGCTCGTGGGCATCTCCATGCCCGAGGCCCGGTACATGGCCTCGAGCTGCGGCGTCATGTCGAACTCGTCGCCCACCATGCAGGCGGCGGACTCGGTGAGCCGGTGCGACAGTCGCACCTGCTTGACCTCCTCGGACAGCTCCTCGCCCAGCCACTCGAGCAGGTCGGTGAACTCGGCGGCGTCGGGGGCGTCCTCGGACTTCGCGGTGTCCGTACCGATGCCGGACAGGTCCACGTCGCCCTTGGCCACCGAGCGCAGCCGCTTGCCGTCGACCTCGCCGACCGCGTCGACCCACACCTCGTCGACCGGGTCGGTGAGCACCAGGACCTCCACGCCGCGGGCACGGAACGCCTCGAGGTGCGGTGAGTTCTCGACCGCCGCGCGGCTCGGCCCGGTGAGGTAGTAGATCTCCTCCTGGCCCTCGACCATGCGCTCGACGTACTCGGCGATCGTGGTGCCCCACTCGCCCGAGGCCTCGGAGGCGCCGGCGCCGGAGTCGGGGCGGGTCGAGGCGAACGTGCTCACGGCGAGCAGCTGGTCCCGCGCGTCGACGTCCGCGATGAGGCCCTCCTTGAGGACGGCCCCGAAGTTGTCCCAGAACGACCGGAACTCCTCCGGGCGCTCGGTGCGGATCTGCTCGATGGCCTGCAGCACTCGCCTGACCAGACGCTTACGGATCGCGCGGATCTGGCGGTCCTGCTGCAGGATCTCGCGGGAGACGTTGAGCGAGAGGTCCTGGGCGTCCACGATGCCCTTGACAAAACGCAGGAACGGCGGGACCAGCTCCTCGCAGTCGTCCATGATGAACACGCGACGAACGTAGAGCTGCACGCCACGCTTGACCTCGGGGGAGAACAGGTCGAACGGCACCTGCGTGGGCAGGAACAGCAGCGCCTGGTACTCGAACGTGCCCTCGGCCTTGAGCGTGATGGTCTCCAGCGGCTCGTCCCACGCGTGCGAGACGTGGCGGTAGAACTCCGCGTACTCCTCGTCCGAGACCTCGGACTTGGGGCGCGTCCAGAGCGCCTTCTGCGAGTTGAGGGTGACGGTCTCCAAGACGGTGTTCTCGGCCGAGGGATCGTTGCCCTCGTCGTCGTCCCCCTCCGGCTCCGGCGCCGGCCGCTCGACCTCCATGCGGATGGGCCAGGCGATGAAGTCCGAGTACGTGCGCACCACCCGGCGCAGCGTGTCCTCGGCGGCGTAATCCGGCAGGGCCGCGTCGCCGCCCGCAGGCGTGAGATCCAGGATCACCGCCGTGCCCTGCGGCGCGTCCGCGACCTCCTCGAGCGTGTACGTGCCGTCGCCGCTCGAGGTCCAGCGCGTGCCGACCTCCTCGCCGGCCTTACGGGTGACCAGCGTGACGGTGCCCGCCACCATGAACGTCGAGTAGAAGCCGATGCCGAACTGACCGATCAGGTCCGCGGTGGCCTGCTCGCTCATCTCGCCGGACTCCTCGGCCGCCTTCGCCGCCGCCAGTGCCTCCCGCATCTGCCCCGTGCCCGACTTGGCGAGGGTGCCGATGAGGTCCACCACCTCGTCCCGCGACATGCCGATGCCGTTGTCCCGGATGGTCAGCGTGCGCGCCTGCGCGTCCGGATCGAGCTCGATGTGCAGGTCCGAGGTGTCCACCCCGAGCGACGAGTCCTGGAGCGCGGCCAGCCGGAGCTTGTCCAGGGCGTCGGAGGAGTTGGAGATGACCTCGCGGAGGAAGGTGTCCGGATTCGAGTACACCGAGTGGATCATCAGGTCCAACAGTTGGCGCGTCTCGGCCTGGAACTCCCTGGTCTCTGCGGTACCGGAGGTCTGCGGGCTCATGGCTGTGTGAGGTCCTTTCGGAAAGGGGGACGGTCCAGCGCGCCGGTGCCGGCGCTGTCAGGGTCAACCTACTGTGGGGGTCAGACATTCCGGAGGAGCCCCATGACTGCCAAGGCCCGGCCGACGCCGCTACCCCGCGAGCACCTGGACGTGCTCGATTCCGCGACCGGGCTGTTCGCCCGCGCCCTGGCCGATCCGCTCGAGTGTGACGTCGCGGCCTGCCCCGGCTGGAGCCGCCGCGAACTCGCCAACCACGTCCTGGGCGGTGGCCTACGCTACGCCGCGTACTTCTCGCGTCTCCCCGAGTCCGAGGTCGAGTGGACCCGGACCACCGATCACGCCGGCGACCGCCCTGTGCCGGCCCTGTACCGGACCGCTGCCGGGCTGCGTAAGGAGTTCGTCAGGGCTCCTGGTGCCGACGCGATCGTGCGCCACCGTCTGGCCGAGATGCCCGTCCGCGACCTGCTCGCGCTCCGCGTGATCGAGCTCGTCGTCCACGCCCACGACCTGTCCCCCGAGACCTGGGACTCCGACGAGGCCGAGGAACTCGCCGCCTGGGCACTCGGACACGGGCGCGACGTGGTGGAGCTCATGCGGACCTTCGACGTGTTCGCCGACCCGCTGCCGGTCGCGCTCGGCGCCGACTCCCGCGCCCGCCTGCTCGCCCTCACCGGACGCAGCGCCCCCTCCGAGTCGTGATCGTCTGGATCAACGGCGCGTTCGGTGCCGGCAAGACCCAGGCCGCGTACGAACTCGTGCGGCGCACAGACCGCTCCGTCCTGTGCGACCCCGAGATCGTGGGACACGGTCTCAACAGCATGGTGCCGCCGGCAGTGCGCGGGGATTTCCAGGACCTGCCCGCCTGGCGGATCGGCGTGCGGGACCAGCTCGCCGCCGTGGACTCGGCGCCGGAGCACGACCTCGTCGTCGTTCCGATGACCCTCATCCGCCCCGCGTACCACGAGGAGATCCTCGACCACCTCGCCGCCCGCGGCCACGACGTCCGCCACGTGGTCCTCACCGCACGCCCCGCCACCCTCCGACGTCGGTTACGCGGCCGGGCCGCGCCCCTGCTCGGTCGCGGAGAGGCCTGGGCGCTGTCCCGGGTCGACCGATGTGTGTCGGCGCTGGACGACGACGAGGTGGTCGGCCGCGCCAGCGTGCGCATCAGCACAGATCACCTGTCCCACGACCAGGTGGTGGAGGCGGTCGCCACAGCGGTCGGAGTGTCGCTTGTCCGCCCGCGGCGCTCGGCTCCCGGACGACGACTCCAGACGCTGGCGAACCAGCTGCGCGCGATCCGTCCCTGACACGCGCGCCCCGCCCTGACACCACCCGTCACTGCTGACCTGCGATGCCCTGCGGGGGCTGTGCAGGGCGCCCCAGGTCAGCGCGGTCTGATCCCCTCCCCCGGAGCATGCTGCGCTCGGCTCCCGGAGGACGACTCCGGACGCTGACCGATCCGCCGGCCACGACCCTCCTATGAGACCCGCGCCCCGCCCTGCCGCCCTCCACTACCGCTGACCTGCGATGCCCTGCGGGGGCTGTGCAGGGCGCCCCAGGTCAGGGCCGGTCAGATCACGCGAAAGCATGCGAGAGCCCGACGGAGCCGAGTGTCGCCGGGCTGCGCTGGGCGCGATCCCGCGATCGTCGACGAACCGACCCTGTCGTACCTCGAACATACTATCGAGCCATGACCACCGGAGCAGCCCCCTCTCACGACCACGAGCCCACCCCCGGGCCCATCGACCCCCCGCCGGGTTTCACCACGTGCGCGACACCGACGTTGCCGGTGATCGTGCCCGAGGCGTTCGGCGACTGGGACGCCACGCAACGCGCCGGCTACCTGGCTCGACGCCACGCCAACGCGGCAGAAGCGCTCACGATGGGCTTCGCCTATACCTGCCTCACCACTGCCGGTGAGAGCGATACCGAGCGCGATCCCTGGCATACCGCCGCGGCGATGATCGGCGCGGCGCTGGGGTCCTCACGCCACGTCGCCCACCGACTGATCACCACCGCCATAGAGCTGACAGAACGCCTCCCCCGCACCTGCGCCCTGCTGGTCGCCGGCTGGATCGGCCTCGCCGCAGCGCACACCATCGCCGACGAGACCGCCCTCGTGGCCGACGAGCACATCGACGCTCTCGACACGGTCATCGCCGCCGGACTCGCCCCCACCCGAAGACGCATGCACCCGCCGCAGTCGGGGCCACTACGCAAGATGCTCACCAAGATGATCACCGCCTGCGATCCCGTCGCCGCCGACGCCCGCGCGGAGCAGGCCCGCAGAAACACCGACGTCGAGATGACCGCGCTGCGTGACGACTGCGCCCAGGTCACCGCCATCTTGACCGCCGAGGACGCCCTGGAGGTCATCAGCAGAGTCGACGTCCTCGCCCGCACCGCCAATGCTGACGACCCCCGCACCGTCGGCGAGCTGCGCGCCGCCGGACTACTCGCACTGTCCCGTGGCTGGACCTGCCTGCCCACGCCTCAGGGAGCGCATCCCTCCGATACCGCCGCCCAACCGAGCGCCCGACGGATCGTCCTCCACGCCTACACGGACTCGGGACCGGACGGGGCCACGGGGTCGCTGACCCTGACCGGATACGGGTCCGTCACCAACCACACCGCCGCACAGCTGGCCGCCGGCGCCACGATCCGGTCCCACGACCTCGCCCACCTCGCCGACGCCGATACCGACGCCGCCCGGCGCTACAGACCATCTGACGCCGTTGCCCTCTTCTGTCGCGGTCGCGACGGCACGTGTGTCTTCCCCGGCTGCACCACCCCGGCGGAGAAGGCCGATCTCGACCACATCATCCCCTTCGACCACGCCGACCCCGAGAGCGGCGGCCACACCACCAGCGACGATCTCGGCTGCCTCTGCCGCACCCACCATCGCCTCAAGACCGAGGGGGTATGGGCCTACTTTCGCCGGTCCGACGGCAGCTACACCTGGGTCCACGGACCGAACCACCCCACGCGCGACTCCGCCACCCGTCTGGTCACCGAACCCACCGGCCCGCTCGCCGACCACGCCCCACCCGTGCACCCCGAGACCAGCCGACGCCAGCAGAAAGCCGCGGAGAACGGCCGTACCTGCGGGAACGGGTCGACCACCCCGCGGCACCGCCCCCACGTCCGGGACCGACGGAACACCGAGCATCGCCGACTACGCGACCGCGCCCGGCACCGCAGGACCGACACCACGCAGGTTGTGCGGCCGGTCGGCAGTCCGGTTCCGGACGAGAAGCCACCGTTCTGAGCCAGAAATCCATTGTGCCCAGCACATCCGCGGATTATCCTCGACTCGAGGGAGACGCCGCATCGACGCCACCCGACCGTTCCTTCCCCGAGGCGTGCGAAAGGTGTGCCGCCATGGCCATGACCAGCAGCACCTACATCTCCTTCCCCGGCAACGCCTCCGAGGCGTTCCCCTTCTACCAGGAGCTCTTCGGCGGAGAGCTCGAGGTGCAGACCTACGACGCGATGCCCTCCCTGGAGGGATTCCCGTTCACCCCGCCGCCCGGCGCAGTCGCGCACGCCACGCTCACCGCCCCTGGCCTGTCGCTGGCCGGCGGCGACGGCATGGGCGAGGACCTGCCGCCGCTGACGAGCGACGTGTACTCGTTCCTGCTCACGTTCAGCACCGAGGATGAGGCCCGCGGCTTCATCGCCACGGTCGCCGATGCGGGCGGCCGGATCGCGATGCCGTTCGAGCAGGCCCCGTGGGGGGAGATGTACGGGCAGGTCACCGACAAGTTCGGCGTCCGCTGGGACGTCAACGTGCCCGCCGCGCAGGGCTGAGCCGGGCGCGGACTCCGCCGTCCCCGGCGCCTCGCCCGGGCCCGCTTGTTAACGTGCTCCTATGGAGATCAACGGAGCAAGTGCCATCGTCACGGGCGGTGCGTCGGGAATCGGCGCCGCCGTGGTCCGTCAGCTGGCCGCACAGGGCGCCAAGGTCGTCGTCGCCGACCTCAACGCCGACAAGGGCGAGGCCCTGGCCAAGGAGGTCGACGGCGTGTTCGTCGCCGTCGACGTGACCAAGACCGAGCAGAACCAGGCCGCCGTCGAGAAGGCTCTCGAGCTCGGCCCGCTGCGCTACCTGGTCAACTCGGCCGGCATCGGCCACGCGCAGCGCACCATCGGACGGGACGGCGAGTTCGCGTCGGCCTTCGACCTCGACGCCTTCCGCAAGGTCATCGAGATCAACCTCATCGGTTCGTTCGACATGGTGCGGCTGGCCGCCACGGCCATGACCCGCGGAGAGGGCGACGACGACGGCAACAAGGGCGCGATCGTCAACATGGCCTCCGTGGCAGCGTTCGACGGGCAGATCGGGCAGGCCGCGTACTCCGCCTCCAAGGGCGGCATCGTCGGCATCACCCTGCCCGTGGCCCGCGACCTCTCGGCCGCCGGCATCCGCCTCAACACCGTGGCCCCCGGCCTCATCGACACCCCGATCTACGGCGAGGGCCCGGACTCGGACGCGTTCAAGGCCAAGCTCGGCGAGAGCGTCCTGTTCCCCAAGCGCCTCGGCGACGGCGACGAGCTCGCCTCCATGGTCATGGAGCTGCTCACCAACCCGTACATGAACGCGCAGACCATCCGCGTCGACGGTGGCATCCGGATGCCACCTAAGTGAGCTGACCAGCTCGCACGCACAAGGGGCCCCGCCGGATCGGTTTCCGGCGGGGCCCCTTTCGCGCGCGGGGCGTAGGGGTCGACAGCAGCGCCGGGCGCCCGTACCGTCTGACCATGGCGATATCTGATGTCGAGGCCTACGCGCATCTGACCACCGAGGACGTCGAGAAGATCGGCGAGGAGTTCGAGGCGATCCGTCGCGAGGTCATGGACTCCCTGGGCGAGCGCGATCGTCGCTACGTGCAGAACACCATCAGGCTGCAGCGCGGGCTCGTCGCCGGCGGCCGCGTGGTCCTCCTGTTCTCCGGCTACCGCCCGGCATGGGTGCTGGGCACGGGCCTGCTGGCCGCAGGGAAGATCATCGAGAACATGGAGCTCGGGCACAACGTGATGCACGGGCAGTGGGACTGGATGAACGATCCCGTGATCCACTCGACCACCTGGGAGTGGGACATCGTGGGCACGTCCGAACACTGGAAGGCCACCCACAACCACCATCACCACACGTACACCAACATCATCGGGATGGACGACGACGTGGGGTACGGCGTCGTCCGCGTGACCCGCGACCAGCCGTGGCACCCGGCCCACGCCGGGAACATCGTGTGGAACGGGCTGCTCGCGCTGCTGTTCCAGTGGGGCGTCGGCGTGCAGCACCTGGAGATCGCGCCCGGCACCATCAACGCGTCCGGGTGGCCGGAGCAGAAGAAGCGGATCGGCCAGTTCCTGCGCAAGGCCCGCCGCCAGGTGGGCAAGGACTACGTGTGGTTCCCGCTGTTGTCCGGGCCCAACTGGAAGACGACGATGACGGCCAACGCGACCGCCAACGTCATCCGCAACCTGTGGTCCAACGCGGTGATCTTCTGCGGTCACTTCCCGGACGGCGCGGACAAGTTCACACTCGACGACCTCGAGAACGAGACCCAGGCGCAGTGGTACCTGCGGCAGATGCTGGGCTCGGCCAACTTCACCGGCAGTCAGCTCATGCACTTCATGTCCGGGAACCTGTCGTACCAGATCGAGCACCACCTCTTCCCCACGATGCCGTCCAACAGGTACGGCCGGGTCGCGGAGCAGGTGCAGGACCTGTGCCGGCGCTGGGACCTGCCGTACACGAGCGGCCCGCTGTACAAGCAGTACTGGCAGTCGTGGCGCACCATCGCCAAGCTCACCTTACCGGACCGGTTCCTCACTGCCACCTCGGACGATGCGCCCGAGACCAGGTCGGAGAAGATGTTCGAGGGCGCGCCGAGGACCTACGACGACCACACCGGGCCGCGCTCGGGGCTCGCCACCGCCCTGCGGCACCACCGGAGGCGTCCGGCCCGGCAGCGATAGGCCACCGGGCCGGACGTTCAGCCGGTGCGGTGTCTGCCGGCCAGCTTGTGGCGTTCGGACTCGGTCAGTCCGCCCCACACGCCGTACAGCTCCCCTTGGTCCATGGCGAACTGTCTACAGGTTTCGAGGACGGCGCAGGTCTCGCAGATCGCCTTGGCTTCCTGCTCCTTGCGGCGGCGCTGCCCCTTGGGCTCGTCCTCCGCGCTGTAGAACAACTCGTCATGGTCGAGGCAGGCGCCCTCGTCGCGCCAGGACCAGAACTCCGAGGTGGGGGTGAGGTTCCGAAATCTGGGCAAATGAATCTCCTGGGAGCATCCGCTGGAGTGCCCCCTGTCGGAGCCCTGATTTGTCCAGTCAGGAATCGACCATACGGCGTGCGGGGAGCGCGCGACGGCGCATCACCCCACAACGTGCCCTCACGACGCGGTCACTCGGCGCCGCGGGCGGCGCCGAGCAGCGCCTCACAGAACGCCGGGAGGTCGTCGGGGTTGCGGCTGGTGAAGATCCCGTTGTCGCTGACCAGTTCCTCGTCCACCCAGTCGGCGCCCGCGTTGACCAGGTCGGTGCGCAGGCTCGGATAGGAGGTGACCCGGCGCCCGCGGACCACGTCGGCCTCGACGAGCATCCACGGTGCGTGGCAGATGGCCAGCACCGGCTTGCCCTCGTCGACCATCTCGCGCACCAGCGACACCGCCTGCGAGTCCTGGCGCAGTGCGTCGGGATTGGCGACCCCGCCCGGCAGGACCAGGACGTCGATGTCCGCGGCGGTGGCCTCGCCGGTGGTGCGGTCGACCGGCTGCGTCCCGGCGGCGGTGAGGTGGTCCACCAGGCCGGCCTCACCCGACGAGGTGCTCACGAGGACCGGCGTGTGTCCGGCGTCGGTGACCGCGTCCCACGGCTCGGTGAGTTCGACCCTCTCGATCCCTTCGCCCGCCACGAGGAAGGCGATCGTCCGGCTGTCCGTCTGTGCTTCCTGGTTCTCGGTCATACCCCGACTGTGCGTCCACGCCTGCTGGTCCGCAACCGCTGGCGCCGGGTGGGATCAGCGACAGGCGGGACCTGTCGGCGCGTCCCCTCCGGATTCTCTGGCACTCTCGACGCTGTCCGGTAGTCGCCGCGGGTCACGTCGGCGCAGGACCTCCTCCGCCCCCGACCACAGAGAGAAGCCCGCTGATGCGCCGACCGACTCCCGAGACGCTCGCCCGGTCGGCGGGGCTGGCGCTCACGGTGGCCGTCGTCGTCGTGGCCCTCTGGCGCGCGGCCACGGACTTCATGTTGGACCTGGAGGTGTTCCAGGACGCCGGGCGAGCGCTACTGGCCGGGCAGGACCTGTACTCCGAGCACTTCCCCTCGCGCTCGGGGTTCCGGTTCATCTACCCGCCGTTCGGCGCGCTGGTCTTTGTGCCCCTGGTCCCGCTGCCCGCCGCCGTCGCGCAGGTCGCCTGGACCGGCGCCACGATCGCCGCCGTGTGGGCGATCCTCGCCATGGCAGCGGTCCGCCTGTCCCTGCACCGCGCCGAGATCGTCGCGCTCGCCCTGACCGGGGTGGCGTTGCTGTTCGAACCGGTGCGGGCCAACCTGGGCTTCGGGCAGATCAACGTCTTCCTGTTCCTCCTGGTGACCGCCGACGTCCTGGGGTTCACACCGCGCCGGGTCCGCGGGGTGCTGCTCGGCGTCGCGGCCGGGATCAAGATCACGCCGGCGGCATTCGCCCTGATGTTCCTGGTCCGACGGGACCGGGCCTCGCTGGTGCGCGCCGTCGCCGCCGCGGCGGCCACCGTGGCCGTGGGGTTCCTCATCCGCCCCGGAGAGTCGTTCTACTACTGGACCCACGAGTTCTTTGTGACCAACCGCGGGGGCACGCTCGACTTTGTGCCCAACCAGGCGCTGAGTGGTCTGCTCACCCGGGCCGGCGTGCCCGAGGTCCTCGTGGACCCGGCCGTGTACGGCTTCTTCCTGGTCGCCGCGGCGGCGGCCACGTGGGGGGCCTGGCGGATGAACCGCGCGGGGCGGCCGGTGGACGCGTTCCTGCTCATCGCGCTCGGCGTGTTCACCGCGTCGCCGGTGGCCGTCACCCACCACTGGTCCGGGATCGTCATCGTGCTCCCGCTGCTCCTGGCCCCGCGCCGACTGCCGGTGCGCCTGGGACTGGCCGCGCTCGCGCTGGTCCACCTGATCGGCACGCACTACGCCTACGCCCTGACGGCCGAGTCCGCCCTCGAGCACCAGCTGCAGTGGACCATCGGCAACGCCCAGGGCATGACCGGCATCGCCGTCCTCGTCGTCCTCCTCATCGATGCTGCCCTGTCGGGCCGCCCGCGTGCCGGTCTCGAGAGCGACGGTGACCCGGATGCCGACCGCCCGGATACCGCCGGGCCAGGCCGGGGGTGGCCGGTCGGGGCGGGATCCGGCACCATGTCGACATGAACCGACGAGGCTCGTCCCGGCGCCGTGGCGGCTGCGGCTGCTCCCTGCTGCTGTTGCTGCTCCTGCTGGTGGGCGTGGCCGTGGCCGCCGAGGTGGGCGCCCGGTGGTACCTGGGCGACCGCGTGGAGCAGGAGGTGTCGCAGCGCATCGACGCTCCGGTCTCGGCCGGGTTCGGCATGCGGCCGATCCTTCCCGAGCTCGCGTTGGACCGCTCGGTCGACTCGGTGCGTCTCACCTCCCCCGGCAACGAGACCGTGCCGCGGATCGACGTGACCGGCCGCGACGTGACGCTGGTCGACGACGTGGTCCACGCCGCCACCGCCTCCGGCACCGCTACCCTCAACGGCCCTCAGCTCACGGCCGCGGCCGCGGCGGGCAATCCCGGCACCGGCTCGCCCGTCGCAGAACTGTCCGAGGTGCGCTCGGTGCACGCCGACCCGGCGGCGGGGCTCCTGCGCGCGGACATCGGCGGCATCGCGGAGATCGGGGTCTCGCCCGGGGTGTCCGGCGGGCAGCTCACGCTCACGCCCGAGCAGACCTCCCTGCTCGGCTTCGACCTGCCGGAGGGGCTGTTCTCCGGGATCGCCGGGACCGTGGACTCGACGGTGTCGGCGCTGCCCGAGGGCGTGGGGATCGACGGCGCCCGGGTGGTCGACGACGGGCTCGAGGTGCAGCTGAGCGGCACCGACATCGCGCTACGCTGACGACGGCGCGCTGCCGTCGGCGACCGGCACGCAGAGTTCGGTGGGCGTTGACCGCCCCCGCACGACCTCGGAGCCGATGGCCTCCCAGCGGTCGCGCTCGGCGGGCTCGGCGGCGTCGACCGTGGCCCCGGAGGCCAGGACGAGGTCGGGCTGGTCCTTGGCCAGCTCGCACAGTCGCGACGCCTCGTTGACCGCGTCGCCGATCACCGTGTACTCGAAGCGGTCGTCGGCCCCCACGTAGCCGGCCACGACGGTGCCGTAGGAGGCGCCGATCCCGGCCCGGCAGCCCTCGACGCGGTCCGGGAGCCGTTCGGCGAGCGCGCGGGCGCAGGCCAGGGTCGCGGTCGCCGGATCGTCCATGGCCCGCGGCGCCCCGAACACCACGAGCGCGGCGTCACCGAGGAAGCTGTCGACCGTGCCGCCGTGTTCGGAGACCGCCTCGACCACCACCCGGAAGAAGCGGTTGAGCATGTCGACCACCTCGGCCGGCTCGGACTCCACCGCCATCCGGGTGGAGCCGATGATGTCCACAAAGACCACGCCGACGCGCGAGTCACTGCCGCCCAGCTCGGGGTCGCGCTGCTCGGCGGCGGCCGCCACGTCGCGGCCCACGTGCCGGGAGAACAGTTCGCGGATGCGCTCGCGCTCCTGCAGTCCGGACGCCATCTGGTTGAACCCGCGCTGCAGCTCGCCGAGTTCGGTGCCGTCGAAGACCACCACGCGGCGGGAGAACTCGCCCTTCTTGATGTCCTCGATCGCCCACCGCACGCTGCGCACCGGCCCGAGCAGGGAGCCCGTGGCCAGCGAGACCAGGAGGTACCCCGCCAGGAGCGAGGTGGCGCTGAGGACCAGGACGATCACCGACAGTCGGCTCTCCGCGACCGGCCGGCCGGCGAGGGTGAAGATCGCGACGATGCTCAGCCCCACGACGGGGATGCCGCTGCCCAGCGCCCACGAGACCCGGACGCGGGTCATCGCGCCGATGAAGCGCGCGCGGGGCGCGGGACCGCTCGCGAGGGCGACCGCCGACAAGGGACGGAACCCGAAGTCCGCGTACAGGAACGAGGCTCCGCAGACCACCATCCCGGAGAAGATCACGGTGAACCCGACCGGCGCGATGGTCTCGGTGTCGACCACGCCGTAGGCGGTGGTGACGACGGCCGTGCCGAGGAGCCACAGGAACGCCTGGACCAGGGTCATGCGCCACGGCACGCGCAGGGTCCCGATCCGCTCGCGGGTGGTCGGCTCGTTGCCGAGCAGGTACCACTTCACCCGCCGCAGGGCGATGCTGCGCGCCCAGATGAGGCCGATCACCGCCGCGAGCGTGACGTAGACGGGGACGACGATGGCCGTGGGCACGAGGAATTCCGACGACAGCAGGGACGGCCCGGGCAGGACGAAGAGGATGAGGACCGCCGCGACCGTGACGCCCACCAGATTCGACGCGAGCAGCGTGGTGACGAGGATCAGGTGGAGCCGCACCGAACGACGGCGCACGGACTCGTGCTCCCGGCCGAGGAAGACCGAGCCGAGTTCCGGTCTACGCAGCAGGGACAGGTCTAGGCGCACGGTGAGTATGGTGCCATCCGCGTCACATCCGGTACAGAGGAATACGGTTTCGTCACTCGAGGGGCGTAGAGTGGCGGAGTCGGCCCGCACCACTCTTGCCTCGGGCCGTGATGGTTGTCGACCTCCCCGTGGTCGCGCACCGGACGCGTCGTTGTCGATTCGACGCGTGTGCCGTGAGCGCGCCGGGCAAGACGCCCCTGACCGACCCAGAAGTACGGAGTCTCCTCCCTTGTCACGTTCGTTCGCCGATCTCGGCGTTTCTTCTTCCCTACTCGACGTCCTCACCGGCGCCGGCATTACCACCCCCACGCCCATCCAGGCGGCCACGCTCCCCGACGCCCTGTCCGGGCGTGACGTCCTCGGCCGGGGCCGCACCGGCTCCGGCAAGACGTACGCGTTCTGCCTCCCGCTGGTCGCCCGCCTCGCGGCCTCCGCGCCCGCCGGCGGTCGCCGCACGCGTAACGCCCCGCGCGGCCTGATCCTCGCCCCCACCCGCGAGCTCGCCCGCCAGCTCGACGAGACGCTGGCCCCACTGGCCGAGGCCGTGGGCCTGCGGACCACCGTGATCTTCGGTGGCGTCCCGCAGGGCCGTCAGGTCGCCGCGCTCGACCGTGGCGTCGACATCGTGGTGGCCTGCCCCGGCCGACTCGAGGACCTCATGGGCCAGAAGCACTGCCGCATGGACGCCATCGAGGTGACCGTGCTGGACGAGGCCGACCACATGGCCGACCTGGGCTTCCTGCCCGGCGTCACCCGCATCCTCGCGGCCACGCCCGCCGGCGCCCAGCGCCTGCTGTTCTCCGCGACCCTGGACCAGGGCGTGGACAAGATCGTCAAGAGGTTCCTCGTCGACCCCGTGGTCCACTCGGTCGACGACGGCTCCGCCACCCCCGGACCGACCGCGCACCACGTCATGCGCGTCGACTCCGACGATCGTGTCCGCGCACTCGCGGACCTGTCCGGGGTGAGCGAGCGGACCGTCATGTTCACCCGCACCAAGCACGGCGCCAAGCGACTGGCCAAGCAGCTCAACGGTCGTGGCGTGGCCAGCGTGGACCTGCACGGCAACCTGTCCCAGAACGCGCGCGTGCGGAACCTGGACGCGTTCTCCTCCGGAGAGGCCACCGTCATGGTGGCCACCGACATCGCCGCGCGCGGCATCCACGTCGACGACGTGGGGCTGGTGATCCATGCCGATCCGCCGGCCGAGCACAAGGCCTACGTGCACCGCTCCGGCCGGACCGCCCGCGCGGGCGCTGTCGGCACCGTCGTCACGGTGGCCACCAGAGACCAGGTGCAGGAGGTCCGGTCGCTGCTCCGTAAGGCGGGCGTGACCGCCGGCGAGATCGCGCTCTCGGCCGGTGCCGACGCCGCCGCCGCACTGTCGGATGCGCCCGAGCCGCCGCCGCACGTGCCGGGAGGTGCCGCCACCGACACACCCTCCGGCGTGCAGGCCGGCGGCTCCGGGCAGCGCCAGGGGTCCGGTCGGTCCCGCCGGCGCCGGGGCGGGCAGGGCCGTGGACGGCAAGGCCAGTCCGGGCAGGGGCAGGGTCGGAGCGGACAGGGTCGCGGACAGAGCCCGCAGGGCCGCGGCCAGCAGGGCCGCGGCCAGCAGGGCCGCGGACAGCAGGGCGGCCGTCAGGATCGGAGCAGCGACGGCTCCCAGCGTGCAGGCCGCGGTCGGCAGGGTTCCGGCTCGGGCCCGAAGCAGTCAATCGGCCAGAGCGCCGGGCAGCACCGCGGCGGTCAGCGTCGTCGCTCGACCCGCGCCGCCGGCTGATCCGTCGGCCGCAGGCTACGATCCGCCCCTCGGATCCAGCGGCAAGATACAATCTGCCCCCTCGGAGCGCGAATGCCGGTCAGCCGAAGACGGTGATGCTCTGGCGGCTGATCGCCACCAGCTCGCCGTCGGGTCGCCACAGCATGGCGTGCGTGTGCGCGTATCCGTCGCGGGCGGCGTCCGTGGCGACCTCATAGGCGAACCGCCCCTCGGGCGCCACCGTCCCGGCGTTCACCTCCGCCACCAGCTCGAGGGTCCACGTGAGGCTGCTCGCCGGCGCGAAGCCGGAGAGCATCTGCAGCGGCGCGGGCGGCCAGGCGTCGGCGATCGCCACCAGGTGCTCCTCGCGGAACCGCTCCGGCTGCTCGCGCAGGGCGCACCAGCCGGTGAGCCCGCTGGTGTCGGCGCCGCCGTAGGGCAGAGCGCCGCCGATCTGCCGCAGTTCGAGGAAGCGGTAGAACTCCGGGGTCATGCCCTCGATGTAGGGGAACGCCTCGACCGCGTCCGGCGCGCCGAGATCCGGGGCCGGGTGCGACGGTGCCACGGTGAGCGCGGACTCGCGGTGACGGCCGAAGCTCGCCAGCGCCACCGCCACCACCTCGCCGTCCTGCCGCATGGTCGCCTGACACTGCGTGACGTTCTTTCCCACGCGCAGTACCTCGGGCTGCAGCTCGACCCGGCCCGGGGTGGCGGGCCCGACAAACGAGACCGTGAGTGAGCGCAACGGTGGTGGCTCAGCGGCCTCGGGTGGCGGCGGCACTCCGTCTCCCCCGGCCCGCTCGCGCAGTCGCCCCTTGACCGAGGCCAGCAGCAGCGCGCCGGTGAGGCCGCCGTAGATGGCCCGCCCCTGCGTCCACCCGGTGTCGACCTCGACGGATCCGCCCGCCGCGGCGGCCTCCAGCATGTCACTCAGCGCCATGCGCTCAGTCTGCCAAGGAACTCAGGCGGTCAGGCGGGCGCCTCCCCTCCGGATCGTGGCGAGCGCGGTCGCCAGCCCGCCGGACACCGTCGGCATCGAGGCGAACATCTTCTCGCTTCGCGTCTCCGGGGCATCGTCGGCGGTGCGTCGCAGGAAGCGGTCGGGCAGGGAGAGCCGCGCGATCGTGCGCCACGACTGCAGGTACTGCCGCCACAGCGGGCCGGTCACGTACGGCAGGTCGTAGCGCTCGCACAACTCGCGCACCTTGAGCGAGATCTCCGAGTACCGGTTGGACGGCAGGTCCGGGAACATGTGGTGCTCGATCTGGTACGACAGGTTGCCGGACATGAGGTTCATGATCGGCCCGCCGTCGATGTTGGCACTGCCGAGCATCTGCCGCAGGTACCACTCGGCCTGCGTCTCGGTGGCCGCGTCCTCGCGGGTGAACTTCTCCGCGCCGTCCGGGAAGTGCCCGCAGAAGATCACCGCGTTGGTCCACACGTTGCGGATGAGGTTGGCGGCCAGCGTGGCGGTGAGAGTCTGCCGGCCGGAGGGCCCCGCGAGGACGGGGAACAGGATGTAGTCCTTGAGGATCTGCTTGGCGGCCTTGCGCAGGAACGCCCGCGCGTGGCGCCGTTCGCCCGGGGTCGCATCGGAATTGGGCAGCGCATCGGTCAGGGTGACGCCCTGCATCCCGATCCCCCACTCGAAACCCATCATCAGGGCGGTGTTGACCAGCAGGTTGGCGGCGTACTTGGGCTCCCACGGGACGTCCCGGGTCACGCGCAGGACGCCGAACCCCACGTCGTCGTCGAGCCCCACGATGTTGGTGTACTTGTGGTGCTGGTGATTGTGGGTGCGCTTCCAGTCGGCGGAACTGCCCACCATGTCCCACTCCCAGGTGGTGGAGTGGATCTCCGGGTCGTTCATCCAGTCCCACTGCCCGTGCATCACGTTGTGCCCGAGCTCCATGTTCTCCAGGATCTTGGCCACGCTCAGGATCCCCGCACCGAGCACCCACACGGTGCGGTTCCGCGCGCCGAAGTACAGCAGGGTCCGCGCGCTCAGCTCGAACGTGCGCTGCAGGCGGATGACGCTGTGGATGTACCGGTTGTCGCGCTCCCCGCGGGAGGCGACCACCTCTGCACGGATCGAGTCGAGTTCCCGCCCCAGCTCCTCCACCTGTTCCGGTGTGAGGTGGGCGTACTCGTGCACATCCGAGATGGCCATAACTTTGAGCTTAGTGGCCCCAGGCCTCCCGCAGCACCTCCAACGTCCCGTGAATCCGCTCACGGTCAGAGCCGACCGGGGCGATCATCAGCTCATCGGCCCCGGCGCGGTGGGCAAAGCGCTCGAGATACTCGCGGACATCGGGGCCGTCGCCGACCGCCGTGTACGAGATCATGTGGAGGATCTGAGCGCCTGCTGGCGAATCCATGACCATGTCCAGCTGCTCCTCGGACAGGTCCCGCCCGCGGGCGGCCATCAGCTTGACCCGCTGACGCTGGTACTCGATGAGGGTGCGGCCCGCCCGCTCGGTGTCATGGTCGGCCACCACGTTGACCGCCGCGATCATGTACGGCTCGTCCAGCTGGTCGCTGGGCTGGAACTTCTCCCGGTACACCTGCGAGGCCTGCTCGAGCGCGTCGGGCGCGAAGTGCGAGGCGAACGCGTACGGCAGCCCGTAGGCGGCGGCAAGCTGCGCGCCGAACAGCGACGAGCCGAGGATGTAGAGCGGCACCTCGGTCCCGCGGCCCGGCACGGCGACGATGCCCCGGGTCCGCGCGATGTCGGTCGGCTTGCCGCCGAGGAAGGCCTTGAGCTCACGGACGTCCTCGGGGAAGCGCTCGGCGGCGGACGCCTCGCGGCGCAGCGCGACGAGCGTCTGCGGATCGGTGCCGGGCGCGCGGCCGAGCCCCAGGTCGATCCGCCCGGGGTGGAGCTCGGCGAGGGTGCCGAACTGCTCGGCGATCACCAGCGGTGAGTGGTTTGGCAGCATCACGCCGCCCGAGCCGAGCCGGATGCTCGAGGTCTGCGAGGCGATGTGCGCCATGAGCACGGCGGGCGACGACGAGGCGATGCTGCCCATGTTGTGGTGCTCGGCGTACCAGACCCGGTCGTACCCCAGCTCCTCCGACTTCTGCGCGAGCGCCACCGAGTCGCGGAGCGCGTCGCCCACGGCTTGCCCGGGGCGGACGGTCGCGAAGTCGATGACGGACAGCGGCAGTGCGGTGGAGGAGGCCATGCCGGGTGCAACCGTCGTGCCCGGGGCGCTATTCCGCCCCGCGACAGCCGGGGGCGGCACACTGGGGGTATGACTTCGCCCGATGTCGCCCGCCTGGCCACCCTGATGCGCGAGGCCTCCCCGCTCGTGCACTGCCTCACCAACTCGGTGGTCCGGCAGATCACCGCCGACGTGTTGCTGGCCGCCGGCGCCGCCCCCGCGATGGTCGACCACCCGGACGAGGCGGGCGAGTTCGCCGCGATCGCCTCCGGTGTGCTCGTCAACGTGGGGAATCCGACCTCCGAGCAGGTCGAGGGCATGCACACGGCCATCGCCTCCGCGAGCGAGAACGGCACGCCGTGGGTGCTGGACCCGGTGGCGGTCGGCGGGCTGACGCTGCGGACCGGGTTGGCCACCCGGTGGCTCGAGCACGAGCCGGCGGCGATCCGCGCCAACCCGTCCGAGACCGTGGCGCTGGCCGGGGCGGGCGAGGGTGGACGCGGCGTGGACTCCACCGACAGCACCGCCGACGCGCTGGCCCCGGCGCTCGTGCTGGCCGAGCGGACCGCCGGCGTGGTCGCGGTGACGGGGCCGCAGGACGTCGTCGTCACCAACTCCGGCGGGACCACCCATGCCACCTGGATCACCTCCGGACATCCCCTGCTGCAGAAGGTGATCGGCACCGGGTGCGCTCTCGGGGCGCTCACCGCCGCCTACCTCGGCGCCGCGCGGGCCACCGGGATCGACGACCACGACGCGGTGGTCGCCGCGCACGCCCACGTGGGGGCCGCGGGTACCTCCGCCGGGAAGGTCTCCGCCGGTCCGGGGCTGTTCTCGGTGGCGTGGCTCGACGCGTTGTACACGCTCACTCCGGAGGAGATCGCGGCCTCGGTGGAACTCCTCGACGCGACGCCGTGAGCACCGACTGGCGCCTCTATCTGGTCACCGACCCGCGCCTGGGCGGCGGCCGCGACGCGGTGCCCGGCATCGTGTACGAAGCGGTGCGCGGTGGTGTCGGCGTGGTCCAGTTCAGGGACAAGGAGTGCGAAGACGAGGAGTTCCGCCGCCGGACCCGCGCTGTCGCCGAGGCCGCACGCCGCGCGGGCGCCGAGGTGGGGCGTGCCGTGCCGGTGTTCGTCAACGACAGGCTGGCCGTCGCGCGCGAGCTGGGGCTACACCTGCACATCGGACAGCAGGACACGCCGCCGGCGCAGGCCCGCGCCGAGCTGCCGGACGAGCTAATGCTGGGCCTGTCCATCGAGTCCGGGGCGCAGCTGGCTACCGCACTGGCTGATCCGGCCGTGGCGCCGGACGTCATCGGCGTGAGTCCGGTGTGGACGACGACCACCAAGACCGATACCGCGGATGCGCTCGGGCCGGGCGGCGCCGACCGGATCGCGCGCGCCGCGCATGCCCGCGCTCGCGGCATCCGCGCGGTGGGCATCGGCGGGGTGGGGCCGGCCAATGTGGCCGAGCTCGCGGCGACGGCGCTCGACGGCGTGTGCGTGGTCTCGGCGATCATGGCCGCAGCCGACCCGCGCGCTGCCGCCGCGGACCTGCTCGCGCGCTGGGACCGCGCGCGACGCGCCGACCGCGGCTGACCTGCCGACCGCCTACTCGTCCCCGCCGCCCCCCACCGCCCGATCGTCCCCACCGCCCGATTGTCCCCACCGCCCCCACCACCCGCGGTTGGTCGTGCTCCCTGCGAACCTGGTCGTGCTCACTGCGGAGAACCTGCGAAAACACCGCAGTGAGCACGACCAACCCACGCGCGGCGCCCGCGCCCTGGAGCGGGTCCGCGCTCTGCCCACTCAATCCCAGGGGTGACAGACGCTGAAGCCGCCGGATCCGGTACCGATCCGCGGTTGCGAGGACACGGTGAGCTCGTCGTGGTGCTCGTTGACCAGGTATTCGTAGTGCCCGCCACCGGCGGCCCGGGCTGAGTCTGCTCCCTCCGCCGAGTCCGGGGCAGGACGGAACCCGTGCTCCGCCACCGACCGGACGATCTCTGCCCAGGCGCGATCCCACTGCTCACCTGATAGAGCGTCGGGATGTGTCATCTCGGCGGCGTAGAACTTGCCGACGCCGGGCGCCCCACCGCAACTCGTGGAGGAGTTCTCCTGCGCCGGTCGCGCCTCCGTCCAGCCCTGGGGCCCGATTTCGCTGTCGAGGATGCGGCGGATCTCGTCCTGGCCCGCCTCGAGAGCAGACCGCGCACCGGCGACGGTGATCGTGTCGACGACGGGCACTCCGACAGCGATCGAGGGGGCTACTTCTGGGACGTCGGACGCGGAAGAGGTCGATGCGCCGCCCTGAACCACCGACTCGTCAGCGGCCACGCAGCCCGAGACAACCATCACCGCCACGGCGGTAGTCGCCATGTGCGTCCGTGCGAACCGAAGCTGTCTCACACTCCCTATGGTGCAGGTACCGTCCTCGCCATGCAGGCTCCACTCGAGATCACCATGGTCGGGTGTGGGTGCCGGAGTAACTCAGAGCGGACGCCGGCGCAGCCCGAGGCGGGCACCGGTCCGGCTCAGGTCGCCGGCGTGAAGCCTTCCGGCAGCGCCAGGCGCGTGAGCTTGTCCGGATTGCAGTGAAAGTAGAGCAGCGTGACCCGGCCGTCGGCCACGCCCACGTGCACCACCCGCAGGACGCCGCGCGAGACCACGGCCCATCCCGGCTCACCGTTGATCTCCAGCGGCGCGATCCCACCGTCCGCCAGCTCGGTGGCCTTGACCAGGAAGTACGCGCTCTTGCGGGCGCCCACGATGTCGCGGCGGGCGGCGTTGACCTTGCCGCCGCTGTCGGAGACCACGCGCACGTCGTCGGTGAGCGCGGCGATGGTCGCGTCGAGGTCGCCCGCCATCACGGCGCCGACGAGGCGCTCGATCACCTCGCCGGAGGCGGGTTCGGGCGGGCGGAGATCGGTGCGCAGGCGGTGCCGGGCGCGGCTCACCCACTGCCGCACCGTGGGAGCCGCCGCGTGGAGGATCTCGGCGATCTCCGCGTACGGCAGGGCGTAGGCCTCGCGCAGGACGAAGGCCGCGCGCTCGTCGGCGCCGAGGTGCTCGTAGGCCAGCAGCATCGCGACCCGCAGATCGTCGTGGCGTTCGGCCACGTCGGCCGGGAGCAGGGCGGTGTCGACGGGCTCGGGCAGCCATGCGCCGATGTAGGTCTCCCGCTGCCGGCGCCTCAGGCGGTCCAGGCTCAGTCTCGTGGCGACGGTGGTGAGCCAGGCCTCGGGGTTGTCCGGTTCGGCGCCCGGCTCGAGGGCGACCAGTCGCGCGAGCGCCTCGTCCGCGGATTCCTCGGCGTCGGCCCAGGTCCCGGTGATCCGGTAGCCCACGCCCAGCAGGCGCCGCCGGATCCGGTCGAGCGCGGCCCGGTCGATACTCAGCCCGGGCGGACGGGCTCGATGTCCTCCTCGCGGACGCCCTTGAGGGAGCGGGGATCCATCCGCGTGGCGACCGCGATCCTGTTCCATGCGTTGATGGTGACGATCTCCATGAGCAACTGTCCAGCCCCACTCTCCCCGCGGTGCCGGACGACCTCGGCCCACAGGTCGTCGGGGACGGACTCCTCCCCGTCGATGTGCGTGACCGCGTCGCTGAACCGGAGCACGGCGCGCGCGTCGTCGGCGATCTGCTCGGGCCGCCCGGTCCAGAGTTCGGCCGCGAGGATGCGGTCGTCGTCCCAGCCGTCCTTGCGGGCGTCGCGGCGGTGCATGGCCGTGCAGTAGCGGCAGCCGTTGACCGCCGAGACCCGCAGCCGGATGAGGTGGCTGTCGGCGCGGGAGACGCGAGCGCGCGTGTAGGCCTCCATCGCGACCATCGGCGCCATCGCCCCGGCACTAATCTTCTTGCGCCCGGCCCCGCCGCCGGGGCTGCTTCCGTGTGTACTCATACCCCTTCGACGCACGGGGCCGTCCCGATGTGACACCACCCGCGAACACTTAGGGTTGTACGCACGATCCCGTGCGCAGACGGGTCGCAGGATAGCGAGGAGACGCGCTGATGACCAACGCCCCGGAGCCCGACGACCTGCTGCTCTCGGATGCGGAGCGCCTCCACGCGCTCACCGCGCTCGGCGATCACTACGCGGCCGGCCGCCTCGACGATTCCGAGTTCCACGCCCGTTCCGGCGATGTGGCCGCCTCGCGCACCCTCTCCCAGCTGGGCGCTTCGTTCCGCGGCCTCCCCGGCGGCGTCCCGCTCCGCTCGGTCGACAGCATGATCGTCCAGTCGGCCACGGAGGGCGGTGGCGAGCTGGTGCCCACCTCGTCGTCGTCCCGGGGTGCCCCGGCGGTGCGGGACGCCGACGACGACCTCGAGGACCTGCGCCGGCGGGGGAAGTTGATCGAGTCGCTCGACGGCGTGGTGATCGGCGTGACGCTGGTGTCGTTCCTGATCCTGCAGTTCGTGGTGGGCTGGTCGTTCGCGTGGATCGTGTGGCCGTCGCTGGCGCTCACGCTGGGCATCCCGCGGCTCATCCTGCGCTACGACGACTCCGACGAGGAGGCCTACGAGAAGGTCAAGGAGGCCGACCAGAAGGCGCGCGAGGAACGGCTGCGGGCGGCGACGGACCGCATCCGGGAACTGGGCGACGGGCGCGAGTCGCGCGAGTGACGGTCAGGCCCCCTCGAGGGCCAGTCCCCTGCGCTCGGGCAGGGTGACGGCGGCCAGGGCGGCGACGACGAAGGCGGCGGCGAACACCCCGAACACCAGGGGCGTGCCCTGCCGCTCGAGCAGGAACGGCACGAGCAGCGGCGCGATGATGGAGGCGATCCGCCCGAACGCCGCCGCCGCGCCGGCGCCCGAACCGCGCGTGGGCGTGGGGTACAGCTCCGGCCCGATCGCGTACAGCGCGCCCCAGGCGCCCAGGTTGAAAAACGACAGCGCCATGCCCGCGGCGATGATGGTGGCCGGGGTGGAGGCGAGCCCGAATAGTCCCGCCGCGACCGCCGAGCCGATGAGGAAGACAGCGAGCGTGGCCCGCCGGCCCCACACCTCGATGAGCCAGGCGGCGACCGCGTACCCGGGCAGCTGGGCCAGCGTGATGACGAGGGTGTAGCCGAAGGACTGGACCAGGTCGAAGCCCTGGGACACGAGCAGACTGGGCAGCCAGATGAAGGCGCCGTAGTAGGAGAAGTTGATCCCGAACCAGACGATCCACAGGGCGGCCGTGCGGGCGCGGAGCCGGGGGGACCAGATCGATTCCCGGGCCTCGCCCTCTACGGGCGTCACGGCGGGCGCTGGCGCGTCGGGAGCGTGCTGAGCGGGGGGCTCGACGTCGGCGGAGGCCTCGTAGTCGCGGACGATGCGCTCGGCCTCGTCGTGCCGCCCCCGGGATTCGAGGTAGCGCACCGATTCCGGGAGGCCGAAGCGGATGACCAGCGCGTACGCCGCCGGGACCAGCCCCACGGCCAGAGCCCAGCGCCACCCGTCGTCGCCGGCCGGGACCACCACGTAGCCGATGAGGGCGGCGAGCAGCCACCCGGCGGCCCAGAACGCCTCGAGGGCCACCACCACTCGCCCGCGGATCGTGCGGGGCGCGAACTCGCTCACCAGGGTCGAGGCGACGGGCAGCTCGGCGCCCAGACCGAGGCCCACGATGAAGCGTAGGACGATGAGCATGCCCACCGAGACCGACAGCGCCGCCGCTCCCGTGGCGAGCCCGTAGACCAGGAGCGTCGCGGCGAAGACCTGGCGGCGACCGATCCGGTCGGCGAGCAGTCCGCCCAGTGCGGCGCCGATGGCCATGCCCACGAACCCGATCGAGCCGATCCAGGACAGCTCCGTGGGTGTGAGCGACCAGTGCACGGCCAGGGCCGCCATGACGAACGAGATGAGGCCGACGTCCATGGCGTCGAGCGCCCAGCCGACTCCGGAGCCGAGCAGCAGCCTGCGGTGCTTGGGGGTGAACGGAAGGTCGTCGAGCCGTTCCGTGCGGGTGGTCATGCGCGTGACGCTACTCGCGGACCACGGCGGCGCCGGCGACCGGCAGCGCGGACCGGTTCGGGGAGGCACACTGACAGCAGACCCACGAAAGGATGCGACATGACCGATCCTCAGTTGACCGACGGCCTCCGCGAGCTCCTGTCCGCCCCCAACCCGTGTGTCATGGCGACCCTGCGCAAGGACGGCTCGCCCGTCTCCGTGGCCACCTGGTACCTGCTGGACGACGATCGGATCCGGGTGAACCTCGACGCCGACCGCGTGCGGCTGCAGCACCTGCGCCGCGACCCCCGCGTCGCGATGACGATCCTGTCGGCCGAGAGCTGGTACTCGCACGTGAGCATCCAGGGGCGGGTCGCGGAGATCACCGACGATCCCGACCTGTCCGGCATCGATTCGCTGGCGCGTCACTACACGGGCGAGCAGTATCCGGTGCGCGACCGGGCGCGCGTGGACGTCCGGATCGACATCGAGCGACTCCACACCTGGGGAGACGCCGCCGCCCTGTGAGCACCGCGGCGAGCACCAGCAGTGCGAGGCATAGCAGGGTGGCGCTCTGCGCGGTCTTCGCGACCGCGGCCACGCCCTCCGGGGCCGGGCTGAGGAACCCGATGAGGATCGCTCCGATGACCACCCCGGCGCCGAGCGCACCGACCTCGCGTGGCCCCCACCGGCGATGGGTCGATGCCCAGCGCAATGCCGCCGCGGCAGCGATGAGAACGGCCACCGTGCCCAGCACACCCGTCCATGTGGCCGGCATGAGGTCGATCGAGACTTTGAGCAGGACGGCGAGAATCACGACCGCTGCAATCGGCACCCCGCGCCCCGTCTCGGCGCCGCGCACCGGGGCGCCCGGTCGGGTGACGCCCGGTGCACCGATCACGGCGACGACGGCGAGCACGGCACCCGCCTGGCCTGCCGACAGTGAGTAGCCGTAGGCGGCTTGACCGTCGCGGTGGACGGCCAGCGCCACCAGAGCCGCGGCGGCCGCGGTCAGCGGGATGCCGATTCTCCCGAGCATCGGGCGGCCACGGTGCCGCGGAGCCAGCGTGTACAGCAACGCCAGGGGCGCGCCCACGCTCATCATCACGTGCCCGACGGTCCAGCTGAGAGTGGTCGACACGCTGACGCCGATCGGCTCGATGAGGGTCGGTTCGCGCATGTCGGCCCAGTAGGCCACGTCGCTCCGGTCCTCGCCGAACATCGCGAGGTCGACGAGTCCGGGCATCGCCAGACCGAAAGCCGCCGCGAGGAGCAGCGTCCCCGTCCAGCCCAGGCCACATCGCACGGCGAGCTCACGGATCAGCAGGGCCGCCCCGCCGTACAGGGGCGCGAAGAAGGCCACTCCGATCAGGGATGCCCACGGATCACCGGTGAACGGCAGGTACGCCTGCAGATACTCCGCCGCCAGCGGGGCCCCCAGGAAGACGCACAGCAGCGGCACGACGCGATCGCGTAGCGGCAGCATGGACCAAAGTTAGCAGAGTCGCTGCTCTATTAACTAGGGTGCGGAACCATGCCCCGCCCGATCGACCCCCAGCGCCATCGCGCCCGTCGGCTCCAGATCATCGACGCCGGTCTCACCGTCTTCGCTCGCCGCGGGTACGCCGGGGCCACCACCGCGGCGATATGCCGGGAAGCCGGCATCGGCTCCGGGACCTTCTTCCACTACTTCCCGACCAAGCTCTCCCTGGTCCTGGCGATCCTCGACGAGGGTGCCACGGAGTCGCGGGAGTTCTTCGCCGCGCACGAGGAGCACTCCGAGCCGGTCCGGGTGGTGTTCGACTGGGTGCGCCACGAACTGCGGGACCTGTCCGACCCGCGGGCGTCGGGCTTCATCGCGGTCGTCAGCGGCCTGGTCGCCCACGAGGAGATCTCCGCGGCACTGGCCGCACAGGACGAGATAAACCGTGCCGGATTGGTCGCCTGCGTGGAGTCAGCACAGGAGTCCGGCCAGATTCGCGGCGATGTGACGGCGGGGAGGCTCGCCGAGTGGGTCATGGTGGTCGTCGACGGGTTCGCCGGCCGGGTCGGCAGCGCCGGGGCGTTCGACGTCGAGACCGAGCAGCCGCTCCTCTTCGAGACCATCAGCACGCTGTTGACCGGACCCGGAAAGGACAACGGATGACCGAGAGGACCGAGAACGAGGTCGCCGTGACCGTGCCGACAAGCTGGATGGCCGGGTTCGCGGCCGTGGGTGCCGCGGTCGGCCTCGGCGCCGCGTTCGCCGTCGGACCCGCCGTGACCTGGCTGCTCGAGTTGGTCGACGCCGCCCCTGGCCCCCTGCGCGTCGTCGCCGCGCTGCCGGCGGCCGCGGCGATCCCGCTCCTGTGCCTCGTGGGGGCGGGTCTCGGGCTCGCGGCCGCGCGGCAGTGGCGAAAGGACGTCGGCGTCACCACGGTCTCGCCCGAGGGGGTGACCGTCCGGCGGGACGGCGGACAACAGCACATCGACCGCGGCCGGGTCAGTGGCGCCTTCCTCGACGGCCACGATCTGGTCCTGCTCGACCGCCGCACTGTCGAACTGCTGCGGAGCAAGACGGATCAGGCCTTGGCCGGCCGGTTGCACGCTGCCTTCGAGGCGTTCGACTACCCCTGGCGTGGCACCGCCGACCCGCACGAGAACGAGTACGCGGCCTGGGTCGACGGCACCGGGCCGTTGGACGCGCGGGCGCACGATCTCCTCCGCATCCGGCAGCGCGCCCTCCGAGACGCACAGCCGGGCGCCGCCGATCACGCCCTGGACGAGCTGCGGGCCCTCGGGATCTCCGTCCGCGACCGACGGGACGGCCAGCAGTACCGCGTCGCCCCGGCCGACTGAGCGGGGCGTGACGTCCTACCCTGAGAGGCACCCCTCCCACGGCGCCGCGCGCCCCCGACCCCACGGAGCCCCTCATGTCCGATCGCTATCCCGTCGCGGAGCTCACCGACCTGCCCGAGGACCTGCGTGAGCGCATCCTCGCCGAGCAGGAGAAGGCCGGGTTCGTACCCGCGGTCTTCCTGATGTTCGGCCGACGTCCCGCCGAGTCGCGGGCGTTCTTCGTCTACCACGACGCGCTGATGGACCGCGAGGGATCCAACCTCTCCAAGGCGGAGAAGGAGATGATCGTGGTGACGGTCTCCGGGCAGAACAACTGCCTGTTCTGCGTGGTGGCGCACGGCGCGATCCTGCGGGTGGTCAAGAAGGACCCGTACATCGCCGACCAGCTGGCCGTCAGTCACCACACGGCGCCGTTGACGCCGCGTGAGCGGGCGATCTGCGACTTCGCCACCGCGGTCAACCTGCGCTCCGATGAACTCGACGACGACGACTTCGCCGCCCTGCACGAGCACGGACTGGACGACGAGGACGCGTGGGACATCGCCTCGATCGCCGCCCTGTTCGGGCTGAGCAACCGCGTGGCCAACGCCACGGGCATGCGCCCGAATCCGGAGTTCTACCTCATGGGACGGACGCCGCGGCAGAAGTGATCCCCTGCCGGGCGGCGTCCGCGGCGGTGGTGGCTCAGCCCTGCTCGGCGAGGGCGCCGCAGGCGATGCGGCTGCCGCCGTCACCGGCGGAGAGGCTGTCCTCGTCGGGCCCCTCGGGGGCGTAGCGCTCGGGGATGTGCGCGAGGTTGTCCATGTCCTCGTGGACGATCACGGCCGAGCCGTCCTCGTCGAGGAGCAGGTCGCGGTCCAGCCGGTCGGTGAGGGTGACGATCCGCGCGGTCCCGTCCTCGGTCACGAGCAGCGGAGGTAGGTCACCCGCGTGATCGGGGTGCTGCGCCTCTTCATCCGGGCCGGCCAGGTGGCTGCCCGACGACAGGAACGCGCCGGTCTCTTCCGGATCGGTGGGGTTCGCACTGTCCGGCTCGCACTCTCCGATGCCGTGCACGTGGAGGCCGTGGAAGCCCGGCGGCAGGTCAGTCGCGTCGACAGTGACGAGGGTGCCGCCGTCCGACTCGGCGAACTCGACCGTGCCGCGCTCCTCGCCCTCGGGGTCGACGAGATCGGCGGTCGCGAAGGCCTCGCCCTCGGTGCCCTGGTCGTCGGAGCCGCCGGCCGCTGCGTCGCCGGTCGACGTCGCCTCGGACGTGGGGGTGACATCGCCGTCGGCGGCCGGGGAGTCCTCGCCCGTGCCGCACGAGGCGGCCAGGAGCGCGGCGGCGGTCAGCGCCACGAAGGCCGACGACCTCCGGGCACGGCGGGCGGTGGGCGTGATCTGTGCGGTCACGGGTAGACCTCCTCCTCGGCGTCGTGGCCGCCACGGTACCCAGCCGGCGTCCCGGTGCAACCGTTGAGCGGGCGAGCCGGTCGAGCCGGTGCCGACCTGACCCGCGAGTAAGAAGGTCTCTTTACCTCTCGCGGGAAGCGATGCTCCGCTGCCGCGCGCACAGTCGGCAACAAGCCCGAACGGGGCCAGCACCGCCAGCCCAAAGCGGTTTGCCGGCAAAAGTATGCCGAGCCGATCGGCGCACACCCCTTCGGTGTGCATCCTGCCCGTACTGTTCATCGTGCTGCTCGGTCCCACCGCGATCAACACGATGGAGGCGTTCTCGTAAGGTGACGAATCTGCTGACGGCGCTGGGCTGCGCACTCGCATGCGGACTGGTCGCCGCCGCGTGCACCGGGTGGATTCGGCGCGTCGCCGACTCCGGGTCCGCGTGGATCACCCGCGGGACGCACGTGGTGCTCGCGGCCGCGGGCGGCGCCGGGGCGTCGGTCCTCGCGAGCGGGTGGGCCGAACTCGTGGCGTTCTGCCTGCTCGCGGTGTCGTGCGGGCTGCTCATGGCGATCGACCTCGCCGTCTACCGCCTGCCCGACGTGATCGTCGGCCCGATGTATCCCGCGCTACTGGCCGCCCTGGTCGTCGCCGCGGCCGTGTCCGGGGACTGGGGTGCGCTCGGTCGGGCCCTCGCCGCGGCCGGTGTCCTGCTGGCCGGCTACTTCGCCCTCGCGTGGATCAACCCCTCCGGCCTGGGGCTCGGCGACGTCAAGCTCTCCGGGCCGCTCGGGGCCTTCCTCGGCTGGCTGGGGTGGCCGGCCGTCGTGGCGGGCACCCTGGCCGCGTTCGTGATCAACGCCGTGATCGCCCTGGTGCTCCTGGCGGCCGGGCGCGTGGGGCTCAAGAGCGGCATCGCGTTCGGGCCGGCGATGGTGGTCGGCGCGGCGGCCGGGGCGGCCTACTGGGCGTGGCGCACCTCGGCGGGGCTGACCTGACCCATGGGGATCACTCCCAGCCGGGACGCCACCGCGACCAGCAGGACGACCCCCGCCGCGAACGTCGCCGTCCACACGAGCACGGTCGACTCGAAGGCGCCCTCGGTCCGCCCGACCGCGATCCACACCAGCCCCCACGAGGTGGCCAGCGCGGGCGCGATCCGCCCGAGGCCGAGCAGCGCCGTGGCGAACCCCATGCCCGCGGCCAGGAGCACCCCGACGAGTCCCAGCGGGATCTCGGTGACGAGCGCGACCCCGGCGTCGGCGAGCCAGGCGTAGACATTGGCCAGGAACGCCACCGTCACCCAGCCCAGGTACAGGCCGAAGGTGCCGTCGGTGAGGAGCGTCTCGAGCCAGCCCGAGGCCCGGGGGGCGCCGAGGATCATGACGATGCGGACCAACACGGCCAGGAGCACCATGATCACGGCGACCGAGACCACCAGCAGGTCCAACTGCACGGACCAGATCCAGGCCGCGTTGAGCAGCGCCGACAGCAGCGCCCACGGGCGGAGCAACCGCTGGCAGGTCGAGCGCCGCGCGGTGGGCGAGAGCTGCCACAGCGCGTAGGCGGCCAGGCCGAGATAGATGACGCTCCAGATGCCGAACGCCGAGCCCGCCGGGGCCACCGGCGTGGCGTCGGCCGACAGTGCGCCGCCCGCGGCCTCGTTGATCGGGTTGCCGCCGAGCGCGCCGCTGCCGACGAATGCCGCCACGATCGCGGCCGCCACGCCGAGGACGGTGAGGACGGGCAGCACCCACCCGGTGGTGCGGCCCGAGCCGGGGCCGGTGGTCGAGTCCGTGCTCATGGCTGTGACCTCATGCCTCCAGCCAACCAAACCCGGGCCGGAAGCGACACCGAACACATCGTGTTGTCGGCCGAGACCGCTGCAACGGCGCCGAGAATGCCGGGTGCCGAGGGGGCAAAGGCGCGCCAAGAGAGCAAGACGCCGAGTATTCCACCGCATCGTGTGAATTCCGACCGCGTTTCGTGAAATCCCACCGCGATTCTGGCGGGTACCACTCGACGGATGCGTCCAGAAACGCGGTGGATCCCGGCCTCGCGAGTGTCGGACTGACGCGAACGGCTCAGGTCGCGACCGGATCGGAGAAGCGGTTCCGGTACGAGGTGGGCGTGGTGGAGAACGCCTGCACGAAGTTCTGACGGAACGTCACCGCGCTGCCGAAGCCGCACATCTGCGCGATCGTGCCGACCGGGTGCGCCGTGCTCTCCAGGAGAACCCGCGCGTGATCGAGGCGGCGCGAGAGAACCCACCGGGCGGGGCTCGTGCCCGTGGCCTTGCTGAACGACCGGACGAAGTTGCGCCGGCTCATGCACGCCCGCTCCGCGAGATCGTCGACGGACAGGCGCTGGTCAAGATTCTCGAGTGCCCACTCGATCGTCTCGCCCACCTGGTCGTCGTCGCTGCGCTCCGGGATGGGCTGCTGGATGTACTGCGCCTGATCACCCTCACGGTGCGGGGCCACCACGATGTGCCGCGCGAGCCTCGCGGCCTTGGCCGCGCCCAACCGCACGCGGACCAGGTGCAGGCACGCGTCGAGCGAGGACGCCGTCCCCGCCGAGGTGAGCACGTCGCCGTGATCGATGTACAGGTCCGAGGACCGCACCTCCACGGCCCCGTGCCGACGGGCCAGCTCGCCGGCCCCCTCCCAGTGCGTGACGGCGGCACGCCCGTCGAGCACGCCGCTGGCCACCACGGGGAATGCTCCGAGGCACAGGCCGGCGACCGCCGCGCCCTCGTCCTGGTCGACATCCAGAACGAGTACTTCAACGGACCCCTCGAGATCCAGCACCCGCCGCGGGATCAGGCGCTCTCCCAGATCCTGCGCACGATCGAGGTCGCCCGCGAGGCCGGCGTGCCGATCGCGGCCGTCCAGCACGAGATGCCCGAGGGCGCGCCCGTGTTCGCCTCCGGCACCCCGGGCTGGGAACTGCACAGCGACATCGAGGCGACCCTGCCCGAGGGCACCAAGCGGATCACCAAGAACTACGCGAGCATCTTCGACGACACCGACGCGCTCGCCTGGCTCAAGGAGAACTCGGTGGACACCGTCACCCTGGTCGGGTTCATGACCAACAACTGCGTCATCGGCAGTGCCGTGGGCGCCGAGCCGCTGGGCATCACGGCGGAGGTGCTCTCCGACGCGACAGGCGCGATCTCCATCGCCAACGAGGCCGGATCAGTCGCCGCGCAGCAGGTCCACGAGACGCTCATGGCCGTCCTCAACTCCAACCTCGCGGCCGTCGCCACCACCGACGCGTGGGCCGAGGCCGTCCGCTCCGGGTCCGCACTCCAGGGCAGCGACCTCGGTAGCTCGGCCATGCAGGGCCGCAGCGAGCACTGAGTCACCCCACTCCCGCCCGGTGTGCGGTCGAGGTCACTGTCACGACCCCGGCCGCGCACCGGGCGTCTGCACTGCGTCGAGAGCAGCGCCCACGGGCGGAGCGCGTGCTGCCCCGCAGATCGTCGAGCCGCCGGCGAGAGCTGCCAGAGCGCGAAAGCAGCCAAACCGAGATAGACGACGCCGGGCCCTCACGGCGACCATTCCAGGGCCCGGGTCGGTCGTCATGCACCACCAGGCTCAGGCGGCACCGAACACCGGTCACAAAGCGCCCGGGTTCGGATGCTGCCCACCGCCGAGGAGGACCGAAGGCGTCCAGCGTGGCCAATTCGCAGGTCCGATCAGCTCGCCGTGTTCGAACGAAGCGCACACACGGAACGGGGCACTGGCGCTGCTGTTGTCCAGCACGTCGACCACGTCGGCGATGCTGATCGCCTGGTGGACGTGGTCCCACAGCCGGTCGTAGCGCTCGCGGATCTTCTCCTCCGGAACCGTGTGTCCACCCCGGCGCACCCGCTCGAATACTCGTTGCACGGTGAGCTCGACCGGAACCATGGCCACGTGCAGGTGCACCAGGTAGCCCGCAGCGACGGCGTCAGCGACGAGGTCGACTTTGCCCGGATGGGAGAACACCGTCTCGGATACGAGCGACGATCCCTCGGCGATCGTCGCGCGCCGCCGAGCCTCCGCGATCCGCGCCGCCTCATAAGCATGTTCGACCTGGTCAGTCGGCCACTTCTCAGCTGCGATCTCGTCAGCATTGATGAACGGCAAACTGGTGACCGGAACCAGGAGGTCGTGGGCGTAGCTGGACTTGCCGGCGCCGTCGGGGCCTGCGAGCAGGTGCAGGGCCGGCATCAGCAGGCGGGATGGATGACCAGGTTGCCGTCCTCGTCGAGTTCAGAGTACGACTCGCCGGCCCCGGAGAACCGATCAGCGTAGTCCAACGTCGCCCTCCGAGCCGCCATGCGCTCAGTCCATTCCTCACGCACGATGGCCTGCTCATGCTCGTCCAGCGCATCGTAGTTCCCCGTGCCGGCGAGAACCCGGGCGATGTGACGATGGTTGACCCCCGGTGACATTTCCAGCTCGCGTCCGATACGCGCCCAATGCGCGATCTGCTGCGGCACTGTGCGCGAGGTGACGTGCGAGGCCGCAGCGGCGGCTTCGTAGACATCGGCAGGTAGGCGAGTCGGTTGGCTACTCCTCGACATTGCTCTACCGTAGCACCGTGCTACAGAGGAAGGGGCGGCCTTCCCGCCCGGTGCGCAGTTGATGCTGTGATCCCGACATCAACTGCGCACCGACCAGCGGCGTCAGGCCGCGCGGAACCTCCGCAGCCGCAGACTGTTGGCCACCACGAACACCGACGAGAACGCCATCGCGGCGCCGGCGATCATCGGGTTGAGCAACCCGGCCGCCGCCAACGGGAGTGCGGCGACGTTGTAGGCGAACGCCCAGAACAGGTTGCCCCGGATGGTGCCGAGCGTCCGGCGCGAGAGCCGGATCGCGTCGGCTGCGGCGCGCAGGTCGCCGCGGACCAGCGTGAGGTCGGAGGCCTCGATCGCGGCGTCGGTGCCGGTGCCGATCGCCAGGCCCAGGTCGGCGGTGGCCAGGGCGGCCGCGTCGTTGACGCCGTCGCCCACCATGGCGACCACCTTGCCCTCGGCCTGCAGTCGGCGCACCTGCTCCACCTTGTCGGCGGGCATGACCTCAGCGATCACCGTCTCCGGCCCGGGATCGATCCCCACCTGCTCGGCGACCGCCGCGGCCACCTTGGCGTTGTCGCCGGTCAGCAGGATCGGCGTCAGCCCCTGCTCGCGGAAGCGGCGGATCGCCTCGCCGGAGGACGCCTTGATCTCATCCGCCACCACCAGCACGCCGCGCGCGCGGCCGCCCCAGCCCACGGCCACGGCGGTCTGACCGCGCCCGGAGGCCGCGTCCATAGCCGCGTCGAGCTCGGCGGGCAGCGGCATCGACCGCTTGGCCAACAGGGCGGGACGCCCCACCACGACCTCGTCGTCGTCAATCGTTCCCGAGACGCCGAGCCCCTCGGCGTTACGGAAGCCGCGGACGGCCGGGAGGTCACCGGCCTGCTCGCGCGCGCCGGCGGCGATCGCGCGGGCGATGGGGTGCTCGGAAGCATCCTCCACCGCACCCGCCAGACGCAGCACCCGCGCCTCGTCCTCGCCGTCCGCGACAGTCGTAGAGACCAGGGCGTGCGTGCCGGTGGTGACGGTGCCGGTCTTGTCCAGGACGATCGTGTCGACCGTGCGCGTGGACTCCAGGACCTCGGGCCCCTTGATGAGGATGCCCAGCTGCGCGCCCCGGCCGGTGCCCACCATGAGCGCCATCGGCGTGGCCAGCCCCAACGCACACGGGCAGGCGATGATCAGCACGGCGACCGCGGCGGTGAACGCCATGGCCACGCCGGAGCCGGTGACGGACCAGAAGAGGAACGTCGCCAGCGCCAGCACCAGGACCACGGGCACGAAGATGCCCGAAATGCGGTCGGCCAGACGCTGCGCGGCGGCCTTGCCGGACTGGGCGTCCTCGACCATCTGCGCCATCTGCGCGAGCTGGGTGTCCGAGCCGACGCGGGTGGCGCGCACGACCAGGCGGCCGCTCGCGTTGACGGTGCCGCCGACCACCGCGTCGCCCTCGGACACCTCCGCGGGCACGGACTCGCCGGTGACCATCGAGGTGTCCACGGCGGAGGCGCCATCGACGATCTCGCCGTCGGTCGCGATCTTCTCGCCCGGACGGACGACGAACTCCTCGCCGACCTGCAGCGCCTCGACCGGGATGCGGGTCTCGAAGCCGTCCCGCAGGACCGACACCTCCTTGGCGCCCAGTTCGAGCAGCGACCGCAGTGCGGCGCCGGCCGTCCGCTTGGACCGGGCCTCGAAGTACCGGCCGAGCAGGATGAACGTGGTGACGCCGGCCGCGGCTTCGAGGTAGATGTCGCCCGCGCCGTCGCTGGGCGAGAGCGAGAACTCGAAACCGTGCGTCATGCCCGGCACGCCGGCGTGGCCGAAGAACAGGGCGTACAGGGACCAGGCCAGCGCGGCGAGCGTGCCCATCGACACCAGCGTGTCCATGGTGAACGTGCCGTGCCGGAGGTTGATCCAGGCCGCCCGGTGGAACGGGTAGGCGCCCCACACCACGACGGGCGCGGCGAGGGTGAGCGAGAGCCACTGCCAGTTGGTGAACTGCAGCGCGGGGATCATGGCCATGGCGATCACCGGGATCGACAGGACGGCCGAGATGCTCACGCGCTGCTTGAGGCCCTCGACCCTGTCCACGCCCGCGGAGTCGTCGGTCGCGTTGCCCGCGTTGCCGGTCGCGCCCGCCTTGGTGGTGCCGGCCTCCGACGTGCGCGGCTGCGGCAGCCTGGCCGAGTAGCCGGCCTGCTCGACCGTGTCCAACAGGAGCTGCGGCTCAATCCCGGCGGCGACCTCCACGCGCGCCTTCTCGGTGGCGTAGTTCACCGCGGCCGAGACATTGTCGAGCTTGTTGAGCTTGCGCTCGATCCGGTTGGCGCACGACGCGCAGGTCATGCCCTCGATCTCGAGCTCGAGCCGCGTGGTCTCGGCGTCCTCGCCCGCGGGGGTGGCGATGTTCTCACTCGTGGTCACGGTGCACTCATTCCTCTGCCGTGACGGTGTACCCGGCCTCGTCGACCGCGTCGCGGACCGCCGCGGGGTCGACGGCGTCGGGGGAGACGACGACGAGGCGGCCGGTCTCCAGATCGACCTCGACGCTCGACACGCCGGGGATCTCGGAGACCTCCTCCTTGACGGAGGCGACGCAGTGGCCGCAGGTCATGCCGGAGACGGTGAAGGTGGCGGTAGCGGACATGGTTGGCACTCCTCTGGGTGTGTGGTGTGCGTCGGGACGTGGCGACGCCGTGCTCGCGCGGCGGGTCAGGACCTGACCAGGCGCGCGATGGCCTCGTTGGCCTCCTTGAGCTTCTCGTCGGCCTCGGGGCCGCCGTGCTCGATGGCGCCGGCCACGCAGTGGCCGAGGTGCTCCTCGAGCAGGCCGAGCGAGACGGACTGCAGCGCCCGGGTCATCGCGGAGACCTGCGTGAGGATGTCGATGCAGTACTTGTCCTCCTCGACCATCCGCTGCAGACCGCGGGCCTGCCCCTCGATGCGGCGCAGCCTCTTGAGGTGCGCCTCCTTGTTGTGGGTGTATCCGTGCTCAGCCATGGCTCATACGATACCCCCCTATGGTATCCATGTAAAGCGGCGGGAGCCCGGTCCCGCGACGCGATTCAGGCCCGCCGCGCCGCCCGCGCCGACCAGCGACCGTCGCGGTGCTCCACGCTGATCGGGTACTCGAAGGCCCCGGTCACCAGGTCCGAGGTGAGGACCTCGGGCGCGCGGCCGGACGAGTGGATGCGGCCGTGGGCGATCAACATCGCGTGCGTGGTCGACGCCGGCAGCTCCTCGAGGTGGTGGGTCACCAGGACCGTCGCCAGGTCCGGCTGCGCGCGGTGCAGCTGGTCGAGCGTGCCGAGGAACTGCTCGCGCGCCGCGACATCCAGCCCCGTCGAGGGCTCGTCGAGCAGCAACAGTGCCGGGTTCGGCAGGAGCGCCCGGGCGATGAGCGCGCGACCGCGCTCGCCCTGCGACATGGTCGGCCAGGTGGCGGCCCTCAGCCCCTCCAGCCCCAGCACCTCGATGAGGCGATCGGCGCGGGCGAGCGTGTCCGCATCCGGCTCCCACCGGCCCATCAGGTCCGTGGTGCCCGTCGCGCCGGTGAGGACGACCTCCCGCACCGTCAGCGGCGAGCGCAGCGGATGGCGCGGATTCACGTGCCCGATGGACTCGCGCAGCTTCCGGATCTCGACCCGGCCGAGCCGGTGTCCGAGCACCTCGACCGTGCCGCGGGTCGGGTGCGCCTCGGCGCCACACAGGCTCAGCAGCGTGCTCTTGCCCGCCCCGATCGAGCCGATGAGGGCCCAGCGCTCGCCCGCCCGGACCGTGACCGCGATGTCCGACAGGAGCTGATTGCCCTGGCGGACGAAGTCGACGTCGCGCAGGCGCAGCACCTCCGCTGGGCGTGCTCTCACGTCCGCTCGCGCAGCAGGACGCCGGGGTTCAACACACCGGCGGGATCGAGCGCGTCCTTGGCGGCCCGGAGCGCGGCAGCGAACAGGTCCGGCCGCTGCTCCCGGTACCAGGGCACGTGATCCCTGCCGACGGCGTGGTGATGGGTGATGGTCCCGCCGTGGGCGATCAACGCATCCGACACGGCGCGCTTGATGTGATCCCACTGCTCGACCGTGCGGCCCCACTCCCCGGCGCCGTACACGCCGAAGTACGGCGCCGGGCCGTCCGGGTACACGTGGGTGAAGCGACACGAGAGTGCCCCCGTGACGCCGACCTCCTCCATCGCCGTCGCGGCCGCCGCCTCGACCGCCGCCTTCAGCGCCGGGAACATGCTCCACGTGCAGGCGGTCTCGAAGGTCTCCACGATCATCCCGCGCGCCGCGAGCGCATCGCGCTGGTACGGCATCCGGATGAACGAGGACCTCCACGACTGCGCGGCGTCACCGGTGGAGCGATCGACTCCCGTCGTCGTCGCACTGTCGGTGTAGGTGACCGGCCCCGTGAGCTCTCCGGAGTGGTCGCGCGCGATCTCCAGCGCCCGGCCCATCCACGGTTGCACCGGGTGGTCGGTGGATTCGAAGCCGAGGACGAGGACCGAGCTGGTCGATCCGGCGTTGATCTTCGCCTCGACCGGATCGAGCAGGCGACAGTTCGACGGCGCCAGCCCCGACTGGGACAGCTCACGTACGGCGTCGACCCCACGGTCGTACTCGGCGAACGCGACCGAGGCGGTCGCCTTCCAGCGGGGCCTGGGCTGGACGCGCAACCAGGCCTCCGTGATCACCCCGAGGATCCCCTCGGACCCCAGGAACATCCGATCCGGAGACGGCCCGGCACCGGACCCGGGGAGCCGGCGCGACTCCGAGACCCCGGCGGGGGAGACGACCCGGAGCGACTGGGTCAGGTCGTCGATGTGGGTGTAGCCGGTGGCGTAGTGGCCGCCGGCCCTGGTGGCGAGCCAGCCGCCGACGGTGGAGAACTCGAAGGACTGCGGGAAATGCCGCAGCGTGTAGCCCGACGGCCGCAACTGGTCCTCGAGATGCGGGCCGAACGTCCCCGCCTGGATCCGCGCGGACCGGCTGACCTCGTCGAGCTCGAGCACCCGGTCCATCGCGCTCATGTCGAGGCTCACGACCCCGGCGCCGCCGGTGCGGTCGCGCGGCTCGACCCCACCGACGACGGAGCTGCCGCCACCGAAGGGGATGACGACGACGCCAGCGTCCCCTGCCCAGGACAGCACGTCGACGACGTCCTGCTCGGTGGTCGGACGCACGATCTGGTCGGGGACGGAGTCGAACTCCCCGTGCAGGGCGCGCACGACGTCGCGGAAGGCCTTGCCGTGACTATGGCTCAGGCGGTCGATGTGCTCGTCGCTCGCCAGGTGCGCGAGCGGGCCGGGGAGTTCGATCCGGGGAGCCGGAAGCGTGATGTCGTGCGGATCCGGCGGGTCGTGGACGGTCAGGTCGGCGTCCGGGATCAGCGCGCGGACCCGGTCGGTGAGCTGCGCGCATTCCTCGTCCGACAATGCGTCCTCGACGTGTCCCCACCCCCACCAGGACCGCGTTCGTCGCGTCTGCGTCATCGCTTGATCGACCTCCCGGCCGGGCTGTGTGTGAGCCGGACCCTACAGATAGAGGTCTGCGACGGCGACGACGAGCGCCGCGAACCCCGCGCTCAGCACGCTCTGATTTGTCGCCCCGGCCATGCCCGCACGCTACTCCGGAGGGTGTGGTGGCCCGCGGCGCGACGAGGAGTGCTTAGACTCCTTTCAGAAAGTGATCCACACCATGATCCGGGAGGAACCGTGCCACTTCGTCCGACCACGCCGCGTGAGACCACCTCGCGCCGAACCACACTGCGCCTCGCCGCGCTCGCCACCGCGCTCGCCACCAGCGTCGCCGGAGGGGCCCTGATCGCCCCTGCCGCGACCGCACAGGGCTCGTCCAACGACCCCGCGCCGGCCTTCTACCAGCCGCCGGCCGAGTTGCCCGAGGGCAACGGCGCGTTCATCAAGTCCGAGCCGTTCCCGCTCGCCGGCGCGATCCCCGAGATCCCGGGCGCGGAATCGGTCTCCCACGGCGCCGGAGCACTGTCGACCGACGCGCAGCGGATCATGTACACCTCCATCGGCTCCCGCGACCAGGAGGTCGCCGTGACCGGGACCTACCTCCAGCCGCGGACGCCGTGGACCGGACCCGGGACGCGCCCGCTCGCCGTGGTGGCCCCCGGCACCCAGGGGCAGGGCGACCACTGCGCGCCGTCCAAGACCTTCCAGAACCTGACGAATTTCCGCACGGACCCGCCGGGCGTCGGGATCGGCTACGAGATCATCCAGGCCTACGCGCTGCTGGACCGTGGGTACGCCGTCGCGATGACCGACTACGAGGGCCTGGGAACGCCCGGCCTGCACTCGTACGTCCACCGTGAGGCGCAGGCCCACGCCGTGCTCGACATCGCGCGCGCCGCGTCGGCGGTGCCGGGTGCGGACATCGGGCCCGACCCGCGCACGGTGTTCACCGGCTACTCGCAGGGTGGGGGCGCGGTGGCCGCGGCCGCCGAACTGCACCCGCAGTACGCGCCGGACGTCAACCTCGTGGGCACCGCTGCCGGCTCGCCGCCGGCAGACCTGCTGGCAACCCTCGAGCAGGCTGACGGTTCCGCGATCGCCGGCGTGATCGGCTACGCGCTCAACAGCCTCCTCGACGCCTACCCGGAGATGGACCCGCTGCTCGAGCCGCACTTCAACGACCTGGGTCGCCAGATGTTGGCGGTGACCGCCGACCAGTGCATCGGCGAGACCGCAGTGCAGTTCTTCATGAACCGCACGAACGACTTCACCAACACCGGGGCCTCCGCCGGGGACATCGCGCGCCAGGAGCCGGAGATCATGGAGTTCCTCGAGCGTCAGCGCATCGGGCGGATCGCGCCCGCCACCCCGGTGCGGGTGCTCTCCCCGGTCAACGACGACGTGGTCCCGGGACACCAGTCGCAGCAGCTCGGCCGCGACTGGTGCGCCGAGGGCGCCGAGGTGGAGATGGTCATCGACCACACCCCGCCCATCGCGCCCGGCATGGTGATCAACCACGGCGCGCCGATGATCTCCGGACTCGGCGGCACGGTGCAGTATCTTGCTGATCGGATCGACGGCGTCCCCGCGCCGGTCAACTGCGGCACCTACTAACGCAAGGCCCTGTCGGAGTACCTATAGGGAGGCACGACATGGCGGAACCCGCGCTCCGTCGTGCCTCCCTGCAACGTTCCTCTCGGCAGTTGCTCTTCTTCGTCCTCTCCGGGTGCATCGCCGCCGTGGTCGACTATGGCGCATACCGACTCCTCCTGGCCGCCGACGTCGAGCCTTCCCTGGCTCGGGCCGGAAGCTACATCGCCGGCAGCACCACCGCCTTCCTCCTCAATCGGAGATGGGCCTTCGACGGTGACGGGAGCCGCTCCGAGGCGCTACGGGGGGCCGTCACCTACCTCGTCGTGTTCGGCGTGATCGTGGGGTCGAACTGGGCGTTCCTGGGCGCCTTCGGCAGCTGGTCCGGAGCCGTGTTCTGGGCGTGGTTCCTGTCGCAGGGGATCGGAACCTCGCTCAACTTCCTGCTGCAGAAGTTGTTCGTCTTCCGTGCGATAAGCGCAAACCCGGCTCGACGGGGGTAGCCCGCAACCCGGTTGCGCAACCCGGTTGTACATTTGGCCGGGTGACCGACTCGACCACCCCCGCTCCGAGCGAGCCGCCCGACGCGCACGAGGCCACCGCCCTGGCCGCCGACCTCCGCGAGGCGCTCCGCCCGCTGTGGCGCCAGCTCAACGCGCACCGCACGCTGTCCATGGGCAAGGTCGGCATCCTCTCGCGACTCGACCGGCGCGGGGCGATGACCGCCACCGACCTGGCCGCCCTCGAGAGGATCAGCCACCAGGCGGTCGCCAACGCCGTACGCGAGCTCGAGGAGATGGGCCTGGTCTCGCGCAGCCCGGATCCCGACGACCGCCGCCGGGCCCTCGTCACCCTCACCGATGCGGGCCGCGACCGCCTGGCCGCCGAGCGTGACGCCGGCCAGGACTGGCTGGCACGTGCGGTCGCCACCGAACTCGACGACGCCCAGCGCGCCGCCCTGGCCACCGCCGTCCCCCTCCTCCTACGCCTGGACGTGGAGGACCGACGGTGACCTCGACGACCCCGATCGATCGCGCGCCCGCACCCCGGTGGTTCCTCCAGGCCCTGGTCTACGCCGCGCTGACCAGCTCCATCGTCAGTTCGCTGGGCATGCTGCTGGTCCCCTCGGTGGCCGCCGAGTTCGACATCACCGTGAGCACCGCCCAGTGGATGCTCACCGTGAACCTCCTCGTGGGCGCGGTCGCCACGCCCATCATGGGAAGGCTCGCCGACGGCCCACACACCCGGCGACTCCTGCTCTCCTCGCTGAGCGTCATCTTTGTCGGATCGATCATCGCGACCCTCGCCCCGAACTTCACCGTGTTCCTCCTCGGCCGCGCGCTGCAGGGACTGCTCTACGGCACGGTCCCGATCTCCATCGCCCTGGCCCGGCGGCACCTGAGCTACGTCGCATCCCAGCCCGCGATCTCCACGCTGTCGGTGACGGTGTCCATCGGCATGGGCCTGGGATACCCGCTCACGGGCGTGCTCGCCGCGCTGTTCGATCACCGTGCCGCCTTCGCCTTTGCCGCCCTGTTCGTGGTGACCGCCGCCGTCGGCGTGTGGCGCTTCGTCCCCGGCGGGCCCGACCCGCTCGCCCCGCGCACCCCCTTCGACCTGCCCGGCGCCGCCACCCTCGGCCTGGGGCTGGCCGCGCTGCTGCTGTGGGTGACCGAGGCGCAGGGCTGGGGCTGGACCTCCGGCCGGACACTGGGCACGCTCACGGTGGCCGTGGTCTCGCTCCTGGCGTGGGGCACCCTCGGGGTACGCCGTCGGCACCCGCTGATCAACCTGCGCGTGGTGCGTCGCCCCGAGGTCCTGCTGGCCAACGCCACCGCGATCGGCCTGGGCACCGCGATGTACATCGGACTTTCCATCGCGAGCCTGGTCTCCCAGGCCCCGGTGGGGACCGGCTACGGCCTGGAGGTCCAGCTCATGTGGGCCGGATTCCTCATGGCGCCGCTGTCGGTGGGCAGCCTCGTGGCCAACCGGACCGTCCGCGCACTCTCCGACCGTCTCGACATGGCGGTCTTCCTCCCGATCGGCGCCGCGGTGATGACCATCGCCTCGGTGCTGCTGTGGCTGGCCCACGGCTCGGTCTGGACGCTGGGCGTGGGGATGTTCCTGTTCGGCGTCGGCATCGGCACCGGTTACGCGGCCATGCCCGCGCTCATCGCCCGCAGTGTGGCGGTGGACCAGCTCGGCAGCGCGGTCAGCTTCAACCAGGTCCTCCGCACGGTCGGCGGGGCGATCGGCGCCGCGCTGTCCGCCGCCGTACTGGCCGCGCACCCGTCCGGCGACTCGTTCTCCACCGACGCCGGCATCACCGGGGCGTTCGGTGTGGGCGTGATCTGCTGCGCCGCGGTGATGGTGGCGCTGGTCCTCAACGCGCTCCGGGGGCGACAGCGCCGGGTCAGCACCCCCGCGCCGGAAGCCTGATCCACCGGGCCCGCCGGCGTCAGCGCGCCACCGGGCCCGCCGGCCGTACGCACCTCGATTCTGGTCGTGGCTGCTGCGGTGGAATCGCGCTCCCCGCCGCAGCAGGCACGACAAAGTTCGCGGTAGCCACGACCATTTCCGCGGGAGCGGGTCAGCGCGGCGGGAAGAGCGCCCCTGACTCACCAGCTCAGCGCCCCCGGGCGGGCGTCAGCGAGGATCTCCTCGCGGTCGTCGGCTATGAGAAAACCCTCCGCGATGAGCCGGTCCGTGGCCTCGCGATACGCCGCCACGTACTCCTCGCGGCCGGACCACCGGGCCCTCAGCTCCTCCTGCGGCACCTCCTCCGTCCGGCCGAGGAGCATGCACATCGGCGGGGCGTCCGGGCGCGGCGTGCCGACCAGCCGCTCTGCGGGCGCCTCGACGGCCGGGGTGCGCACGCCGCCCCTGCCGTTGCCCAGGTCGCCGCGCACCACCTCGTCGTCGACCTCTATCGGGTCGGCGGACGGCGGTCGCGGCCCGCCCCGCGCCCACGCGACCAGGTGGCGCAGCCCGGCCCGCAGGACGAACACCTGCTGACCACTGTTGACGGGCACGCCGCAGTCCACGAACTGCACGAACCCGCCCAGCTGGAACGCGTCCGCATGCGCCTGTCCGGCGATCTCCCACGACACGAGGTGGTCGGTGTCCGGCTGGCGGCAGCGCACCGCGTGGAGCGGGGCGCCGAGGTCGCCTTCCGCCTGCACCACCAGCACCGGCGTGGCGAGGTCGTCGCGCAGTCGGACCGGGGGCGCGGTGCGCGCGTCGTCGATGTCGGCAGCGCGGCCGCGGTCGTCAAAGGACAGGCTGCCGGCGCCCCGACTGTGCAGGAGGAAGGCGTCGAACACCCCGGCCAGCGAGTGCACGCCGTTGACGTAGGAGGTGAGCGCGAACGCCGACTGCGACTCCCCCACCGCGATCACCGTGGCCGGGCGCAGGTCGCCGAGCGGGCCCCCGGCGTCCGGGTCGCGCGCGCCCCGGCCGACCTGCGTGAGGATGTCGTAGGCATAGGCGTCACCCGGGTGGTGCAGCCCGCCGTAGCGTCGCCTGCGCTGGGACCGCAGGCCTGCGGCCTGACCACCCATACTCACCGCGGCCTCCCCGCCCTCCACCGCGATGTACTGCGCGGACAGTCCGATCCAGACGTGCCCGGCGCGGAGGATCTCCTCGGCGAGATACGTGAGATCCGGTGCCGCGTCCTGGCCTCCACTGACGTTGAGCCACTCCACCAGCACCACGCCGCTGAACGCCTCCGGGTCGGCCGGGCGGTGCACCAGGACGCGGGTGGCGAAGGGGGCGGTATCGGCCTCGGCGAGCGTGATCCGGCCACTTTCGGGAATCTCCTCCTCGACCGAGTAAGACACCGCCTCGCCCGCCACGGCCCATTCCGAGGTCTCGTACCCGGCGGCCGCGAAGTCCGGCGCCGGCCGCCCGGACATGGGGAAGACGGGCTTTCCCTCGGTGAGCTCGGTGAACGTCGCTGTCGGGATGCGCTGCATGCCCCGAGTCTGCCCGCCGCGGCGCGGCTGCGCGGGGGCCCGGTCAGATGTCGATGCCCGGGGGCAGCGGCCCGATCGGCATCGCGTCGCCGTCGCCCGCGAACGGGTTCCACGCGTACACGGTGGTCGCGAAGGTGGCGTCGGCGTGGGCGGCGTCCTCCGGCAACGGCTCCTGGAACCTCAGCGCCACATGGAAGTCACTGTGGCCGCCCAGGAGCACGCGTACGTCGTCGGCGGGCTGCGTGGCCACCTGCTCGCCGTGGTGATACAGCAGCACCTTGGTGGGCGAGGAGGCGGTCCCGCCCTCGGTCTCGAGGAACAGGTACCCCAGGTTGCCGCAGAGGTTGCCGGTCTCGCCGACGGTCCAGCCGACGCCCTCGAAGGGGCCGGGGGTCTCCTCGGCGACCCGCTGGGTGTCGACCTCGCACCCGGCGGGCGGCCCGGTCAGCGAGCTGGTGTCGACAGCGGAGGCCGCCGGGGCGACGGCGCCCATCAGCCCTGCCGCGAGCGCCGCGGCGGTGAGTGTTCTGGTGGTGCCGGGCATGATGATCGACCTCTCCGTGATCTCGTCTCTGACCCGATTCGTATGACCCACTTCACGTTATTCCCCCCGCACCTGCGAGATCAATGGTCCAGCACCACAGCAGTTCTGCTTTTCGCGCAGGTCCGCCTGGGTACGGTGGGCCTCGACGGCGGCCGCCCCCGGCCGCCTCCCGGACGGACACCATGGAGGACCCGTGAGCTCGCAGGACAGCCCGCTGCACCCGATCGACGACGCCGTGGCCCTGGAGCCCGCCGGCGACGGCCGCGTCCGGGGGCGCACCGTGGACGCCTGGGCCAACATGGTGGGCCCGTTCGGCGGGACGACGGCCGCGACGATGCTCCAGGCCGTCCTGCAGCATCCCGACCGCCTGGGGGACCCGCTGTCCCTCACGGTGAACTTCGCGGGCCCGGTGGCGTACGGCGGGTTCGACATCGCCGTCCGGCCGGTCCGCACCAACAGGTCCAGCCAGCATTGGTCACTGGAGATGACCCAGGACGATCAGGTGGTCACCACCGCCACCGTCGTCACCGGAAAGCGCCGCGAGACGTGGTCGGACACGGAGGCCCACCTCCCGGACGTCCCGGCACCCGAGGACCTCGAGACCTCGGAGGACTTCCGCGGGGTCAAGTGGGTGGAGAACTACGACATCCGGTTTGTCGAGGGGGCCGTGCCGGACCAGAGCAGCGAGGAGGGCGCGGCGGAGTCGACGACGACGATGTGGGTCCGCGACCTGCCTGACCGGCCGTTGGACCACGTCTCCCTCACCGCCCTCTGCGACACGTTCTTCCCGCGCTCGTTCCTGCGCGTCGGGCGCGCGATCCCGGCGGGCACGGTCACACTCTCGATCTACTTCCTCGCCACCGCCGAGGAGATCGCCGCCCAGGGCGCCGGCTTCCTCCTGGGCAGGGACCACGCGCACCGCTTCCACGGCAACTACCACGACGCGACCGCGCGGATGTGGGGCCGCGACGGCACCCTGCTCGCGATGAGCCACCAGCTCGCGTACTTCAAGGCATAGGAGAAGGGCACAGCATGACCCTCACGCCAGACCAGGCGACCACCGCCGCCACCACCACGCACGAGGTCCTCAACCAGGCGCCTCCACGCGTGGACCTGGACGAGTACGGCCTGAACGCCGCACTCCGCGAGGCCGTCGGCGTCTTCGCGCCCGCGGCGGACACCGAGCGCCTGCACCGGATCGGCCGCCACGTGGGCACCGCCGGATACCAGCGCGACGCGGAACTGGCCAACGTCCACCCACCCGAGCACCACGGCCACGACCGGTGGGGCCACCGCGTGGACGAGATCGAGTTCCACCCGTCCTACCACCGGATCATGGAGTACTCGGTGGAGCACGGCCTGCACACCGGCGCGTGGGCGAACCCCGGGCCGGGCGCGAACGCCGAGCGCGCCGCCGGGTTCATGCTGGTCTCTCAGATCGAGGCGGGCCACGCGTGCCCGCTGTCCATGACGCACGCCGTCGTGCCGTCACTGCGGCTCAGTCCCGACCTGGCCGCCGAGTGGGAGCCCGCGCTGCTGTCCACCACCTACGATCCCGAGCTGCGCGACCCCGCCACCAAGCCGGGCGTGCTTTTCGGCATGGCCATGACCGAGAAGCAGGGCGGCTCCGACGTGCGGGCCAACACCACCACCGCCGAGCCCGCCGGCGACGGCACCCACGTGCTGCGCGGGCACAAGTGGTTCTGCTCCGCCCCGCAGTCCGACGCCTTCCTCGTGCTGGCGCAGGCGCCCGAGGGGCTGAGCTGCTTCCTCGTCCCGCGCGTCCTGCCCGGCGGGGGCCGCAACCCGTTCCTCGTGCAGCGCCTCAAGGACAAGCTGGGCAACAGGTCCAACGCCTCGTCAGAAGTCGAGTTCGACGGCACCGTCGGCCGCATGGTCGGCGAGCCCGGCCGCGGGGTGCGCACCATCATCGAGATGGTAGGCCGCACGCGGCTGGACTGCGTCCTGGGCGCGACCGCGGGCATGCGGCAGGGCGTGGCCGAGGCGGCCTGGCACGTCCGCCACCGGGCCGCGTTCGGCGCGACACTGGTGGACCAGCCGGCCATGGCGGCCGTCCTCGCCGATCTGCAGCTCGAGGCCGAGGCCGCCACCTGGATGTCGCTGCGTCTGGCGTCGGCCTACGACGACGAGGAGCTCGCGCCGTATCGCCGCCTCGCCACGGCCGTGGCCAAGTACTGGGTGTGCAAGCGCGGACCGCACCACGCGTACGAGTCGCTCGAATGCCTGGGCGGCAACGGCTACACCGAGGACTTCCCCCTGGCCCGCCGCTACCGGGAGCAGCCGGTCCTGGCCGTGTGGGAGGGCTCGGGCAACGTGATCGCGCTCGATGTGCTGCGGGCGATGGCGCGCGAGCCGGAGTCGGTGACCGCGTTCGACGCCGAGCTCGCCGCGCAGCTCGGCAAGAACGAAGTGTTCGACCGCCACGTGGAGCGGGTGCGGGAGCTGATCGGCCGCGCCGCCGCCGACCCGGCGGCCGCCCCCGCGATCGCCCGTCGCCAGGTGGAGGCCATGGCACTCGGCCTGCAGGGCGCCGTCCTCCTCGGGCACGCCCCGGCGCCGGTGGCCGAGGCGTTCTGCCTGGCCAGGCTCGGCGACGACCGCTCGGCCGAGTACGGCGCGCTGCCGGACGGGGTGGACGTCGACGCGCTGGTCGCCCGGGCCTGAGTCCTTCGGGCGCGCGGGCACACTTCGATACCGATAGTGTCGAAAGTGCTTGACAGACTGTGGCGTCCGTCACAGACTGAGGGCACCCGACACGAAGGTGCCGAATGTCCACCCCTCATGCCGCCCCTCACAACCACCTCTACCGTCCCGCCCCGGCGCCACGGCGCTCCCGATTGCCGCTGGTCGGCGGCACGCTCGAATACGTCCACGACCCGCTCGCGACCATGGCCCGCCGCTACCGCGACCACGGGCCCGTCTCGGAGCTGAGCCTGCTCGGCCGGCCGTGGACCGCGCTGATGGGCCCGGACGCGTGCCAGATCGCGCTACAGAACAAGGACAAGGCGTTTGCCAACGAGCCCGGCTGGGGATACCTGGTGGGGCCGTTCTTCGACCGCGGTCTCATGCTGCTGGACTTCGCCGAGCACCACCACTACCGCCACATCATGCAGGAGGCCTTCACCCGCGACCGTCTGGAGGGCTACACGCGCACGCTGGCGCCTCTGGTCGAGAGCGGGATCTCGGGATGGACGCCCGGTGCCGGCTTCCGCGTCCACCCCGCCCTCAAGTCCCACACGCTCGACCTGGCCACCGAGGTGTTCATGGGCGGCTCCGAGTACGCCGCCCCGGGCGAGCTGGACCGCGTCAACACGGCGTTCGTGGACTGCGTTCAGGCCGCCAACGGCTGGGTACGCTCCACCGCGCCGCTGCCGATGACCAAATGGGGGCGGGCGACACGGGGTCGTCGTCTCCTCGAGGATTTCCTACGCCGTCACCTCGCCGCGCGCCGGGCCCGGCCCGGCGAGGACCTGTTCTCCGCCCTGTGCCAGGTGGCCGACAGCTCCGGTGGGATCGACGACGACGACATCATCAACCAGATGATCTTCCTGCTGATGGCCGCCCATGACACCACCACCAGCACGGTCTCGTCGATGGTCTACGAGCTCGGGAAGGACCCGGTCTGGCAGGAACGATGCCGACGCGAGTGCCTCGAGCTGGGGCCGCAGCCGACCATGGCCGACCTCGACACGCTCACGGACGTGGACCTGGTGATGCGGGAGACGCTGCGCCTGCACCCGCCCGTCCCGGTGCTGGCCCGCCAGGCCGTCAAGGACACCGAGGTGCTGGGGGTGCACATCCCGGCCGGTCGACTCACCGCGGTGATGCCCCTGTACTCGCACTACATGCCGGAGTACTGGACCCGCCCGACACTGTTCGACCCCGAGCGCTTCTCAGCGGAGCGTCGCGAGGACAAGTCGCACCGGTTCGCGTGGGAGCCGTTCGGCGGTGGGGTACACAAGTGCCTGGGCATGATCTTCGCGGGCCTGGAGACCAAGCTCGTGATCAGCGCACTCCTGCGGCACTTCGAGTGGTCCGTCCCCCGGGACTACGTGCCGCCGATGCGCAATGAGTCGCTGCCGTTCCCCGACGACGGCCTTCCGGTCTCGCTCCGCCCACTGGACCGCGTACGCGCCACATGAGCGGGCAGCGCGCGTCGTGGTGCGGCGTGCGCGTGGCGCGGTGCGCCGGGGACAGCAGCTCGACCCTGAAATGGCTCTGAGCTGGGATGCCCTGGTGGATAGCCGCAGGGCACCCCAGGTCAGAGCGTTGCGTCGAGGCTCACTTCTCCAGGGCGTTGACCACGTTCAGGTCGCCGTCGGAGTGCGAGACGCGGATCCGCTTCTTGTCGAGCTTGCCCACGGAGGTCTTGGGGATCTCGTCGACAAAGGCGAAACGCTCGGGCACCTGCCACTTGGCCATCCGCTGCTCGAGGTGCGCGCGCAGGTCGGCGACGTCCGGGTCGGGCTGGCCCTCCTTGATCACGATCGTCGCCAGCGGGCGCTCGTCCCACTTGGGATCGGGCACGCCGATCACTGCCACCTCGGCCACGGCCGGGTGCTCCAGCAGGTGGTTCTCCACCTCCACCGACGAGATCCACTCGCCGCCGGACTTGATGACGTCCTTGGCGCGGTCGGTGAGCTGCAGGAACCCCTCGGGCTTGATGTACCCGACGTCGCCGGTGCGCAGCCAGCCGTCGTCAAAGGAGTCCGAGTTGTCGACCCCGTAGTAGGCGCCGGTGATCCACGGGCCGCGGACCTGCAGCTCGCCCACGGATTCGCCGTCCCACGGCATCTCCTCGCCGGCGTCGTCGACGATCCGGGCCTTGACGCCCGCGAGCAGCCGCCCCTGGGTCTGGCGGAGCTCGAACTGCTTCTCCTCGGACAGGTCCGCCCCGGGCCGCGAGAGGGTGCCGATGGGCGAGGTCTCCGTCATGCCCCAGGCGTGGGTGATGTCGACCCCGTACTTGTCCTTGAACTTGCGGATCAGCTCGGGCGGGCACGAGCTGCCGCCCACCACGACGGTGCGGAAGCTCGACATGTCGATGGGGCTCTCCACGCTGTAGGCGTCGACGGCTTGCCAGATGGTGGGCACCGCGGCGGCCAGGGTGGGTCGCTCGCTGGTGATCATCGCGGCGAGCGGCTCGGGCTGCAGGAAGCGGTCCGGCATGATCATCGAGGAGCCCACCATGAACGCGGCGTACGGCAGGCCCCACGACATGACGTGGAACATCGGCACGATCGCCAGCGCGTTGTCGTCCACGGAGATGTTCATGCCGTCGGACATGCAGATCTGCATGGAGTGCAGGTAGATGGAGCGGTGCGAGTAGACGACGCCCTTGGGGTCGCCCGTGGTCCCGGAGGTGTAGCACATGGCGGCACCCGTGTTCTCGTCCACCTCGGGCCAGTCGAACTCGGCCGGCTGCGCGGCGAGCAGCTGCTCGTAGTCGTGGACCTGCATGCCCGCGGGCGCGGTGAGCTGGTCCGCGCCGCCGCCGGTGACGATCACGTGCTCGACGGTGGAGAACCGCTCCAGCAGCGGTTGCAGCAGCGGGATCAGGCTCGGGTCGACGATCACGACCTTGTCCTCGGCGTGATTGGCCACGAACTCGATCTGGTCTGGGAACAGGCGGATGTTGAGCGGATGGAGGACCGCGCCCATGGCCGGGACCGCGAGGTAGGACTCCATGTGCTCAGAGTTGTTCCACTGGAACGTGGCCACGCGCTGGTCGGAGTCGATCCCGAGGCCGCGCAGGGCGTTGGCCAGCCGCCCGCAGCGGTCGCCGAGCTCACCGAAGGTGATCTTCCGCGGGCCCTGGTCGGTCCACGTGGTGATCACCGAGTCCTTGTGGACGGTCGCCCCGTACTGGAGGATCGTGCCGATCGACAGCTGGTCCTTCTGCATGGTGCTCAACATTGCGGGGCTCCTCTTGTCCGGGCTGTGAGTGGCGGTGATCACCGTGGTCCAACACTACCGATCCCGCCCCTGATCGATGGGCGCATCGAGATCGTCGAACACCTCCTGCACGGTCTTCATGGCCGAGAGCGCCGCCGGGGCCCCGCAGTATCCGGAGGCGTGGATGACCGCCTCGGTGATCTCCTCGCGGGTCAGGCCGTTGGTGAGCCCTCCGCGCACGTGGCCGGCGAGCTCCGCGTTCGCCCGCAGCGCCACGAGCATCCCGACGTTGAGCAGGCTGCGGTCCCGCCACCCCAGACCGGGGCGGTTCCAGATGTTGCCCCACACGTTCTCGGTCACCACGTACTGGATCGCCTCGGATGCGGTCCCCTCGGCGCGTCCCATGGCGCGGTCCACGAAGGCGTCGCTCATCACCTGCCTGCGGGCCGCGAAACCCTGCGCGCGCAGGTCCTGCTCCCCCGGTCCGGCTCCCGACCCACTCGTCGTCGTCATCTCTTCTTCCTTCCTCGCTGCGGTCGCTGGCCGCCCATCTTCCCGCGTCGGCACCCGGGCGCGCTACGCTCGGGCGGTCCCCGCGCGCCCGCGTGGGACCCGTGGCACCCGGTGGGAGGGCAAGCCAGGTCCGCCGGACCCACGGCCCGTACGTACCGCCTCGGACGAAGGCCGGTCGCGCGCTGCGGCGGAGCCCGCAGCCGGACCCGCCGGCGTCCCCGGCGATTCCCGGAGGATCCCCGTGTCGTTGTCCCCCCGATCGCTCATCCCCTGTCTCGCGGCGCTCGCGCTCGTCGCCTCGGCGTGCTCGGGCCCCGAGGCCCAGAACCCCGGCGGGTCCGACGACGGCACACCCCGGTCGATCGTCTCGCTGAGTCCCACTACCACCGAGATGCTGTACGCCGTCGGCGCCGGCGACGAGGTGGTGGCCGTGGACGAGCGCTCCGACCACCCCGAGGACGCCCCGGTGACCGACCTGTCCGGGTTCACCCCGAACCTCGAGGCGGTCCTGAGCTACCAGCCGGACCTGGTGGTGACCTCCGACGACGCCGGCGGGATCGTCGACGGGCTCGAGCGCGCCGGCGTCGAGGTGCTCCTGCTGCCCGCGGGCGAGACCCTCGACGACACGTACACGCAGCTCGAACAGGTCGGCGCAGCGACCGATCACGTCGGGGAAGCCGCCGAGCTGGTCTCGCAGATGCAGACCGAGGTGGACGAGATCGTGCAGTCGGTCCCCGACCGCGAGGAGCCGCTGACGTACTTCCACGAGCTCGACGAGACCCTCTACACCGTCACCGACCAGTCTTTTGTCGGCCACCTCTATTCGCTGCTCGGGCTGACCTCCGTCGCGACCGGCGACAACCCGTACCCGCAGCTGTCCGAGGAACTGCTCCTGGAGGCCGATCCCGACCTCATCCTCCTCGCGGACGCGCAGTGCTGCGGCGTCACCCCCGAGTCCGTCGCGGACCGCCCCGGCTGGGACGAGCTCACCGCGGTGGAGGACGACCGCGTCCACGTGGTGGACGAGGACCTGGCCAGCCGCTGGGGCCCGCGCGTGGTGGACCTGTTGCGCGAGGTGGCCGGGATCGTCTCCAGCGTCCCCGCGGACACGCCCGCTCCGTGAGCCGGGCCCCGGCAGCGCGCCGCCCCGCCCTCCTCGTGGGCGGGGCGGTCCTGCTCTTCGCGGGCGCCGTGCTCGCCGGCGTCCTCGTCGGCGCGGCCGGGCTCACCGCCCGCGGGGTGCTCCTCGAGCTGGCGGGCGCGCTGCCCGGGGTCGACGTGGACTCGGGACTGTCCGCGCAGCAGCAGGTGATCCTCTGGGAGATCCGGATGCCGCGCGTGGCGCTCGGCGGGATCGTCGGCGCCATGCTGGCGATCGCCGGCGCGACCTACCAGGGTGTGTTCCGCAACCCGCTCGCCGACCCGTACCTGCTGGGCGTCTCCAGCGGCGCGGGCCTGGGCGCGACGCTGGCGGTGGTGGTGGGCGGATCGATCGGCGGCGCGATGGTGCCCCCGGCGGCGTTCGCCGGCGGCATGATCGCCGTCGCCGCGACGTACGCGCTCGGCCGCTCGGTCGGGGCGGGGCGCTCCGAGGTGGTGATCATCCTCGCCGGTGTGGCGGTGGCCGCCTTCGCGAGCGCGGTCCAGACGTTCTTCATGCAGCGTCACGACGACACGCTGCGGCAGGTGTACTCGTGGATGCTCGGCCGGCTCACCACGGACGGCTGGGCCCAGGTGCTCACGGTCCTGCCCTACGTGGTGGCCGCGGTCGTGGTGATCTGGTTGTACCGCCGCACGCTCGACGTGATGGCCGTCGGCGACGTCGAGGCGTCCAGCCTGGGCGTCGCGCCGGCCCGCGTGCGCCTGCTGTTGATCTGCGTGGCGACCCTGGGCACCGCGGCAGTCGTCTCGGTGAGCGGGCTCATCGGGTTCGTCGGGATCGTCATCCCGCACGCCGTGCGGCTCGTGATCGGCCCCGGCCACCGGCTGCTCCTGCCGCTGTCACTGCTCGTCGGGGCCGCGTTCCTCGTCCTGGCCGACATCGTGGCCCGCACCGCGCTGGCGCCGGCCGAGATGCCCATCGGGGTGGTGACGGCCGCGCTCGGCGCCCCGTTCTTCCTCGTGGTCCTGCGCCGGAGCCGGGGGCAGATATGAGCACCCCGCCCACGGACAGCCCCCGGCACCCGGAGCGCTCCCCTGCCGAGGCCGCCCTGACCTGCCGCGACCTCCACGTCGCCCGCGACGGCGTCCCCATCCTGCACGGCGTGACCATGTCCGTGCGCGCGGGGAGCTGGGTCTCTCTGGTCGGCCCCAACGGCTCCGGCAAGACCACCCTGCTCTACGCCCTGGCCGGCCTGATCCCCTCCGACGGGGACGTCGACGTGGTGGGCATCCGGCCGCAGCGGTCCACCCGCCGCACCATCGCCCGCACCGTGGCGATCATGCCGCAACGCCCCGTGGTGCCCGACGGCGTGACCGTGCGCGAGCTCATCCTCCTCGGCCGCACCCCGCACATCCCGCGCTTCGGCACCGAGACCGCGCGGGACGCCGAGGTGGTGGACCGCGTGATCGACCGGCTCGGCCTGCACGACTTCACCGGCCGCACCGCCACCACCCTGTCCGGGGGCGAGCTCCAGCGCGTGGTCCTGGCCCGCGCGCTGGCGCAGGAGCCCGAGGTGCTGTTGCTGGACGAGCCGACCAGTGCGCTCGACATCGGCCACCAACAGCAGGTGCTCGAGTTGGTCGACTCCATGCGACTCGAGGGCGGGCTCACGGTGATCGCGGCGATGCACGACTTGACCTCGGCCTCCCAGTACGGCGAGCGGTTGATCCTGCTGGACGAGGGCCGGGTCGCCGCCGACGGCCCGCCCGCCCGGGTCCTCACCACCGACCGGCTCGACCGGGTCTACGACGCCCGCGTGGAGGTGCTCGACCGCCACGACGGCCGCGCGGTCCTGCCGCTGCGGAGCCCGTGATGGATGTCGTGCTGCTGGGCACCGGGGCCGCCGACGGGTGGCCCAACGCGTTCTGCCGCTGCGCCGGATGCTCCGACGCCGCGCGGCGGGGCGAGTTCCGCGGCCAGACGGCGGCGCTGGTCGACGACGCCCTCATGATCGACTGCGGCCCGGAGGCGCCGGGGTCCGCGGTCCGGCACGGTCGCACCCTCGCCGGCGTGGCGCACCTGCTGGTCACGCACGGCCACCCCGACCACCTGGCGCCCCAGGCCCTGCTCTCGCGGTCCTGGGCGGAACCGGAAGGGACGGCGGGCGGGCTCGAGGTGATCGGTCCCGCCGACGCGCTGGACCAGTGCCGGCCGTGGGTCGCCCCGGACTCGGACGTGCGCTTCCGCCCGGTGGCGGCCGGGGACCGGATCGCGGCGGGCGACCACGACGTGCGGGTGCTCCCCGCCCGGCACCGGGTGTTCTCCGACGGCGACGCCGTGCTCTACGACGTGACCGGGCCCGACGGCGCGCGCGTGCTGTGGGCCTGCGACACCGGCCCGTGGCCTGACGACTGGTTCGGGGCCGTGCGCGGCGCCCGCTTCGACGCGGTCTTCCTCGAGGAGACGCTGGGCGACCGCGAGGAGATCTCCCGATGGCACCTCGGGCTCGCGCGCTTCGGCCGGATGCTGCGCGGGCTGCGCGACGTCGGGGCGGTCACCGACCGCACCGGGGTCGTGGCCGTGCACCTGGGCCACCACAACCCGCCGATCGACGAGCTCGCGCGGCGCCTGGACCTGCTCGGGGCACGGGCGGGACACGACGGCGAGGTCGTGCGCGTGGAGGCGCCGTCGCGTTAGGTGGCGGCCGCGGCGTGGAGCGCGGCGACGGCCTCGGCCGCGGCGTCCAGGGGCGCCATGTCGCGGTGGGCGCGGCACAGCACCACCGCCCCCTCCAGCTGCGAGAGCGCCTGGAGCGCCAGGGTGTCGGCCGCGCCGGGGGCCATCCCGTGGTGGACGAGGATCCCGACCAGCTCCTCCTGCCACCGGGCGAACGACCGGGCCGCCAGGTCGGCGAGCTCGGGGAACTCCGGGTCGTCGTCGACCGCCACCGCGAGGACCGGGCACCCGGCGCGGTAGTCGCTGGCCAGCAGTTGCCGCCGCCAGAAGTCGACGAATCCGTCGAGCACCGCCGCCGGACCGGCCTCGCCGCCTGCGCGCATCGTCCGGACGACCGCGTCCGCCGCGTGCTCCACCGCCGCGGACAGCAGCTCCGCCCGGCCGCCGGGGAAGTGGTGGTAGACGGAGCCCCGGGGCGCGCCGCTCTGCGCGAGCACCTTGTCGATGGTGGTCCCCGCGACCCCGCGCTCACACAGGAGCGCGGCGGCGGTCTCGGCCATCACCCGCCGCGTCTCCCCGCGCCTGCGGCGGCTTCCGGATCCCTCGGTGGACATGCGGCCATCGTACGCTACTATGCTCTCTGTCATAATCAATATCCGCCACGAATGATCCATCACGGGTGAGGAGCTCGCATGTCCCAGAAGGTCGGCATCGTCAAACGTCTCGTGTCCAGTCCGCGCGGGATGACCATCGGCATGAGCCTGTGGCCGCCCTACCTCGCGGCGGGGGTGCGCGTGGAGGGCTTCTCCCCGGACTTCCGCAGCGTGCGCGTTCGCCTGAACAAGCGGCCGTGGACCACCAACTACGTGGGCACCGCGTTCGGGGGCTCCATGTTCTCGATGTCCGACCCGTTCTGGATGTTCATGCTCCTGCAGCACCTCGGCCGCGACCACGTGGTGTGGGACGTCAAGGGGGAGATCGATTTCCGGGCCCCCGGCACGTCGACGCTGCACGCCGAGTTCTCGATCAGCGACGCCGACCTGGCCGAGATCCGGGCCGCGGCCGCCGGGGGCGAGAAGGTGCTGCGCTGGTTCACCACCGACATCACCGACGACGACGGCGTGGTGGTCGCCACCGTGCGCAAGCAGATCTACGTCCGGCGCAAGAGGGACGCCGCGACCAGAACTGCCGTCCGGTAGTCGAGCCGCGGCCCGCGGGGCGGGATCGTGCGAGTACTCTCATGTGCCAGAAGTCCACGCACCCGGCCCCCTCACGACAATTCGTGACCGTAGACAAGGCAGCGCACATGGCTATCTCACGTCCGAAGTTCCTCACTGCTCTCGTCGCCACGTCGGCACTCGTCCTCACTGGTTGCTCAGGCGGTTCCGAGGACGGCGGTGCCGGAGACGACACCTACTCGGTCGGCATCAACCAGCTGGTCCAGCACCCCGCGCTGGACGACGCCACCGCCGGATTCAAGGAGGCCTTCGACGAGGCGGGCGTCGAGGTGGAGTTCGAGGAGCAGAACGCCAACGGCGAGCAGGCCACCGCCCTGACCATCGCCCAGCAGTTCGCGGCCGACGACCTCGACCTGGCGCTGGCCGTGGCCACCCCCGCCGCGCAGGCGATGGCACAGAACCTCCTCGACATCCCGCTGCTGTTCACCGCGGTCACCGACCCGGTCTCGGCCGAGCTCGTCGAGTCGATGGAGGCCCCGGGTTCCAACGTCACCGGCACCTCCGACGAGGCGCCGATCGAGCGGCAGCTCGAGCTGCTCAAGGAGATCGTCCCCGACGCCGAGCGGGTCGGGATCGTCCACGCCTCCGGCGAGGTCAACTCCGAGGTCCAGGTCGAGCAGGCCACCGAGGCCGCCGGGCCGCTGGACCTGGAGATCAGCACGCAGACCGTCACCACGGTCAACGAGATCCAGCAGGCCGTCGAGGCACTCGGCGACGTCGACGCGATCTACGTCCCCACCGACAACATGGTGGTCTCCGGCATCTCCTCGCTCGTCCAGGTGGCCGAGTCCAAGCAGATCCCCGTGATCGCCGCAGAGGAGGGCACCGTCGAGGGCGGCGCCGTGGCCACGCTGGGCATCGACTACACCGAGCTCGGGCGCCAGACCGGCGAGATGGCCCTGCGCATCCTGCAGGACGACGAGGACCCGGCCGAGATGCCCGTGGAGACCGCCGCCGAGTTCACCTACGTGGTGAACGAGGCCGCCGCCGAGCGCCAGGGCGTCACCATCCCCGAGGACATCCTCGCCGAGGCCGAGCGCAAGTGATCGGCGCCGTCGAGCTGGGCCTGATCTACGGGGCAATGGCACTGGGGGTCTACCTGACTTTCCGGGTGCTCAACTTCCCCGACCTCACGGTCGACGGCAGCTTCACCACCGGAGCCGCCACCGCGGCGATGGGGGTCCTCGCCGGCTGGAACCCGGTGCTCGCGACCCTCGCGGGCTTCGGCACCGGGTTCCTCGCGGGCGTGGTCACGGGGCTGCTGCACACCAAGGGCAAGATCGACGGCCTGCTCGCCGGCATCCTCACCATGATCGCCCTGTGGTCCGTGAACCTGCGGATCATGGACGGTGCCAACGTGCCGCTCCTGCGCCAGGACACCATGTTCACCCCGGTGCGCGACGCCGGACTCCTCGGCACGTGGGGCGGGGTGGCGGTCTTCGCGGTCGCCGTGCTCCTGCTCGGCGCGGTCGTCGTGTGGTTCCTGGGCACCAACCTGGGCCTGTCCATCCGGGCGACCGGAGACAACGGGCCGATGATCTCCTCGCTCGGCGTCTCGACCGACTTCACCAAGACCCTCACCCTGGCGCTGTCCAACGGGTTCGTGGGCATGTGCGGCGCGCTCGTCGCCCAGTACCGCGGCTTCGCCGACATCTCGATGGGCATCGGCCTCATCCTGGTGGGGCTCGCCTCCGTCATCCTGGGCCAGGCCCTCCTCAGCCAGCGCTGGTTGTGGCTCGCGGTGCTCGCCGCGATCGTGGGCGCGGTGCTCTACCAGCTCATCATCTTCGCGGCGCTGCGCGTGGGCCTGAACCCCAACGACATGAAGGCCGTCACGGCGCTGCTCGTCGTGGTCGCCCTCCTGCTACCGCGGTGGCGCGGCGCCCTCGGTCCGTTCGGGCGGAGATTCACGGCCACGACGACGAGGGCCGCCAACGAACGAGCGCTGGCAGGGGCCGGGGCCACGGTCGACCCCGCCACCGAACCGGCCCCGTCGAAGGAGGCGTGAGCATGCTGTCCGTCACCGACCTGAGCAAGACCTTCTTCCCCGGGACCGTCAACGAGCGTCGCGCCCTCGACGGCCTGAGCCTGTCGATGGCGGAGGGCGACTTCGTCACCGTCATCGGCTCCAACGGGGCCGGCAAGTCGACGCTGCTCAACGCGGTCTCCGGCAAGCTTCTCGCCGACTCGGGGTCCATCCGAATCGACGGCAGGAACGTGGACCGGATGCCGGACCACAAGCGCGCCAGGTATGTCGGCCGCGTGTTCCAGGATCCGCTGGCCGGGACCTCGCCTGCCCTCACGATCGAGGAGAACCTCTCGCTGGCCCTGCTGCGCGGGCGGCGGCGGGGACTCGGGCCGAGCCTCGGCTCCCGGCGCCGGGCGCGGTTCCGCGAGCAGCTCGAGACGCTCGAACTGGGCCTCGAGGACCGCCTCACCACCAAGGTCGGGCTCCTGTCCGGCGGTCAGCGTCAGGCACTCTCCCTGCTCATGGCCGGGTTCACGCATCCGCGGATCATGCTCCTCGACGAACACACCGCGGCCCTGGACCCCCAGCGCGCCGAGCTGGTCACCACCCTGACGCAGCGGATCGTCACCGACGGCGGGCTCACCACACTGATGGTCACGCACAACATGGAGCAGGCCATCCGGCTGGGCAACCGGCTCATCATGATGCACGAAGGGCGGATCGTCTACGAGGCCGACGACGAGAAGAAGGCCTCGCTGACCGTGCAGGACCTGCTCTCCGAGTTCGCCGGCATCAAGGGCGCGACGCTGTCCGACAAGGCGTTCCTGGGCTGAGCGGCCGGCTCAGGCCGGCAGGTGGCGGCCGAGGTGCGCCTGCAGCTCGGCGAAGTGCCGTTCCGCGGCGGACGGCTCGTACATCGCGGTATCGGCCATCGAGTACCCGTGCGGCGCGCCCGGGTACACGGACTGACCGAGATCGACGCCGGCGTCCTCGGCCAGCGAGGCGATCACGTCCATCCCCTCGACGGGCATCGAGGGATCGTCATCCGCGTGCCGCAGCAACACCGCCGCCCGGGTCGACGCGAGGCTCCGGTGCGGGCTGTCCGGCTCCTCCGTCACCAGCCCGCCACCGTGGAAGCCACCGACGGCGGCGACCCGGTCCGGGTGGTCGCCCCCGGCCCGTAGCGCCAGACGCGCCCCCATGCAGTAGCCGATCACGCCCACCGGGGCGTCACCCGCGACACCGGGCAGCTCCGCGAGAGCCTCGAGGTAGCGGGTGGTGTCGGCGCGCGAGAGTCCCGGCGTGAGCTCGTTCATCCGCGGGATCGCCTGCTCGAGCGCGCGATCCCTTCCCTCGGGCTCGCGCAGGTCGGCGGTCGGGGCGATCTCCTCGACGGAGCCGGAGCGGTGGAAGACGTTCGGCGCCAGGACCACATAGCCCCCGTCCGCGATGCGCTGCGCCATCTCGCGGATCTGTGGCCGCAGGCCGAAGGCGTCCATGAACAGCAGGACGCCCGGCAGGGCTCGCTCCGTGTCCTCCGGCCGCGCGACCCACGCCTCCGCGAGGCCGTCGCCCGTCTCGATCTGCACCGTCATCGTCGTCACCTCTCGTCCCCGTCCAGGGTAGGTGCCGCGGCCAGCCCCGCCGCCCGGCCGGTGTCGCGGTAGTAGCGGGTGGCGACGGCGTTCTGCTGCCACCAGTAGGCGCGGATCAGCCACGGCAGCCGCGGCGTCCAGAACCGCGGGCCGATCTGCGTCCGCGGCGGCCGGGGGCCGGTCTCGACGTCCGCCACCACCACGCCGGGGCCCTCGGCGGTCGACCGCCACGCCAGCACCCGGCCGCCGGAGTCGACGATCTGCGTGGCCCCCACATAGTGCGTGAGGTACGGGACCGTCACCCGGCTCCCGGGAATCAGCCCCAGCGGCGTGCGGAACCGCCCGCAGTGCGAGGCCTGGACCACCGGGACGCCGAGCCTGCGCGCGAGCTCGGCGGGGGCGCTCTCCGAGAGCCTCTGGTTCCGGCGGGCCACGGTCGTGAACACGCGCCCCACGGGCCCCCAGTTGGCCGGGACGGTCCACCAGTGCGTGCCGGTCATCACGAGGTCGACCCGGTCCAGCATCCGGCGCGCGGTCTGGTTCCGGATCAGCTCCCAGCACACCGCCATCCCCACGCGTCCGATGCCGGTCCGGGCCACGCCGTCGTCCGAGCCCGGGCCGTAGAAGGCGTTCTCCCACATGGTCGGCAGATCCTTATCGTGCAGATGCACGGCGCCGTCGGATTCGACGAGGTGGTATCGGTTGTAGACGGCCGAGCCATCGGCGATGAGCATCGATCCGCCGATCGTCACCTCGTGCCGGCGCGCGACGTCCCGCAGCATGTCCACCGCTGCGTTCTCGGGCGGCAACACCGCCTCGTGCACCTCGGGGTGGAAGACGATCGGCGAGGTGAAGAACTCGGGCAGCGCGATCACCTCGGCACCGGCGTCGACGGCCTCGCGGATGAGCGGCTCGAGCCGTCGCAGGTTCTCCGCCACGTCCCCGGCGACGCCCTCGAACTGGACGGCGGCGATACGGGTCACGCGTCCTCCTTGCGGCGGACCATCTCGCCGATCCACTCCGGCGCGAACGGCGAGGTGCAGTTGGGCGGGGTCGGGTAGTCGCGCAGTACCCCGAGCCGTTCGCCCATCTCCAGCGCCCGCGCCCGCAGCTCCGGGTTCTCGATGCCGATGTGCGCGAGCGTTGTGTTCATCTCCCACTGCAGCCGCTCGTGTGCGTCGGCCATCTCGGCCTCGATCACGTCCAGCAGCTCCGACAATGCCAACCCTTCCGGCTTCTTGACCACGCGGTCGGCGGTCAACGCCCAGCCGGCGCTCGCGACCACCGGGTCGGCGTCGTCCAGCCAGGCCAGGCGCAGCTCTTCGGCGTGCGGGCTCTTCATCACGACGTTGGAGAGGAGCCAGGCGTGGGCCTTGCGCGTGCGCGCGTCCCGCAGCATCGCGTCGAGCTCATCGGCGGTGAACTCCCGCGGCCGGCACACGAGCAGCGCGAGCAGCCGCGCGTCGGGGTCGCCGGTCTCCCACAGCTGCAGCGCGAACGAGTGGTTCTTCTTGATCCGCTTGGCGATCGCCCGCAGCTTGGTGAGGTTCACCGAGTGCTCGTCGCCGTGCCGCTGGTTCACGGCCAGCACCTTGGGGTCGGCGAGCCCGCTGAGCTCGGTTATCACGTCGTCCAGAACCGGCTCCGTCGTGGTCATACCTCTCGATCCTATACCCGCGGGTCGCGGCCCTATACTCACCGGATGCGCCTGTGGAGCATCCATCCCGACCTGCTCGACCGTGCCGCCCTCGTCGCCGGCTGGCGCGAGGGATTGCTGGCGCAGAAGGTTCTGCGGGGACTCACGACCGGCTACCGGAACCACCCCCAGCTTGAGAGGTTCCGGACGCTCGAGGACCCGGTGACCGGGATCGCCACCTGGCTGGCTGCCCTCGCCGACGCGGCGGACGCTCGCGGCTACCGCTTCGACCGCACCCGGATCACGGTGCCGGCGGGCGCGGAGCGGCTCACGCTGACGGAGGATCAGCTCGATTTGGAGTGGGCGCACCTGCGCGCAAAGGTGTACGCACGTGATCCGGCATGGGCGGAGCGGCTGACCGCACCGCGACCTCACCCGATGTTCGACCTGGTCCCGGGACCGGTCGCGTCCTGGGAACGCGCCGGCCGGCCGCTCGGGAGCTGAGACGATGCTCCCCGCACTGCTCGCCCTGCCCGTTCTCTCCACGGCACTGGCGCTCGTGCCGATCCGGCGTCCGTTCCTGCTGGCTGTCGCCGCATGGGGGCTCAGCCTGACCGCGATGGAGGCGCCGCTTCACCTCGGCCTGCTCGTCGCGGCGGCCACGGCAGGTGCGCTGCTGCACGGCGACGTGACGACCGGCGACCTCGTGGGCACCGCGATGGCAGCCCTCATTTGTGCGGGACTCGCCGCCGTCCTCGGCCGCCATCTCCTGGCGGCGAGGGTACTGGACCGTGCCTGGTCGCAGGCGGGGGTCACCGGAGAGTCGACGACGACGAGGCCGCACCCCCGATCCCGCCACCGGACGCCGTGGCTGCGCGTGCTGTTCCTGCCATGGCCGCCGCGCCCTCGCAGCGTCCGCGCGCGCACCGGCATGACGTACGGTCCGGACCGTTCCGCCCACCGCTTCGATCTCTACACCAGTAGCGCGTCCGGCGAGGTCCGCGGCGTAATCATCCACCTCCACGGCGGGCACTTTCGCATGGGCGCGCCGAGCCGCGAATCACGGGCGATGCTGTTCGACCACGCGCAACGCGGATGGGCGGCGATCAGCGCGACGTACCATCTGTCGGCGACGCCGGAGGCGGGTTTCCCGCAGCATCTGGTGGACATCAAGCGACTGATCCGCTGGATCCGGGTCGAGGGCCCCGAGCACGGGATCCCCGCGGACGCCCCGATCGTGGTAGCCGGCAGTTCGGCCGGTGGCCACATCGCCATGATGACGGCGCTGACCGCGGGCGACCCGCGATTCCAGCCCGGCTTCGAGGAACTCGACACCTCGCTGGCGGGCGCGATCGGCCTCTACGGCTACTACGGTCCGCTCGGGCCGCGGACCAGGCAGATCTCGGACCCCGTGCGCCACCCCGCCGCGGGCGCGCCGCCCCTCGTCGTCGTCCACGGGACCCTGGACACCTACACCCCCGTATGGGGATCGCGGCGGCTGGTCGACCACCTGCGTGCGGGCTCGCCCCACGCCGTGGCCTACGCGGAGCTGCCCGGGGCGCAGCACGGGTTCGACGCCGTGCAGTCGGCGCGCTACCTCGCGGTGGTCGACGCGATCGCGCGGTTCACCGACACGCTCGCCTGAGGCGGATCAGCGTGCGGCGCGCCTGAACACGGGGCGGGTGCCGTCGCCGAGGTCGGGGTCGGGCAGTCGGCGTCCGGGGTCGGCCAGTCCCACCACGTGCCCCTCCGCCGACAGTCGGCGCATGGCCTCGAGGAGCATCCTGCGGGCGCTGCCGTTGACCACCGACACGCGGCTGAAATCCAGGGTGACCTCGCTGAAGTCGTCGGGGATCTCGGCCAGGGTCCGCACCACCTTCTCGCCGCCCGCGAAGGTCATCGGCCCCTGCAGCCGGAAGGTGCGCCGGCCGGTCGAGCGGTCCACGCGCACCGAGCGGACGGGGTCGATCTCCGAGATCGTGGGGTTCATGATGTGCAGTTCCATGTCGCTGGAGAGCCGCTCGAAGGTGCGGATGCCCTCGACACTGTGGCCGTGCGCGTCCAGGCGCGGCGAGAACGCCCCGATGCCCACCTGCCCGGGCAGGGCGCCGAGGATCCCGCCGGAGACCCCGCTCTTGGCGGGGATGCCGACCGTGGACATCCAGTCGCCGGCGGCGTCGTACATCCCGCACGTGCTCATCACGGCCAGCACCTGCCGGGAGGCGCGCGGGGAGATCACCCGCTCCCCCGTGATCGGGTTGGTGCCGCCGGTCGCCAACGTCACCGCCATCACCGCGAGGTCGCCCACGGTCACCCGGTAGGAACACTGGCGGGTGTAGCCGCGGACGATCTCATCGGGATCGGAGTCGATGATCCCCCCGGCGCGCACGAGGTTGGCCATGGCGCGGTTGCGGAACGCGGTGTCCAGTTCCGAGTCGAGGACGGCGTCGTCCACCTCGAGTCGGCGCCCCGCGAACGCGGCGAGACCGTCGGCGACCACCTGGTCGCGCTCGTCCTCGGAGGCCCCCGGGGGCCCGACCAGCGAGTGCGTGGTGATGGCGCCGATGTTGATCATGGGGTTGCGGGGGCGGCCGCTGTCCCGCTCCAGTGAGATCTGGTTGAACGCGTCGCCCGACGGCTCCACCGCGACCTTCTCGAGCACCGCGTCGACCCCGCGGTCGCGGAGGGCGAGCGCGTAGGCGAACGGCTTGCTCATGGACTGGATGGTGAACTCGGTGCCCGCGTCGCCGGCGGTGTAGAGGACGCCGTCCATCGTGCAGGCGGAGACGGCGAACCGGTCCGGGTCGACGGCGGCGAGCTCGGGGATGTAGTCGGCGAGCTCGCCGTCCTCGCCCACCGAGCAGAGGTCGCGGATCTCGGACAGATAGTCAGGTACCGGGGTCTTCACCTCACCAGACTGTCACGCCCGGCCTCTCACACGGTCGAGGCCGCGTCCGATCCGCCCGCATGATCCGCAGGCTTGCCCCGCGCCTCCCAGTCCCGTCGGTCCTTCTGCTCCCGGGGGCCGAAGTACAGCAGCCCGACGAGCACCGCGACGAGGAAGACCGCCAGCATCACGGCGAACAGCGGCCACGGGCCGGTCAGGTAGATGACGGGGATCGCCAGGGCCGTGACGAGCCCGCCGCCGAAGAACGGTTCAAAGATGAGCTGTTTGTAGCCGAACGCCTCGAACGCGGGGCTCTCGGCCTCCGGGTCGACCACGCGCATGAGGATGAGGCCGGTGGCGGTCACGCCCATGGACTGGCCGAAGTCCCCGATCCCGCGCTCGAACCAGTAGCGGCCGATGATCCTCGGCGCCAGGAAGAGGAAGATCGCGACGTTGAACACCACACCGGCGACGGCGAGGATGACGAACGTCCCGATGTTGGAACCGATCGCGGCGAGGGACAGCGTGCCGATGGCAGCCACCACGAGGAAGTCGAGCGCCCAGCCCTGGATCCGCAGCATCATCTGGTCGTCGATGATGTGACCGTAGCCGGTCTTCTCGGCGACGTACTGGATGAGGACGCCGCCGAGGAGCGCGAGGGGGAAGAGCGGGACGTAGGCGAAGATCTCGAGCGGGGTGTTGTCGTCGAGCATCACCGAGGCGTAGGTCTGCTGTTCGATCCACCGCAGCCCCTCGAGGAACCCCAGGGCCAACAGGATGGCGACGGTGACGAGCGCGAAATGCAGCGACAGCGGCTCGACGGAGGCGGGACGCGAGGTCATGGTGCCGGCCGAGTAGTGCTCGTCCTTGCGGAACAGCCCGCGTTGCTCCTCGAGGGACATGGTGACGTCGCCCTTGACCATCTCGGTCTTGCCGGTGCGCACGCCCCAGTTGATGAGCGCGATACCGATCACGATGCCGCCGACGATCCCGACGGTCGCCAGCCCCACCGCGAGGTCCGCGCCCTCCGAGAAGCCGAGCTCGTCCATGACCCCGCGCATGCCGGCGGCGGTGCCGTGTCCGCCCTCGAAGCCGATCTCGATGAGCGCACCGGTCATGGGCTGCGCGGCCAGCAGCGGGACCAGGATCAGCCCCGCCAGGAGCAGCCCCACGACGTACTGCCCGGAACCGAGCGCGACGCCCAGCGACAGCTGGGGGCCCACGAGTGTCGCGGCCCGCTTCATGGTGGGCAGCTTCTGGCCCATGAACATGGTCGCGAAGATCACGCTGATGAGCAGCCCCGGCAGTGCCGACCACACCTCGACCATGGCCTCGGTGAAGATGCCGTTCTCCCCCACCGGCCCGCCGACGCGTCCCAGCACCTGGGGCCCGAGCATCAGGAGGAGCGCGCCCCCGACGATCGAGCTGGGCAGGAAGAGCTTCTGGATCCAGCCGATCTTGACTCGCAGGAACTTGCCGACGAGCAGGGCCGCACCCAGGATCAGTAGAGCGAAGCCGATGGTGTCGGCGGACATAGGGGCACCTCGGATTCGAGCGGGACAGGTGGCGTCAGCCTAGGGCCGCGCGCCCCCCGGCCGGTGTCGATCCCGTGCGGCGTTGCCGCATCGTTACCGCGCGCTCAGGACGCCGTGCCCCGGGGCGGAGGGCCGTACCCTCGCGGTCCCTTCCTGTCGTTCGGGACCCCCGGGTCCGGTACGTCGGCCCCGGACACGGCCCCTCCGGCCGAGGACGGAGGCGGACTGTCCCCCGCCACCGGTGCGGCTGCGCCGTCGGCGGTCCCCACGCCCGGCGGGGCCGGCGACGGTGGCGGGCCCCGGGGCGAGGACGCCGGCGACGCGGAGCGACCCGGCGGCGAGCCGGACGCCCCCGCCACCCGGACCGGCTGGACCCCGCCCGGCCCGCTGCCCGCCGACTTCGCGGTGACCACCACCGATCCGACGCTCGACGACCTCAACGCGATCGTCCACCTACTGGTGGCCACGCCCGCCCCCGACGAGGCCAAGGCACGCAACCTCGAGGCGGGCACGGGCGGCGTGGTGGTGCCGAAGACTGTCTACAACCTGGGGATCTTCCGCGCACCGCAGGGCTGGAAGCGCATCACCGGGCCCGTCGAGCGCTCCGGCGACGAGCTCACCGCCACGTTGCACAGCGAGTCGGCGGGACGACCCAGCATCACCACGCGCGTGGCGTTCGTCTACCGAGACGGCAACTGGAAGCTGGCGACCCGCTCGGTGTGCGAGGGCGTGCGGACCGTCGGCCTGCCCGTCGCGTGCGGGGGCTGAGTCCGATGATCGAGGTGGCAGGACTGACGAAGGCGTTCCGAGGGCGCGGCACTGATCGACGGCCGTGCCCCCGGGGCGTTCGCGGCGCCCGTGCGGCACCTGGGGGTGCACCTGTCGGCCGACGCGTTCACGCCCGGACACTCCGCGCGGCGGCATCTGCGGTGGCTGGCGGCGCTCGGTGGGGTGCCGTCCGGGCGGGCCGACGCGCTGCTGGACGAGGTCGGACTGCGAGCGGTGGCCGACCGGCCGGTGGGCGGGTTCTCGCTGGGCATGCGTCAGCGCCTGGGGATCGCGTCGGCGCTGGTGGGCAATCCGCGCACGCTGCTGCTCGACGAGCCGCTCAACGGACTGGACGTGGCCGGCGTGCTGTGGATGCGCGGGCCCCTGCGGCAGTGGGCGGACGAGAGCAGGTGCGTGGTGGTGGCCTCGCATGCGTTGGCCGAGGTCGAGCGCACCGCCGACGACGTGGTGATGATCGAGGACGGTCGCATCGTGGCCGCCGGGGCCGTCGCCGAGGTGCGGGGCCCCCACACCGACCTCGAGGCGTCGTTCGCCGCGCACGTGCCGCGCGTCGCACGCGGGCATGCGGTGGCCGGATGAGCGCCGTCGGGGCGCTGCGGCGGGCGGTCGCCGCCGAGGCGGTCGCCCTGGGCGGGCCGCGGAGCTTTGTCTTCCGGCTGACGCTGCCGCTCGGCGTGCTGCTCCCCGTGCTCATCACCCTGGTCGTGGCGGCCGTGGCCGAGTCGCTGAACTCGCGCGACGGCCTCCTCGGCGTCACCGCGGTGAACACCACCAACTCGGTGTACTGGCTGCTGTGGATCGGCGTGACCGTGTTCGCCGTATCGGCCGCGTACCGGCAGGCCGAGAGCGAGGCCGGGCCGGTCGCCGAGACCCGCAGGTACGCGGAGCCGCGCCTGCTCACCGGCATGATCGCCCGGTGGATCGTGATCGGCGGTCCGGGCGCGATCTCCCTGGGCGTCGCCGCGCTGCTCACCATGCTCGCGCTGCCCGTGTTCTTCCCCGGCGTGCACTCGGAGGTCGACGTGTTCACCCCGGAGGGCGTGCGCTTCCTGTGGGCGTTGCCGGTCTACGCGTTCGGCGCCGCCGGCGTGGGGCTGGGCATCGGCGCGTTGATCCCCTCGGCGCCGGCGGCGGTCGCGGTGCTGACCGTGTGGTCGCTGCTCGTGGAGAACGCGGTGATCCTGCTCCCGCGGGGCGACGTGCTCACCGGGTTCATGCCGTTCCTCAACGGCGTCTACGGGAGCGGACAGGACCTCGCAATCGACCCGGCCTGGGGCCGCGGCGGAGCACTGATCTACCTCTGCGCGATCGCGTTGGCGCTCGTGCTGACCGGGTGGCTACGGACCCGCGCCGTCCGCCGGAGGTGACCGCGGTCCCGACGGGGGCGAGGGCGGCTACTTCGCGAGGTACCCGGCGTCGACGGGCATCGTGACGCCGGTGACGTGCCGACCGCTCTCCTCGACCAGGTAGAGCACCGCGCGCGAGATATCGATCGGGTCGAGCATCGGCACGGGCAGGGCGTTTCCCATCGTGTGCCCTGCCGGGCTGCCCTTGAACCATGCCTGCATCTCCTCGTGCGTCACCATCGGCGTGGCCACCCCGGCCGGGTGGATGGTGTTGATCCGGATCCCGTGCGGCGCCAGCCAGCTCATGAGGCTGCGCATGATGCCCACCACGCCGTGCTTACTGGCGGTGTACCCGGTCACCGCGCCGGACCCGTCTCCGCCGCGTCCGCTCAGCCCGTTGGTGGACGAGATGAGGACGATCGAGCCGCCCTCACCGCGCTCGACGAGCAGCGGGGCGATCGCGTGGACGGTGTTCCACACGCCCACCAGGTTGACCATGACCGTGTCCATGAACGCCTGCTGCGCGTCGGGCTCCTCGCCCCGTTGGAGGTTGATGCCCGCGTTGGCCACCACGATGCCCGGCACGCCGAAGGCCTCGACGCACCGGTCGACGGCCGCGGCGACGTCGGCGGTCTCGCGCACGTCGCCCCGCACGGCGACGATCTCGCCGCCCACCGCCTCCACCTCCGCGACGGTCTGGTCCAGATCCGACCGTGTCGCCAGCCCGTAGGGGACGGAGTCGATGTCCGCGCAGATGTCCAGCGCGAGGATGCGGGCCCCACGCCGCGCCAGCTCGACGGCGTGACTGCGCCCCTGGCCCCGGGCCGCGCCGGTGATGAAGGCGATCTCGCCCGCGAGTGTCTGTTCCTGGCCCATCTGTGTGCTCCGCTCCTGCTCCCGACAACTTGACTACTGTCAGGTATCTAAACACCGGCGGGCCACGGGCGGGCGGCGATCAGCCGGAATCGCCAGCTGTCAGCACCGTGCGCAGCGCCGCCGCGAACTCCCTCGCGTCCCGCGCACGGAGCCGGGCGTAGCTCAGCACCAGTCCGGAGACCGCGTGCCGCGACGCCTGACTGCTCAGCGAGCGCGTCCGCCAGCCGGACCGCTCGAGCGCGCGCACCACCTCGTCGTCGTCACACCCCGGCAACAACACGCACAGGTGAAGGCCGGCCTCAACCCCTGTCACCTCCAGCCCGGGGCACTCCCGCGCCAGGGCGGCCACCAGACGGGACCGCCGGTCGCTGTACACCCGGGCGGCCCGCGCCAGATGGCGGTCCATCGCGCCCGAGGCCATGAACTCTCCCAACGCGTCGGCGGGCAGCGAGGACGGCCCCCGCCGGTGCACGGCCAGCCACTTCTCGACCTCGCGGCGCAGTGCGACCGGCGCCAGGCACCACGCCACCCGCAGGTCGGGGGCCACGGACTTGGAGGAGGTCCCCACGTAGGCGACGTGCCCGGCGGCCCCCGGCAGCGTCGCGAGTGCGGGGAGCGGGGCGACGCCGTAGCGGAACTCGCCGTCGTAATCGTCCTCGATCACCAGCGATCCGGTCCGCCGCGCCCAGTCCACCAGCGCCACCCGGCGGTCCACGCTCATCCGGTGGCCGAGCGGGAACTGGTGCGCGGGCGTGGTGAACACGATCGCCGGCGCATCGCCCAGGCGCGCGGGGTCGAGACCGTCCCGGTCGGCCAGGTGGAACCGCACCCGCAACCCGTACTCGTGGGCCATGAGGCGCGCGCCCCGATAGCCCGGGTCCTCCATGTGGAACGACACCGGCCCGTTCCCTGCCACGAACGCCGCGCACAGGGCGGCGATCGCCGAACGGGAGCTGTCGAACAGCAACGGGTCGGCCTCCGCGATCCCCCGGTGCCGCCGCAGGTGCGCGCCCAGCGCCGACCGCAGCGTGGGGCTGGGCTCCTCCCACGGGTTCAGCCCGGCCAGTCCCTCCGCCGCGGCCGCCCGCACCGCCGCACGCCACGCCCGCTCGTCCACGAGCGACGCGTCCGGGATCCCGGGCCGCAGATCGCGCGGCGACCGGCCGACGCGCGGCTCCACGACAGGCGACGACGACGAGGTGCCGTCTCCGCCTCCGCGTGTCCGCGCCCCGGCTCGCGCGGCCTGCGCCGCACCCGGGCTCACCCGGGTACCCGAGCCGTGCTCGGCGGCCACGAACCCGGCGGCGGCCAACTCGTCGAAGGCGCGGACAACGGTGCCGCGGGACAGTCCGGCCTGCTCGGCCAGCGCACGGGTGGAGGGCAACCGGTCGCCGTCGGCCAGGGCGCCGGTGGCGATGAGGTCGATCACCCCGTCCGCCAGGTCCGCGGCGCCCGAGACCTGCCCCAGGACCAGAGAACCGGGACTCGGGGTGCGGGCCATGCGACCAGGATAGGCGTTGATATCATTTTGGTAGCATCGAACGCATGGCCATGACCCTGCGACTGAGCGATCACGACGAGCAACTCCTCGCCGCCCTGGCCGAGGCCGAGGGCGTGAGCAAGCATGAGGCCACTGTCCGTGCGATCCGCGCTGCCGGCGAGCGTCGCCTGCACCGAGCGCAGGTCCGTCAGGCTTCGGCCGTGCACCGCGAAAGGTACGCCGACCTCCTCGACCGCCTCGGCCGATGACCGTCTACCTCGACACCGAGGATCTACTCCAGCTGGTCGACGATCTCGCCGTGGGGCCGGTCCGCGACCTCGGCCTCCTCGACTCCGCCGCGCACCGGCCGGCGTCATGGGTTCTGGGTGAAGAGGCCTATCCGGAACTCCACCTCAAGGCCGCGGTACTGCTCGAATCGATCGTGTCGAACCACCCCCTCGTCGACGGGAACAAGCGTCTCGGCTGGCTCGCCGTCGCGGTGTTCTTCTCGATCAACGACGTAGCGCTGGAGGCACCCGACGACGAGGCCTATGACCTGGTGATCGCCGTCGCCGACGGCTCGAGGGCAGCAGCAGCGACAGCCGGGCAACTGGCGCAGTGGACCGATCACCTCGAGTGAGCATCCACCTCCGGACCGGCACGGTGTATGATCCGTCCGCAGTGGGGGAGTATCCATCACGCTGTGGACGTCAACACGCGGGCCCGAGGACCGGGCCGGCCGGGCGCAGCGGCTCACACCGACGGCGACGCCGCGGGTGAGCGGAGAGACTCACGGGGCCTCGTCGTCCCGCACCGTCTCTCACGAAAGGTTGCTCCACCCATGGAGATCACCCCGCTGCTCTGGGGCGGCACCATCGCCGTGATCGTGGGCCTGCTGGCCTTCGACTACTTCTTCCACGTCCGCAAGGCGCACCTGCCCACCATCCGTGAGGCCGCCGTCTGGTCCGCGGTGTACGTCGGCATCGCGCTGCTCTTCGGACTCATGTTCTTCGCCGTGGGCGACACCGGTCACGCCGTCGAGTACTACGCGGGCTACATCACCGAGAAGGCGCTCAGCGTCGACAACCTCTTCGTCTTCCTGGTGATCATGGCCTCCTTCAAGGTGCCGCGCGAATACCAGCAGAAGGTACTGCTGTTCGGCATCACGTTCGCGCTGATCTCGCGCACGGTGTTCATCCTGGCCGGCGCCGCCGTTATCGAGGCGTGGTCGGACGTGTTCTACCTGTTCGGCCTGGTCCTGCTACTGGTCGCGGGGCAGCAGCTCCGGGGCGAGCTCACCGGGGACAAAGAGGGCAAGGACGAGGCGGACAACATCATGGTCCGGCTCGCCAAGCGGGTGCTGCCGGCCTCCGACGAGTACGACGGCGACAAGCTCTTCACGCGCATCGGCGGCACACGCGTGCTCACGCCGATGTTGCTGGTCATGGTGGCGATCGGCGCCACCGACATCCTGTTCGCGTTCGACTCGATCCCCGCGATCTTCGGGCTCACGCAGGAGCCGTACATCGTCTTCACCGCCACCGCGTTCTCGCTCATGGGCCTGCGGCAGTTGTACTTCCTCATCGACGGCCTGCTCGACCGGCTGGTGTACCTGTCCTACGGACTGTCCGCGGTGCTCGGGTTCATCGGCGTCAAGCTGGTCCTGCACGCGCTGCACGAGAACAACCTGCCGTTCATCAACGACGGCGAGAACGTGCCGGTCGCGGAGATCCCCACGACCGTCTCACTCGGCGTGATCGTCGTGATCCTCGCGATCACCGTGGTGACCTCCCTGTACAGCCCCAAGGGCAGGGCGTTGCGCGCGCTGCAGAACGCCGAGCGGTACTCCCACCGCTACTCCAAGCTCATCGAGCCCGGGAAGAGCGTCGCCGGCGCCGGCGACGCAGCCGAGGTCTCGGACGAGGAGCGGACGCGGGCCGAGGAACTGATGGACCGCTGGACCCGCGAGGCCGAGGCGGTCGCGCCGAGGTACCGCGACGAGCTCCTCGACCACAAGGACAAGTACTCGGAGATCATCCGCACCGCGCACGAGACGCGGCTCGCCTCCGCGCGGGCCCGGGGGCAGGACGCGGAGGTGTCCGAGCAGATCGTGGACCAGCACGGCCCCACGGTCTGACGGCCCACCCCCTCCAGTGGTCTCGTGATTCTGCACAAAGTGGACCTTCCACCCGCGCCACTTATCGGGTGGGGTGGTCCCCATGCAGAGCTTCCACCAGTCCCGCCGCCTCCGCGACGTCCGCTACGACGTGCGCGGACCCATCCTCACCGAGGCGATGCGCCTCGAGGCCGAGGGCCACGACGTGCTGCGCCTCAACCTGGGCAACATGTACCCCTTCGGGCTCGAGGCGCGCACCGAGATCGTCGACGCCGTAGACCGCGACCTCGTGTCGGCGCAGGCGTACTCGGACTCCCGCGGGATCCCCGCCGCCCGTGAGGCCGTGGCGGGCCACTACCGCCGGTGCGGCGTCGAGCAGATCACGGCCGACGACGTGTTCCTGGGCAACGGCGTGAGCGAACTCATCACGCTGGTCCTGCAGGCGTTCGTCGACCCGGGCGACGAGATCCTGGTGCCCGCCCCCGACTACCCCACGTGGACCGGGGCGGTGAACCTCACCGGCGGCGTCCCCGTGCACTACCTCGCCGACGAGGCGAACGGCTGGAACCCGTCCCTGACGGACATCGAGGCCAAGATCACCCCGCGCACCACCGCCCTGGTGCTGATCAACCCCAACAACCCCACCGGCGCCGTGTACAGCGAGGAGACGGTCCGCGGCATGGCCGACATCGCCCGGCGACACGGCCTGCTCCTGCTGTCCGACGAGGTATACGAGAGGCTGATCTTCTCCGGCGCGCGGCACCACCACGCGGCGCTCGCGGCCGGGGACGACGTCCTGTGCCTGACCTTCGGCGGTCTGTCCAAGGCGTACCGCGTGTGCGGTTACCGGGCCGGCTGGGTCGCGGCGACCGGGCCCCTCGACCACGCCTCCGATCTGATCGAGGGACTCACGCTGCTCGCCAACATGCGGGTCTGCCCCAACGTCCCCGGCCAGCACGCGATCCCGGTGGCGCTCGCCGAGGACTCGCCCTGGGGCGCCGACGTGATCGACCCGGACGGGCGGATCGAGCGCCAGCTCGCCTTCGCCGCGGATAAACTCGACTCCATCCCGGGCGTCAGCTGTGTCGCCCCGCAGGGTGCGCTGTACTGCTTCCCCCGCCTCGACCGCGAGATGTTCGGGATCTCCAGCGACGAGGAATTCGTCCTGGACCTGCTGCGAGAAGAGCACGTCCTGGTCACGCACGGCACCGGGTTCAACTGGCCCGAGCCGGACCACTTCCGGATCGTCTGCCTTCCCGGTATCGAGGTCCTCGACCGCGCCATCGACGCGATCGCCGGCTACCTCGAACGGCGCCGTCAGGCGCACGCCGCCTGATCGCTCCCCTGGCGGGTCTGCATGAACGCCCGCTGAACGCCCACTAAACTCTGCGGAATGAACACGGGGGCAGACGACACGGGTACGGCCACTGAACGGGAGCGCGGGGGCGGCGACGCGGCGTACGTCCGCCCGACCCGGGCCGTCGCCTGGGCGCTGCTGCCGATCGCGATCGGCCTCCCGGTGCTGTCCGCCGTGTTCTGGCGCGTCGCCGTGATCACGGAGAGCCCCGCACCGCAGGGCCTGTGGCACCAGCTGTGGACCGCGTTCGATATCGGCGAGGAGCTGACCGTCGGCGCCTGGTACTCCTCGGTCGTGTGGTTTCTGCTGGGGCTGTGCGCGGTCCTCGCAGCCGTCCTCGCGCCCCGGCACCGCCCGTCGTGGTGGCTGTTCGCCGTGGTCAGCATCGTCGCCGCCGCCGACGAGACCGCCGCCCTCCACGAGCGGTTGATCTTCGTCGGCGACCGGCTGCGCCCCTACGTGCCCTTCGAGCCCCACTACTCCTGGATCATCCCGGGCGCGATCATCGCGGTCGTCGTGGTGGTATTGCTCCTGCGGGTCGTCTGGGCGCTGAAGCCCAAGATCACCCTCACACTCGTTCTCGCCGGCGTGGTCTTCCTGACCGGCGCGCTCGGCATCGAGACCTGGACCGGATTCGTCCAGCGCGACGCGGGCGACGCGTTCACCGACTTCTACATGGCCCTCAGCCACATCGAGGAGACCTTCGAGCTGGTCGGGGTCTCGATGGCCATCATCGCCCTGTCCGCCATGTTCCGCGTCCGGCGCACGGACGACACGCTCACCGCCAGGTTCGACGGCTACCGCACACCCTGACCCCGCTCGGGGCCACCCGGGCCGCTCAGCCCTGGAGCGCGGGCTTGATGTGCTCCCAGCCCTCGTCGAAGTACCGCATGAAGGTCGACCAGTTGTGCAGGCCGGTGGGCGCGTAGTCCACACGGTGCTCGATGCCCTCCCTGTCGAGCGCCCGCTCGAACGCCTTGGTTCCCTCGAGGACGCCACGCTCCAGGACCAGACCGACAGCCAGGTCCTGCAGGTCGTCACCGTAGACCTCCCGGTCCTCCGGGCCGACCTCCCCGTTGCCGGAGGAGAAGTAGACGGCCTTGCCGCGGAGGCCCTCCGGGTGGGAGATGGTGTCGTTCTCGCGCCACCGCTCGCTGCCGTGCGGGCCCCACATGTTGTCGACGTCGCCGCCGCGGGTCTCCACGCTCAGCCGGATGGTCTGGTAGCCGAGCTGGTCCATCGTGGAGTAGTTGCCGCTGAAGGACATGACGCCGTCGTAGAGCTCCGGGTACGTTGCCGCGAGGTGCATGGCGGCCTGCCCGCCCATCGAGATGCCGCCGATCGCCGACTTCTCGGTCGTGTCCAGCTGCGAGTCGACGATCCCCGGCAGCTCCTCGGTGAGGAAGGTCTCCCACTGGTTGTAGCCGAGTGTGGGGTCCTCGGCCTCCCAGTCGGTCCAGTACGCGGCGTAGGCGCCGGCCGGGTTGACCACGTGGACGTCCTCGTCGGCCATCCGGTCCGCGATCTCGCCGGAGCCCCGCCAGCCCGTGCTGCTCTCCGGCGAGCCCACGCCGTCGAGCAGGTAGAGCACGGGCGCGGTGTCCTCGCCGCGCGAGGCGACCACCTCCACGATCACCTCGCGCTGCATCGCCGCCGAGGTGACCAGCCAGTACTCGTAGTCACCGGCGGTTCTCTCGACGCGCAGGAACTCGGACTCGGTGATCGACGGGTCGACGGGCCGCGGCTCGCCGACCGGGCTCGACGATCCCTCGCCGAGCGGGAAGTCTGCCGACCCCACCGAGCCGACGGACCCGGCGACCGAACCGACGGGCAGCGAACCGAGCCCGTCGATGAGCGATCCGGCCCCCTCCTCACCGAGGCTCGAGGGGTCGATGCCCTGGGCGAGGGCGGGCGACGCCCCGAGGGTCAGGGCGAGCGTGAGTGCGCCGGCGGCGGCGAGCCTGAGGCGAGCGAAGGACATGGGTCTCCAGTGATGGCAGGGATGACCGGGGAATACTATCCGCGGACACCGGTCACCTGAAAATCGACTGAATGCCGGCAGACTGCCCATCAGCGACCTCACATCAGCTTGGTGGACTCGAGCGCCTCCTTGAGCTTGCGGTTGTAGCCGATCAACGGTCGACGCAGCACCAGCCCGAGCAGCAGGACGGGAACGAGGAACAGGGCGAGCAGGCCCAGTGATACCCAGTAGTCCCCGTTGTAGGTCCCGGCCAGCGCCGACCGCATCGCGTCCACGGCGTGCGTCGCGGGCAGCCACGGGCTGATGGCCTGGAACCAGCCGGGCAGGACCTCCAGCGGATAGGAGCCCCCGGACGCCGAGATCTGGATGACCAGCAGCAGCACCCCGATCGCCTTCCCGGCATTGCCGAACGCCGCGACGCAGGTGTAGATGAGCAGGGTGAAGACCAGAGAGGTCACCCATCCGGCCAGCATCAACAGCATCGGGTGCGCGGGCTCGACCTGCACGAACAGGATGCTCCCGAGCGTGACCAGCGTGCTCTGGAGGAAGCCGATCAGTCCGACGATGCCGTAGCGCCCGAGGTAGGCCTGGGTCTCCGTCACTGGCGACCCCGACCCCAGAGCATCCTCCGGCACGTCGCCGCGGATCGCGACGGCGATCAACAGCGCGCCCACCCACAGGCCGAGCACCGTGTAGAGCGGCGTCATCGCGCTGCCGAAACTCGACACGGGGAACACCGGGGTGCGGTCGAGTTCCACCGGAGCAGACAGGGAGGTGGCGAGTGTCTGGGCGTCCGTGTCGACCAGGTCGGTGAGGGCGCCGAGATCACCGGCGTCCCCGGCGTTCGACAGCGTCTGTTCGAGGCCGTCGAGGCGCTGAGCGGCGTCCGTGAGCGAATCCGCCACCGAGGTGGTGGTCGACTCGGCGCGGGTCAGCGCGTCGAGGAGCGAGTCGGCGTCGCCGGACAGGGTCGATTCGGCGTCGGACAGACCGGCGCCGATCTGTGTGATCCCACCGTCTACCGACGCGAGGGTGCCCGCGAGCTGGTCCAGCTTGGGCTTCAGGCTGGTGGTGTACGCGTCCTGGGCGCCCCGGACGGCGCCTTCCGCCTCGCCGATGAGGTCGCGGATCTCCTGGCGCGTGGTCTGGACCCCCGCGTTGTCGCCCCGCACCTGTGCTGCGGCGGTCTCCAGGCTGTCGTGCAGCGCCTGCTGCCGCGCGAGGGCGTCGTCGATCCTCGACACGACCAGGTCCAACGGGCCCCTCGCCGGGTCAGGCACGAGCGGCCTGACCGTCGTGACGAGCCCGTCGCGCAGGCCCTGGTACTGCTCGGTCTGCGTCTGCACCCGCGCCGCCAGTGCGTCGATCTCCTCCGCCGTACTCCCCGACAGCCTGTCCAGGGAGGAGAAGACCTCGTCGGCGCGGGTCGTCACGGTCTGGTAGCGCTCCGTACTCGCGGCGAGGGCGGCGCCCAGGGATCCGGCCGCGGAGTCCAACGTCGATCCCAACGACGACGCGGCCTCCACTCCCCCGTCGATCGCGTCCGAGGCCTCCCCGATCGCGTCGCCGGACGCGGTGATCGTGTCCGAGGCCCCACTGATCAACGGCTTGCTCGAGGCGAGCAGGGCGGTGAACATCTCGGCCGTGTCGGCGCCGGAACGCAGCTGCGTCGCGACTCCGCCGACGCGGGCCTCCATCCGGGACAGCAGCGCCTGCGTGTCGGCGTCGTTCAGATATTCCGAGAGCGTGGAGACGATGTTCAACCCGGCCTCGCCGAGGGTCGCGGCGAAGGTCTCGTTGATCTGCGTGGCCACGCCGGTCGCACCCTGTTCGGTGATGGTGGGCGCGAGCGCGTTCATCTTCTCGTTGTAGTGGTACTCGATCCCCACACTGTTCGCGTCCCCGGCGTAGAACGTCATCATCTCCGCGCTGAACTCCGGCGGCAGCACGATCGCGGCGTAGTACTCGTCCGACCTGGTGCCCTCGAGGGCGTCCTCCGTCGTGGTGATCTCCCAGTCCAGTTGGTCGTTGGCCCGCAGGGCGGAGAGCAGTTGGTCGCCCACGTTGACGCGCAGCGGGAGCAGCTCGCCCTGATAGCCCTCGTCGGCGCTGGCGACGGCCACCTTCAGGTCCTGCGTGTTGTCGAACGGGTCCCAGCTCGCTAGCACGTTGAACCACGTGAACAGCGACGGGATCACGACGAGTCCGGCCATGACGATCATCGCCATGACGTTCGTCGTGGCCCGGCGCAGGTCCTGGCGGAGAAGCCGCCCGATGTTCGTCATCCGGACTCACCCCGCTCGTCGTCGGGGTCCTCGGGGTCCTCAGGACCGTCGTGGTCGTCGCGCTCGTCAGCGGGGTCCTCGGGGTCCTCGGGGCCGTCGTGGTCGTCGTCGCCGCCCGGTTCCCCGTCCGGGGCCGTCTCCTCCGGGTCATCGGGGGTCTCCGCCGCCGGTTCCTCCGCAGGCCCCGCAGCCTCGTCATCCGTCGTCCCGGCTCCACCGGACGACGGCGACGCCTGCGACGCGCCCGTGAGCGAGGGCCCCACCAGGACGGCCCCGGCGCGCTCGTCGGCGAGCGTCCGCCGCAGCTCGGCCTCCGACATCTCCCCGACGTCCGTGGCCATCCGGATGCTCTGCCGCGTGTACTCGAGCATCACCAGGACGCCCGCGACGAGCAGGCCCACCACCACCCAGGCGGTGAGCACGACGACTTTCCCGATCGGGGCCAGCCAGCCGACCAGCCCGACGATCGCCACGCCCGCGAGTCCGGCCAGGGCGGTGCCGCGCACCAGCGTCGGGTATCGGCGCGTGAACCGTTCCTCTCGCGCCAGGACGCCGCTGCGGTACTCCTCCCGGTTCACCAGCGCGTCGATGAGCTGGGACAGCCGGTGCCGGCCGCTGGCGATCTGGACGTCTTCACTGACAAGCAACCCGGTGTCGGCGATCCTCCGGTTGAACATCAGGATGAGATTGCCCATCCGTGGCCGCAGGACGAGTCCGAGCCCGAACGCCAGCGCCACGAAGATCGCGAGCACCCCCAGGGCGCGCCAGTAGTCCGCGCCCTGGAACCCTGCGATGGTCTCGCGCATCGCGTCGATCCCGTAGGTGAACGGGAGGACGTTGTAGAGGCCACGGACGAACCCCGGCATCACCTCGATCGGGTACAACCCGGACGCGCCGGGGATCTGCATGATCACCAGGACCACGGCCAGGCCCTTCCCGACGTACCCGAAGGCGACCGCGAGGGCGTAGATGATGCTGAGGTACGCCAGGCCGATGAGGACGGAGGTCCCCAGGAACGCCGGGGCGTTGACCGTCTGCACGCCGATGAGCAGACTGCCGCCGGCGATGAACAGGGCCTGGAACACGCTCAACACGGCCAGCAGCAGCCACCGGCCCAGGTAGGCCTGGCGGGCGGTGAGTCCCTCGGTGCCCTCGGTGTCCACCTCGAGCTTCATGAGGAGGCACAGGACGAAGGCGCCGACCCAGAGCGCGAGGTTGATGAACAGCGGCGCCATGGCGGAGCCGTACGTGTCCACCGGGTAGACGGCGTGTTCCTGCACCTCGACCGGAGAGGCCAGGAACTGCCCGATCTGCTCGGTGTCCAGCCCGGTGACGGTGCGCAGCTGGTCCCAGACGTCGGCGTTGCCGAGCGCGAGCACGTCCGTGCGCACCCCGTCGAGGCCCTCCTGCGCGTCGGCGAAATTGCCGTCGAGCGCGCCGAGCGCGGTCCGGGTCGAACCGAGCTGATCGACCAGCCCGGTGAGCAGGTTCTGCGCCTGCGAGAGCTGCGTCCGTTGCGCGCCGAGCGCCGAGGAGAATTCGCCGGCACTGCCGGACAGCCGCGCGAACGCGTCGGTGAGCTCGGGCATCGCCCGGAGCGGGGCGTTCCGGGAGCCGGCCGACGTCGCAGCGTCACGGATGGCACTGTTGACCGCGGCCGCGGACCCCTCCACCGCCGAGGCCGCATCGGTGACGTCAGTGCCCAGACGTCCCAGTCCGTCGAGGATCTCCTGATCGGCCGCGAGGCGGTCCTGCAGGCCGGTGATCGCCCCGCTCAGTTGCTGTGCGGCGGCGGATCCGGGCGCGGACTGCTCGAGGAGCGCCCGCATCCGGGTGAGCTCCTGGTTCCCGGTCCCGATGACCGTCGCCACCGTGTCGGTCGCGGAGTCGACGCCGGCACCGGCCTGCCGCGCCCCCGCCGACAGCGCCGCGATCGACTCGTTGAGGTCCGAGGAGGCGTCGGCGAGCAGCGTCGCCCCCGAGGTGTACGCGTTGGTCACCGCGTCGCTCACGGCGATCAGTTCCCGCTGGGCCTCGCCGACGATCTCCTGCGACTGTGCGACGGCGGTCTGGACGTCGCCGAGCGTGGTGTCGACGGTGTCGAGCGTGCCCTTGGCGCCGTCGACCCGCTCCTGCGCCCCGGCCAGGGTGTCCTGCAGCGAGGCGATCCGTTCCCGCGCGGATCCCACGGAGTCGACCGCGCCGGCCAGCCCGTCGATCGTGTTCCCCTGCGCGCCGCGCAGCCGGTCCTCCGCGTCGCGGCCCGCGCTCTTGAGCTCGTCGGTCACGGTCTCCGCCACCACCGAGACGAACGTGCTGTTGATCTGCCTGTCCAGGGTGGTCGCGCCGACATCGGTGATCTGGGGCGCGACGGCGTTCGACTTCTCGTTGACGTGGTACTGCAGGCTCGGGCGGATGAAGTCGCCCGAGGTGACGCTGGTGAAGTCGCGGCTGAAGTCCGCGGGGATGATGATCGCCGCGTGGCTCGCGCCCGACCTGACCTCCTCCATGGCCCGGCCCTCGTCGGGGAAATGCCAGCCGAGCTGGTCGTTGCCCCGCAACTGCTCGACCACCCGGTCGCCGACGTTGATGTCCCCGGTCGCCGAGGAGGAGGCGCCCTCGTCCAGGTTGACGACGGCGATGTCGATGGCCTCGGTGTTGGAGTACGGGTCCCAGAACGCCGCGATGTTCACCCACGCATAGAGCGACGGGGTGAACATGAGCCCGATGAGGATGATCCACGCTTTGCGTACCCGTCCGAGGCGCCTGGCATCACGCGTGAACACACGCCACGCGTTGCGCATCACACCTCCGTGAGGATCGCTCCCGTCCCGCTACGCGGATCGGATGCAACCCTAACGGCTGCCCCCGGCGCCGGGGCCGCATACCACCGGGGCGGCCCGGGCCGCATCGACCCCGCTCAGCCCCGCAGGGCCCCCTCCACCGCCTCGCGCAGGTCCTCCGGCCTGCGATTGGGGCCGAACCGGGCTGCCACGGTGCCGTCCCGAGCCACCAGGAACTTGGTGAAGTTCCAGGTGATGCGTCCGCCCAGCAGCCCGGACTTCTGCGATTTGAGCCAACGGTACAGCGGATGGGCCTGCTTCCCGTTGACGTCGATCTTGGAGAACAGGAGGAAGTCCACGCCGTATTCGCGCTCGCAGAACGCGCCGATCTGCTCGTCGGTGCCGGGCTCCTGGTGCGCGAACTGATCGCAGGGGAACCCCAGCACGACCAGCCCGTCGTCCCGGTAGTCCTCCCACAGTTGCTGCAGGCCCGCGTACTGGGGGGTGAAGCCGCACTTGCTCGCGGTGTTGACCACGAGGACCGGCCGGCCCGCGTAGGCGGAGAGATCCTGCTCGCTGCCGTCCGGCAGGCGGGCGGTGAAGTCGGCGAGCGTGGTGGCACGGCCTGACATGTCGGGCTCCTCGGGGCGCCGGGGCGCGGTGGTGTGCGGGATGGTCTGGCGCGGGCGTGTGGGCACGCCCGACGCTACCGCTCGGCTCCGCGCGACACCTCGGGCATCGTCAGCGCCGAGCCCGCTCCCGCCAGCCCCAGGATCGCGAGGAAGACCAGGGCCCAGCTCACCCCGATCGTCGCCAGTCCCGAGCTGATCCCGCCCACCACCAGCAGGACGAGCCCCATCGTGGTGTTGCCCACGGCCACGTACGTCGTCCGCAGGTCCCCCTCTGCCACGTCCACGACGTAGGTCTTGCGCCCCACCCGCACGCCGGCGTGCAGCAACGTGAGCAGGAAGAACGCGCCCACGAATACCGCGACGCCGAGCGCGGAGCCGCCGTCGAAGTCCGGCAGCGCCGCCACCGCCACGAGCAGCAGCGCCACGACCGAGGCCCCGCTCGCCGCGCCGACCATGAGCAGGCGACTCGATCTGTCCGCCATCCGGCCGAAGAGCCGGCCGCCGATGAGCGAGGCCAGGCCCGAGGCCACGATGAACCCGCCCAGGCCCGCCAGTGCCCCGGAGCCCGCACCGACCGACATCGACACGATGAAGGGCGGGCTCAACGACGAGACCAGGAGCAGTCCGCGCACGGTGATGAATCTCCGGAACGTGGCGTCCTCACGGAACAATCGGGCGGCGTCGGCGAACCACGACGTCGAGCGGTCGTCGGACTCGTGCCCGCCATCGCCGCCCGGCTCGGTCACCCCGGCGTAGACCGCGGCGGCCAGCGACCAGAGCACCGCGCCCAGCGCCAGGAGCAGGACCAGCTCGCTGCGGTCGAGGTCTCCCCCGCCGGCGACCCGGACCGCCAGGCCCAGGGTGACGGCGACCAGCCCGGCCGCCGACGTCGCCAGCCCGATGATCTGCCCGCGCTCGCCGGAGGGGACGGTGCGGCCCTGGACGTCCTTCGAGGCGATCGAGCACAGGCAGCGGCCGAGCGAGAACACCGCGAGCGCCGCGAGTATCCCGACGCCCGCCGCGGTCCCGCTGCCGAACGCGGCGACCAGCGCGATCACCGCGACCGCGGCCGCCTGCACCGCCGCGCCGGCCACGAACACCCACTTGCGGTACGTCACCCGCACCACGAGGGGCGTGAGGAAGGCCTGCGGGAGCATGGAGCCGGTTTCGCGGATCGGCACCAGCAGGCCGATCAGGGCGGCCGGGACGCCGAGGACGTGGAAGAGCCACGGCAACACCGTGGAGGCGCTGACGGTCTGATCGCCGGAGGACTGCAGGGTGTTGGCCGCGACCAGCCGGAGCCCGTTCCGGGAGACATCGCGCCGGACGCGGTCCGGCAGCTCGTTCTCCGACTCGACGTCGCGTCGGACGAGGGCGGAGTAGAGGCGGGCGGTGGTGGTCACCCCGGGGATCGTAGCCCGCCCCGCCCCGTGACAGACGACAATCCGCCGCCTCTTCCCGGTATCGCACTCGCGGAGTCGGGAGTGCGGGCAGGGTCAGGGGTGGCGGATTGTCGCGGAGTCGTCCGGAGGTCAGCCGAGGGGGCCGCCGCAGTTGGGCCACGCGCCGGCGCCTTGGCCGGCGAGCACGCGCTCGCCGATCTCGATCTGCTGCTCCTTGGAGGCCTGGTCGGCGGTCGCGGCGAACTCGTCGCCGCCGTAGCCGGACCAGGTCTGGGCGGAGAACTGCAGGCCGCCCTGGTAGCCGTTGCCGGTGTTGATGTGCCAGTCGCCGCCGGACTCGCACTGCGCCACCTGCTCCCAGGCGCCGGGGCTCGCGGCGGTCGCGGCCGGGGCTGCCACGGTGGCTCCGCCGGCTGCGAGGCCTCCGGCGAGCGCGGCGCCGGCCAACAGGGTGACGGTCTTCTGTCGCATTCTTCGACGACCTCCTACAAGGTCTCGGGTCGTGCTTCTGACCCAGCCGAGACTAGGAGTACCGCACAGGGGCGACGCAACCCGTGACGCCACAAAATGCCTGTTGACGACCTGTTGGCGGTGCGTTCGGCCCGTAGCACGTTCGTTTATCCCTGCAGATCACGAGACCATAACGGCTTGGCATCCGGTCAATCTCGTCGTCGTCATGAGTTACCTCACACCGGCCCCTCAGATGCGGCTGGCCGTCACCCGCCCGATCATCCGGGTGCCCAAGAGGAAGGGGACGCGGGTGAAGCGCTTGGAGTACCAGGCGAAGGTGGCGAACGCGTCCGGGGTGATCACCACGCGCCGAGCCTCGATCCCGCGGACCGCGCGGCGGGCGATGGTCTCCGACGTCAGGTGGGTCCGCGAGAGCAGCATCCGCGCGAAGTCGTCCGTGCTCTGGTCCTCCCCGGACAGGGAGTCGGCGAGGCCGGAGCGGAAGAACTGGGGGCAGATCACCGAGGTGGTCACGCCCCGCGGGCGCAGTTCGGCGTCGAGGGTCTCGCCCAGGGCGACCGCGGCGGCCTTGGTGGCGTTGTAGGCGCTCATCTGCGGGGCGTGGACCAGGCCCGCGGCGGAGGCCGTGATGACCAGCCGGCCACCCTTCCCGAGCTTCGGGGCGAGCGCACGGCACCCGCGCACCACGCCCAGGAGGTTGATGTCGATGATCCGCTGCCACGACTCCATCGACGTGGTCTCCAGTCCGCCACCGACCGCGATGCCGGCGTTGTTGACGACGATGTCGAGCTGCTCGATGTCGCGTTCCGCCGCCTCCCAGTCGGCCTCCGAGGTGACGTCGAGTCGCCGGTAGGTCCATTGGCCGGTCAGGGCCTGCACCTCGGGCGGCGGGTCGACGTGGAGGTCCGTGAGGATCACCTCGTCGCCGAGTGCCAGGTACTCGCGCGTCAGGGCGAGGCCGAGGCCCGAGGCCGCGCCCGTGATGAGGACGCGGCGTGGGAGCCGGTTCTGTCGGTCGGAGGTACGGGTCGCGATGCTAGGTCGGGTCATCGGGGTCAGCCCATCGTCGCGCCGGACACGGCGGTGCCGGCTGGGTCGGAGGAGTCGACGGGCTCGGCGGACCGGTGAGCGGTCAGTGCCACCCCGGCGCCGAACTCCATGTCCTTGCGCACGTCGCCGAAGGTCAGGTCCGGGATCTCGACCAGGTAGTTCTGGACGTACCGCCACGGCCGGTCGTCGCCCTGCCTGGGGAACCGGTGCCCGCCCCGCTTGACGTAGCCGGCGTCGAACTCGAGCAGCAGCCGGTCGGCCGGGGCACCGGTCACCCGCGGCGCGTAGACCTGCTCACCGGTCTTCCACAGCCGGACCATGTACCGGGACACCATGTCCGCGCGCAGGGTCCAGGACGAGTTGATGTAGCCCACCGTGAAGCTGAAGTTGGGCACGCCGGCCAGCATGAGCCCGCGATAGGTGGTCTGGGCCGGGACGTCGAGCCGGCGACCGTCGATGCTGAGGGTGCCCCCACCGAACGCCTCGAGCTCGAGTCCCGTGGCGGTGACGATCACGTCGGCCTCGATCTCCCGCCCCGAACGCAGCAGGATGCCCGTCTCCGTGAACCGGTCGATGTGGTCGGTGACGACCCGGGCGTTGCCGCCCAGCGACCGGAAGATGTCGCCGTCGGGGGCCTTGCACACGCGCTGGTCCCACGGGCGATAGTCGGGCGTGAAGTGCTCATCGATCTGGGCGGCGCTGAGGTAGCGCCGCTGCATCAGGCGTAGGACCTTCTTGAACAGCCACGGCGCGCGCTGCGCCACGACGAACTGCCCCATGTCGCGGGCGCCGTGGTTGAAGCGCGCGACGCGATACGCGAGCGACGCCGGGAGCAGCCGGCGCCACACGGCGCTGATGGTGTCCTTCTCCGGGAGCGGGCCGATGTAGCTGGGCGTGCGCTGCAGCATGGTCACGTCCGCGCCGAGCCGCTCGAGGGCGGGGACCAGAGTGACGGCCGTGGCGCCGGAGCCGATCACCACGAACCTGCGGCCCTCGATCTCCATTCCCTCTGGCCACTGCTGGGGGTGGATGATCTCGCCGCGGAAGTCCGCCTCCCCCGGGAACTCCGGTCGGTAGCCCTCGGAGTGCGAGTAGTAGCCGGACCCGTAGTGGACGCGGCGGGCCCAGACGATGCGCGTGGTCTCGGCATCGCCGGATCCGGCGGCCTTCACGCGGCACGTGACGCGGTACAGGCCTCGTTCGCTGTTCCAGTCCGCGTTCTCCACCCACGAGCCCGTGTGCAGGCGCTCGAGCGCCCCGGCCCCGCGCGCGGCGTCCCGGATGTACTCCTTGATCTCCTCGCCGCCGCCGAGCGTGGAGTCGTGCGGCCAGGGGCGGAAGGGGAACCCGAAGGTCGCCATGTCGGAGTCGGAGCGGATGCCCGGGTAGCGGAAGGTGTGCCAGGTGCCGCCGAGGTCGTCGTGGGCGTCGTGGATCTCCCACTCCCAGCGCGGGAAGGCGCGGCTCACGTGGTGGGCGAGGTCGACCCCGGACATGCCGGCCCCGACGATCAGCAGGTCCAGCGGATTCTCGGGAGTCCCGCTCGGGCTCTCTCTACGGTCGGTGACAGTAGTCATACCGGGTACGGTAGCCCGCATCCGCTCCGGATAGTTTCCGTAATGCGCCAACAACTTGAGATATCGCGCCACCTCGCTCAGGCTGCCCTCATGGCGTACATACGGTCCGCCGGCCTCCGCGGGGTCCGGCAGGTGGTGGCCGGGCTCGGCGGCGACGCGGACGACCTGGCCCGACGGTCCGGACTGCCACGCGGCGCGCTCGACAGCGACGAGATGCTGGTCGAGGACCTGGCGATCGCACTCCTGCTGGAGACGGCGGCCGCAGAACTCGGTTGTCCGGACCTGGGACTGCGCGTGGCCGGGCACCAGGACCTCGACATGCTGGGCCCGGTGGCCGTGGCCGTCCGGAACGCCCGGACCACCACACAGGCGCTCGAGATGACCTCCCGGTACCTGTTCTTCCATTCCCACTCGATCGAGATCACCGTGGTGCCGGATCCGAGGGGCGACGACGACGTGCTGGGCGTGCGCTTCGGGTACCGTGACCCGGAACAACTCATCCCGCCGCAGTCCGTCGACCTGGTCCTGCTGTTCCTCCACCACGCCATGCGCAGCGTGCTGGGCGGCGACTACGGGCTCCGGTCCGTCGAACTTCCCAATCCGCTCAACATCGACGCCGAGCGGTACGAGTCGCTCTTCGGCGCACCGGTCACGCCGTCGACCTCGACCGCGGCGCTCCGAGTGCCCTCCGACCTCCTGGGCCGCACGATCTCCGGCGTCGACCAGACGGTCCAGCAGCTGGCAATGCAATACCTGGACCAGCACATCCCCGCCGATCGACGGAGCTTCACCGAGCGCACGCGCGAGGTGCTGCACCAGTCCCTGGACACCGGCACGTCGTCGCTGGCCGCGGTCGCCGGCATGCTCGCCGTGTCCCCGCGGACCCTGCAGCGGGAGCTGGCGGCGGAGAACACGACCTTCGCCGCGATCCGGGACGACGTCAGGCGGGAGGTGGCGGCACGGCTGCTCACCACCACCGAGATCCCGCTGTACCAGGTCGCCTCGGCGCTGGCGCTCGGCGACGCGACCACGTTCAGCCAGTACGCGAGACGCTGGTGGGGAATGACGGCACGCGAGCTCAGACACGGCCGGAAGGTGGGAGAATCGCGGGCATGAGCTCGAGCCTGCCGACCGACCCACTGGCCATGCTGCGCGCCGGGCGTGGCCTCCCGGACGCCGGCGAGGCAGAGGACCCCATCAGGGATCAGCTACTGGACGCTGCGTCGGCCCAGTTCGAGAGCGTGGGGATCGCCCGCTCGACCATGAACGACGTCACGCGCCGGGCCGGACTGGCCCGGATGACCCTGTACCGGCGCTTCGCCAACAAGCAGGAACTCGTGGAGGCGACGCTGCTGCGGGAGGTCGCCTGGTTCCTCACCGACCTGCAGCGCGAGTTCGACGCGCACGACACCGTGGAGGACAAGCTCACGGAGGGCTTCGTGTTCACCGTCGAGACGCTGCGCGACCACGACCTGCTCAACCGCCTCCTCGAGACCGAGCCCGAGTCGACCGTGCCGCATTTCACCGTGCAGGGCGCGCCCCTGATCACCGCGGCCGCCCATTTCCTCGCGTCGGAGATCTCTCGGGCCATCCCCGACTCCCGCACCCACGAGGAACTGCTCGTCGTCGCGGAGCTGACCGCCCGACTCGTCGTCTCGTTCGTCCTCACCCCGTCGACGAACATCGACCTGGACGACCCGGAGGTCTCCCGGGCGTTCGCCAGCAATCACCTCGGGCCCCTGCTCAACGGCCCCGCGCACGCCCCGGGACCCGACGCGGCGGCGGACTGACCGCCCGCGCCGACCGCCCCGGGGCTCCGGCCGAACCCGACACCGCTTGACGAACACCCCCTCCGTGTCTAGCGTCAGGTACAAATAGATCGAGGATGTCTCTCTGTCACATCCGGATCTGCTGTCCACGATCCCGGCGCTCCCGCCGGGGACGAAGGGGATGACCATGACCGCAGTCGCGCCCACCGCATCGGCGAGCACCGAGGAGTACGAGGACACGCTCCGTCGCCTGTCCGACGCCTCGGTCCACCGCAGCTTCGATCCCTTCATCGACATCTCCTGGGACCACCCGGACTTCGCGGTGGACCCCACCGATGAGCGCTGGATCCTGCCCTCGGGGATCGACCCGCTGGGCGGCCACCCCTGGTACAAGGCGCTCCCGGTGGAGAAGCAGATCGCGATCGGGCTGTGGCGTCAGGCCAACATCATGAAGGTCGGCCTGCAGTTCGAGAACATCCTCATCCGCGGGATCATGAACTACGTGTTCAAGGCGGAGAACGGTTCCGCCGAGTTCCGCTACCTCACCCATGAGGCCACGGAGGAGTGCAACCACACCCAGATGTTCCAGCAGGGTGTGAACGTGATCGGCGCGGACGTGCCCGGCATGCCACGGTGGCTGCGGCGCTTGTCGTCGATCATCCCGATGGCGGCCGGCCCGTTCCCCGTGGGCTTCTTCATCGGCGTCCTCGCCGGCGAGGAGCCGATCGACCACACGCAGAAGCAGATCCTGCGCAACTCGGACTCGCTGCCGCCCGTGCTCTCGCGGATCATGGAGATCCACGTGGCCGAGGAGGCCCGCCACATCTCGTTTGCGCACACCTACGTGTCCCGCAACGCCCCGCGACTGTCCCGCCGGGAGGCGTTCCTGGTCTCGCTCGCGTTCCCGGTGATCATGCGGCTCCTGTGCGACGCGATCCTCAAGCCGGCCAAGGAGTTCCGCGAGGAGTTCGACATCCCGGACGAGGTGATCAAGGAGCTGTACTGGGACAGCCCCGCCTCGCGACGCTTCCTGTCCGACCTCTTCGGCGATGTCCGCAAGCTCGCCGAGGACTCCGGACTGATGAACCCGGCCGCCCGCCGGGTGTGGAAGGCCCTCAAGATCGACGGCCGCGCCTCCCGGTACCGCGGCGAGCCGCCCGTGGCCTTCCGCGACTGACGCGCGCCCGCCATGCCCCACGTCATCACACAGGCCTGCTGCGCGGACGCCTCGTGCGTCCACGCGTGCCCGGTCAACTGCATCCACCCGACACCCGACGAGCCCGACTTCGGCACGGCCGACATGCTCTACATCGACCCCGACACCTGCGTGGACTGCGGGGCGTGCGTGGGGGCGTGCCCGGTCGGGGCGATCGTCCCGCACACCGCCCTGCCGCCCGAGCACGAGGACTTCCTGGGCATCAACGAGGCCCTGTCCGATGCCGCCGGGTCCGGGCGGGTCGACCGCCCGCAGGCACGAGTCCCCACGCTCGTGCGCCTGGGGCCCACGCGCACCACCCTGCGGGTCGCGGTGGTCGGCGCCGGTCCGGCGGCGCTGTACGCCGCCGACGAGCTGCTCAAGCAGCCCGGCGTCGAGGTGACGGTCTTCGACCGCCTGTCCGTCCCCCACGGCCTGGCCAGGCACGGGGTGGCGCCCGACCACACGGACACCCGCGCGGTCGCCGACCTGTTCGCCGCGATCGAGTCGCAGCCCGGGTTCACCTACCGGCTCGGGGTGCGCATCGGGGAGGACCTCACCGCCGCCGAGCTGGCCCAGCACCATCACGCGGTGGTCTACGCGACCGGCGCGGGGACCGACCGCCCGCTCGACATCCCGGGCACGGGCCTGGCCGGCAGCACCTCGGCGACCGAGGTGGTGGCCTGGTACAACAACCACCCCGACCACGTCGACGCGAACGTCGCACTCCACCACGAGCGCGCGGTGATCATCGGCAACGGCAACGTCGCCCTCGACGTGGCCCGGATCCTCACCACCGATCCGGACCGTCTCGCCCACACCTCGATCGCGCCGCACGCCCTGGCCGCCCTCCGCGAGAGCCGGGTCCGCGAGGTCGTCGTGCTCGGTCGACGCGGACCACTACACGCCGCGTTCACGCTCCCCGAACTGGCCGGACTCGCCGCCCGCAGCGACATCGACCTGCGCGTCGAGGCACCCGAGGGTGTGGACGTCGAGGCCGCGCCGGATGCCCAGACCCGGCTCAAGCTGGAGTACCTGGCCGAGATCGCCGCCCGCCCGGCCCCCGGGGACGACCTGCCCCGGATCGTCCTGCGGTTCCACGCCGCGCCCGTCGAGATCATCGGCGATTCAGGAGTAGAGGGCCTGCGGGTGGTCCGCACCGACACCGTCGTCGACGCCGACGGACGCACGCGCGTCGTACCCCGCACGCCCGACTCCGACTCCGACTCCGAGGAGACGATCCCCGCGGGGCTGGTCCTCACGTCGGTGGGCTACCGCGGTGTCCCCGTCCCGGGCGTCCCGTTCGATCCCGACTCCGCGACCATCCCGCATCGCGAGGGCCGCGTGCTCGACTCCCCCGGTGGCCCCGAGGTGGACGGCCTGTACGTGGTGGGCTGGATCAAGCGTGGTCCGCGCGGGTTCATCGGCTCCAACAAGTCCTGCGCGAGGGAGTCCGTCAACTCCCTGCTCGCCGACGCCAACGCCGGACGCCTCCCGGCGCCGCGCCCACCCGCGGAGTTCGACGCACTGCTCAACCGCCGCGTGGCCGTGCCGAGCCCCTGAACCGCTGACCCGGCCCGCTCCAACGACCCACGCCCACGACCCGCGACCCGCGATCCACGACCGGAATGGTCGTGCTCACTGCCGAGAAGGTCGTGCTCACCGCGGTCGCGGGCACGTGTGGCCGCAGTGAGCACGACCAAGTCGGGGGAGGGCCCCGCCTCGGCCTGCGCGCTCCCCCTGCACGGGCGGAGACGGAACAGCTAGTCTGCGCCGATCTGCCTACGCCGGATCCCGAGCAGCCCGATCGCCGCCACCACCGCGGCGACCGCGAGGACCACCACGAACGCCCACGGCGCGAAGTCCTCCACCGGCACCTCGGCCAGGTGGTACAGCGGGGAGACCGCGCGTAGCCATCCGGGCAGGTCGAGGAGGTCGGCGAACATGGTGACGATCGCGGTCAGCGCGACCAGCGCCCAGCCGACCAGGGCGGTCAGACGCGGGGCGACCCCGAACAGGGCCACGCACACCGCCAGGATTAGCAGCGGCGCCGGGAGCAGGGCGACGTGGGCGAGGAGGACGTCGGTGAACACGCCCCCGTCGCCGGTGACGGCCGCGGCGGCCAGCGCGGTGCCCAGCCCGACCGCGACCCCGATGACGACGACCCCGCACGCCACGACCAGCGCGTGCGATCCCAGCCACGCAGCCCTGCCGACGGGCGTGGACAGCACCGTCTCTGCACGTCCGCGGGACTCCTCCTCCCGCAGGGTCTGCAGCGCGTACACCGCGTAGCCGGCCACGAGGACGGACACGAACGATCCCAGAAACGCGGCGTATCCGTCGAGCAGTCCCTGGTTTCCGAACACCTCGGCGAACGCGGGCGGCATGTCGTCGCCGGCGTCGAGCATGGCCTGGGTGAACGCTCCGTCGACCGCACCGAGGGCGAGGATCCCGATCCCCCACCCCAGGAAGGCGCCCCGCTGGAGCCGTGCGGCCAACCCCAGGGGGCTGCTCAGCGAGCGTCCGGCGTGTGCCGGCCCCGGACGGGGCGCGATGAGGCTCGCGCCGAAGTCGCGACGGTCCTGGAGCGCGTAGCCACTGACGACCCCTGCCACGGCGAGCAGCACGAGTGGGATCAGCGGCGCCCACCGGTCGTGCACGAAGGGTGCGGTCTGTGCCGGCCAGCCCAGGGGTGACGCCCAGGACAGGGCCGTGCCACCGACGCCCGCCATATCGCCGAGAGCGCGCAGGACAAAGGAGACGCCGAGGGCCACCCCGGCCATCCCCGCCGCGGACCGCGAGTACTCGCTGAGCTGCACCGTCACGGCGGTGATGCCGGCGAAGGCCATGCCGGTGAGCGCCGTACCCAGGCCCACGAGTACCGAGCCGACGGGGGCGAAGCCGATCGCGAGCTGCGCGAGGGTGACCACGGCGAACGCGAGGGCGTTGGTGATGAGGGCGACGAGCAGTGCTGCGGTCAGCGCGGAGTGCCGTCCGGTGACGTTGGCCCGGATCAGCTCGGCGCGGCCGGTCTGCTCCTCCACGCGGGTGTGGCGGGTGACGAGCATGATGCTCATCAGCGCCGCCAGCAGGAACAGGTAGGGGGCGTAGCCGCCGGCGAAGAACCGTTCGTAGGTCGGCGCCTCCATGCCGAAGGCCGGGCCGGTGAACATGCGTCCGACGGGTTGGCTGAAGATCGGGGACAGTGCCGCGAGATCGTCCTCCGTCGGCGCCAGCGTCGGTAGGGCCGAGCCCACGTAGACCACGATCAGTCCGAGGCCGCCGACCCACGCGGGCAGCTTGATGCGGTCCTTGCGGAGGTAGAACCGGACGAGTGTCCTGGTCCCGGCGAGCGGGGACCGGGTCCTGACCGCAGTGTCGTCTCGGGTCGGGGCGCTCATTGTCCGCCCCCTCCGTCGTCGTCGTAGTGCCGCATGAGGAGCTGCTCCAGCGTCGGCGGGTGTGCGACCAACGAGCGGACCCCGAGCGGCGCGAGCGCCCGGACCGCCTCGTCCACGCGGTCGCCGTCGACCTGGAAGCGGACCTCGCCGTCGTCGTCGTCCTCCACGTCGTGGACGCCGGGCACGTCCCGGAGTCCCTCCCACGGCTGGTCGGTGCGCGCGATCATGGTGGTGCGGGTCATGTGGCGGAGTTCGTCGAGGCTGCCACTCTCGACGGTGCGGCCCTGCCGGACGATCGAGATGCGGTCGGCCAGCGCCTCCACCTGGGCGAGGATGTGGCTGGAGAGCAGGACCGTGCGCCCGGCCTCCTTCGCTTCCCGGATGGTCTCCTGGAAGACGACCTCCATGAGCGGGTCGAGGCCCGCGGTCGGCTCGTCGAGAAGGAGCAGTTCGACGTCCGAGGTGAGCGCGGAGATCAGCGCGACCTTCTGCCTGTTGCCCTTGGAGTAGGTCCGCGCCTTCTTGGTGGGGTCCAGGTCGAACCGCTCGCACAGCGCGTCCCGGCGTGCGCGGTCGAGGGGCCCGCGGAGCCGCGCGAGCAGGTCGATGGCCTCGCCGCCGGTCAGTCCTGGCCACAGTTCCACGTCGCCCGGCACGTATGCGAGGCGGTGGTGGAGCTCGACGGCGTCGGCCCAGGGATCGCCCCCGAGCAGGCGGACCTCGCCGCCGTCGGCCCGGAGCAGGCCGAGGAGCACGCGCATGGTCGTGGATTTGCCCGCGCCGTTGGGCCCGAGGAACCCGTGCACCTCGCCGGGTCTCACTTCGAGGTCGAGCCCGTCGAGCGCGCGGGTGGTGCCGAAGGTCTTGACGACCCCCCGGGCGGAGATCACCTGTGGGTCGGTCATGGCTGGCCGGTCCTTTCGTCGAAGAGTCGCGCGATGTGCTCGTAGGCGCCGTCCTCCAGTAGCCCCTGCTCGAAGAGCTCCATCGCCGGCCGCATGTAGGGCGCGAGCCCCTGCGCGCCGGCCTCCGCGTCGAGCAGGTCCACGCCGAGGATCCGGTCCATGTGTTGGTGCAGGACCAGCGACCCGAGGGACCACAGGACCAGCAGGACCGCGCGTTCGCGGGGCGAGGCACTCGGCTTGAAGATGCCCTTCTCCACACCGCGGGCCATGTAGCCGTCGGCGTCCTCGACCATCTCGTCGATCAGCTGATCCACGTGGTCTCCGCCCTCGGCGAGCGTCCTGACCAGGTAGCGGAGCAGCGGCCGGCCATCGTCCATCACCCGCAGTGCCGCGAGGGGATCCATCTGCGGGCCCTTGTCGATGCTGTCCTCCTTGCGGATCCGGACCAGTTCGGCCACGCGGGCGTCGCACGCCCGGCGCAGTGCGTCCTTGCTGCCGAAGTGGTGGATGATCAGCGCCTGCGAGACCCCAGCGTCCGCGGCGACCGATTTGAGGCTGGTCGCCGCGACGCCCCGTTCCCCGAAGAGACGCACCGCCGCGGTCAGGATCCGCTCGGCGCCACCGGCCTCCACTCCGCTGGCCTCGTCACCCATGGCCATCCCCTTTCCGATACCGGCTCCGATGCCGGCCAGACCCGGATTCACCCCCCAGAATAGGGCTGACCGAATGTTCAGTCAATGGCTTCGCGCGCTGTTGTGACCGGGCCTGCCGCGGTGACAGAAGTAAACTACGGTGAGCGGGGAGCCTGATCGAGTCCGATCGCACCTCGTCGAGCCCCTCAGGAGGATCCATGACCCCGTCCGAGCCCTCACCGGACACGCAGCACCCGTACAGTCCCGCGACGCGGCACGGCGACCTGGTCTTCGTCTCCGGTTCCCTGTCGGTGGACAGCGATTTCCAGCCCGTCGCCGGCCGGAGCGAGGCGATGGTGGCCGCACTCGAGCGCATGACCGAACGCCTGGCCACGGTCGGGGCCACGCTCGACGACGTGGTCAAGCTCGTCTACTACGTGACCGATCTGAGCCTGCGAGAGGAGGCCAACGAGCAACTGCTCGCGGCCTTCTCGGATCCGCGCCCGGCTCGGACGTTCGTCGAGGTGTCCGGGCTGCCCTACGGGTCGACAGTGGAGATCGACGCGACCGCCGTGGTCGGCCGTCAGGTCCCGCAGTAGGTCACGTGCGGCGCCGCGTCGGGCGGCGCGGGCGCGGCGAAGCGCTCCTTGCCCGGCTGCTCGTCGTAGGGGCGGGTGACGACGGCGAGGAGCTCCTCGAACGGGCCCGGGTCGCCTGCCGTCGCCGCGTCCAGCGCCTCCTCGACCAGATGGTTCCGCGGGATGTAGATCGGGTTGACGCGCGCCATCTCCTCCGCCGAGGGGCCGGCCTCCCGCCAGCGAGACAGCCACGAATCCAGCCCGTCGGCCCGGTCCGCGAGCAGGTCCCGCAGCGGCCCGTCGTCCCCGCCTGCGGCCGTGGTGAGTTGCCGGAAGAACGACGTGTGGTCGGCGCGGGCACCGCTGAGGAAGGCCAATGCGTCCTCGACGAGCGGCCCGGCCACCTCGTCGTCGCCGCCGGCGAGGCCGAGCTTGGCGCGCGTGCGCGTGTGGAATGCGGCGTTGTACTGGGCGGGGAACTCGTCGAGCGCGGCGGTGAGCTGCGCGACGGCGGCGTCCTGGTCGTCCCCGAGGAGCGGGACGAGGGTCTCGGCGAAGCGGGCGAGGTTCCACTGCATGATGCCCGGCTGGTTGCCGTAGGCGTAGCGCCCCTGGGCGTCGATGGAGCTGAACACCGTGGCCGCGTCGAAGGACTCCATGAAGGCGCACGGGCCGTAGTCGATGCTCTCGCCCGAGATCGTGGTGTTGTCCGTGTTCATGACGCCGTGGATGAAGCCGATGGCCATCCAGTCGGCGATGAGCGACGCCTGGGCGGACTGCACCGCGGTGAACAGTGCGAGGTACGGGTTCTCGGCGTCGGCGGCGTGCGGGTGGTGGCGGGCGATCGCGTGATCGGCGAGTCGGCGGACCAGGTCGACGTCACCACTGGAGCGCGCGAACTGGAACGTGCCGACGCGGAGGTGGCTGGAGGCCACGCGGGCCAGGACCGCGCCCGGCAGCGGCGACTCGCGCAGCACGGTGTTCCCGGTGGCGACCACCGCGAGGGACCGCGTGGTGGGCACGCCGAGCGCGTGCATGGCCTCGCTGATGAGGTACTCGCGCAGCATGGGCCCAACGGCGGCGAGCCCGTCGCCGCCGCGCGCGAAGGGAGTGCGGCCCGAGCCCTTGAGGTGCAGGTCGCGGCCGTCCGGGAGCTCGCCGAGCAGGAGCGCGCGTCCATCGCCCAGCCGTGGCGAGAATCCGCCGAACTGGTGGCCCGCGTAGGCCTGCGCGACCGGCGTCGCGCCCTCGGGGACACGGTTGCCGACCAACATGAGGAGCCCCTCCGTACTGCGCAATCCGTCGGCGTCGAGTCCGAGCTCGGCGGCCAGCTCCTCGTTGAGCGCGACCAGGTGCGGCTCGTCGGCGCGCGCGGCCTCCCACGGCACGGACAGCTCGGGGAACTCGTCTGCGTAGCGGCTCCCGAGTCGCGGCGGCGTCCACTGCTGCGTGGTCATACCGCCGACCATACGGACGTCAGAACGGGGGCGGGTCCTCGAGCAGCTCTGCGAGGCGGGCTCTGTTGCAAAGATTGGCGGCAGTCAGAGGTAGGCTGTCGCTCTGCGCCGATCAGGCGGCTGCTGCGAAATGGTGGTTGAGCATGCCCATGGCCTCCGTCAGCGCCGAGGGCCCAATGCCAAA
>DWWP01000020.1 GCA_019119635.1 Candidatus Dietzia intestinipullorum
TATGGCGAGCGGGTTCCGCTGCGGGGTAGCGGCGTTCTGGCGGCTGCTCGGGCTAGCGCTGGATCACCGGGCTGCCATCGGGCCCGAGCAATGGCGTCAGCCCGCCGGAATACCCGCCGGACCGCCAGAGATAGCAGACGCCCGTCTCGACATCGCGGAACACCTCGAGCGAATCCATGCCCGACTTCTCGCGATGGAGTCGCTCGAAGCGCTTGTCTTGCTTGTCCTTCTTCGCCATGGGCAGATCCTCCCACCCGAAGCGCCGAGCACATGGCTGTCGCAGAATATCGTTCGGGGCCCTCGCAGAGCATCGCTCGGACTTCCGACTGATCCACCGCGTTCTGGAACGCATCGGCCGAGAGCCGCTCACCAGAAACGCGGTCGGTTTTCACGGATTGCTGTGGGATCTCACAAATTGCGGTCGAAGAGAGAAAGCCGGCGGCCGGAAGGGGGGGTTCCGGCCGCCGGCACACGCGGGCGATAGCTGCGACCCGGGGGCCTGCAGTGTCTCGCCTCAGCGAAGTCGGCAGACATGAGGGGGGTGTCACATCCGCACCGACGATCCCCACTATAGGAGGGCCAGCACCACTTCACAAGTGTCAACTGCCGAACGGGGGCCCCGGACCACACCCGGCCGCCCGGACAGGCGACGCCGCGCCGACCCGGCTCGGGGCTCAGGCGGACTTCTTACCAGTGGACTTCCGTGCAGCCGTCTTCTTCGCGGGCTCCTTCTTGGCAGAGTCCTTCGACTTGGCGGAGTCCTTCGACTTGGCGGAGTCCTTGGCGGTCGACTTCTTCACGGTCGACTTGCTCGCCGTTGACTTGCTCGCCGCCGGCTTCTTCGCCGCCGACTTCTTCGCCGCCGACTTCGTGGGCGCGGACGTGTTCGCGGATGCCTTGGTGCCGCCGCCCTTCTTACTGGTCGACTTCTTCTTCCGCTCCCCTGACGCCTCGTCGTCGGCGCCCGCGTCACCGCCCCGGTCCTCGACGCTCGCGCGCAATGCGGCCAGCAGATCTGCGACCTCGTCGTCGCCGTCGTCCTCAGACTCACCGCGCTCCGGGACCGTGAACGCCTCCCCGCCGGCGGCCTTGGTCTCGATGAGCTCCTTGAGCTGGTTCTGGTAGTCGTCCTCGTACTTCTCCGGCTCGAAATCGGCCGCCATGGTCTCGATCAGCGAGGTGGCCATCTTGACCTCCTGCGGCCGCACCTTCGCCTCCTTGTCCAGGCCGTCGAGAATCGCCGGGCGGATCTCGTCCGGCCACAGCAGCGTCTGCAGCATCAGGACCTCCTTGTACACACGCAGGGCACAGAGCCGCGTGCGATTGCGGAGGGTGAACGTGCAGATCGCCAGACGATCGGTGGATTCCAGCGCCTCCCGCATGAGGATGTACGCGCGGTTCGAGCGGGACGCCGGCTCGAGGAAGTAGGCGTTGTCAAAGGCCACCGGATCCACCTGGTCGGCCGGGACGAACTCCGTCACCTTGATCTCGTGGTTCTGCTCCACCGGGAGACTCGCGAGTTCGTCCTTGGTGAGGATCACCATCTCGCCGTCCTCGGACTCGTACGCCTTGGCGATATCGGAGTACTCGACCTCTTCGCCGTTGTCGTCGCGCACGCGCCGGTACCGGATCCGCACGCCGTCGGCCTTGTCGACCTGCCGGGCGTGCAGGTCGTGGTCCTCGGTCGCGGCGTACACCTTGACCGGCACGTTCACCAGACCGAAGGAGACTTCGCCCTTCCAGATGGATCGCATGGGCCAAGTATGCGCCACCTCGCCGGACGTAGCAGCCGGTCCAGAGACGCCTCCGGCCGACAACGCCGCAGAAGCCACCTGGAATGCTGTCGTACATGCCCGCCGATGTCGGTCTTCTGCTCCTGCTCGTCGCGGCGGCGTCCGTCGTCCTGGGAACCGTCCTGCAGCGGGTGAGCGGGATGGGGGTCGGCCTGGTCGTGTCGCCGACCCTCGCGCTCCTCCTCGGGCCCGTCGCCGGAGTGCTGCTGACCAACCTCACGACCACCGTCTCGGCCGCCCTCCTGGCGATCACGCTGCGCCGCGACATCGACTGGCATCGCTATCGTCGGCTCGCGCCCCTCATCGTCGTGGGCTCGGTGCCCGGAGCGCTCCTGGTCGGCGCGGCCGACCGCAGCTGGCTCGAAGTGATCATCGGAGCGGCCCTGCTGGCCACGCTCATCACGACGGCCCTCGTGCAGATCCCACCGGTCAGCGGACTCCTCCCGGCCGCGGTGGCCGGCACGGCCGGGGGATTCCTCAACACCGCGGTGGGCGTGGCCGCGCCCGCCATGCTGGTCTACGCGCAGGCGACAGGCTGGACCCAGCGGTCCTTCGCGGCCACGCTGCAACCGATCTTCTGCACGATGGGCGCGATCTCCGTCATCGCCAAGGTCGGACTCGGGGCCGCGCCGGTCTCCGGGCTCCCGCCGGCGACCCTGATCGCGCTCGTCGTGGCGATGGTGCCGGTCGGCATCCTCGTCGGCAGCCCGATCGCCCGGCGGGTCCCTGCGCAGGTGGGGCAGCGGATCGCGGTCGTCGTCGTCACCGCTGGCGCCCTCGTCCTCCTGGGACGCGGGCTCGCCGGCGCCGTGGAGTTGTTCTGACGCTGCCGGGATCCGGTCGACCGCGCGCCGTTCCCGGCCGCGGGAGCACCAACCCGTCGTCCGCTGCGGCTGCGGTCCCGGGACACTAGTGCGACAGTAGGCCCATGGCACGCAAGGGCGAGAAGGACTCCGTGGAGGTCGACGGCCGGTCGGTGCGGTTCACCCACTCCGACAAGGTGCTCTACTCCGCGACCGACACCACCAAGGCCGATGTCCTGGAGTATTACACGGCCGTCGCGCCGGTGCTGATGACCTACGCCGGGCAGCGGCCGGTGACCCGCAAGCGGTGGCCCGACGGCACCGATGCCGACTCGTTCTTCGAGAAGAACCTGCCCTCCCACGCGCCTGACTGGGTGAAGAGCGTGGAGATCGAGCACTCCAAGCGCACCGTCCGCTACCCGGTGCTCGACTCCCCCGCGACGCTGGCCTGGTGCGCGCAGCAGGCCGCGCTGGAACTGCACGTCCCGCAGTGGACGCTCCACGGGGGCGAGCCCGGGCGGACCCGGCGGATCGTCATCGATCTCGACCCGGGCGAGGACGTGGACCTCGACACCACTGCGCAGGTGGCGCTGCGCGTCCGGGACCTGCTCACCGACGCAGGCCTCGAGGCCTTCCCGGTGACCAGCGGCTCCAAGGGCATCCACCTCTACGCCCGTCTCGACAAGGCCGTCTCGTCCACGGGCGCCTCCAAGGTCGCCGAACAGGTCGCCCGGGCCCTGGAGAAGCAGACCCCGGGTCTGGTCACCGCCACCATGAAGCGATCGATCCGCTCGGGCAAGGTCTTCCTGGACTGGAGTCAGAACCACAGCGCCAAGACCACCGTCGCCCCGTACTCGCTGCGCGGCCGCACCGAGCCGTGGGTCGCGGCGCCACGCACGTGGGAGGAGCTCGGCGACGGCGGGCTGACGCAGCTGCACTGGGACGAGGTGCTCAAGCGGCTGGACTCGGACGGCGACCTGCTGGCGGGGCTCGAGGGATCGGCGCGGGGCGGCGCCAAGACCGGCGGCGCCACG
>DWWP01000021.1 GCA_019119635.1 Candidatus Dietzia intestinipullorum
GCGACAATACCAGCGCACCGCCCACAGGATCACATCACCCTGGAAATGGCGCCACTTGAAATCCGTCATCGTTCCGTCCGTCCAATCTCCGCCAAGCATGCTCAAGCTTCACGATTTTTGCAACAGAGCCGCGAGGCGCTTTTCCACCTGACTCTCCAGCGGGACCTTTCGACTGTCCGGCGGTGTGGCAGGCCGGGCGCGGCCCCGCTTCGCGGCACGCCGCTCGGCGCGGACGCGCTGGGCGCGACGGTGCCAGTAGGTCGGCGTCGCCGCATCGTCGGTGCGGTGGTCGGTGGTGGGGTGGCCGGCGGGGACACCGGGGTGCGTGCGCTTCTGCTGCGCGTCCCACTTCGCCTGTTCCGCCCGGGCCTGCTCGCGGCGATATGCGGCGACGGGCCCGGAGGGTCTGGTGACCACGGTCTTGCCGTCGGGTGTGGTGATGGTGAGGGTGCCGTCCGGGGCCATGCGGTAGTCCCAGCCGGAGAAGGTCTTGAACCGGTGGTGTCTTCGGCAGAAGATCAGGTTGTTCCGCTCGAGCGTGGGGCCGCCGCGTGCGGGATCATCGTGGTTGAAGGGCACCAGGTGATCGAGGTCCCCGTACTCGGCGTCGCGGGTGCAGCCGGGGTGTCGGCAGGTGCCGTCGCGGAGCCTGATCGCCCGCGCGAGCGCGGCACCCGGGCGGTACTTCTGCGCGTGCTCGGGATCGTCTGCGGCGCCCATGGTGGGGTCGACACGCTCGAGGGTCGCGCCCGCGCTGGAGCCCAGTAGCGCCAGCAGTGCCCGGATCGAGGAGTCGCCCGTGCGGGGGAACTGCACCACCGGCTCGCCATCGGCGGTCCCGGGCCCGGCGATCACCGTGACCCTCGGGCGCAGTGGCGAGTCGGACGAGCCGTCGCCCCGCTGACCGAGCACCAACGACATCAGCGCGTCCGCACGGCGTTCGGCGAGGCTGTAGTGGGCGAGATCCGCGAATTCCTCGGCACGCTGGTCGAGCTTCTCCGCGAGGACGGCGGCCTCGTCGGAGGCGAGGGTCGCCCACACGGTCGACATGCCGTCGGCGCCCCTGCTGACGGTCACCCCGCGGTCGCGGCTCGCGTCTTCCCGGCGCTGCCGGATCCCGTCGGCGTCGTGACGAGCGATGATCTCGTCCACCATGCCCCGGACCGCCCCCTCCCCGGGTCGCTCCCCCGCCTCGATGGCGGCGAGATAGGCGTCGACCGCCTCCTGCTGGACGCGGGACAGGACCGCGGGATCGACGGTGCGCATCTGACGGGCGAGCAGCTCGGCGGCCCGTTGGTCCAGACGGCCGGCGGCCAGGGCCGCCAGGACCGCGGGGTAGCGCTCGGTGAGGTCCACCGAGAGGGAGACCATGGTCGCGGCACGGCCGGACGACAACGGGAACACCGCGATCAGATGGGTGCAGCACACCTCGAACGGGTCGACGACGGCATAACCCGGGCGCACGTCGTCGCGGGCACCGGAGGCCTCCTCGTGGACACACTCGCGGTACAGCGCGTAACAGGCCTTGAGGCGGGCGGCGTCGGCGCGATTGTCGGCCTCCCAGGCCGCACGGGAGGCCGCGGACAGGTCGGCGATCACCGAGCCACCGATACCGCTCGAGCCCTGCATGTCCGCACCCCCTCGCGTCCGCTTATTTCGAATCTACGTTCTAGAGTAGTCGACCGAACGCGTGTTCGCAACCGACTTCGGCGTGCAGCCGCGAACCCGGGGGAGATCGGCACCGACTCCCGGACGCGTACGAGGGACACCGCGATACTGGGCCCACACCCGGGGCCTCGTCGGCGCCGGGCCGGACCCCCGCTCCCCCGCGGCCTCGGCGGCACGCACGACTGCCCGTGCCGTCATGCGACTGCCCGTGACCACGGTCGTCGTCGCGCTGGTGGTGACCGGCGTGGCCGCGGAAGCGCTGTGGACACCGGTGCGGTCGGCGTCGTGGTTCGACGGCGTCGCCTACGGCGCCCGCCGCTGACCGGGCCGTGGTTCGGCCTCACACCACTGCATCATCTGTCCCTGATCGTCCTGGCAGCACTCGGTATCGGCGATCAGCGTCCTCACGGCGGCCGCCGCACGGCTCGTCTCGCCTTCCTGATCCTCGGGGGGCTCGCCGACCCCATGCATCTGATCGCGTTCGTCGTCGTCCTCCTCGCGGCTGAGCGGTGGTACTCCGGCGCGGAGCAAGGACTGAGGCCGCGGACGCGGCGCGAGACCAGGCTGCTCGTCTCCGCCGGCAGGTGGTTCCTCGCCGCGGTCCACGTGGTGGTCTACTTCTTCCCGTCCACCGGCCCGCTCGGGCCCACCGAGGCCGCCCAGGAGTTTCGGGAGGACGGCGCGGAGGTCCTCTCCCTCTCCGGCGCGCCGTTGGCCCGGTCGGAGGCCGGGGACGGCCTGAAGGCACTGGACCGGGGCGGCCGTGGGGCGCGCCTATCTTCCGGGCGCCACGCCGCGCCAGCTCGCCGCGCTCGCGCGGTCGGGCGCGGGCGCGGGCGCGGAGTAGCCGAGGCCGCGAGCCGACCGCCCCGAGCGACTACAGCACCCCCGACATCAACCGGAAGACGTTGTCCCGGTACTTCTCGTGCCACGGGCGGGCCCGCCAGTCGTGCAGGTCGAGCTGGTCGGAGACCGCAGCGTACCCGTCGAGGACCCCGACGGCGTCCCGGACCACCTCCGGATCGATGATCATCAGGGTGACCTCGCCGTTCTGGCTGAACGAGCGCATGTCCATGTTGGAGGAGCCGATGGTGAGGATGTCGTCGTCGACGAGGATGAACTTGGAGTGCAGGATGTCCGGGAACGGGTATCGCAGCACCCTGACGCCGGCGTTCAGCAGCTCCTCGAAGTACGACTGCTGGGCGTGGTGGATCATCCGGGTATCGGCCTTGCGACTGGTCACCAGAGTGACGTCGACGCCGCGGTTGACGGCGCCGGTGACGGCGTAGAGCAGCGAGTCGTCGGGGATGAAGTAGGGCGTACAGATCACCACCCTGTCGACGGCCCTGTAGAGGATGTCGGTGAACAGTCGGAGGTTGTTCTCGTCGGGGAAACCCGGGCCCGACGGCAACACCTGGACTGCCGAGCCGACGCCGCCCTCCTCGTCGGGCCGTCCCGCCGCCCCGGGGCCGGCGCCCACGAGGCCGCCGAGGTCCTCGTCCGTCTCGATGTACCAGTCCGAGGCGAACACGAGATCCAGCGCGGTGACGACGGGCCCGCCGGCCACGACGTTGAGTTCGACCCACCGCCGTCCCAGCCGGGCCGCGGAGCGACGACGGTACTGCGGCTCGATGAGGTTGGCGCTGCCGGTGAACGCGGACTCTCCGTCGACGACGACGATCTTGCGGTGATTGCGCAGGTCCGGCCGGGACGGGCGCCATCGGCTCGCCCGGAGCGGCAGGAGCGGATGGAACTCGATGTCGGACCGCCGGAGCCGCGCGAGGAGCGCCCGGTAGCCCGGGACCCGCGCCGTCCCGACGTGGTCGTAGAGCAATCGCACCGAGACGCCGCGCGCGGTGGCCCGCTCGAGGGCGTCCAGCACCGGACCCGCGTACTCCGGGTCATCGGAGACCGCGTAGAAGAGCACGTGCACGTACCGCTCGGCGGCGTCGACGGCCTCGACCAGCCACCGGAACGACTGCTCGTAATCGGGGAGCAGACGGAGCCGGTTACCGAGGCGGATGGGGAACGCCCCAAGCCGGCGGTTCATGTCGACCGTCGCACGGAGCCGCAGGTCATGGGGGACGACGGCGTCGATGTCGTCGGTGTGCCGGAGGGCCTCGGCCAGCTCCGCGTGGATCCGGCGCTGTAGGTCCTGCCGCTTCCTCGACAGTCGGTTGGTGCCGAACACGCCGAACAGCGGGAGGGCGATCAGCGGGACCAGGAAGATGGCCAGGAGCCACGCCATCGCGGTGTTCGGTCGACGACCGCCCGGGATGATCCCGACGACGACGACGCGGATCACCATCTCCAGGGCCATCGCGGAGATCGCGAGCCACGCCGGGAGCCACCCGAGGATGAACGCGGTCAGCGGCCAGATCATCCGGGCTCAGCCCGACCGGGCCATCACGGCGGCGCGGGCGTCGCGGGCGGTGTCGCAGTCCAGGGCCGCGGTGGCGAGCTCCCGACACTGCTCGAGCGTGCGCCCGGTCAGGGCGGCGCCGACGTGGGGCAGGGCCGCGTCCGCCACCGACAGGGAGCTGACGCCCAGCCCCAGCAACACGCACGCGAGGTGCGGGTCGGCGGCGGCCTCACCGCACACACCGACCGGCACGGTGCGCCCGCCGGGAGCGCGGCCCGCCGCCTCGGCCACGGAGCGGATCAAGCGCAACACGGCCGGCTGCCACGGATCGGTGAGCGCCGCGAGGTCGGAGGACATGCGGTCGGCGGCCATGACGTACTGGGTGAGGTCGTTGGTGCCGATCGACAGGAAGTCCACGTGCGGCAGGAAGCGGTCCACCGCCACGGCCACGGACGGCACCTCCACCATGATCCCGGGCGTGAGGCCCCGTGCGCGGCAGCGCTCGGCGAAGTCGGCGGCCTCGTCGACGGTGGCGATCATCGGCGCCATCACCCACGGTGAGGACTGCGCGCCGCCCACCCGGCGGCCGGCCTCGGCGAGGGCGTCGAGCTGCCGGTCGACCAGCCCGCGGTCGAGCAGGTCCACGCGGATGCCGCGGACGCCCAGCGCCGGGTTCTCCTCCTCCGCCATACCGGCGAAGGCCAACGGCTTGTCGGACCCGGCGTCGAGGGTGCGGGTGACCACCTTGGAGTCGGGGAAGGCGCCGAGGACGCGGGCGTACATCTCGGCCTGCTCGTCGACCGTCGGCTCGGCGGGGCGGTCGAGGAACGCCAGCTCGGTGCGGAACAAGCCGATTCCTGCGCCCTGTCCCGCGGCGGCCCGCTGAGCCCCGTCGGCGTCCTGGACGTTGGCCAACAGGTCCACCGGGTGGCCGTCCGCGAGGGCCGCGGGCCCGGTCCACGTGGCGGCCTTCTCGCGCACCCGGCGATCCGCCGCCGCGGCCTCGGACGCCGAGTCCGCGTCCGGGTCGACCGCGACGGTTCCCGCTCCCCCGTCCACGAGCACCCGCGCCCCGTCGGGGACCGCGGTGAGGCCGCCCGCCGCCACCACGCAGGGGATCCCGAGTTGGCGGGCGATGATCGCGGTGTGGGAGGTGGGGCCGCCGTGCTCGATGACCAGACCCAGGACCATGTCCGCGTCCAGTCCGGCGGTGTCGGCCGGGGCCAGGTCGTCGGCCAGGAGCACCCCCGGCTCGTCGAAGGCGGGGATCCCGGGCTCGGGCAGGCCGCGGAGCTCGGCCACGACCCGGGCGCAGATGTCGCGGAGGTCGGTGACGCGCTCGGCCTGACGCGCCCCGGCCTTGACGAACATGGCCGCGAACGTCTCGGTGGCCGCGACCGTCGCCTCCTCCACCGAGCGGCCCTTCTTCAGTTCCCTGACCACCGTCTTGGCCCAGCCGCGGTCGCGGGCGAGGCCGGCGTTGGCCGTGAGGACCTCGGCGCTGACGCCGGTGGCCAGGGCCGCGCGCTGGGCGAGCCGCTCGGCGACGGTCGCGGCGGCCTCGGTGAACCGCTGCTTTCCGCGCTCCACCTGCTCCTCGTCCGGCTGCGTCCCGCCCTCGGGCGCCGCGGGCGGGTCGAGTGTCTCCGCTCGCCGCACCCACCGGGCGGTGCCGTAGGCGAGGCCGGCGACCACGCCGGTACCCCGGATCGAGGAACGTGGCTGCGAAGTGTCGGTCATGTGATGAGGATAACGAAAATGGCTTGACTTTCCAACCACTTCGGGCAGAATCCAACATAGTCAGTCAGATCACGTCTGCCGAAGGGAGGCGCAAGTGTACGGACGGGAACGGCGCCGCCACATCACCGATGTCCTCGCGGCCTCCGGGCGCGTCTCCGTCACGGATCTCGCCTCCGGCCTGGACGTGAGCGCCGAGACGATCCGGCGCGACCTCTCCACGCTCGAGGCCGAGGGGCGGCTGGAACGCACGCACGGCGGCGCCGTCCCCGTGCTGCCCGGCGGTCGCACGGAGCGGACCCTCGACGCGCGCCGGGGCGAGAACGTCGCGGCGAAGCAGGCGATCGGCCGGGCCGCCCTCGGACTGCTCCCGGACGCGGGCGGGAGCATCCTGCTGGACGCCGGGACCACCACCGCCCGACTCGCGGAGGCGCTGCCCCCGGATCACGACCTGACCGTGGTCACCAATTCGGTCCCGCTGGCCGACTCCCTCCACCGCGCCGGCACCGACCGGCTCCATCTCCTGGGCGGGCAGGTCCGCGGGCTCACCGGCGCCTGCGTCGGCGTCCCGGTGATCCGGGCGCTGGACGCGATCCGGGTGGACGTCGCGTTCCTCGGCACCAACGGCCTGCACGGCGAGCGCGGGCTGACCACCCAGGACCCGGACGAGGCCGCGGTCAAGACCGCCATGTGCGGGGCCGCCCGCCGGGTGGTCGTGCTCGCCGACTCCGCCAAGATCGGCCACGAGTTCCTCGTCGGCTTCGCCCCGCTCGAGGCCGTCGACGTCCTGGTCACCGACGCCGCGCCCACGGGGCCGCTGGCCGACGCGCTCCACGAGCGGGAGATCGAGGTCCTGCTGCCATGATCGTCACGCTCACCATGAACCCGTCGGTCGACCGCACCGCCACGCTGCCCGGCCCGCTCACCGTCGGCGGGGTCAACCGCATCGCCTCCGTCGACGACGCCCCGGGCGGCAAGGGGGTCAACGTCACCCGCGTCCTCGCCGCCGGCGGGGTGCCCACGACCGCGGTGTTCCCCGCCCCGACCGGGGACCCGTTCGTCGCCATGTGCCGCGACGCGGACATCCCCGTCACCGTCGTCCCCGCCACCACCGGCGTCCGAGTCAACCTCACCGTCACCGACCCCGACGGCACCACCACCAAGCTCAACGAGCCGGGCGCCACACCCGCCCCTGCCGCCCTCGACGCTCTCGGCGACACCCTCGACGAGCTCGCCGGCCGGGCACGCTGGATGGTCCTGTGCGGATCGCTCCCCCGCGGCGTGCCCGACGACTTCTACGCCGACCTCGTGGTCCGTCTGCGATCCACCGGGGCGCGCGTTGCCGTCGACACCTCCGACGCACCCCTGGCTGCCCTCGCCTCCCACTTGCCCGCGGCAGCCCCCGACCTGGTCAAACCCAACGGGGAGGAACTCGGGCAGCTGGCCGGGGTCGACGGCGTGGAGCTCGAACGCCGCGCCGCGAACGGGTACCTCGACCCGATCATCGCCACGGCCACCGGCCTGCGCGAGCGGGGCCTCGGCACCGCCCTGATCACCCTCGGTGGCGCCGGGGCGGTCCTGGTCGACGACGACGAGGTGTGGCACGCGAGATCCGGACCCGTCCGCGTGCGATCCACCGTCGGCGCCGGCGACTCCTCGCTCGCCGGATACCTGCTCGCCGAGTCCCACGGGCTGCCGCCCCGGGAGCGGCTGGCCTGGGCCGTCGCCCACGGCGCCACGGCGGCCTCCCTCGACGGCACCGGACTCCCCCTCGGCCTCGACCCCACAGGCGTCGAGGTCACCCTCACGCGACTCGATCGATCCCCCCAGCCCCACACAGACGAAGGAAGGCCATGAGCCACCCGATCATCCAGCCCGCCACGGTGCGGCTGGACGCCGACCTCGGCGCCACCAAGGAGGACGTCATCCGGTCGCTGGCCGGGGCCGTGGTCGATGCCGGCCGCGCCGACGACCTCGAGACCATGGTGGCGGACCTGCTCGCCCGGGAGGCCAAGGCCGCCACCGGGATGAAGGGCGGGATCGCGATCCCGCACTGCAAGTCCGAGGCCGTCTCCACCCCCAGCCTCGGGTTCGCCCGACTCGACCCGGCAGCCGACTTCGGCGCCAAGGACGGCCCCGCCGACCTGGTGTTCCTCATCAGCGCCCCCGCCGGCGGCGGCAAGGAGCACCTCAAGGTGCTGGCGACGCTGGCCCGCAACCTCGTGCGCGACGAGTTCGTCGAGGCGCTCCGCGGGGCCTCTACTGCTGAAGAGGCCGTGGGGATCATCGAGGGCGTGCTCGCGCCGAAGGAGGAGCAGGCCTCGTCGTCGGGCTCGTCCGGTGGCGCTGCTGCAGGCGCGGGCGCTGCCGCGGCGAGCGAGAAGCCGCGCCTCGTGGCCGTGACCTCGTGCCCCACGGGGATCGCCCACACCTACATGGCCGCCGACGCACTGTCCCAGGAGGCAGCCGAACGCGGCGTCGACCTGCAGGTCGAGACGCAGGGCTCCGCCGGTGCGACCGCGCTCGACCCGGGGGTGATCGCCGCGGCCGACGCCGTCATCTTCGCCACCGACGTCGGCGTGCGTGACCGCGGCCGGTTCGCCGGAAAACCGGTGGTCGAGTACGGCGTCAAGAAGGGCATCGACGCCCCCGGCCAGCTCATCTCCGAGGCACTCGAGGCGGCCGCGGATCCCGACGCCCGCCGCGTCGCCGGCAGCTCCGGCGATTCCGGCGACCCCGGCGACACCACCTCGGGGTCCGCCGGCCAGGACGAGCACTGGGCGCGCACCCTCCAGCGGGCCGTGATGACCGGCGTGTCCTACATGGTGCCGTTCGTCGCCGGCGGTGGCCTCCTCATGGCGCTGGGCTTTCTGCTCGGCGGCTACGACGTCTCCTACGCCTGGGAGGCACTGTCCACCGAGTACTCACTCGGCAACCTGCCGGGAGAGATCTGGACGCTCGACGGCGAGATCGTGGGCGCCGGCACCGCGGGGGCCGAGATGCTCTCCCGCAGTGGCCTCGCCCTGTATCTCGGCGCGGTCATGTTCGGCATCGGGCAGGCCGCCATGGGCTTCATGATCGCGGTGCTCTCCGGCTTCACCGCCTACGGCCTGGCCGATCGCCCCGGCCTCGTGCCCGGGTTCGTGGGCGGCGCGATCTCCGTCGCCGTCGGCGCCGGCTTCATCGGGGCGCTCATCACCGGCATCCTCGCCGGCTACCTGGTGCGCTGGATGACCTCGTGGAACACCCCGCGCTGGCTGTCCAGCCTCATGCCGGTCGTCCTCATCCCGCTGCTCGGCTCGCTGGTCGTGGGCCTGCTCATGTACCTGCTCCTCGGACGTCCGCTCGCCGCGCTCACCAGTGGGCTGGAGAACTGGCTCAACGGCATGACCGGCTCGTCGGTGATCCTGCTGGGCGTGATCCTCGGACTGATGATGTGCTTCGACCTCGGCGGCCCCGTGAACAAGGCGGCGTACGCGTTCGCCACCGCCGGCCTCGCCGTCGACAACCCCGCCTCGCTGCGGATCATGGCCGCGGTCATGGCCGCCGGCATGGTCCCGCCGCTCGCGATGGGGCTGGCCACCGTGGTCCGCTCCCGGCTGTTCAGCCGCGCCGAGCGCGAGAACGGCCGCGCCGCGTTCCTGCTGGGGGCGAGCTTCATCTCCGAGGGCGCCATCCCGTTCGCCGCCGCCGACCCGCTCCGCGTGATCCCGTCGATGATGGCCGGCGGAGCCGTGACCGGCGCGCTCATCATGGCGTTCTCGGTCGAGTCGTACGCGCCCCACGGCGGGATCTTCGTGTTCTTCGCCATCAACCCGGTGTGGGGCTATATCGTGGCGATCCTCGCGGGCATGCTGGTGGGAACCGTCCTGGTGGTCATCGCCAAGTCCGCCCGGCGCGAGCCCGCCACCGCCGCGGAGCCCGCCGCCGTGGCCGCCTGATCCACCACCGGACGCCGCAACCGGACACCCCGAACCACGAGGAGAGACCATGCCCAGTGTGACCGTCACCGTCGGCTCCGCCGAGGGTCTGCACGCCCGCCCCGCCGGCATCATCGCCGAGGCCGCCGAGAAGTACGACGACGACATCGAGATCTCGATCGCCGACGAGGACGCCGCCGACGCCGCCTCCGCCATGCTCATCATGGCGCTCGGTGCCGACAAGGGCGCGCAGGTCACCGTGACCAGCGACAACTCCGACGCCGTCGCCGAGATCGCCGGACTGATCGAGCAGGACCTGGACGTGGAGTAGTGCGCGGCGCCGCGTTCCCCCGGCGCCCGTAGGCTGGGAGCCGTGCTCGACGTTCTGACCACCGTGAGCGAGCGACAGGCCGCATCGCCGACGTCGCCGGAGACGGCGGTGGCGATCGCGACGATCATCGCCGCCGACGGCTCCGCGCCGCTGCCGGTCGGGACGTCGATGCTGGTCGAGGGCACGGGCGCGGTCCGCGGCTCACTCACCGGCGGCTGCGTTGAGGGTGCCGTGGTCGTCGCCTGCGAGGAGGCGCTCGAGACCGGGGCCTCGGCAGTGCACAGGTTCGGGTACAGCGACAGCGACGCCTTCGCCGTCGGCCTCATGTGCGGCGGCACCATCGACGTCCTGGTCCAGTCGCTGCCCTCTGGTCTCGCGCCGCGCCCGCGGGGGGAGACCGGGTCCGGCGCTGACGGTGTCTCGGCGATGATCGCGCGCCTGCCCGGCTCCACGCCCGGTCGCCTGCCGGGGATCGCCGCGGTCTCCGACAGCCACGAGGCCGCCGTCGCCGCCGCACTGACGCCGCTCGTCCCCGCAGACGTCCTGGACACCGCGACGCGGCTGACGCTCGCCATGATCCGGCGCGGGGATACCGGCCTCCTGCGGCTCGCCGCAGCGCAGGGCGCCGGCCACGCGCAGGGCACCGGCCAGGCGGACGGCTCCGCGGCACCGGTCGAATTGTTCGTGGAGTCGCACCGTCCGCCCGCACACCTGGTGGTCTGCGGCGCCAACGCCTTCGGGCAGGCGCTCGTCGCGGCCGCGAGGCCCCTGGGTCATCGCCTGACGGTGTGTGACCCGCGGCCGGCGTTCGCCGATCCGGCGTCGTTCCCCGGCGCCGAGGTCGTCCGGGCCTGGCCGCACCACTTCCTCGCCGGCGCCGCGGAGGCCGGCGACATCGACTCCCGCAGCATGGTCTGCGTCCTCACGCACGACCCCAAGGTCGACGTCCCCGCCCTCACGCTCGCGCTCGGGCTGGACGTGGCCTACGTCGGCGCCATGGGCTCGCGGCGCAGCGACCGCGATCGGCGCGCCGCGCTCCGGGACGCAGGGGTCGACGAGGACGCCCTGGCCCGGCTGCACTCGCCGATCGGACTGGGGCTGGGTGCCGTCACGCCCGCTGAGGTCGCCGTCTCGATCCTCGCCGAGACCATCGCCGTGCGGGAGCGCCGGAGCCACGTCGCGCCGCTCAGCGGCGACGACGCCCCACTGCACTCGCCGGGGGGCTGATCAGGGCCGCAACCGCGCCAGGTCGTGCGGCTCGTCGATGTCGGCGCCGTCGTCGAGGTCCGAGCAGTCCACCACCCGCAGCAGGTCCCGGCGGGCCGTGAGCACGTCCCTCGCCCCGACGTAGTCGTGTGCGGCGGCAGCGGCCTCACCGGTCCAGCGGGCGTCCAGGAGCACGGGGTGCCCGCGCTGCAGCCGGCCGTCGCGATCGCGGTGTGCGGCCGCGGTGAACCCGCCCGGGCGGTGCGCGCCGATGACCCGCTCGATCTCCGGGGCGCCGGTCCCGGGCCGGTCCACCGGCATCACCAGCACGTCCACGCCGGGGCCGATCGCCTCGAGACCACTACGCAACGACGTGCCCATGCCGGCCGGCCACCGCGGGTTCTCCACGCACCGGGCCCCCGCCCGGGTGGCGAGCGCCGCCGCGACATCCGGTGCGCCCGCGCCGCAGACGACCGTCACGTCCGCGCAGCCGCCGAGGAGCATCGCCTCGGCGACGTGCTCGACGAGCGTCCGCCCCCGGTGCGGCAGGAGGGCCTTGGGGCCGCGGCCGAGCCGTCGACCGGCGCCCGCGGCCAGGAGCAGCCCCGCCGGGCCGCGGCGCCCGGGACTCACGAGCGCAGGAAGGCGTCACCGAACGCCGGAAGGTCCCGCACCCGCACCCCTGTGGCGTGGTGCGCGGCGTTCACCACCGAGGCGGCCGCCCCCACGATGCCGATCTCGCCGATGCCGCGCGCGCCGAGCGGCCCGGCCAGCGGGTCCTCCTCGTCGAGCCACGACACCTCGATCTCGGGGATGTCGGCGTTGGCCGGCACGTGGTACTCGGCGAGATCGTGGTTGACCACGTGACCGGTGCGCGGATCGAGCTCGCCCTTCTCGTGGAGTGCCATGCCGACGCCCATCGTCATGCCTCCGATGAACTGCGATCGAGCGGTGCGGGGGTTGACGATGCGCCCGGCGGAGAAGACCCCGAGCATGCGGTCCAGGCGGATCTCGCCGGTCCACTCGTTGATCCGCACCCGGGCGAAATGGGCGCCGAACGAGTGCATCGCGACCTCCTCCTCGGCCGGGTTCGCTCCCGCCTCGGCCCGCGCCTCCGCGCCCGGGGCGGGGTCGGTGCCGTGTTCGGCACGGAACTCCTCGGCGGCCCGGAGGATCGCGGCGCCCCAGCTCGCCAGGCCGGTCGAGCCGCCGGCGACGGTGGCGTTGGGCAGGTCGGTGTCGCCGATCCGGAGATCGACCTGCTCGTACGGGATCCCCAACGCGTCGGCGGCCACCTGGGCGAGCACCGTCCAGGAGCCCGTCCCGATGTCCGCAGCACCGATGTCGACCCGGTAGCCGTGGTCGGTCCGGCGGATGCGTGCCACCGAGCCCGGTTGCCGCATCGCCGGGTAGGTGGCGGAGGCGACGCCGGTGCCGATCAGCCATCCGTTCTCCCGGTGGGAGCGCGGCGCCGGGTCGCGCTCGGCCCACCCGAACCGGTCCGCGCCCGCCCGCAGGCAGTCGACCAGGCGTCGCCGGTTGAACGGCAGGCCGGTGTCCGGATGCTGCTCGGGCTCGTTCCGGATCCGCACCTCGATCGGGTCGACGCCCGTGGCCGTGGCGAGTTCGTCCATCGCGATCTCGAGCCCCACCATGCCCGCCGCCTCGCCCGGCGCCCGCATCCACGACGGCACCGGGGTGTCGAGGGGGACCACCTTCTGCGTGAGCCGGCGGTGCTCGGCGGCGTACATGATCCGGACCGGCTTGATCGCGAGCTCGGGGAACTCCTTGGTGCGCGAGGACATCGACACGGCGTCGAAGCCGAGCGCGCTCAGGCGCCCCTGGCGGTCCGCCCCGAGTCGGACGTGCTGCGACGTGGGGGCGCGGTAGCCGGTGAGGGCGAACATCTGCTGCCGGGAGACCGCGTACTTGACCGGCCGGCCCGGGACCGCGCGGGCGGCGAGGGCGGTGAGCATGAGGTCGGCGTGCGGCATCCCCTTGGAGCCGAAGCCGCCGCCGACGTGCGGGCTGATGATGCGGATCTGCTCGGGCCCGAGCCCGAGGATCGGCGCGATCATGTCCCGCGCGGGGTGCGCTCCCTGCGTCGACAGCCACAGGGTGAGCTCGTCGTCGTCCCACCGGGCGACGGTGGTGTGTGGCTCCATGGGGTTGTTGTGCTCCAGGGGGGTGGTGTAGACGGCGTCGATCACGACGTCGGCCCCGGCGAGTGCGGTGTCGGCGTCGCCGAGTCGGTACTCGGCCGAGTCGGGGTCCTCGGGGAGCCGCGCGGCGGGGTGGTCGGCCCGGAACGCGGCGTCGTGCGGGTCGGCGTCGTAGGTGATGTCCACCAGGTCGGCGGCGTGGCGGGCCTGCTCGGGGGTGTCGGCGAGGACCGCCCCTAGGTACTGCCCCCGGAACCCGATCCGGTCGTCCCGGAGGATCGCCAGCTCCCCGTCCGTGGTGTCCGCGAGCGGTGGGGCGTCGGCCGGGGTGAGCACGTGGACGACCCCGTCCATCGCCTCGGCGGCCGAGGTGTCCAGGTTGAGCGCGCGACCCCGGGCGATCGTCGCCTGGAGCGGGAAGAGGAACAGCGGGTCGACCTGCGGGTGCTCGTAGGCGTACCGCGCCCGGCCACGCACCTTGTCGGCGCCCTCGGGCCGGACCGGGCCGGTCCCGATCGCGGATGTCTGCAGAGGTCCGGCCATCGTCTACACCTCCGTGCCGGTGAGGTCGCCGAGCACGGTCATGAGGGTCCCGCGCGTCATCGGAACCTTGAACTCGTTTCCCTCTACGGGCGACGAGCCCTCGAGTTCCGCGTCCGCTGCCCGGCGGAAGTTCTCCGCGGTCGGTCGCGCGCCGCGGAGTTCGGCTTCCGCCGCGCGGGCGCGCCACGGCTTGTGTGCGACACCGCCCAGGGCGAGGGCGACATCGCGGATCGTCGGGTCGGGTCCCGAGTCGTCGACGTCGATCACGGCCGCCACGGACACGAGAGCAAACGCGTAGGAGGCGCGGTCGCGGATCTTCCGGTACGTCGACCGGCCCGACGGCGGTGCGGGGAGTTCGACCGCCACGATGAGGTCCCCGTGGTCCAGGACGGTGTCCACGTCCGGCCGGGCTCCGGGGAGACGGTGCAGGTCCTCGACCGGGATCCGGCGCTCACCGCCGGGTGAGAGGACGACGACGACGGCGTCGAGCGCGGTGAGCGCGACAGCCATGTCCGACGGGTGCGTGGCCACGCAGTCCTCAGAGGCGCCCAGGATCGCGTGGTAGCGCGTGTACCCGCCGATCGCCGAGCAACCCGCACCCGGCTCACGCTTGTTGCACGGCGTGGTCACGTCCTGGAAGTAGACGCAGCGGGTGCGCTGGAGGAGATTGCCGCCGGTGGTGGCGGCGTTGCGCAGTTGCCCGGAGGCGCCGGAGAGCAGTGCGCGGGACAGCACCGGGTAGTCGCGGCGGATGCGCGGGTGCGACGCCAGATCGCTGTTGCGGACCATCGCGCCGATGCGGACACCGCCGTCGTCGAGATCCTCCACGGCGTCCAGGTCGAGGCGGTTGATGTCGACGACCGTGTCCGGGGCGGCGACCCCCAGTTTGAGGTGGTCGACCAGATTGGTGCCGCCCGCGAGGAACACTGCACCGGGCCGGTCCGCGACTGCGGCGACCGCCCGGCCCGCATCGGTCACGCGCTCGTACTCGAAGGGTCTCATCGGCCCTCCCCGGCGGCCTCGCGGACGGCGGCCACGATGTTGACGTAGGCGCCACAGCGGCAGAGGTTGCCGCTCATGCGTTCGCGGATCTCGGCGTCGGACAACCCGACCTCGGCGTCCAGCTCCTCGGTGACGGCGCTCGGGAAGCCGTGTTCGACCTCGCTCAGCACCCCCACCGCCGAACAGACCTGGCCGGGAGTGCAGTAGCCGCACTGGAAGGCGTCATGCTCGAGGAAGGCGCGCTGCACAGCAGAGAGGTCGTCGCCGGAGGCGAGGCCGTCGGACGTGGTGATCTCGGCGCCGTCGCGGCTCAGCGCCAGCAACAGACAGGAGTTGAGTCGCCGGCCGTCGACCAGCACGGTGCACGCGCCACACTGGCCGTGGTCGCAGCCCTTCTTGGGAGACATGTTCCCCAGCCGGTCGCGGAGGGCGTCGAGGAGCGTGGTGCGCGGGTCCACCGTCAGCGTGTGTTCGCGACCGTCCACCGTCAAGGTCACAGATCGGTCCATGGAGGCACTCCAGACTGGTCGGAAGCGTTGCCTACCGGGCGGGGCCCGTGATCTGCCTCACCCTGCAGCCGGTGGTGAGGGGGCGCAACCGGTCGGACCGCCTGTCAGCTGGAACCCAGATAGATCTCCTGGAGAAGTTCGCCGTCCTTGTAGTGCTCGGGCGGCCCCGAGGACACGATCCGCCCCGAGTCCAGGACCGCGACAGAATCAGCCACGTCGAGAGCGACATCGACGAGCTGCTCTACCACCACGACCGCGAGGCCCTCATCTCTGAGTCTGCTCGCGGTGGCGAACACCTCGGCGCGGATAGCCGGTGCCAGGCCGGCCGAGGGTTCGTCTAGCAGCAGCACCGACGGGTCCGCGGCCAGGGCTTGCGCGATCGCGAGCATCTGTTGCTGCCCCCCGGACAGTCCGCCGGCGCGATCAGTGCGCTTCTCTTCGAGGATCGGAAACCGCTCGTACGCCGCAGCCAGCGCGTCCTTCCGCGTCTTCGATCGCATCGACCAGCCCGACGCCGAGTATGTCCCCAGCAGGAGGTTCTCCTCAACCGTGCGCTTGCGGAAGATCCGCTTGCCCTCCTGCACCAGGCCGACCCCTGCGGCCGCCCGCTTGTGGGCGGGGAGTCTGGTCACGTCGCGGCCGTTGACCGCCACGGTTCCCGACCGCACCGTGGGCAATAAGCCCGCGATCGCCGACATCAGCGACGTCTTGCCCGCGCCGTTGCGTCCGAGCACCACCTGGAGTTGTCCGGCCTCCACTTCCAGGTCGACGTCGCGGAGGACGATCAGATCCTGATAACCGCCCCCGAGCCCTTCCACGTGCAGCATTGTCATTGGGGTCCTCCGGTGTTCTCGGGCGTGGTGCCCAAGTATTCGGTGGCCACGTCCTGGTTGTCACGGATCTCTGCCGGAGTGCCTTCCTCCAGTGTCGCGCCGCGCGAGAGCACGTGGACGCGGTCGGCCAGTCGCATGACCAGGGGGAAGTTGTGCTCGACCAGGATGACGGTGACGCCCGCGTCCCGGATCCGTCGGAGCAGGTCCTCGAGCCGGTCCAGGTCGCCCTCGTCGAGGCCGGAACCGACCTCGTCCAGCAGCAGGACCGACGGCGACGCCGCCAGTGACCGGGCGACCTCGACGAGTCGCCGTGTTCCCAGTGGCAATGACTCGACGTCGGTGTGCATCACATCCGATAGCCCGAGCGCGGACAGCAGCTGCTCGGCCCGGACGGTGGCACGGGAGACGCGCCGACGGTGCCCGGGCAGTCGGAACACAGTCTCCGCCAGTGACGCGGAGTCTGTCAGGTAACCGCCGAGTGCCACAAAATCGACGGTGGTCACGCCGACCGGCATGATCGGAGTCTGGAATGTGCGCATCACGCCGGCACGGCTGACCGCGTCGACGCTCATCGTGCTCAAAGTCCTGGCCTCGTCCCCCTCCCCGATTCGGACGGTCCCGGCATCAGGTCGCAGGAAGCCGTTGATCATGTTGAGCACGGTCGTCTTACCGGATCCGTTGGTCCCGATGAGCGCGGTGATCTCACCGGGGCGGGCGGTGAAGCTCACACTGCGGACCGCGTGATTGCCGCCGAAGGACTTGTCGAGACCGTCCACGACGATCGGCGTACCGGCTATCGATTCGAGGTTCAGCGCCTCAGCTGTAGGGGTGTCGTCGTTGACGAGCCGCCCGGGAGCGGGCAGGAACTTCGACAGCCACCGGCGCAGCACGCCCACCACGCCGTCCGGCAACGCCATCGCCAGGATCACCAGGAGCAGGCCGTAGATGATCAGCTGATATTGGTTGAAGTCGGTGAGCGCGTCCTCGGTGAAGTGCAGGACTACGGCACCGAGCAGTGCGCCGTAGATTGATGTGCCGCCGCCGAGCACCGAGGCTGCGAGCAGGGTGATCGCCAGTCCGAACGTGAACGAGTCCGGGGCGATGAACCCGTCCAGCCACGCGAACAACGCCCCGCCGAGCGCCGGTGCGATGGTGCCGAGCACGTACACCTTGAGCTTGGTCCGGTAGACCGACAACCCCAGTGCGCCGGCCAGTTCCGGACTCTGCCGCAGCACCAGGAACCCGGTCCCGTGAGGGGAGAGGATGATGTTGCGGACCACCAGGAACCAGGCGGCGGTGACCACCACGACGACAATGTAATAGCCGTACGCCCCGAGCTCTCTGCCGAAGAACGTCGCGCGGTCCACGGCCATCCCCTGCCCGCCACCGGTCCACCGACCGAAGATCTCGATGAGGTTGGGCACGATCAGCACGAGAAAGAATGTCACCATCGCCAGCGGCCACCCGGAAAGCCGGAGACTCGGCACACCTGTGATCAAACCCACGATGATCGCCCCGACCACGACGGCCGCCAGACCCAGCAGCAGGTCGGTCTGACCGAGTGACATCCCCACAAATCCAGCGATGTACGCGCCGATGGCGTAGAACGCGACCTGCCCCACGGCCAGCTCACCGGCATAGCCGAGGACGAGATTGAGCCCGGAGACCATCAGAGCCAGGGTCGCCACGAGCATGATGTCGCGCGCCGCGACGGCGCCGATGAGTCCGAACGACGGCCCTATCAGCAGGACCGCCACGAGGAGAACCGGAGCGGCCGGGGCGAATTTACGGAGTGCGGACACGTCAGACCGTCCTTTGTGCCGGGGCCCCGAAGAACCCGCCGGGCTTGACCAGCAGGATCATCAGGAGCAGAACAAACACCGCGACCTGTGCGTACTCGGCGCCGAGATAGCGTCCGGCCAGCGCACTGAGCAGTCCGGCGATGAAGCCACCGACCAGGCCACCCAGCTGATTTCCGGCTCCGCCGATGACCACCGCGACGATGCCGAGTACTGCCAAGGAGTGACCGAGATTGGCATCGGCATAGGTGTTGCCGGCGACGAACAATCCGATCCCTCCAGCCACCGCGCCCGACAAGGCGAACGCGCCCATCCCGATGCCACGAGCGTTGATCCCCCGCGCGCCGGCGGCGTCAGGATCCTCGGCCGAGGCCAGCGCACCGAGCCCGACCATCGTGCGGGTCATTGTCAGGTGGAGGAGAACGACGACCGCGACGACCACGACGATGAGCAACAGATCGCTCGGGCGGACGATCCCGCCGAACAGGCGGATCGTGTCACTGGAGATCACCGTGGGCACCGAACGAGGACTATCACCGAAGATCACCTTCGCAACGCCCTCCAGTATCTGGCTCACACCGATCGTCACGATCAGCGCCGTCAGATGTCGGTGTTGGGCGATGAGCTTGCGCAGGGCTATGCGCTCCATGAGCAGTGAGAGCACAGCAACGAAGGCCGCGCCGATGAGCACGCCCAGAGGCCAGGGCATATCCCACTCCACGGTCACCACGAAAGCCGCGTAGGTGCCGACCATGAGGAACGTCGCGTAGGCGAAATTCACCATCCCGGCCGAGAGCAGCACGATGTTGTAGCCCGTGGCGATGAGCGCGTAGAGACTGCCCAGGACGAGTCCCTGCCAGACCGTGGTCACGACCGCTTACCCGGCACGTACATGCCGCCATCGTCGTACATCCCGGGTTCGATGTAGAGGAAGATCTCCGGCGGGCTGAAGGGGAAGTGCGTCTCTTCCGAGAAGCGATACGGATTCGGACCCTTGGAGTCGGTGACCCACGGGGTCGCTTCCCCTCCTTCCTCCGGAAGGTCGCTGTACAAGGTCTCGACGATGGACTCTGTGTCGGTGGCTCCGCCGTTCTCGTCCGCTGCCCAGGCCGCGAGCTGAACGGTCGCTGCGGCGACTGCAGGCAGTCGCACGCCGGTCTCGGGAAGCGTATCCCCCTCAGGGAGAGCCTTGACCTTGTCGATGAAGTCGACCATCTCTTCAGGCGTCTCGCCCTCGTTGACGGTCCAATTGGACTGGATCACCCGCACCTCCTCCAGCTCCTCTTCTGAGAAGTCGTTGACGAACGGGTAGGTCGAGGATGTCTGGGTGGAGAAGCTGGGGATGTCCCACCTCATACCCGAACGGGACCGCATCAGGTACTGGACCGGAGTTCCGTAGCCCTCGAAGATCAGCGCGTCGGGGTCCTGTGAACGTAACTGCTCGAGCTGGGGCGTCATGTCAAGTGCATCAGGTTGGTAGCCGACCGAGACGAACTCCAGACCGGCGTTCTCGAGTTCCTCGCGGTAGACCGCTTCGGTTGCCTGGCCGGTGGGGTTGTTGGAGAAGACCATCGCGACCTTGGTGAAGTCTCGCTCCTCGGCGATCGTTCGGAACGGCGGCGCATACGCGTTGGTCAGCTCGGCCGTGCCGAAGTGGTACGGGAACTCATCCGGGTCGTTGAGTTGTGTCGCGACGGTCGCGCCGATCGTCAGGATCTCTTCGCGGGTCGTGATCGGTAGCAGCGAGAGCGAGACGGCAGACGAGCCACCGGGATAGACGAGGTCCGGCTTGTTTCCGGAGCTGATCTGCTCCTGGAGCGCACTCACCGCGCTGGTGGGATCGTTCTGGTCGTTGTTCTCGATCAGCTCGACCTCTCGACCTCCGATGCCGCCCGCCGCATTAGCCTGATCGACCGCGACCTTGATCCCGGAGAGGAGCCCGCGGTTGAGCGTCGACGTGGCTCCTGTCATGTCGGCGGTGAAAAAGACGCGATACGGGCCGTCGGACGAGGATTCCTCGCCGAGTTGTTGGCCGCCACACCCGGCGAGGACGAGGGGAAGCACCAGCGCGCCGGCGAGGAGTTTGGGAAGGGACTGAGACACGAGTGGCACCTTTCGGGAAATACCAATCAAGCGTTTATTTGGTAGATCCTGTATACATGTGTCATGCGTCACAGACAAGTGCTGGCGACACCCTCACGTCATCCCGTACTCAACCCACCGGCCTCCGAGGTAAGGATGAACAGGTGACGAGTCGTCGGAACCAGATCAAGCGCGTGGCTGCGAAACTCTTCATCGAGAGCGGGGTCGGCGGCACTAGCGTGCGCGATATCGCCGACGGGGTAGGGCTGCTCTCCGGCAGCCTCTACCACCACTTCCCCTCCAAGGACGCCATCGCGTTCGCGATCATCGACGACTTCCTCACCGAGCTCATCTCTCGGTACGAGTCGGTCCTCCCCCACGTCACCGGCATGCGCGACGAGCTGCGCGCCCTCGTCCACTCCTCGGTCGACGTGGCGACACGACACCCCTATGCCACCGAGATCTACCAGAACGAACGCACCTACCACGGGCCGCAGGCCCCGACACAGATCGCTGCCGCCGTCTACCGCGCGCACGGATTCTGGGTGGACACGGCCACACGAGCCAGCACCAACGGGGAACTTAGTCCTGAACTCGATCCGGCAGAGTTCGCGCGGATGGTGCGCGAAGGCGTGTGGTGGTCGATCCGCTACCACCGTGAATCACTGACCCAGCGTGGCACCACCGTCGCGGACACCCTGCTCGCGGTGTTCATCGACGGCGCGGCGCGCCCCGCCCTGCCGCCTCCGGACAGCACGACCGGCTCGCGCGTCGCCAGAGACCGCCTGGCAGACCTGGAGGCCCGCGTCGCCGCGCTGGAGCGCCGGTCACTCGACTGACGTTCTAGATCGATTTCGTTGACAACGGCTATGTCGTGCATCACACTACCTAGCAATTGCTCACCGGATGCCAAGCAATCGCTTGCCTAGTGGAGGCGCCATGCAGAGATCACGACTGAGAGCTCTCGCCGCTGCAGCTCTCCTCCCGGTGATGGTGGCTGGAGGCTGCGCGTCGGTGACCGGCCCTGTCGACGACCACATCGTGATCGGGATGGACGAGGACTCGACCGGGCCGGGGGCGTCGTACTCGACGATCGCCGGCACGACGGTCCGCGCCACCATCGATCGGATCAACGCGGAGGGCGGCATCAATGGTCGCGAGGTGCGTCTCGCCGTAGAGAACGACGAGAGCAGCCCCACCAACACGCCATCCATCATCCGAAAGCTCATGGACCAGGGAGCATCAGCGGTGATCCTGTCGACGGGCAGCGGAGCGGCTCTGCAGGCCAAACAGGTGTCGGAGTCGTCCGAGATCGTCACCATCGCCCCGACTGCGCTCACAGACGCGGTCGCCGGACCGCCCGGTAACGAGTACGCGTACATGGTGCCCAACCCGTTGGCCCAGTACGCAGACGTCTACTGCGGTGCGTTCGCCGCGACCGGGAAACAGCGGCTCGGGATCGTCGCCGACGCCAGCCCGGCGATCTCCGGCATCCTCTCCACGCTCGAACCGAAGCTGGAGGAGTGCATAGACATCGTCGGCACGCAGACCGCAGCGGTCGACGCCGCCGATCTCACGGCCGGGGTGAGTCGTATGCTCGCCGCTGAGCCCGACGTTGTTCTTGTCGCCAGCGTCGGCGGAAGCTTTGAACTGTTGGCGCAGAACACGCTGCACCGATTGGCTCCCGATCTGCAACGCTATTCGCTCGCCTCCATCGGAAACCAGCCGGAGGCATGGGAGCTCGCCGACGACGGATCGCTTGACGGACTCGTGTACATGGGCAGCCTGAGTACCGACAATCCACGAACCAACGAACTTGAACAGTGGCTCCGCACGGTCAAGGGGCCCGACTATTCGCTCACCGCTTACGACGCTCAGGCATACGACTCGGTGATGCTCATCAAGCGGGCCATCGAGCTCGCCGGGACACATACCGACCCACAGCTACTCAACGACGCCATGCAACGGGTACAGGGCGTTCCCGCGAGTTTCGGCCAGGAACAATTGTCGCTGTCGTTCGCGCCCGACAAGCACATCGCCCCGGATTTCGCGTGTGGTCTGGTGCTCATCGAGTTCGGGCCCGATAACGCTCCGGCCGGACCGTGGCCCGGATATCAGCCCGAGTGCGCACCCGAGGAGACTCGGCCATGACCGATCCTCAACTCTGGCTCGCGGCGGCCGAGATCGGCTGCTTCTTCGCTCTGGTCGCCCTGTCCATCTACCTGGTGGTCGTCGGGGCTGACTTCTTCAACTTCGCGGCCGGACCCTATGCCATGGCCGCAGCGATGCTTGCCGGTTTCGCAGCCACATCCTGGGGAGTTCCCGTCGTACTCGGCGCCGGTTTGGGAGTCGTGGTCGGTATCGCCGTCGCCATACTCACGGAGGTGACCGTCGTCAGGCCCGTCCAACGGCGGTCCGGCGGAGCCGAGCTGCCCGCGCTCGTGGCTGTCACAGCCACCCTGTTCGCCATTCAACAGCTGGCCGGCGCGGTCTTCGGCAGGACACCGCTCTCGGTGCCCACGATTCTGCCGATTGCGGACTTCCACCTCGGTGCTGTCTCGGTGCAGGGCTCGACGGTCACGATCATGCTGGCCACGGCGGCTGTATTCACGGCCACGATCCTGTGGCTACGGATGACGACCACCGGTCAGCTGCTGCGCGCCGTCGGCGACAACCACGACGCAGCCCAGACGATCGGCGTGGGAGTCCACCGAGTCCGCCTATGGGCGTTCGGGGTCTCCGGTGCGATCGCCGCTGCCGCGGGAATCGTATTTGCAGCCAAGTCCGGGGTGCAGTTCACCAGCGGACTGTCCTGGACACTCACCGGTTTCCTCGCCCTGGTCATCGGCGGAACAGGGAAGCCGTGGGCCCCGCTCATCGGAGGTGTGCTCCTGGGGTGCGTCCAGGTGTTCGGCGGGTTCTATTTCGGGGCGACCGGGAGTTCAATCGCCATCTTCCTCATCGCTCTCGTCTTCTTCGCCTTCCGCCCAGAGGGACTGTTCCAGCGAAAGGTGCGTGTCTGATGAGTGCCCCCGACCTCGACACCCCGCCGAGAGCTCCGGCGGCACGCGCAGTGACACCGTCGTCCCTACGCACGATCCTCGGAGAAGCCACGCTCAGCCTGCTCGTGCTGACCGCCGTACTCCTGTGGATGGGCCCCAGTCTCTACCGACAAGACCTGGTGTTCCTCACCGCCACCTACGCTCTGATCGCCCTGGGCATGTACCTTCCATTTGTCCTCGCCGGCTCGCTGTCGATGGCCTACAGCGCCTATGCGGCGATCGGCGCGTACGCGGTGGCGTACCTATCGGTCGAGCAAGGGCTGTCCCCGTGGTGGGGCTGGCTCGTCGGTGCGGCGCTCGCGGCGCTCGTCGCGATCATCATCGCCTTGGCGACCAGGAAACTCTCGGGCTTCTATCTGGCCGCGGTGACACTTCTGTTCGCACTCGCCTTTGAACACTGGCTGGGCGATGCCACCGCGGTCACGGGCGGGGCATCGGGGATATCCGCGATCCCGGTCCCCTCCTTCTTCGGATGGGAGCCGCCTCGATACGCACAAGTCGTTGCAGCGATCGCTCTCGTCTGCGTGGTCGCAGTGTTCATCGACCGCCTGCGCCGTTCCTCGTGGGGGCTCGCCCTGTCCGCCGCCCGCGAAAGCACGGCGGGCATTCTATCCACGGGCATCTCCCCGACCCATCTCCGTGTCGTCGCTCTCGCCGTGGGGGCGGCGATCGCCGCGCTCGGAGGCGCGGTGTTCACGGCGTCGGTTCAGGCGGTCACGCCCGAGACCTTCGGGTTGGATCTGGTGTTCCTGGCCATCTTCATGCCGATTATCGGCGGCCGCCGATCGGCGTGGGGCGCACCCCTGGGCGCGCTCATCGTCGTGGCGGTCACCCTCAATATGCCCGGCTATCAGGGCTCTGGCGAACTACTCCTGGCCGTGGTCGTCCTGGTGATACTGCTCATGGCGCCGGGAGGCGTCATCGGATGGATACGGAATGCGCTCGCCTACCTGCGCGGGAAGAAGTGATGACGATGACGACCACACCCACGTGCGACAGTGCGAGTCCGAACGACGCCCCTCTCCTCTCGGTCTCCGGTATCACCAAGCACTACGGCGGGGTGACCGCAGTCGATGAGGTGAGCTTCGCGGTGCCCGCGGGCACCGTGCTGGGGTTGGTGGGCCCCAACGGAGCGGGCAAGACGACGCTGTTGGATTGCATCGTCGGTACGCAGGTCGCGAGCGCTGGAGCCATCCGGGTGGGGGGACGAGCAGTCGGACCCGGCCCGACCGTCCGCGCGCGGGCAGGTCTGGCGCGGACCTTCCAGCACCCACAGCTGGCGCTCGAACTCAGTCCGGTGGAAAACATCGTTCCCGGTCTGGTCGGTCGCCGACTCGGCTCCTACGCCGGGTCAGTGCGGGCGATGTTCCGCGGACTGGCCGGCACGCCGCACGGCGCACTGACCCGCGCTGCCGAACTCGCCGCCGAGTACGGGGTCACCACCGAAGACGTGTCAACGGGCGACCTCGGGTTGGGCGCACAGCGACTCGTGGAGATCGCCCGCGCCATGGCCTCGCAGCCGCGAGTGCTCTTGCTCGACGAGCCGTTCGCCGGGTCCGACCGGAACGGCATCGCGGCGGTCTCGCGTGCGATCGGGCAGGCCCGCGATTCGGGACGGTCGGTCGTGCTGGTCGATCACAACGTCGACCTCATCGCAGACCTCGCCGACACCGTGGTACTCCTCGCCGACGGCCGGATCGCCTTCTCCGGCGACCCGTCTGAGTGCATGCGCAGTGCAGAGATGCAGGCCGTCTATTTCGGCACCCCGCTGTCCACGGAGGAAAACCGATGATCGCCGCCTCGAAGATCTCCGTCCGCTACGGCAATGCGATGGCCGTACGCGACGCATCACTCACTGCTCCGAGCGGCCGCGTGACGGCAGTCGTCGGCCCGAACGGTGCCGGAAAGTCCAGTCTTCTTTCAGCAATGTCCGGCACGGTGCCCTCAACCGGTTCTGTGGACATGGACGGCGACGACCTCAGCGTGATCCGAGCGGAGAAGCGACTACGGGCCGGGCTCGCCTATATCCCGCAAGGGCGTCAGCTCTTCCCCCGTCTGACCGTGCGGGAGAACCTCGAGATCGGCGCCCGCCTCCTCGGCCGCCGCAACGACGTGCTCGGCTCGGCGTTCGATCGGTTCCCGATCCTCCGGACCCGCGAACGGAGCCTGGCAGGCGTCCTGTCCGGAGGCGAGCAACAGATGCTGGTCCTGGGACGAGCATTGCTGGTGGAGCCGAGCGTACTTCTTCTCGACGAGATGACGACGGGCCTGTCGCCCAAGCTCGGTGGCGAGTTGCTCGACCATGTTCGGGGTCTGGCCGATTCCGGCGTCACCGTCGTCGTGGCCGAGCCCGCTCTACACCGGGTGGCCCGTATCGTCGACCGCGGGTACGTGATGATCCGTGGCGGTCTGAGCGGGCCCCATCCCGACGCAACGAACCTCGAGTCCGCCTACCGCTCGGCGATGGGCATTCTGGAGGACGCGCTGTGAACGCCCCCGACCCCGCCTCTGCCTGCAAAGAGCCCGACGGGGTCGCCCGCTTGCCCGACGAGTTCGCCGACGTGTCGGTCAGCGAGATGGTCCGCCACTGGGCGGGCACGCGCGGCGACGAGCCCGCGTACATCGACCCCGAGGGAGCCACCACCTGGTCGGAGTACGACCGCGCCGCCGATCGCGTCTACGCGGCACTCGTCCCCGCCGACGGATCAGCTGCGCCTCCGGCCGCGGCGCTATACTTGCCCGACACGGCTGAATTCCACGTGGCACTGGTCGGCGCCTACCGGGCCGGGGTAAGAGTAGCCGCGCTGGGTTCGCGATCCGGGCCCACCGAAGTCGCTCACGTCATGTCCACGGCCGGCGCGCGGGTTCTCGTCACGGCTTCGCAGGTACGCGGGACCGAGGTCGACGACCTACTGTCGGACCTGGCCGAGCGCGACGTCCCGGTCGAGAAGGTCGTCCTGGTGGAGGGGACCGAGGTCACGAGCAACGGATCCCCCGTGTCCGCCGTCTCGGTGGACACGGAACGCGCATTCTCCGTGGACGAGATATCCATGCTCAACAGCACCTCGGGCACCACCGGCCGCCCTAAACTGGTCACGCAGACTCAGCGGAGATGGGTTGCATTCGCGGCCCTGGCGTGTCGAAACGGCGAGCTGAGCACTGTCGAGACCGTCGCGGCCTTCGTCCCTGCGCCGTTCGGCTTCGGACTCTGGACCTCGCATTTCCTCCCCGCGCTGCTGGGACGCCCAGCGCTCGTGATGGAACGCTTCACAGCCTCGATGGCCATCGCTATGATGCGGGACCACCACGCGACAGTGCTCGCGTGCGTGAGTACGCAGTTCCGGATGATGCTGCACTCCGAGCAGCCGCAGTTGGCCGAGCTCACCACCCTGCGGGTTATGTTCACCGGCGGTGAGGCCGTCCCCTACTCGGAAGCCAAACGGTTCGAAGAGGTCACCGGCGCCAGATCGCTCCAGTTCTACGGCTCCAACGAGACCGGCGCGGCAAGCGCCACGTCTCTCCACGACGACGACGAGACCCGGCTGGCCACCGGCGGGTTCCTCCTCCCTGAGATGCACGTGCGGGTGTTCGACGGTGGTAGAGAAGTCGCCGGACCGGGCCTTCGTCGCGGCCAGCCTGCAGTGCGCGGCCCGCTCATGTCCAAGGGCTACTGGAACAACGACGCTGCCAACGCCGAGTTGTACACCGACGACGGGTGGATCCTCTTGGGCGATGTGGTGGAGGTGGACGAATCCGACCGGCTCCGCGTCGTGGGCAGGCTCGCAGATCTCATCATCCGTGGCGGCAAGAACATCTCGGCGGTGGAGGTCGAGGATCACATACGGGAGCACCCGTCGGTCACGATGGTGGCCGCAGTCGGAGTCCCCGACCCGATCTTCGGGGAGCGTCTGTGCGTCGTGGTCTCCGTGCGAGCCGGGGCCGAGAACATGACGCTCCGTGATCTGACCGACTGGCTGCGCTCGCGCGGCGCGACCCGGGAGTACCTACCGGAACGACTGGTGATCGTGGACGCACTGCCCACGGCCCCGGGCGGGAAAATCGCCAAAGGAGAGGTACGGAAACTCGTCGAGGACGAGTCCGCTGAGCAGGAGGGACGATAGCGATGCGGGAAGAACACGACCTGCGGGGCACAATCGCCCTGGTGACCGGGGCCGCCCGTGGGCAGGGACGGGCTGTCGTACTCTCGCTGGCCCTCCGAGGCGCGACCGTGTGGGCCACCGACCTGTGCGCCCCGTCGGGCACCGCTCCGTACCCGCTTGCCGGCGCAAACGACCTCGAGGAGACCGCCCGGCTCGCCCGGTCTGTCGGCGGAGAATGCCACACCACCGAGCTCGACGTGCGTGACCCGGAGGCGGTGAACTGGTTGGTCGACCACATCACCGACACATCCAGCGCCGTTGGCATCCTGGTCACATGCGCCGGGATCGTCGGGTACGCGCCCACAGCCGAGCTGACCGACAGCCAGTGGGCTGACATGATCGCCACCAACCTCACCGGGACATTCCACTGCGTCCGCGCAGTGCTCCCGGGCATGGCCGCACAGCGCTCGGGCCGAATCGTGGCGATCTCCTCGATGAGTGGTCGCCAGGGAACTCCGCACCTCGCGCATTACTCCGCGTCCAAATGGGGGGTTATCGGTCTGATCAAATCGGTCGCTCTCGAGTACGCGGAGCGCGGAGTGACGGCGAATGTCGTGTGTCCGACCAATGTCGACACCCCAATGCTGCACAATCCCGCGTTGTACTCCCTGTTCGCGCCCGACCTGGAGTCCCCGACGCGGCAGGAGGTGGAGCCACGCTATGCCTCGATGAGCCCGATGCGGATTCCGTGGAGTCCTCCCGAGGCGATCGCGGACGCGGTCGACCACCTGGTCGGCGACTCAGGTAGCTACGTCACAGGCTCGGTGCTCGATGTGGGGATGGGTTCCGCGGCACGGATGCCTTAGGCCCGGCGATCCACTGCCGGAGCTAGATCCGTGCGGCGGCATGATGAGCGGCGATATAGCCGAACACCAGCCCCTGGCCGATCGTCGCACCGGCGCCGGGATAGCGGTCACCGAACGCGTTCGCAGCATTGTTCCCGGTCGCATAGAGCTTGTCTATGACGCCGCCGTCCTCGTCGAGCACCCGACCCATCCCGTCTGTGGTGAGGCCTCCGCACGTGCCCAGATCCGACAGGACCACTTTCACGGCGTGGAACGGACCGTGGTCCAGCGGTCGCAGGGTCGGGTTGGGGCCGTGAGACGGATCGCCGTAGTACCTGTCGTAGGAGCCGGCACCCCGATGGAAGTCATCGTCGATGCCGGCTGACGCCAGCAGATTGAATCGCGACGTAGTGGCTGTCAGCTCCTGCAGACCGGTCAGCTCGGCCAGCTGTGCGATCGTCGGAGCCTGGTAGGCGATTCCCGCCTCGTACCAGGCCTCGGGTATCGCCATGCGTGGGAACAGCTCGCCGGCGAAGACGTAACTGTCGCGGTACCGCTGATCAAAGATGATCCACATCTGCCCCACCGGATCACCCGAACGCTCACGCTCGACGACCTGTTGGCCGAAGGTCATGTAATCAGTGGCTTCGTTGATGAATCGGCTGCCCGAGGAATCGACCATGAACGACCCGGGCAATGAGCGCTCGGCGAGCATCACCTTCGGCGCTGCGCCCGGCAGCGGCGCGACGGCCGGGAACCACCACGCCTGGTCGAGCAGGTCCGTGCCGGCCCCGATGTCGACCGCTGCACCGAGTGAGTCCCCGGTGTTACCCGGGGAGCCCAGCGACCACTCGTCCAAGGAGCTCAGTTGGTGCGCGCGACGGCGGGCCATGTCATGGTCAAAGCCTCCGGCCGATAGCAGCACGCCCTTGTCCGCCTCGATCGTGAGGGGTTCTCCGTCGCGCACCACCTCTGCGCCACTGATCCTTCGGCCGGTGGCACCGTCCTCGGTGACCAGTGCACGAAGCGCGGTGTTGCGCCACACCGGGATCCCGGCACGCAACACCGCGTCGTAGAGTCCGGCCGCGAGAGCCTGCCCGCCCGCCAGGTACTCACGGCCGAGGAGCTTTCCGCCCATCCCCTGCGCGAGCCGGCGGACGGCCCGCGGCAGGCCCCGGTGGGGCACCGTGGCCATCAGATTGATCAGCCGATAGTCGACTCCGGTGATCGGCATCGGTACGGGCGCGGCCATATTCCCCTGGCGCAGCTCATCGCGATGGTCGCCCAGTACCGAGGCGTCGAACGGTCGCGACTCACATGTCCTGCCGATCGCCGAACCACCGCGTCGCTCGGAATGGTAATCGGAGTACCCCTCCGACCACATGAACGTCAGTCGCGTGACCTTCCGCAGGAAGTCCACCGTAGCCGGCCCGTAGTGCAGGAAGCACCTCCGGCGTTCGGGGTCTGCCGTGTCGCCGACGATCTCATCGAGGTACTCCGCGGCCCGATCGATGGAGTCAGTTCCGCCGTCTTCACGGATCACCGAGTTGCCCGGCACCCAGAACGCTCCACCGGACAGCGCCATCGAACCACCGACGAACTCGGTCTTCTCCACCACGAGCACCTTCAGGCCCAGCTCGTGCGCCACCAATGCCGCGGCGAGCCCGGTGCCGGAACCGACGACGATCAGGTCGAACGAGGCGTCGGGATTCTGCGTTTCATGCGATCTCACAGGGGATAGTCCTTCCGTTTTGGCGCGGGGCTCCGCGCGGGGAGCTCTCCGATTGGTGACTCAGAGAACGGGCTGCTCTTCTGGCCGGTCCCACGGGCATCGCGGGACGGGGTCACTGGAGCAACACCTGACCGCCGTCCACCGGCATCGAATGCCCCGTGATGTACCGGGCGTCATCGCTGCACAGAAATGCCACGGCAGCGCCGATGTCCTTCTCGGGGTCGCCCAACCGGCGCAGTGGAACGGTGCTGAGGAATGCCTCCGCTTCGTCCGGCCGATCCTCGACCCAGTCGGCCATGCTCGGCGAGAGCGATAAAGGGATGATGGCGTTTACCCGGATTTCGTCGCCCGCCCATTCGCACGCGGCCGCCCGGGTCAGTGCCCGGATGGCTTCCTTGGCGGCGGCATACAACCCATACCCGGACGAATCCCAGCGGACCCCGGCAGCGGAGCCGATGTTGACGATCGCGCCGCCGCCGGACAGGTACGGATGGCACAGACGCATCAGCCGCAGGGCCGCAAGCGGCCCCGAATCCATCACTTGCCCGTAATCGTCGTCTGTCGTGGACAACAGTGGGCCGTCGATAACGGTCTGGGCGTTGTTGACAAGAATTGACGGCGATCCGAAAGCTGCTACCGCGTCAGCCACGAGAGCATCCAGGGCGTGCGGATCAGTGACGTCGCACGCGAGAGCGATCGCCTCGTGCCCGCGTTCACGGATCTGTTCGGCGGTCCGGGCGACCTTCTCGTGGGACCGCCCCACGAGAATCAGGCGTGCACCCCGCTCCGCGAGAGCACAAGCGATGCCCTGACCGACGCCCTGCCCCGCTCCCGTGACCAGCGCCACCTTGTTCTCAACTGTCATGTGCTCGACGCTCCTTCATGACCGCGCATCGAGAAGCGACGACCCGGCGGGCAGTGGAGCGGATGGCATCGACAGGTCGATCGTCGGCGCCTCGCCCGCCGCGCTGTACGCGGACTCGGGGTCGAGTACACAATGCGTGCGGCCGTACACCGTGTACATGCAACGATTGCAGTGAGTGCAGAGTGACTTCTTCGAGTGGTCGGCGTGCACGGCGCGGATGAGCCCGGGCTCGCGCAACAACGCCCGGCCGATCGCCACGAAGTCGAAGCCCTCGTTCATTCCGGCGGCCATGTGGTCGTATTCCGTTATCCCGCCCAGGAGCACCAGTTTGCTGTGGCGCACCACGGGGACGAACTGACGGGCAGCCTCCAGCATGTACATGCTCTCGTACTCGAATTCGCCGAGTACTTTTCTGCCGAACAAGCGCACGCCCGTCCGGAGCGGCTGCGGCATCAACGCGGCGAAGTCCTCCACCGGTACCTCGCCACGGAACAGATACATCTGGCGCACGACCGAGGACCCCTCGGTCAAGACGATGGCGTCGAGGTTGGCATCGGCATCGAGGAGCTGGACGGTACGAAGTGATTCCTTGAGGCCGATGCCACCGGGCACACCGTCGGCCATGCTGACCTTCGCCGTCACCGCGATCGCACCGCCCACGCGCTGGCGAACCGCTGCAGCAATCTCCCGGACGAAGCGGGATCGGTTGTCGATACTTCCGCCATACCCGTCGCGGCGACGATTGAACAACGGGCTGAGGAAGGAACTGGGCAGGTAGTTGTGCCCGAAGTGAAGTTCGACGGCGTCGATACCGGCCTCCACCGCTACCTGTGCGGCGTCGGCGAACTGTTCCACCACTCGGGCGACCTCACCTCGAGTGATCGCACGGCAGTACTGGAACGACGTGGGGTTGACCATCCGGCTCGGCGCCACGGGAGTGGCGCCGGTGATCTGCTTGGTCGCGACAGGCCCGGCATGACCCAACTGGGCGCACACCACGGCCCCCTCGGCATGGACGGCGTCAGCGAGCTCACGCAGGCCGGCCACCGCGCGGCGGTCCATGACGATCTGGCCCGGTGCCGATTTACCTTCCGTGCTGACACAGCAGTAGGCGATCGTGGTCATCCCGACCCCGCCGCGCACGAAGTCCAGGTGGAAGTCGATGAGTTCGCGGGTGACCAGTCCCTCGGGCGAACGCCCCTCTGACGTCGCCGCCTTGATGATCCGGTTGGGCAACCGGGCCGGCCCCAGCGTCGTCGGATCGAACGGACTCGGCGTCCTTGATCGCGACGTTGAGTCCGACGATTGAGTGTGCACTGCCACTTCGGACGCCTCCTCGTGTGTGGTGATTCACATCATAGTGACACGGCCGAACAGCGAACCGCCTGGCGCTCCCGCTCACCGGGAATAGTGGGAACCGCGCTGCGCAGTGGAGCAGAAGGTCGGCCGGACTGTCAGGGTCGGTTGAGGAACGCGATGACAGCAGACTCAAACGCTTCCCGCTGCTCGATCATCACCCAGTGCCCGCAGTCGGGGAAGATGTGGATCTCGCCTCTGGGGAGCAGCCGCATCGGGATCAACGACATGTCGACCGGGCTCACCCGATCGTCTCGGCCCCAGGTGACGAGCGTGGGGGCCTGCACTGCACGCAGAGACATCCAGGCGGGCACGGTCTCCGGATCGCCGGCCTCGGCGGCCATCCGCTCGAGAGCCGCTCGGCCGTACATCGCGCGAGAGCTGGCCAGCGTCCCCGGAGCGATCGCCTGGGCCCACCGTTCCTCGATCATCTCGTCTGTGACCAATGCCCGGTCATAGACCATCGAATTCAACCAGTCGACGAGCCTGTCCCGGGTGGGGTCCTCGACGAACTCGCTCAAGCGGACGATCCCCTCGCTGGGTGTCGGCGCGAACAGGGATGCGCCCGCACCACCGATCGTCACGAGTTTGTCCACCCGCTCGGGGAAGACGGCGGCGAAGGCGGTGGCGATGAACCCGCCCATCGAGTTTCCGAGCAGGTGGACCTTCTCCAGACCCATTCCGTCCATGAAGTCACGGGTCGCGGTCTGCGCGGCGACCATCGGATGCGGGGTGTCGACGTCGTCACTGACACCGAATCCCGGGAATTCCAGGACGAACGTGCGGAAGTGCTCAGCAAAGGCCGGCATGATCCCCGCGAAGTTGCGCCACCCGGTGACTCCCGGGCCCGACCCGTGGAGAAGCACGAGCGGTGGCCCCTCACCGGATTCGCGGTAGCGGAGCGTTCCGTTTTCTGTCGGCAGTTCCTTGAGCTCGGGCTCGTGGGGCGATGTCGCGGGAGTGTTATCCATGAGCTGCACGTTCTCAGCCGGGCCTGGCCGCGACCGGGGTTTTCCCGGCCAGCGGGAGGTATCGGGTCCGGGTGTCGAGCGCGAGTAGACAGGCGCCATGGACACCACGATCGATGCTGGCGACGCCGTCGCTCTGCGGGGGCTTCTCGGACGCTTCTGCACAGGGGTGACCGTCGTGGCCACCGAGAACACGGCTGGAGACGTCGTCGGCTTCGCCTGTCAGTCGTTCTCCGCCCTGTCTCTGGATCCGCCCATGATCCTGATCTCCGTGATGCGCACGTCCAACACGCTCCCCGTGCTGCTCGAACGCGAAGAGTTCACCGTGAGCGTGCTCGGTGAGGACGCGCACGAGATCTCCGCCACCGTGGGCAGCCGTGCAGCCGACAAGTTCGCTCGCGTGCCCCTGACCCGGACGGGGTCCGGGCTCCCCGCGCTCCGGGACCCCCTCGCATGGTTCGACTGTTCCGTGGCACGCGTGGTGGAGGGCGGGGATCACATCGTCGTACTCGCGGACGTCAGAGAAGCCGGCCCCACCGAGTGCGACGCCCGCCCGCTGCTCTACTACAACGGTGGCTACGGCGGACTCGCCCGGACCGAGCCGGCGACCGTGACGCCGGAGCGAGAGCTCCTGACCGCCATGTCCGCCTACACCACGGACGACTGGTTCTGATCGGCCCGCCCGCCGCGGGGTTTCAGCACGAGGCAGGCGGGTCGACCATGGGATTGACCCGCAACTGCTGCATGATCTGCGTCTTCGCCACCATCAGAGGATCAACGAGGCGGGAGTCCAGTCGGTCGAGCGGCACACAGAGGGAGATCGCGGCAGTAGTGCGGTACGCACTCGAGGGGTCGTCCACCCCGGCGTGCACCGTGGTGGCGATACAGCCGATGCCCGACTGGAATTCGCCGGCATCCATCGCGTAGCCCTTGCGCTGCACAGACTCCAGCTCCTTCTGGAGCGCGGCGCGGGAACTGAGGGTCTTCTCGGTGAGCGCCGGGAACGGCCTGGCGGTGCTCGCGATGCCCGACGGCTGCGAGGCGAGCAACGCCTTGCCGACTGCGGCTGCATGCGCTGGAACGCTGCCGCCGATCTGTCCCACTCCGGCCGCGTCGTGCCGGCCGGAACCCAACTTGTCCCAGAATACGACGTCGGTCCCGCTGAGAAATGCCAGATGCACCAACTGCCCGGTACGCAGGTGCAGTCGCTGCAGCGCCGGCCGTGCGGAGCGATGAAACCAGTGATTGCGGACACCGGTCGTGCCCAGGTTGAAGAGCCTCGGGCCCAGTTCGTAGTTGGTTCCGACGCGAAACAGCCAGCGCCGGCGTTCCATCTGGATGAGCAGGCGGTGCGTCGTCGACCGCGCCAGGCCCGTTCGTTCCATGACCCCGGTCAATGTGAGGTACTCGGCCTCCTCGATGGCGTCGAGTATCAGGCCGAAGCGGTCAAGCATCGACGAGCCCTCTCCGGGGCCGATGCTGTTCATGACAGGTCTCCGTTCTCCCCCGCCCCCGCGCACATCCGCTCACCAGCGTAGGGGCGCGCCCGTGCCCCTACGCTGGAATTGTCGGGACCGGTGAGACCTCAGGTGGCCTCAACGATCGTAGAAGCCCGGTGACGCGTCGACGCGGAGTCGCTCGAGCCGTCGGTAACTGATGAGCCAGCGGCCGCCGGCCTTCCGGTACTCCTCGTGGTAGTGGCCGTAACCGTGGAGCCATTCGGTGATCTCACCCCGGGTGAACCACAGGCGGTCCTCCATCGCCCACACGCCGCGGGCGGTGGCCTCGGACGTCAGCTCGATCTCGGGTGTGTGCCCGTGATGCACGCTGGTGACCGGGATCCGTCCGTCGAGGGTGCTGCGGATGGCCTCTGTCAAGGCGGCCGGCCCGACGACGGGCGCACCGGCGCGGCGCCCTGGAGCGGCGGTGCCAGCGGGGCCCCCAGCGGGTTGCGCGGCGCCGGGACTGTTCCAGGAGTCGCTGACGACGTCCTCGGTGTGGAAGGTCGCGTACCGATCCCAGTCCTTGGTGTCCATGCAGCGGAGGCGACCGGCAAAGACCCTCTTGATCTCCTCGATCGCGAGAAGCTGCTCGATGGGTGTACTCATACTCACAGCCCCATCATGGCCACGACGGCGCCGGCTTCGTCCACGACCTGCTCTCCGCGCGGGAAGCCAGAGAGCTTCTTCACCCGGTCGAAATTGTCGCCGGCGACCCAGACCGGGCCGTTGGCAAGGTTCTCGAGGCCCTCTCGGGCGACTTCCGCGGGCTCGGAGACCCGCAGGCCCGGGGTGTCGAAGTTCAGGCCGGCGCGTTCCATCGCCGGGGTCCGCGTGACGCCGGCGACCAGCCCGAGGACGTCCACGCCACGCTCGCGCATCTCCAGCCACAGCCCCTCTGCGAAGACACGGCTGAAGGCCTTCGACGCCGAGTAGACGCTCATGTGCGCGGAACCGGCGAAGCCGGTGACCGAGCTGAGCAGGATGATCCCACCGTGGCCGCGCTCGGCCATCGGGGCACCGAACAGCTGGGTGAGCTCGAGTTTGCGATCGATGTTGAGCGTCATCACCCGGCGGAACGCGTCCAGGTCCCCGGTGACGAACTCGTGCCCGTAGGTGTTGGCGCCGGCGTTGACGACGAGGAGCCCCACCTCGAGGTCCGCGGTGCGTGCTGCGATGTTCGCCACCGCGTCCTCGGCGAGCAGGTCCTGGACGAGGGTGCGGACCTCGGTACCGTGGGCTCGCACCGCCTCGGCGGTCGCCTCCAGTGCCTCCTCGTTCCGGGCGATCAGTACGAGATTCAGGCCCGCGCGGGCGAGCTGGTGCGCGAACTCTGCACCGACGGCCTCCGATCCACCGGCGATAACGGCCCAGGGACCGTACGTTGAAAGGTCGGTCGTGGTCGAGTCCCCTCGCGTCCCGGTCATTCGATGACCGCCAGCGGCTCGGACCCGGACCAGTCGTGGCCCCAGTAGCTGTCCGCGGTGATCTCTTCGGCCGTGTAGTGGGCCTCGTCCACGAGCATCCCGTCGCACCCGAACTCGATGTCCCAGCCGCCCGGTGCGCGGACGTAGAAGGAGAGCATCTTGTCGTTGGTGTGGCGCCCGAGCGTCGAGGAGAGCGAGATCCCCTCGGCCACCACGCGGTCCTGGGCGCGACCGACGTCGTCGAGCGAATCGACCTCGACCATCACGTGGATGAGGCCCGGCCCCTGTTTCGGCGACGGCATCATGGCCAGACTGTGATGGCGTTCGTTGACGCCGAAGAACCGGATACGCATAGGCCCGGCCTCCGGCGGCGCGTCCAGACGAAACGCCCCACGCGGGAGGAACCCCAGGGTCTTGACGTAGAAGTCGTAGGCCTCGTCCTGGTCCGGGACCGGAATGACGACGTGGCCCAGGCCCTGCGTGCCGGTGACGAACCGGGCTCCGTGCGGGGTGACGACGGGGCTGTGGTCCAGGACGGCACTGTGGAACACCTCGATGCGGATGCCCGCCGGATCGAGGAAGGTGATCGCGGATTCCACGCGGCGCGCATCGGCCTGCTCCGCGGTGAGGTCCTCGACAGTCGTTCCTGCCGCCTCGACCGCAGCTCGGACCCTGGCCAGCGCCTCGCGATCGCGGACCTCCCAGCCGACGACGGTGACCTGGTCCGTCTCTCCCGGGCGCACGATGATCCGTGCTGCCCGCTCATCCACCCGCAGGTAGAGCGCGTCCTCCTCGGGGCCGGCACCCTCCGCGAAGCCGAGGACGTCGATCGCCAGTTTGCGCCAGCGCTCCATGTCGGTGGTCTGCGCCTCGATGTAGCCCAGCGCCTTGATCTCGCGTGGGTTCGAACTGTTGGTCATTGCGGTGTCCTTTCAGGGATTCGACGAACGGGTCAGATGAGTTTGCGGAGCGGCCCGTCCGGTTCGGCGCCGAGTGAGCTGAGCGTTGCCGCGTGGAAGACGGTGTTGGGCGAGTGGATCGCGTGGTGGACACCGGCCTGCGCATCCCGCCAGAACCGCTGCATCGGCTTGTCCATGCGCAGGGCGTTGCCGCCGCAGCGCGCGTAGATCGCGTTGGCGGCCTCCACGGCGCGCCACGCGGCCCGCACCTGCGTCGCACGGCCCTGCGCCCGCTCCGCGAAGGTCGCCTTACGGCCGCTCTCGGTGACATCCCAGAAGAAGTCCGCGTTGGCCAGGAGCTCGGCGCGTGCCGCGCGCAGATCCGCCATCAACTCACCGAACTCGTACATGGTGTACGGGTCGTCCTTGACGACCACGCCGTTGGCATCGATCCGCTCGGCCTGGTAGTCCTGCGCCAGCCGCAGCAGGCCCTCGCAGATGCCGATGGTGGCCGCGGTGATGCCCATCGGGAACATCGCCGACCACGGCACGCGGTAGAGCGTCTCGGTGCGGCCCGAACGATCCTGTCCGGTTCCCTCGGAGACGTCTTCCCAGGTCATCGTGCGGTAGTCGGGAACCACCGCGCCCTCGATCACGAGGTCCTTGCTACCGGTGCCCCGCAGGCCCACGACATCCCAGGAGTCCTCGATGATCTCGTAATCCTCCCGCGGCACGATTACGTGCACCATCTGCGGCGGCTGGGCCATCGACCCGTCCGGATTCGCGAGCATGGCGCCGAGGAAAGCCCAGCGGCAGTGATCGGTCCCCGAGGAGAACTGCCATGTACCGCTGAACCGGTACGTGCCCTCCCCGAGCGGGGTCAGCAGGCCGCCGGGCATGTACGGGGAGGCCATCCAGATACTGCTGTCCTCGCCCCACACCTCGTCGCGCACCCGCTTGTCGTTGTAGGCCAGTTGCCACGGGTGCACGCCGCACACACCCAACACCCACCCCGCAGCCGGATCCAGCGACGCCAGCCGCATCACCGTCTCCGCGAACTGCCGCGGCCGGTACTCCAGGCCGCCGTACTCGGCCGGCTGGAGCATTCGCATCACACCCCCCTCCAGGAGGATCTCGACGGTCCTGTCCGTGAGCTTTCCGATCTTCTCGGCCTCGGCGCCCTCCGCGAACAACTCGTCCGCGTGAGCATTGATGTGCTCGAGTACTGCGTTGGGCATTGTCCGGCCCGCCTCTCCATCTGCGTCAGTGAGACCAGCGTCACACCGCACATCCGGCATGGACGTGGGGTTCCTACTGAGCGGGAAAAGCCCTCGTGGATCGGACTACAGGGATGCGACTGGTCCCGCTCAGCGAGAACGAGCAGCAGTCTGGTGGTCGAAAATGGTGAGTTGGCCTCATGGGCGACAACGACATGGCGACGATCATCCGCAACCTGGCCGAGAAAGTGTCCTACCTCGAGGACCGACAAGCGATCGTGGACCTGATGACCTCGTACGGACCGGCCATCGACGCCGGGGACGCCGACGCGGTCGCGCAGGTGTGGACCGACGACGGCGTATATGACGTCGACACCGGCGTGATGCACGGTCATGACGAGATCATCGAGATGGTGCGAGGCGGGATGCACCAGGGGTTCGTGCAGGCCGGGTGCGCGCACATCCTCGAGCCGGGCTCCGTGGTGGTCGACGGCGACGTAGCCGTCGCCACCGCCAAGTCCCTGCTGGTGGTGAACGACGAACGCGGGCCCGGCTTCACGGTGCTCCGCGCCACCGCCAACCGGTGGGAGATGGTCAAGACGGACCGTGGGTGGAGATGTCGACGGCGCATCGGCCGCCTCCTCGACGGGCGGCCAGCGGCGCGGCGACTGCTGGCCGGGGAGCGAGAGGGCCTCGACGACGCCCGGTAACGATCAGGCGGCATTCACCCGAGGTCGACGCCGGCATCGCGGCCGAGCTCGGCCAACGCCTCGACCTGCTCGCAATAGTGCTCGGCACTGCGCGCTGTGAGCGTCGCGGTCGCGACGGTGGCGCCGATCCCGCGGACACTGTCGAGGGCCGCGTGGCACGCCGTCGGGTCCGCCATCGGATCCAGGGGCGCACCCGTGGACAGCACCACCTCGAAGCCGTTCGGCACGTCGACGCGCGCCAGCATGCCGGCGATCGCGTCGTGGTCCAGACCGAACGGCACCCAGCCATCACCGAGGCCTGTGGCGCGGCGCAGCGATCGCAGGGATCGTCCACCCACCCACAGCGGAACGCGCCGTTGCACCGCCGCGGGGGAGACGGTGATATCCGAGAAGTCGAAGTGCTCTCCCGAGTAGCGCGGTTCCCGCTGGCCGAGCGACGCCCGCAGTGCGCGCATCGCGTCGTCCGCGACGGGGCCGCGCCCGTCGAACCGAGCGCCGAGGAGGTCGAACTCCTCCCGGAGGCTGCCGACACCGACGCCGAGGATCAGCCGGCCACCGCTGACCACATCGAGCGTTCCGTAGCGTTTGGCGACCTCGAGCGGGTGGTGGTATCCGAGCACGAGCACCTGGGTCGCGAACGCAATCCGGTTGGTCCGAGCGGCGAGGAAGCCGAAGGTGGCGAGCGGGTCCCAGTACGTCCCGCCACGTTCGGCCACCACGTCGGTGGGGACGGCCACGTGCTCACTACAGGTCATGTAGTGATACCCCAGCCGATCTGCGGTCTCGGCGATCCGGGAAAGATCATCAACGGTCGCCGTGGCCTCCCATGGGCTCGAGGAGCCGGGGTGCTGGACCACCACCGGGGTGAACAATCCGATTCTCATCTCCGCTCGACTTTCCTTTCCAGCCGCTCGTGCAGTGTCTTCACCGTCTGCGGCACGGGAGTGCGCACGCAGACCCTTCCCACTGAACGGGATCGAACGGGGCAGCACCGCAACGGGAGGCACTGTGAGTCACGTCACTGTTTCGACCAGGGAGGTTTGTGATGACGGAGACGGATATCGTCGACGAGGTACGCCAGATCGACGTGGGAAGCAATCCGCAGCGATTCGCCCGGGGCTGGCACTGCATAGGGCTGGCTGAGAACTTCCGGGACGGCACGCCGCACGAGGTCTCGGCGTTCGGGGGAAAGCTGGTCGTCTGGCAGGGGTCGGACGGCGAGCTCAAGGCGTTGGACGCCTACTGCCGCCACATGGGCGGCGATCTGTCGCGGGGCACCGTCAAGGACGGCCGTATCGCCTGCCCGTTCCACGACTGGCGCTGGGGCGGCGACGGCAAGTGCAAGGAGATCCCCTACGCGCGGCGCGTGCCGCTCCGGGCGCGCACCCGGGCGTGGAAGACGATGGAGCGTAACGGCCAGTTGTTCGTCTGGCACGACCCGGAGGGCGGGGCCCCCACCGACGCGGAGGAGATCCCCGAGATCGCCGGCTACGGCACAGACCGCTGGACCGGATGGAACTGGGCCTCCGTGCTCATCGAGGGCTCTCCGGCCCGCGAGGTCGTGGACAACGTGGTCGATATGGCGCACTTCTTCTACGTGCACCTCAATCAGCCGTTGCACTTCCGCAATGTCTTCGAGGACCACATCGCGACCCAGGAGATGTCGTTCAAGCCGCGGGCGGACACCGACGGCTACGTGAACTTCGGAGAGGAGTCGGTGACGCAGTCGACGGCCTCCTACTTCGGACCGTCGTACATGATCAACCGGCTCATGGCGCAAGGCGGGCTCGAGGTGGTGCTGATCAACTGCCATTACCCGGTGGCCCCGGACTCGTTCATGCTGCAGTACGGCGTGATGGTCTCCAAGACGCCGGAGATGACCGACGAGGAGGCCGAGGCGCTGGCGGAACAGTTCGGCCAGGGGACCATGGAGACCTTCGAGCAGGACATCAAGATCTGGAACACCAAATCGCGGATCGACAATCCGCTCCTGTGCGAGGACGACGGGCCCGTCTACCAGCTCCGCCGGTGGTACGAGCAGTTCTACGTCGACCGCGCCGACATCACCGAGGACATGGTCCGGCGCTTCGAGTTCGATGTGGACGTCACCAGGGCCAACGAGTACTGGGACGCGGAGGTCGCGCGCAATCTCGAGCGTCTCGGCGCCGCTGACGACGACGCGGCACCGACCCCGGCCCGTACCTAGGCGTGGCTATGCAGGAAATCGCGTGCCAGCAGTGCGGTACCACCGTGCTGGCCGAGAAGTACAGCGAGCGACACGTGAGTGTGCAATGGCTGACCGCCGCGACCGAGTCGTGTCCGAGGATTCGGTTGGCGGAAGCGGCCGACGGCGACACGAGCGTCGAGAAGCAGGTCGGCACGCTCTGCCCGGCGCTCTACGAGACCATCGATCAAGCGGCGCGGGACGGTGTCGTGCCCTTCTCGCTGCGCAATGAACCGACGCCGGGGGTCCTTCGATGAACCGACCGACATTTCCCGCCACCGGCGGGGTCGCGGGTGGCTCGGCGGCACGGATGCCGTGACACCCACCCTCACAACCACCCGCGCTGCTGCGCCTCCCGGGCCGCCTCGCCCCGGGTCGCCGTGTGGGTCTTGGCGATCGCCGACGACAGGTGGTTGCGGACGGTCCCCTGCGACAGGTGTAGTGCGGCGGCGATGTCCGCGACCGGTGCCCCGGTCAGGGCGTGCCGCAGCACGTCCTTCTCCCGCGGCGTCAGGGGGTCGCGGCCGCTGGTGAGCGACTCATGCACGAGCTGGGGGTCGACGACGGTCTCGCCCGCGTGCACCCGCCGCACCGCCTCGGCGAGCTCGCGGGCCGGGGTGTCCTTGACGACGAAGCCGCCCGCACCGTGGTCGAGCGCGCGGGTGACATAGCCGGGCCGTCCGAACGTCGTGACGATGAGCACCCGCACCCGCGGGTACGACTCGCGGATCCACCGGGTCACGCTGATCCCGTCGCCGCCGGGCATCTCGATGTCCACCACGCACACGTCGGGCCGGTGCTCCGCGACGACGCTCTGGAGCTCGCCGCCCCGGCCGACCTCGGCGACCACCTCGATGTCCGGCTCGAGCGCCAGGAGCGCGGCGAGCCCGCCGCGGACGAGCGCCTGGTCATCGGCCAGGATGATCCGTATCGACGACGCGTCCGACATCACGACCACCGCATCTCGACGGCCGTCCCCGGCCCGGTCGAGCCGTCCGCGGCGTCCGGGGCGGCCGTGACGGCGAACGTCGCGCCGGCGTCCCGCGCCCGCCGCCGCAGACCCGCGAGCCCCTGACCGCCGGACCCGACGGAACCGCCGTCCTCGCCGGGGACCGCGCCCGGGCCGACCCCGTCGTCGACCACCCGCACCGCGGCCGGCGTCAGCTCGACGGTCGCGCGTGTGGCGCCGGAGTGGCGGACGATGTTGGTCCCCGCCTCGCGCAACGTCCATGCCGCGAGGTCGGCATACCGGGCCGGGACGGCGTCGGGCCCACCCACGATCTCGACCTCGATCCCCGCCGACCGCAGCGACTCCCGGAACCCGGCAAGCTCTTGCGCCGGGTCGACCGAGCGCAATCCGGAGACCGTCTGCCGCATCTCGGACAGGGCGGTCCGGGTGAGGTCCTCGATGGTCGCGAGCTCGCGGTGCGCGGCCTCGGGATCGGTGTCGACGAGCGCGTCGGCGAGCTGCGCGCGGATGGTCAACGCGGTCAGTGTGTGGCCCAGGACGTCGTGGAGGTCGCGCCCCACCCGGTCCCTCTCGTCCGCCGCGCCCAGGGCGCGACGCAGCCGCGCCTCGCGCTCACTGACCCCGACGACGGCCCTGGTGCCGATCATGGACAGCGCGATCGGGACCACGAGGAACGCCGGGACCAACAGGGCCGGCTCGTCGACGACCAGCGCGGCCCCGACGCCCGCCGCCACGAGCCCGGCGCAGGCGGGCACGCTCCAGCGCAGCGGCCAGGCGGCGGTGAGGAAGCACGCCAGGAAGGGCAGGAACGCGACCACGCTGTTCGCGCCCGCCGCCGGGGCCGTGCCGAACGCGCACAAGACCAGCACGGCGAGGTGACCGAGCCCGAGGGAGACCGGACGGCCCCCGGGGCGCCGATCCCGGAGGTCGAGGGCGAAATCGTCCGACGCGGCGGGCGAGGCGAAGGCCACGACGTAGGCCACCGAGAAGGCGACCACCGCCACCAACCCGAGCACCGTCAGCCCAGCGGGGGCGTCCGCGGAGAGGACCGCCATCACCGGGTAGACCAGGAATATCTGCCAGATCAGGGAGAAGAGCACCCCGGGGTTCGACAGCGCCGATCGCACACGCCGCCCCAGCGGGTCGCATCGGGAGGGCGCCTGCGCTGCGGCCATCCGGGTGGGCTCCCTCCTGGCGTCGACTGCTGTCCTCGTCGTCGTGGTGGTCGTGGTGCTCGCCGCCGTCGTTGTGGTCGTGTCCGGTCTCGTCGTCGTCATATCCGTCCCCGCCGGCGCCGCACGAGGAGTGCGGCGGTGACCCCCAGTATGAGTGCCCAGGCCACCACGTTGAGCACCGGCAGCCACAGCGGGTCGGAGACGCCGTTGGCAATTTGGCCCCCGGTCAGCGGGTAGCGGGCGAGTGCGTTGACCCCGTACAGCGGCGTGAAGCGGGCGATGTCGAGCATGACGCCCGACAGCGGGAGGAAGAGGTTGCCCGCGAAGCCCAGCAGCACCAGGCTGCCGCCCGCCACCCCCAGCGCGGACTCGGAGCGGAACGCCATTCCCGCGCTGAGCCCGTACCCGGAGAACACGGCCGACCCCACCCAGGCCGCACCGAGGGAGAGCACCCAGACCGCGGGCGAGGCCTGCGCTCCCGTCACCGCGCCGGCGAGCCCGACGACCAGGACGGGGACCAGCGCGATCGTCATGGCCACCGCCGATTTGGTGACGACGAACCCGGCGCTGCTCCACGGGGTGAGTCCGAGCTGGCGGCCCCAGCCCTGGAAGCGCTCGAGCGCGGCGCCGCCGCTGATCGCGGTGGTCGCGGTGACCGCGCCGTACACGGCCATCGAGACCATGACGGCGGCGCCGACGTTGCCGCGGAGCAGGGGCTCGTCCGTGTACGACTGGGCGGAGCCGAACACGAGGTACATGATGAGCGGCAGCCCGACGATGAAGAAGATGTTGGTCACATCGCGCAGGGTGCGGCGCAGGTCGAGGGCCCAGTAGGTGACGTTCATCGTGCGGCCTCCGGTTCGGTGGTGACGGCGTCGGCCTCCGCGGTGAGCGTGACGAAGGCGTCGTCGAGGGAGCGCGAGCCGATGGTGAGCTCGCGGGCGGCGGTGCGCTCGAACAGTGCGCGCGCGGTGGCGTCGCTGTCGGTGCTCGTGAGCACCACGCGGCCGGCGGTGCGCTCGACGGCGGTGACGCCCGGCAGGTCCTCGGGGGCGGGCTCGTCCGGGCCGGGCGACCAGACCGCGGTCACCCGGCTACCCGTGGCCCGCGCGCGGATCTGGTCGACCGGGCCGTCGGCGACGACCCGGCCGCGGGCCATGAGGACGATCCGGTCGGCGAACGCCTCGGCCTCCTCGAGGTGGTGCGTGGCAAAGACGATGGTGGATCCCGAGACGGCCTCGGCGTGCATGGTCGACCAGAACTCGCGGCGCGAGCCGACGTCCATCGCTGCGGTGGGCTCATCGAGGATGAGCAGGTCCGGATCGGGCAACAGCGCGAGCGCGAACCTCAGGCGTTGTTGCTCGCCGCCCGAGCAGCGTCCGACCTTGCGGTCGGCGACGGCCGCGATGCCGGCGCGGTCGAGCACCTCGCCGACCGACAGGGTCCGCCGGTAGAGCGCGGCGACGGCCCGGACCGTCTCCTCGACGGTGAAGTCGGAGAGCAGGCCGCCGGTCTGGAGCACCGCGGCCACGCGCCCGTCGCCGATCGCCGCCCGGGGCGGGCCGCCGAACACCTGCGCCCGTCCGGTCGTCGGTCCGGTGAGCCCCAGCACGATGTCCAGGGCCGTGGTCTTGCCCGCCCCGTTGGGGCCAAGGAGCGCGACGACCTCGCCGCGGTCGATGCGCAGGTCCACGCCCCGCAGCGCGTGGACGGTGTCGGACCGCGGCGGGGTGAACGCCTTGGTGAGGCCGCTGATCTCCACTGCCGGCGGCTCGGTGTGCGTGCTGCCTGATGTCATGTCTCAAGACTCGTCGACCGGGGCGCTGCCTGCCCAGGGCCGGCTGTCACGACTTTCCCGGTGACAGTTGTCATGGGCCGGGCCGCGCGGGCCGGCTCCGGGGGTCCCGGGGCCCTGTCTCGGGGTCGCGGGGCCCGGCCTCGGGGTCGCCGCGCCCGGTCTCAGGGTCGCCTCGGGGAACACTCCCAGATCCACCCTGGTCAACGCCGTAGAGCATTGTTGTCCCGCCGGCGTCTGCCTACCGTCTGGCCCATGACGTCCTCGCCCTCCGCCGCCGGCCCGCGATGGCCCCTGATCATCGCGCTCGGTGTGTTCGCGCTGATCCGGCCGGGCGTGCGCATCGTCGCCCTGCACCTCGACGTGGGCCTGCCAGCCCTGACGCCGCTCGCGCTGACCGCCCTCGTCACGGCGGTGTGGGTGGCTGCCGTCGGGCTGACCGACACGCCGCAGCCGGTGCTCACGCTGGTGACGACGGGCCTCGTCTACATGGCCGTGTCCCTGCTGCTCAGCGCGATCCTGTCGCCGGTCCTCGACGGCGAGCTCGCCGGGCCGCTCGCCGAGCCGGAGGCTATCGCGCCGTTCATGCTGGTCAATCTGGTCTGGGGGCTGGCGGCCGGACTCCTCGCGCTGGCCGTCCAGCGACTGCGCCGGGGGTCAGAGCAGCGCCACGACCAGCAGTTGCACTGCGCCCAGTAGCGCCAGCACCTTGGCGACCCGCACCGCGGCCTCGGGCGAGACGAACCTGTCCAGCGGGTACGAGGCGAGCACGCCGAGGGCCACCGAAGCCGCCGCGACAGCCCACACCGCCCACGGCATCAACAGGATCACCGCCGTGCTGGCCGCCGACTGGGTCAGGCCGACCGCCACACCGATCGCCACGTAGACCGGCTGCGCCGAGGCCGCGAACGCCCGACCGTCCCAGCGGATCGAGTCCGAGTACAGCAGCAGCGGGATCCCCGGCGTGCCGGACAGGGCGCCGACGAGCCCCGAGAACAGACCGGCCGTCCGCGGGGTCATGCTCAGCGTGCGGCTGGTGAGACGCTGCACCAGGGGCACGCCGACGATCGCGGCGATGAGCACCGCGCCGATGATCACGGTGAGCAGCGTGCTCTCCGTGACGGCCGCGAGAAGGGCGCCCGGGATTACGCCGACCACCGCCCACGGCCACAGGGTCCGTACCCGCGGCAAGTCGACCCGCTCGCGCAGGTCCCACGTGAGGTAGGCACAGATCGCCCCGCTGGTCACCGCCGCGAGCACGATCCCCTCGAGGGGCCCCAGCGCGACCGTGAACAGTGGCAGCGAGATGAGCGAGTAGCCGATGCCCGTGAGCCGTTGGGAGACCGCGCCGAGAAATGCGCCCACACAGACCAGGAGCAGTGTCACACCGCTAGATCTTGGCAGCCGTCGGGTTCCACTTGCGACCCGCCGCCTCCCCGACCTGGTTGAGGCTCAGGACCGTGAGGAACAGGACCACGCCGGGTACGCCCACGAGGAACGGATAGGTCTGGAAGTCGGACTGGCCGGCGGCGATCATGTTGCCCCAGGTCGGCTCGGGGCGCGGGATGCTCAGTCCGAGGTAGCTCAGCGAGGCCTCGGCCACGATCAGCACCGCGATCATCATGAAGCTGTAGGAGAACACGGCCTGCAGGATGTTGGGCGTGACCTCGCGCAGCATGATGCGGATCTCGCCGGCGCCGAGCGACCGGGCCGCGGTGACGAACTCCCGCTGGGCGAAGCTCATGGCGTTGGCGCGCACCAGGCGGGCGTACGACGGGGTCACCATGACGCCGAGCGCCAGCGTCACGTTGGGCAGCGTCGGGTTGAGCACGGTGACCAGGGCGATGAGCAGGACCAGCGAGGGGAAGGCGAGGAGGGTGTCGGTGAGGACCGAGACGATCCGGTCCGCCCATCCGCCCTTGTAGCCGGCGACCAGCCCGAGCGCGCCGCCGATGAGCGCCCCGATGATCACGCCGCCGACGCCCACCACGAGCGACACGCGAGCGCCGTAGAGGAGCCCGCCCAGGATGTCGAGGCCCTGGGAGTCGGTGCCGAGGGGGAACTCGGAGAACAGCTCGGGCGCCTGGTTGGACGGGTTGAGGAGGGCGAGTGAGGGGTCCCGCGCCTCCGCGAGCGGCAACCAGTCGACGACGATCGCGCCGAGGATCACCACACCGAGCCACGCCAACGCCAGTACGGTGCCGAGCCCCGAGATCCGGGGAAGACGGAACCGGCGACGTGCCGGAGCGGCGGTGGGTGCTGGGGCGGGCGCGAGATCAGCCACGGCGAATCCTCGGGTCGATGAGCGCGTAGGAGATGTCCACGAGCATGTTGACGATGACGTAGAAGACGGCGATGACGACGACGCCGCCGATCACCACCGGCAGGTTGTTGTTCTGCACACCCTCCACGATCATGCTGCCCATCCCGGGGAGGTTGAACAGCCGCTCCACCACCACGGTCCCGCCGATGAGGCGCCCGAGGCTGATGCCGGCGAGGGTGACGATCGAGACCGTGGAGGGCCGGAGCGCCTCGGCCACCAGGACGTGCCCGGTGGGCATGCCCTTGGCCCGCGAGGAGAGGACGAAGTCCTGCTGCAGGGTGGAGATCATGTCGCTGCGCAGCACGCGCGTGAAGATGGCGATCTCCATGAGCGCCATGGTCAGCGCGGGCAGGGCGATGCTGCGGAGGTTGTCCCCCAGCCCGTCGGCGATCGGGACGAAGCCCTGCCGGGGGAACTCGGGGAGGAACCAGGCGATCGCCGCCACCACGAGCCCGATCGCGAGCCCCGCGAGCAGCGAGCGCCCCCACACCACCCCGGGTGCCCTCGGGCCGCCGCGTCTGCCCACCGGGGACAGCGCGACCAGGACACCGACGATCACCCCGGCCCCCAGGACCAGTTGCTGGGCGAGGCCGTGGTTGAAGACGAAGAGGTAGATGAGCAGGAGTCCGCCGACGAAGCTCGGGACGGAGATGAACGCGAACGCCGCGATGGACGAGATCTGGTCGAAGACGCCGCCACGACGGTAGGCGGACCAGACCGCCACGGGGACGGCGATGACCAGGGAGAGCAGGATCGCGGTGAAGGCGAGCTGGGCGGTCACCGGCAGCGCGTTGCCGATCATCTCGGTGACGGGCTGGTTGGGCGGGATGAGCGAGTTGCCCAGGTCCCCGGACAGGATGCCGCCGGCCCAGCTCCCGAACCGCTCGCCGAGCGGCAGGTCCAGCCCCAGCTCCTCCCGCGCGGCCTCGTACTGCTCGGCGGTCGACCCGGTACCCAGAGCCGCCGCGGCGGGGTCGCCGGGGACCGCCTCCATGAGGAAGAACGCGCCCACCGACGCGAGCACTATCACGATCAGAGCGTGGATCGCACGACTTCCGATAACTCTGAGCACTCGCGGTCAGCCTTTCCTTTAAGCAGCCATATGAGGCGGCTTCTTAATTCGCTTGACGGATACACTGTAGAGGGTGATACTCGCCACAGCAACAGGTGATTTTGTCGTCCCGTACAGATCTCACGAGGAGCGGAAATGTCCGGCTCACGCCCGCCCACCGACGACGGCCAGCAGCCCCCACTCCTGGAGGTGCGTGGCCTCCGGACCCACATCGACACCCCGTCGGGCCGCATCACCCCGGTCGACGGCGTCGACATCTCCCTGGAGTCCGGCGAGACCATCGGCGTGGTCGGCGAATCCGGTTCGGGCAAGTCCATGATGGTGCGCTCGATCATGGGTATCGCCCCCACCACGGCCAGCGTCGACCCGTCGTCGTCGGTCCGGTTCGAGGGCCGGGACCTCCTGGGCCTCTCACTGCGGGAGACCAACCGGATCCTCGGCCGGGAGATCGCCATGGTCTTCCAGGACCCGCTCACCTCGCTCAACCCGATCCGCACGATCGGGCGGCAGATCTCCGATCCGTTGCGCAGGCACCTCGGACTCGGCCGCAAGGAAGCGCAGGAGCGTGCGGTCGAACTGCTCGACCGCGTGCGGATCCCCTCCCCGCGCGCCCGTCTCACCGAGTACCCGCACCAGCTCTCGGGCGGGATGCGTCAGCGCGTGGGGATCGCGATCGCGCTCTCGTGCAACCCCAAGCTGCTCATCGCCGACGAGCCGACCACCGCGCTCGACGTGACCGTGCAGCACGAGATCCTCGATCTCCTCGCCGAGCTGCAGGAGACCAACGACATGGCGCTGATGCTGGTCAGCCACGACCTGGCCGTGGTGTCCCGGCACACCGACCGGATCGGGGTCATGTACGGGGGCCGCTTCCTCGAGGTCGGCGACACCCGGGAGCTCCTCGACGAGCCCTCGCACCCGTACACCGGCGCGCTGCTCGACTCCATCCCGCGACCGGACCTGCCGCCCCACACGCGGCTCACCGTGATCGAGGGGCGGCCGCCGGACCTCCGGTCGATGCCTCCGGGCTGCCGCTTCCAGCCCCGGTGCCCCCGTGCGCAGGACGACTGCAGCACGGCGGAGCCCGCACTGGTGAGCGCCGCCGCCCCCGGCTCACCGGTCCACCGCACCGCGTGCTTTCACCCGCTCACCAACGAGGTTTCATGACCACCACAGCAGACACCACGCCCCAGATCTCCGTGGAGAACGTGACGGTCGAGTACCGCACGCGCAAGGGCACGGTCCACGCCGTCACCGACGTCTCCCTCGCCGTCGAGGAGGGCACCACGCTGGCCCTCGTGGGCGAGTCCGGCTGCGGCAAGTCCAGCCTCGGCAGGGCCATGCTGCAGTTGCCGCGACCGACCTCCGGCAGGGTCGCGGTGGGACAGAAGGATCTGACCGCGCTCTCCGGCGCCTCGCTCAAGAAGGCCCGCAGCATCGTGCAGATGGTCTTCCAGGACCCCGTCTCCTCGCTCAACCCCCGGCGCCGGGTCCGCGACATCGTCGCCGAGGGCCTGTCCGTGCAGGGGCAGGCCGGGGGCCGTGCGGAGACCCGCCGGCTGGTCGACGCGGCGATGGAGTCGGTCGGCCTGGACCCTGAGGTCGTGGGAGACCGCCGGCCCGCGGAGTTCTCCGGCGGCCAGTGCCAGCGCATCGCCCTGGCGCGCGCCCTCGTCCTGCAGCCCGAGGTGCTCGTGTGCGACGAGCCGGTGTCCGCGCTCGACGTCTCCGTGCAGGCGCAGATCCTCAACCTGCTCGAGGAGATGAAGGCACAGTACGGGCTGACCATGGTGTTCATCTCGCACGACCTGTCGGTGGTGCACAACATCGCCGACCGTGTCGCCGTGATGTACCTGGGCACCGTGTGCGAGGTCGCGGACACGTCCGACCTGTACCGCGCGCCGGCCCACCCGTACACGATGCTGCTCATCTCCTCGGCGCCGACGCTCGGCGGCACGTTCGCCGACACGCTCGGCGGGCCGCCCGTCGAGGCCACCAGCTCGGAGCTGCCCTCGCCGCTGGACCCGCCGTCGGGCTGCCGGTTCCGCACCCGCTGTCCCCTGGCCACCGAGATCTGCGCGACCGAGCGGCCCGAGATGCGCGAGATCGCGCCGGGGCACCACGTGGCCTGCCACCACCCGCTCCAGCCCGCCGCCTGAGGCGGGTCCGGGCACCGCACAGCACACCGCGCGGCGCCCCGCCCCGCGGCACACCGAGGCACACCACACCACGCCACAAACGCAGGCCGTCACTGCAGAAGTCGACGTTGCTACGTGGACTTCTGCAGTGACCGCCTGCGTTTGCCGGGCCGGGGGCCGGGAGGGGCCAGGAGGGGCCGGAAGGGGCTGGGGGCCGGGCTAGTGGGTGGCCAGGTCGATCTGCGCGCGGCGCTCCCACGGCAGGTCGGTCCCCCGCTGGATGTCCAACCGCACGTGATGCAGCGAGCCCCCGACAAAGGGGAAGGCCCCCGAGTACTCCCCTGAGACCGCGCTGCCGCGACTGCGTCCGACGTCCATCGTCTCGTTCATGCTGAACATCGCCGGTGCGGTCGCGTCGATCCTGCCCTCGCCCACCTGCTGATCGTCGACGACGAGCCGCAGCGTGGCACCGGCGGCGATCCCGCCGTCGTACTCGAACCGCAGCTGCACCTCGCGAGGGCCGGGCGTCAGTCGCGCCGCCGCCCGCGCCTCGCCGGTGAACCTGTCGAAGAAGTTGTAGTAGAACACCGGGACGCCGTCGGCCACGTAGAGGGCCAGCCCGCCGAACCGTCCGCCGAGACTGAGCAGCACTCCCTCGCACCGCTCGGGCTCGCGCACGTCCAGGCTCGCCGTGAGCTGGAACGCGCGGTTGAACAGGGGCGGCGCGGCCTTCTCGTTGAGCCCGTCCATGTGCGGGTACAGCGTGATGGAGGTCCGGCCTTCCATCGGGTGCGGCGGCCGCGACCCGCGGGGAGCGACGCGGCCGACCGTGCGGTCGTCAAGGGGCAGGACGTCGTACCGGGCGGCCTCGGCGATGAACTTGGTCTTGAGCCGCTCGAGGAGCTCGGGGTGCTCTGCCGCCAGATCGCGGGACTGCGACCAGTCCACCGAGGTGTCGTAGAGCTCCCACACGTCGTCGGCCAGGTCCACCAGGTCGACGGACGGCGTGGCCATGAGCCACGGTGGGCGGTGCGCCGTGACGGCGGTCCACCCGTGGTCGTAGATCCCGCGGTTGCCGAAGATCTCGAAGTACTGCGTGGTGTGCCGGTCGGCCGCCTCGACGTCATCAAACGTGTAGTTCATGGCCACGCCCTCCACGGGCTTCTGCGCCACCCCGTCGACGGTGTGCGGCATCGGCAGTCCCGCCGCCTCGAGGATCGTCGGGGTGATGTCCACGCAGTGGTGCCACTGCTCCCGCCACCGGCCGGGCTCGGCGATCCGGCCCTTCCAGTACGCGATGAGCCCGTTGCGGGTGCCGCCGTAGTGTGAGGCGACCTGCTTGGCCCACTGGTAGGGCGTGTTGAGCGCGATCGCCCACGACGACGGGAAGTGGGGGTAGGACTCCGGCCCGCCGAGCTCGTCGAACCGCGCCAGGGCGTCGGCCGTGGTCGAGGGCAGCCCGTTGAGTCCCGCGAGGTAGTTGGCGGCGCCGAGCGGGCCGCCCTCGGTGGACGCCCCGTTGTCGCCGACCATGTAGAGGATCAGCGTGTTCTCGAGCCGGCCGGTGTCGGAGAGGTGGTCGACGAGCCTGCCCAGCTGGTCGTCGGTGTGCTCGAGGAAGCCCGCGTACAGCTCCATGAGCCGGGCGGCCACCTTCTTGTCGTCGTCGTCCAGGTCGTCCCACGCCGGCAGTCCCGAGGGGAACGGCGCGAGCGCGGTGTCGGCGGGGACGGCGCCGAGCTCCTTCTGGCGGGCGAGCGTCCGCTCCCGCAGCGCGTTCCACCCGTCGTCGAACTCGCCGCGGTACCGGTCCCGGTAGTCCTCGGGCACGTGGAGCGGCGCGTGGACGGCACCGAAGGGCAGGTAGCAGAACCACGGCTTGTCGGGGGCGACCGCGGTGACGTCGTCGATCCAGTCGATCGACCTGTCGACCAGGTCCTCGGTGAGGTGGTATCCCTCCTCCGGCGTGCGTGGCGGGTCGACCTGCCGACGGCCGTCGTAGAGGACCGGCGCGAAGTGGTCGGCCTCGGCGCCGAGGAAGCCGTAGAAGGTGTCGAACCCCTCCTCGGTGGGCCAGCGGTCGAACGGTCCGGCGGCCGTCGTCTCCCATGGCGGGGTCTGGTGCATCTTCCCGAAGGCGCCGGTCGCGTAGCCGTTACCGCGCAGCACGCGGGCGACGGTGGCTGCGGAATCGGGCCGGGTCCCGTTGTATCCCGGTGCTCCCGTGGCGTTCTCCGCGATCACCCCCATGCCCACGCTGTGGTGGTTACGGCCGGTGAGCGTCGCGGCGCGGGTCGGCGAGCACAGTGCCGTGGTGTGGAAGCGCGTGTAGCCGGCGCCCTCGCCCGTCAGCCGCTCGGCGGTGGGCATGCGCACGGGCCCGCCGAAGGCCGAGGACGTGCCGAAGCCGACGTCGTCGAGCATCACCAGCAGGATGTTGGGCGCGCCCTCGGGTGCGCGGACCGGCCGCACCCCGGAGAACGCGTCGCGCTGGTGCTTCTGGTCCATCTCGGCCGGGACACGGCGGTCGGAGCCGCGGACGGGGAGTGTGTGCCTGTCGACGGCGGACTCGTACTCATGCATCAGGCCGGCACCTCTCCCGCGATCGTGACCCGCTCCATGACGCGCCGGTGGGGGAAGTAGTCACTGCAGGCGTAGTGCTGCGTGGCGCGGTTGTCCCAGAAGGCGACCGTGCCCGGCTCCCAGTGCAGCCGGACCTGGAAGTCCGGCATCTTGATCTGGTCGAGCAGGAGCCGCAGCAGCTCGCGGCCCTCGGCCGGGTCCACGCCGTCGATCTCCGTGGTGAACAGGCTGTTGACAAAGAGCAGCTTGCGGCCGGTCTCCGGGTGGGTCCGCACGACGGGGTGATGCTGCGGCGGGTACTGCTCCTGCATCTCGGCCAGCCGCTCGGGGGTCATGCCCAGGCCGAAGGACGGGGTGAAGTCGTGGGTGGCCGTCAGCCCGTCGATCCGCTCCTTGATCTTCTTCGGCAGGGCGTCGTAGGCGTTGCCCATGTCCGCCCAGAGCGTGTCGCCACCGACCTCGGGCACGCTCAGCGCGCGCAACACCGAACCCAGCGGCGGGTGCGACTGCCACGAGACGTCGACGTGCCAGATGTTCTCCGTCCCCGGGTTCTCCTGGCCGCGGTCGAAGTGCACGACCTCGGGGATCTCGCCCCGATCCAGGAGCGGATGCACCTCCAGCTCGCCCCAGTGGGCGGCGAAGTCGCGGTGCTGGCGCGCGGTGAGGTGGTCCTGGTCCCGGAAGAACAGCACCTTGCGCTCGAGCAGCGCCGTCATGAGCTCGGCGATCTGCTCGGGCGACGGGTCGGCGAGGTCGACGCCGGAGATCTCCGCGCCGATGTAGGGGTTCACGGGGCGGACCCGGATGTGCGCGTACCCGGCCGGCGCGTGGTCGGCGTCCGGACCGGCGAGGCTCAGGCGTTTGGGCCCGAACTCGATCTGATGTTCACCGATGGTGACCTGCATGATTCCTCCCCCGACCAACTGTATACAAACGACTACACTCCGACTGTACACACTCGTATACGGTGTGGGTATGGAACCGCGAACGACGATCGACGACGACGAGGTCGGCAGCACGCCAGGGACCGGGCGCCCCACCGGACGCGAGGGGGTCCGGAAGGCGGTCCTCCGGGCCGCCCGCGCCCAGGTCGCCGCGCGCGGACCGCGGGTGCCGCTGCGCGACATCGCCGAGGCCGCCGGCGTCAACCTCGGCCTCATCCACCGGCACGTCGGCCGCAAGGAGGACCTGCTGTCCGAGGTCCTCGACGACGGCCTGCGGCACGGCACCGCGCAGATCGACGGACTGGACGACGCCGGGCGCGCCCTGCGCACCATGCTCCTCGGCGCCACCGCCCGCCCCGACTACAGCCGCCTGCTGCTGTGGCTCGCGCTCGACCCGGAGGCCGTGCCCCCGACCGGGATCAGCCCGTCCTCCAGACCCGCGAACGCCGTGCGGCACATGCGCAACCCTCCGCCCGCCGGGGAGGAGCACCTGGCGCTGGCGCTGACCGTGGTCTACGCCTGGCCCGTACTGCGCTCGGAGATCCTGGACGTGCTCGGGGTGCCGGCCGACCGGCGGGAGGCGATCGACCACCGCGTCGCCGACCTCCTCGCCGACCTGGTCACGAGGGAGCCCGGGCAGTGAGCGGCTGCTGCGCGCCGTCGACCCCGCCCGGACGCGGATCGGCCACACCCGGGGCGGGGCCCATCACGCCCGGGCACCGACCGTCCCGTCCGCCACGACCCGCGGGGGAGGGAGGTCCACCTCGTCGTCGTCAGGTGCCCGTACCCGGTGGCACCTTCGTCATGGGTGACCACTTCGACGAGGGTTACCCGGCGGACGGCGAGCTGCCGCTCCACGAGGTGCGCCTGAGCCCGTTCCGGATGGACGAGTCCGCGGTGACCAATGCGCAGTTCGCCACCTTCTGCAAGGCCACCGGCTACGTCACCGACGCCGAGCAGCTCGGGGTCTCGCCCGTGTTCCACCTGGCCGTCGAGGCGTCGCGGTCGGACGTATTGCACGCCCTGGACGCCGCCCCGTGGTGGCTGTCGGTCCGCGGGGCCGACTGGCGCCATCCGGCGGGCCCGCGCTCGTCGATCACCGACCTGCAGAACCACCCGGTCGTCCACGTCTCGTGGAATGACGCGGTCGCGTACTGCGACTGGGCCGACGCCCGCCTGCCCACCGAGGCCGAATGGGAGTACGCGGCGCGCGGCGGCCTGTCGGGCGCGCGCTTCCCGTGGGGCGACGAGCTCACCCCACGCGGCCGATGGAACCTCAACGTCTGGCAGGGGCGGTTCCCGGACCACAACACGCTGGACGACGGCCACCTGGCCACCGCCCCCGTCCGCTCCTACCGGCCCAACGGGTACGGGCTGCACGAGATGGTGGGCAACGTGTGGGAGTGGTGCCACGACGTCTTCGACCCCGCCTACTACCGGAGCTCACCAGCAAAGGACCCGCGCGGGCCCCGGCCCACCGAGGACCCGTCCGCCGAACGGTGGCGCACGATGCGCGGCGGCTCCTACCTGTGCCACGACTCGTACTGCTACCGGTACCGGGTGGCGGCACGCTCGGCCAACACCGAGCAGTCCGCGACGGCGAACCTGGGGTTCCGCTGCGCCCGGGACGCCTGACCTGAGGCGATCGCGCAGTCACGTCGTGACCGACACCGTCGTGGCGGTGATGCTCTCCGATGACGCCTCCATCGAGAAGCGGCAGCCACCCGCGTTTCCTGGTCAGTCACGAACTTAATACACCTTGACTATCTTTCACTTTGCAGTGATACTCGTCACGTCGCGTGAATTAAGTCAGTGCATCATGCACCCATGACACCGCAATCTCCAGGAGAGCCGATGAAACGCACCACCTCCGCCGCAGCGACCCTCGCCGCCGCCGCACTGGTCCTCACCGCCTGTGGCGGCGGGGGCGACGAACCCGGCTCCGAGCCGCGGATCGATGCGGACTCGCTGCTGCCACCCATGGGCGAGGAGTGCACCGCGGAGCAGGCCGGCGGCACCATCACCATGGGCGAGTACGTCATGCTGCCCACGTTCGCGCCCGGGCAGGGGCAGCACGGCGTCCGGGGCGGATCGCAGTCCGCCGCCATCTACGACCGCCTCATGCGCTGGGACGCGCAGAACGAGGAGTTCGTGCCGCAGCTCGCGGAGTCGCTCGAGTCCAACGACGACAACTCGGTGTGGACCCTCACGCTCCGCGAGGGCGTCAACTTCTCCAACGGCGACCCGCTCACCGCGGAGGACGTGGCCTTCACCATCGGTCTCCACCAGGACCCGGAGACCCGGTCGGTCGTGATGACCGACGCCATGGAGGTGGCCGACGTCGAGGCGGTGGATCCCCTCACCGTGGAGTTCACCCTCGACGAGCCGTGGGCGGGCTTCCCGACCCTGCTGAGCGGGACCGCCGGCGAGGTCATCCCCCAGCAGGCGTACGAGGCCTCCGACCCCGAGGAGTGGGAGCGTGCGCCCATCGGCGCCGGCCCGTTCGTCCTGGACGAGTACATCCCCGACCAGAAGACCGTCCTGCAGCCCAACCCCGACTACTACGGCGGCGCCGTCTGCCCGACCCTGGAGTTCCTCCGCATCCCGGGCTCGCAGGGCACCTTCGAGGCCTTCCAGAACGACGAGCTCCAGGTGAGCTTCCTGCGCGGCTCCAAGTTCGTCGCCGACGCCCAGGAGGCCGGGGCGCGCGGGTTCCATCAGATCACCAGCTCCGGCTCGGTGATCAACATGAACAACGGCGCCGCCGGCTACGACGGCCCCCTCACCGACCAGCGCGTCCGCAAGGCAGTGGCCCACGCCCTGGACCGCGACCTGATGGATCAGCGCCTCACCGACGGGACCGGCCAGCCGACTTCGGCCCTGCTCGCCGAAGCCTCCCGCTTCTACGACGGCCAGGAGGGCCCCACCTACGACCCGGAGCGTGCCACCGAGCTCGTCGAGGAGGTCAAGGCCGACACCGGTTGGGACGGGGCGATCACGATCCTCATCTCGGACGGGCCAGAGAACGTCGAGGCCGGGGTCGTGACCAAGGCCCTGCTCGACGCCGCCGGGTTCAACGTGACCATCGAGAACGCCCCCGTCTCGCAGGTCACGGCCCGGCAGTTCACCGGTGACTACGAGGTGGTGATCGGCGGGCTGGCGGTGTCCGACGCCGACCCCGCATCGGCGTTCGCCAGCGGCCTGACCCCGGGCGGGGCCACCAACCTCACCGGCGTCGACGACCCCCGGCTCACCGACGCGATCTCCGAGCTCAAGGCCGCCTCCGATCTCGAGGCCCAGAAGGAGGCGTACACCGCCCTGCAGGAGATCCACAACGAGATCCAGCCGTTCACGGTGATCGCCAACGCCGAGGAGTACGTCACCGTCGACGATTCCGTCCACGGGATCGACACCACCGTGGCCTCGGTCGTCCTCTTCGACAACGCCTACATCGAGAACTGACCCCGTGACCGCCGACGCCACCTCGCCCTCCCCCGCCCGCGACGCGGTCGCCCTGGCCGCCGACATCCGCTCCGGCGCGCAGGACGCCCGCGAGGTCACCGACGAGGCGATCCGTCGGATCGAGGAACTGAACCCCCGGCTCAACGCGGTGGTCTCCACCCGGTTCGACGAGGCCCGCGCCGAGGTCGACGCGGGCCTCGCGGACGGCCCCCTGCGGGGCGTCCCGGTCCTCGTCAAGAACCTCGGGGCCGACGTCGCGGGGCAGCCCGCCACGGACGGATCACGCCTGTTCGCGGACGTGGTCGCCGAGGTGGACTGCGCCGTCGTGCAGCGGTATAAGGCCGCGGGCATGGTGGTCCTGGGGACCACCAACGTCCCGGAACTGGGGAAGACGACGACGACGGAGCCCCTGCTCTACGGGCCCTGCCGCAATCCCTGGGACACCGGGTACTCGACCGGCGGCTCCAGCGGCGGGTCGGGGGCCGCCGTCGCGTCGGGGATGGTGCCCGTCGCGCACGGCACCGACGGCGGCGGCTCCATCCGGATCCCCGCCTCGGCGTGCGGGCTGGTGGGGCTCAAGCCGAGCCGGGGCCGGGTGCCCGGCTGGCCCCGCCCGGACGGGCTGGCCTCGCCGGTGACCTACCACCACGCTCTGACCACCTCGGTCCGCGACTCGGCCGCCCTGCTGGACGCGGTCGCCGGGCACGCCCCCGGTGACGCCTTCGGGGCCCCCACGCCCGCGCGTCCGTTCCTCGAGGAGGTCGGCGCCGAGCCGGGGCGGCTGCGCATCGGCGTGATCGGCACCGCACCGGACCCCTTCCCCACCGACCCGGTGACCACCGCGGCCGTCGACCGCACGGCGACACTGCTCACCGAGCTCGGCCACGAGGTCCGTCCGATCGAGCTCGGCATCGACATCACCGAGTCGATGGCCATCGGCGGCCGGATCATGATGGCCCAGCTGGTCGCGACGGTCGACGCGCGGCTCGGGGCGCTCGGCCGCGAGCTCGCCGACGACGACCTCGAGCCGTGGACACGCACGATGCTCGACAACGGGCGCACCGTGACCGGCACCGATCTCAACCTCGCGTTGCAGGGGGCGCAACGGATCGGCTGGCAACTGGCGGAGATGTTCGGCGAGGACGGCGTGGACGTGGTCCTCCTGCCGACGCTCCCGCTGCCCGTCCCCGAACTCGGCCACCTCGACGCGACGGATCCGGCGTCGATGTGGACGCGGTCGTCCGCCTACTCCAGTTGCGTCTCGCTGTTCAACGTGTCCGGGCAGCCGGCGATCTCGCTGCCGGCGGGGAGCGACACCGCCGGGCTGCCCGTGGGAGTACAGTTCGCTGCCGACTACGGGCGCGAGGACCTGCTCCTGCGCCTGTCCGCGCAGGTCGAGCACGCGGCGCCGTGGCCGGCCGTCGCCCCGGGCTTCGCCGGCTGGTGACCGGGGCGCCATGATGGCACGACACACTTCCAGGAGGACCGACCCGATGACGTATCGCAACGGCCCGGCCACGCCGGCAGCGCCGCCCGCCCCCGTCATCGAGTCCGGTTCCGAGAGCCGCGACGTCAAGACACACATGATCGACATCGCCGAGCAGATGTTCGCGGAACGGGGACTGGACGGGGTCTCCATGCGGGACGTGGCGAGCGCCGCGGGCCAGCGCAACAACTCGGCGGTCCAGTACCACTTCGGCAGCCGCGACGGACTGATCGTGGAGGTGCTCCGTCGCCGCATGGGGGCGATCCACGCCGATCGGCTCGTCCGCCTGCACGAGGCCGACGAGAGCGGACTCGGTGCCGACGTCCCCACCCTGGTGAGCGTCCTGCTGGAGCCGTTCGTGGAGGCGATCCGGCGGAGCCCGCAACCGACGCACTACGGGCGGTTCCTGGCCAAGGTCGGCCCGCTCGTGGGACCGACGATCCCGGAGATCACCGAGCGGCGTACCCCACCCGACGACGTGGTGACCCGCCTCATCGACGCCCTGGACCATGTCCCCAAGCGCACCGCGTTCGAGCGGATCGACCTGGCCATGCAGATGTTCATCGGCGCCCTCGCCGTGCACGAGGACCGCCAGGACAGCGCGCCCCCGGTGGAGATCGCCGACTTCGAGCGGACGGTCGTCCACCTGTACGACATGACCCTCGCGGGGCTTCTCGCCCCCGACTCGACCTCGACAGGAGATCGGAGAGCATGACGATGAGCACCGTCGCGACCGGCCGCGAACCGTTGTTCCGCCCGTTCGGTGTGCGATCCCTCGAGCTGGCCAACCGGCTGGTGATGTCGCCGATGACCCGGATGGGCTGCCCGGACGGGCTGCCCGACGCCGTCAACCGCGACTACTACGCCGACCGCGCGGCCGGCGGCACGGGCCTGGTGGTGACCGAGGGCATCGGCGTCGACCACCCCGCCTCGGTGGACCACTCCTCGATCCCGCGGCTCGACGGGCCGGCGTCCGTGGCGGCGTGGAAGGTCGTCACCGACGCGGTGCACGCCGCGGGCGGGCGGATCCTCGCCCAGCTGTGGCACGTCGGCCCCCTGTGGGGCGCCAACGCCCGGTTCGACCGCCCCCAGCGAGACCGGCTCATGGCGGTGCACCCCATGCGCCCCTCCGGCCGATGGGGCACGCCGGGTGTCACCACGTATTCCGAGCGCAGCATCGCGCGCTGGGCGCCGGAGACCACCCCGATGACAGGCGAGGACATCGCCGAGACGATCGCCGCGTTCGGCCGCTCGGCCCGCCTGGCGGTGGAGGCGGGCTTCGACGGCGTCACCCTGCACGGCGGCCACGGATACCTGTTGGACGCGTTCGTCTGGGACGACACCAACCGGCGCACAGACGAGTGGGGCGGAGACCTCGCCGCGCGCAGCCGGTTCCCCGCCGCGGTGGTGGCCGCCGTCCGCGAGGCCATCGGCCCCGAGACGCCGCTGTTCTACCGGTTCTCCCAGCACACCCAGCAGGATTACAAGGCCCTCAAGGCCACCACTCCCGACGAGCTGGCCGTGTACCTCGGCGCCCTCGCCGACGCCGGGGCCGACCTCCTGGACGCCTCGACCCGCCGCTTCGACGACCCCGCCTTCCCCGACCTGGCCGGTGCCGACGGCGAGAGGTCCCTGGCCGGGTGGGCGCGGCGGTTGACGGGGTTGCCCTCCGGCGCCGTGGGCGGCGTGGGGATCGGGACCTCGTTGCGCGAGCAGAAATCCGGTAAGGAGGTGCGCCCCTCGGACAACATCGACTCGGTGGTGGCGGCCCTCGAGCGCGGGGAGTTCGACCTCATCTCCGTGGGGCGCCTGCACCTGGCCGATCCTGCGATCGCGCGCGTCCTGCGCGAGTCCGGACCGCTGCCCGAGTTCGTGCGCGAGGTGCACGAGCGGCCGCTCCGCATGCCGGAGACCTGAGCCGGGACCGACACCCCGTGGTGTCCGGTCCGGTGCGGTAGTCAGTCGGTCCCGGGAGGTTTACCGTCCGGGAATGACCTCTCTCCGAGCCGCTCTGGTGATGACGTCGCTCCTTGCGCGCCGGAGCAAGCGCTTCTACGCGGACCCGTCGTCGATGCGGGGATCACTGCCGTCAGCGCAGGCCCCCCGATCGAGGAGCCGCTGGGCCATCTCGCGTCCCTGCTCCAGCATGCTCGTGCCGTAGATGGGGCGGTGGGCGAACGCGCCCTCCAGCAGCAGGAAGAGGTGGTTGGCCAGCAGTCGGTGCTCGAGGCCGGGATCGGTGTCCTCCTTGACCAATTCCTCCAGCCGGTCGCAGATCGAATGCTTGTGGTAGCGGATGACCTCGTGCGCCGGATGCTCCGCGGGCAGTTCCGCGGCCGCATTGAGGAAGGCGCAGCCCCGGTGGCCGTTCGCGTGATCCGCGGCGTAGACGTCGAAGAAGGCCAGCGCCCTCGGGTGTTCGGCGCGGGCGACCTCCTCCTCGAGCAGCGACCACCACCACCGGTGCCGGTTGAGGAGGTACGCCACCACGAGGCCGTCCTTGGAGCCGAAGTTCTTGTAGAGGATCGGCTTGGTGACCCCGGATTCGGCGGCGATCGTGTCCACACCGACGGCGTGGATGCCCTGCTCGTAGAACAGCTCCGAGCCCACGTCGAGGATCTGGAGGGCCCCCGGCGTGAGCTCGGAGAGGTCGGGGAAATTCGTGTCCGTCACACCCTTGACTTTACAGATCGGTATAGCTAATTTTAAAAGCAGGGTTTACAGACCTGTATACCTCCAGCGTCAGCCCCCAGGGAGGGATCCTCATGGCACCATTCCGTCCGGTCATCAACTTCGCCCGCGAGCTGTGGTTCGCACTCGACACGGCAAGCGCACTCTTCCGCGGGGGCACGGCCTCCGAGGAGGCACGCCGCTACATCTCGGCCAAGCCCTCCGTCGGGGCCGCAGCCCCCCAGGCGCAGCCCGCGGCCTGACCGCACCGCCGCCCGCACGATCGGCCGGGCGCCTGCCCCTCTCCCGGCGGGCGCCCCGGGAAGGACCCGGATCCTGACCGCTCAGAATCCGGGTCCTTCCCCATTGTCCGGCGCCGAACCCGTTGGGACCGTAGGCAAATGCGCTCCCTTCTCGGCATCCTCCTCGCCGTCGCCGTCGTCGCCTACGGCGGCCCGGTGGCGTCCGCCGCAGTCGCCCCGGATCGGCTGGACACCGCCCGGATCGACTCCTACGTCGACGACTACCTCGACAGGCACGGGCTCGTCGGCGCCGGGATCGCGGTGGTCCACGACGGCGAGGTGGTCCACGCCGCCGGCCGGGGCGAGGACGGTGACGCCCCCGCGACGGCGGCCACCCCGTTCTCGACCGGCTCGGTGGGCAAGGCCGTCACCGCGGTCGCCGTCCTACAACTGGTCGACGACGGCGTCGTCGGCCTGGACGATCCTGTCGTCCGGCACGTCCCGGGGTTCGAGCTCGCCGACGGCCGCCAGGGCGAGGTGACGGTCCGTCAGCTCCTCAGCCACACCTCCGGCATCCCGAGTCCCGTGATCACCCCGCCGGCGCACGATCTCGCCGAGGGCGTGGCCGCCCTGCGGGACCTGGAGCTCGCCTCCGACCCCGGGCGGGTGTACAGCTACAGCAACGCCAATTTCCACCTCTCCGCCCGCCTTGTGGAGGAGGTCGCCGGGGCCCCGTTCGGGGAGCACCTCGACGACGAGGTGTTTGCTCCGCTGGGCATGTCGGACACGGTCGCCGTCGACACGACCCACGCGGATCACCCCGGCACGCAGCACGGGCACGTCACCGCGTGGGGCACCGCCCTGCCGGGCCCCGCCCTGGACCAACTGGTCGCGGGGGCCGGCGGCGTGGTGACGACCGCCGAGGACATGGCCCGGTTCGCCGCCATGCTCACCGACGGCGGCCGCACCCCGGACGGCGGGCAGCTGGTGTCCGCCGACCTGCTCGCACAGGCCCACACGCCGCAGCTCGCCGCGGAGCGCTACGGGCTCGGCTGGCAGCTGAGCTCCGCCGGCACCGAGCCCGCCCGGGGCGGCCACGCCGGCTCGACCACCCGCTACAGCGCGCAGCTCCATGTGGTGCCCGAGAGCGGCTACGGCGTCGTGGTGATGCTCAACAGCTTCACACCGACCTACGAGCACCCGTACGAGCTGAGCTCGGGGATCATCGACCTCACCGAGGGCGACGACGCGACGCCCGGCGCCCCCGTCGCGACCCTGATCGACTGGGCGCTCGGCCTCGCCACACTGGTGGTACTCGGCGTGACGGCGCTGGGCCTGCGGCGGGCGGGCGCGTGGGCGACGCGCCGCGCCGGGTGGTCAGGATGGACCTACGCACTCCGCCTCGCGCCGCAGGCGGTGTTCCCGGCGCTCGCCGTCGTCCTCGTCGGTGTGGTCCCCGTCCTGCAGAACAACTCGTCCACGCCGTACGACGTCCTGACCTTCTGGCCCGCCGCCGCGCTGCTCGTGCTCGCACTCGCGGTCTCGGGTGTGGCGCTGGTCGGGGCCCGCACGTGGCGGCGGCTCGGGCGATGATCCGGCCGCGTTCCGCCGGACGGGCCTTCCGCCGACCCGGGGGGCGGTGGCATCGTCGCCTCATGGCACTCTCACCCTCCCGCCTCGGCGCGCTCGTGCTGCGCAACCGACGTGCCGCCCGTGCGCCGGTGGCCCTGTACCGCCGCGGGCTCGGCTGGCTGTTGGGCTCCCGGATGCTGATGCTCGAGCACGTCGGCCGCCGGTCCGGCGAGGCGCGCTACGCGGTGCTCGAGGTGATCGGCAGGCCCGCTCCCGGGCGCATCCTCATCGCGAGCGGGTTCGGGCACGGCTCCCAGTGGTACCGGAACCTCGAGGCCGAGCCCCGCTGCCACGTGAGCATCAGCCGCCTCCGGCGCCGCCCCGCCCGGGCGCGACTCCTGCCCGCCGACGAGTCCGAGGAGGCGCTGGCGCGGTACGCGCGGGAGCACCCCGCGTCATGGGACTTCCTCCGGCGGGTGATCGAGGAGGACGGGACCCGGGACCCCCGCAGCATCCCCGTGGTCGAGCTGCACGTCGAGAATTGAGCGCTGCCTCGGGCGCTGCTGGAATGCGCCGCCCGGGGGCGCCACCCGGGGCGCCGATCTGGCCGGCGTCAGTCCACCTCGGGCGCCCACTGCACGCCGTTGATGTGCCCTCCACCGTCGGCGTAGAGGGTGTTGCCGGTGAGGTAACGGCTGGCGTCGCTCGCGAGGAACGCCGCGATCGGGCCGATGTCGTCGAGCGGGTCACCCACGCGCCCCATCGGGTTGCCCCGGGCCAACGTGGCCGCCATCTCCGGGTTGGCCTCGGCCACGCGCCGGTACGCCTCGCTCTGCGCGCCCGGGCAGATGACGTTGCAGCAGACCTGGCGCGGCGCCCACTCGCGGGCCGCAGTGCGCGTGAGGGTGCGGAGCGCCTCCTTGGCGGCGTTGTACTGCACCGAGTACATGTGCGCGTTGACGCCGTTGAGCGAACACAGGTTGATCACCCGGCCCGTCCCGCGCTTCTCCAGTTCCGGCAGCGCTCGTTGCATGGCCCAGAACGCGGCCATCACCGCCATGTCGAAGCCGGCGCTCATCTGCTCGTCGGTGATGTTCTCCAGGCGGGCGAAGCCGGAGCCCTTCCACGCGTTGTTGACCAGGATGTCGAGCCTGCCGAACCGCTCGACCGCGGCGTCCACCACGGCGTGGACCCGGTCCTTGTCGGTGACGTCGGTGCGGACGAACTCCGCCTGCGTGCCCCATTCCTCACGCAGCCAGGCGGCCGTCTCCGCACCGGCGGTCTCGTCGATCTCCGCAACCACCACGGAGGCGCCCTCACGCGCGAGCGCGCCGGCGATGCCCCGACCGATCCCGAGTCCCGCGCCGGTGACCACGGCCACGCGGCCGTCCAGTGTGCCCATTACCCCACTCCTGAGTCGGTGACTTACCACGTACTTCACGTTCTACTCGACACGCGTCAATTTCACGCGGTTTCCACGGCATCGCCAGTGGCGCGTATACCGCCCAGGGGTATACCCTGGCGGGCCGGACCCCGAGGAAAGGACGTGCCCATGCATCGTCGAACCGCCGTCGCCGCTGTCACGCTGACCGCCGGACTCGCCCTGAGCGCCTGCGGGAGCGGGGTCGACGAGACCGAGCCCGCACAGCCGACGCCCGCGACCGCGTCGTCGTCGGATCACGCGGATCACTCCACCGGTGCCACCGCGGACGCCCACGAGCACCCTGCCGACGGCGGTCCGCCGCCCGCGGGTATCGCCGACGCCGTCGACCCCACCCATCCGATCGGATCGGACGTCGTCCTGTCCGCCGACCACATGCCCGGGATGGGCGGTGCGGGCGCCACCATCGCCGGCGCGTTCGACACCACCGCCTACTCGGTCAGCTACGCCCCGACCAACGGGGGCGCGCCGGTGGTCGATCACAAGTGGGTCGTGCACGAGGAGCTCGAGGACCCGGGCCCCGCGCCGCTGCCCGAGGGGAGCGAGGTGATCCTGCGCGCCGACCACATGCCCGGCATGGACGGCGCCAACGCGACCATCGACAGTTCCACGCAGGAGACCGTCTACATGGTCGACGTCCACTCGGAGGACATGCCCATGACCAACCACAAGTGGGTCACCGAGAGCGAGGTCCAGCCGGCGCCCTGACCCCGGCCGCGCGGAGTGGAACCGCGCGCTACCGACTCCTGTGCCCGGCCCGCACCAACGCGTCCGCCGCTCGCACCAACGCCAGGTGACTCAACGCCTGGGGAGTGTTGCCCGCGTGGCGGCCGGACCCGACGTCGTATTCCTCCGACACCATCCCCACGTCGTTGACCAGCGCGCACAGTCGGTCCATCAGCGCCCGGGCGTCGTCGAGCCGGCCGGAGGACGCGTACTGCTCGACCAGCCAGAACGAGCACGCCACAAACGGGGCCTCGGAGCCGGGCAGGCCGTCGATGCTCGCCGACGTCCGGTACCGGCGGAGCATCCCGCCCTGCATGAGGTCCCGTTCGATCGCGGCGACCGTGGCCAGCATCCGCGGGTCGTCGGGGGCGCAGAAGCCGACCTGCGGGAGCAGGAGCAGAGAGGCGTCCACCTCGGTGGTGTCGTAGTGCTGGGTGAAGTGGCCGTCGGTCACGCCGTGACGGTCGATCTCCGCCCGGACCCGTTCGCGCAGGCCCCGCCACTCGTCGACGGGCCCGGGCAGCCCGTGGACCTCGACCGCACGCACGGCGCGGTCGAACGTCGCCCACACCATGACCCGCGACTGCGTGAACATCCGCGGCACGTCACGGATCTCCCACATGCCCTGATCCGGACGGGCGATCTGGTCGGTGACAAAGCGGATCAGCTGCTTCTCCAACGCCCAGGAGAAATCGGATTCGGGCAGCCCCGCGTCTCGGGCGGCCGACAGGGTCACCATGACCTCCCCCACCACGTCGGCCTGGTACTGGCCCGAGGCCCCGTTGCCGACCCGGACCGGGCGCGAACCCTCATATCCGGGCAGGCTGTCCAACTCCCGCTCGAACAGATCACGCTCGCCCGCCAGCCCGTACATGATCTGCAGGTCCGCAGGGTCCCCGGCGACCGCACGCAGGAGCCACTCACGCCAGTGCTCGACCAGCCCTGTGAACCCATGGTCGATCATCGCCTCGAGGGTCAGGGCGACGTCCCTGAGCCACACGTACCGGTAGTCCCAGTTCCGCTCACCGCCGAAGTCCTCCGGGAGGGACGTGGTGGCCGCGGCGGCGATCCCGCCGGTCTGATGGTTGGTCAGCGCCCGCAACAACACGAGCGACCGCACGACCTCGTCCCGGTGCGCCCCGTCGTGCTCGATCCTGTCGGCCCAGTCCTGCCACCAGCGGCGGGTCTCCTCCAGTGTCTCGTCGACGTCCAGCCGGCCGGGGGCCGGCACGTGTGAGCGGAACCAGGTGAGCACGAGGTCGGTCGTCTCCCCGGCCGCCACGGTGAGGCTCCCGCGGTGCACGCCGTCGGCCGCGGCGAGGGGCGCGCCTCGGACCACGACGGCATCCGGGCCGGCCAGGGCGAGGAGTTCCGGGTGCTCGCCCGACCCGGTCTGCCGGACCCACGGCACGGCCCGGGAATAGTCGAACCTCAGGCGCAGGGACTGCCGGAGTCGGACCTCCCCGCTGATGCCCACGATTCGCCGCACCACGTCCATCCGGCCGGGGACGACGCCCCGCTCGCGGTCGACCGGGAGGAAGTCGTGCACCTCGACGATCCCGTCCTCGGCCTCCCACCTGGTGACGAGCACCATGGTGTCGTCGAGGTAGCTCCGCGAACTCACCGCGTCCGGATCCGCCGGCCGCACGCGCCACCGCCCGTTCTCGGGCGTCCCCAGGAGAGCGCCGAAGACGGAGGCCGAGTCGAGACGCGGCAGACACAACCAGTCGATGCTCCCGTCCCGGGAGATGAGCGCACCGGTGCGGCAGTTGCTCACGAACGCGTAGTCCTCGATCCGGTTCGCCATGCCGTCGAGTGTGGCACTCCGGTACCGGCGCCGTGGGCGAGTATGACCCGGCCGAGCAGCTGGTCGTCGACCGGATGCCGACGGGCGGACACGGGTCTACCGTCGACGGTGTCCGTGCACAGCCATCGGAAGGTGGAGCAGGCACGACCGCCCCTCCTTCCCGCGCCGTTCGCACGCCGCGTCAAGGAGGTGCCATGTCTCTCGAGGGCAAGACGGTGATCGTCACCGGGGGCAACAGTGGCATCGGCGAAGCCATCGTCCGCGCCGCCGCCGGCGCGGGCGCCAACATCGTCATCGACTACGTCGCCCACCCGGACGAGACCGCCCAACTGATCGAGGACGTCGCGGACGCTGGCGGGCACGCCGTCGGGATCCAGGCCGACGTCACCCGCCTGGACGATCTGAAGGCGATGGTGCGCAAGGCCGTCGACACCTTCGGCGACCTCGACGTGCTGGTCAACAACGCCGGCACCGAGACGCGTCATTCCTTGCTGGAGACCACCGAGGACGACTACGACACGGTGATGGCGGTCGACCTCAAGAGCGCGTTCTTCGGCTCGCAGGCCGACGCGCAGTACTTCATCGACGCCCGGCGCGAGGGCCTGATCATCAACGTCTCCTCCGTGCACGAGGAGCGGCCGATGCCGGGGAACACGGCGTACTGCGTGGCCAAGGGCGGGATGCGGATGTTGGCCCGCACCGCCGGCGTCGAGTTGGCAGACAAGGGCGTGCGGATGATCAACGTCGGTCCCGGCGCGGTGGCCACCCCGATCAACCGGTCGACCATGGACGATCCGGCGAAGCTCGAGGCGTTGGAGAACGCGATCCCCCTGGGCCGGATGGCCGACGCCGAGGAGATCGGCGACCTCGTGGCGATGCTCGCCGGCTCCGCCGCGGCCTATCTCACCGCCACGACCGTCTACGCGGACGGCGGGCTCATGCAGGCCGGCGGAGGCCTCTGACCCGGACCGACGACGGCACCCTGGGCCGCTCCGGAGCACGCCCGGCGACCCACCAGTGACCGACAACAGAGAGGACCCCTCATGAGCACCACGGTCAGCGACTTCATCATCGACCGACTGATCGCGTCCGGTCTGCACCGCTACTACGGCTTCCCCGGGGACGGCATCGGCGGGTTCGACGGCGCCCTGGAGCGCGCCGAACGCGCCGGGAAGGACTTCCGCTACATCCGCCCGACCCACGAGGAGATCGCGTCGTTCATGGCGACCGCGCACGCCAAGTTCACCGGTGAGCTCGGCGTGTGCATCGCGACCTCCGGCCCCGGGGCGGTCCACCTGCTCAACGGCCTCTATGACGCTCGGCAGGACCACCAGGGCGTCGTCGCTATCGTCGGACAGCAGGCGCGCGTGTCCCTCGGGAGCGACTTCCAACAGCAGATCGATCTCGAGCGTGTCTTCCAGGACGTGGCCGGATACGTCGAGACGGTCACCACACCGATGCAGGCGCAGCTCGTGCTGGACCGGGCGATCCGGGTGGCTACGGCGGAGAAGTGCCCGTGCGTGGTGGTCCTTCCGGCGGACGTGCAGAACCTCGAGATGGAGCAGCCGACGGCCGACCACTTTGTCGCCCGGACCGGCCGCGGCGCCCCCTCGACGCGGATCGTCCCGCCCGTCGACGAGATCGACCGCGCGGCCGCGGTGCTCAACGCCAGCACTAAGGTCGCGATGCTCGTTGGCGCCGGCGCGGTCGGCGCGACGGACGAGATCCTCGCCGTGGCCGACAAGCTGGGCGCCGGGGTGATCACCAGCCTCCTCGGCAAGGACGTGGTCCCGGGCGACGTGCCGTACCACACCCAGCAGGCCGGACTCCTGGGTTCGCGCCCCAGCCACGACCTCCTGCGTGACTGCGACACGTTCTTCATGATCGGCTCGAACTACCCGTACACCGAGTTCCTGCCCGAGACCGGCCAGGCGCGGGGCGTCCAGATCGACCTGTCCCCCGAGAATCTCAGCCTGCGGTACCCCATGGAAGTGGAGCTGCTGGGCGACGCCCGGAGCACGCTCGCCGCTCTGGCGGATCGTCTCGAGTACAAGGAGGACCGCTCCTGGCAGGACGGCGTGATCGACGGCGTCCGGGACTGGGACGAGGTGATGGCGTCGCTCGCCGATGTCGAGGGCGAGCCCGTCAACCCCCGGTACGTGTACACCGAGCTCAACAGGAGGCTGCCGGAGAACGCGGTCGTCACGGCCGATGCGGGCAGCACGGCCGACTGGTACGGCAACCACATCAAGCTCGGCCGGAACATGATGGGCAACCTCTCCGGCTCCATGGCCTCGATGTTGGCGTCGATGCCCTACGCGGTGGCCGCGAAGTTCGCCCACCCGGAGCGCCCGGTGGTCTGCACTATCGGCGACGGCGCGTTCCAGATGCTGGGGATGAACGAGATGATCACCGTCAAACGCCACTGGCGGGAGTGGGCCGACCCGCGGTTCATCGTGCTGGTGCTGCACAACAACGACCTCACGCAGGTGTCGTGGGAGATGCGCGAGGCGGGCGATCCGCGGTGGGACACCAGCCAGTTGCTCGAGGACGTCAACTACGCGGACTACGCCGAGCTGCTCGGGTTCACCGGCATCCGGGTGGAGGACAAATCGGAGGTGGGCCCCGCCTGGGACGCGGCGCTACGCGCGGACAAGCCGGTCCTGATCGACGTGGTGACCGACGCGAACATGCCGCCGCTCCCCCCGCACGTGACATTCGAGCAGGCCAAGGGGATGGCAAAGGCCCTGCTCAAGGGCGACCCGGACGAGGCGCGGGTCATCGCCGAGACGGCGCGGAGCGTGGCCGCGGAGATGCTCGCCAAGGCGAAGAGCGTGTTCAGCTCCGATGACGGGGGCGACGGCCGCCGCTGACGCTCTGCCGCGCCCGCGTGGCCCGGCCACCTACCCACGGTGATGCTGCCCACGATAGTTTGCAGACTCTGCAATCTTGCACTTAGTGTACTCCTTTGTGAACACGACAGGAGCGGCCTCGCCCGGCATCGGCCGGCGAGAGCGGAAGAAGCTGGAGACCCGGCGAGCCATCTCGCGCGCCGCGCTCGACCTGGCCCTGGAGAACGGCCTGGACAACCTGACCGTCGAGGCGATCTCGGAGGCCGCGGACGTCTCTCCGAGGACCTTCTTCAACTACTTCCCCTCCAAGGAGGACGCGCTGGTCACCGACGCCGCGAGGATCGGCGACGAGCTGCGTCCGCTGATCCTCGAGCGGCCCGCCGGGGAATCCCCCATGCAGGTCCTGCGGGCCGTGTTCATCGAACACGACCCATTCGCGCTGGTGCACGCGAACCGCGAACGCGCGGTGGCCCGGCAGCGGCTCCTGCAGGAGCACCCCACCCTGATCGCCCGACAGTGGGCGCAGCACTCACTGTTGGAACGCACCGTCTCCGAGGCGTTCGCCGAGCGGTACGGCGTCGACCCGGCCGAGGATCTGCGACCGGCCCTGCTCGCGGGGGTCATGGGCAGCGCCGTCAGGGCAGCGCTCCGACGCTGGGCCGGGGACGGCACGGACTCGTTGCAGCACCTGATCGACACCGCGTTCCACCTGTTGGACGACGGATTACTGACCGACTTCTCCGCTCCGGCGGGACACACACCGCAGGAGGTTCACGGATGACCCAGGACAGCACCGCCGCCGCCCCGTCGGAGAATATGTCGTTCAACCGGAACGTCGTCCTCGCCGTCCTGGTCTCGGGCGCGTTCGTCACGATCCTCAACCAGACGCTGCTCAACACCGCGCTGCCGGCCTTCATGGAGGACTTCGGCATCACCGCCAGCGCAGCGCAGTGGGTGACCACGATCTTCATGCTGGTCAACGGGATCATGATCCCCGTCACGGCGTTCCTGATCCAGAAGTTCACCACGCGCACGCTCTTCCTCACCGCGATGGCGCTGTTCACCGTCGGGACCCTGGTCTGCGCGTTGGCGCCGGTCTATCCCGTCCTGCTCGCGGGGCGGGTGATCCAGGCCGCGGCCGGCGGCATGATCATGCCGCTGATGCAGACCATCCTCTTCGCGATCTACTCGGTGCGCGAACGCGGGCGCGCGATGGGCACGTTCGGTCTGGTGATCGCCTTCGCGCCCGCGATCGGCCCCAGCCTCTCGGGGTGGATCATCGACCACTTCCCGTGGCAGACGCTCTTCTACATGATGCTGCCGATCGCGATCCTCGACATCGTCTTCGCCTACTTCGTCCTGCGCAACGTCACCGAGCGCACCTTCCCGCGCCTGGACGTCCTGTCGATCCTCCTGTCCACGCTCGGGTTCGGCGGACTGCTCTTCGGGTTCAGCAGCGCCGGCGACGCGGGCTGGACCAGCGCCGAGGTCCTGCTCTCCCTGGGGATCGGCGCCGTGGCCCTGTACTTCTTCATCACCCGCCAGTTCAAGCTCGACGAGCCGATCCTCGAGTTCCGGGTGCTGCGGTACCGCATGTTCGCGCTCAACACGGTGATCGGCATGAGCGTGTTCATCGCGATGATCGGCGGCATGCTCATCATCCCGCTGTTCATGCAGAACATGAGCGACTTCACCGCCATGGAGTCCGGCCTGGCCCTGCTCCCGGGTGCGGCCATCATGGGCCTCATGTCGCCCGTCACCGGCAGGCTCTTCGACAGGTTCGGGGCCAAGTGGCTCTCCGTCGCCGGGTTCACCCTGCTCGCCGCCGGCACGCTGCCGTTGGCGTTCCTGAGCACCGACACCACCTTCACCTACGTCGCCACGGCCAATGCCGTGCGGATGTTCGGCGTCGCGATGGTGATGATGCCCGTGACCACAGCGGCCTTGAACCAGCTGCCCCGGCATCTCGTCCCGCACGGCGCGGCGCTCAACAACACCATGCGTCAGGTCGCGGCCTCCGTCGGCGCGGCCCTGCTCATCACCGTCATGGTCTCCACGGCGCTCGACCCCGCGGAGCACGGCATGCAGGGCGTCATCCACGGGGCGAACATGGCCTTCCTGGTCTCCGTGGTCGTCGCCGCCCTCGGCGTGATCGGCTCCTTCTTCATCCGGGACTCGCACGGCGAGGACGTGGACGCCCCGGCGGAGGTCTAGGCCGGAGCGGGCCTCCCGACCGGGGGCCGTCGTCCCCGCACACGGCCATGCCGGCTGGGATAAGGTGAGGGTGCCGTTCTGGCACGGCCACACCCTCCCGGGGCCGTGCCACCATCAGCGAGGAAGTGGAGCAGCTCATGGACGCCACACCGATCATCGTCGGAGTCGACGGGGCGGAGGATTCCGTCCGGGCGTTGCGATGGGCGGCGGACTACGCCCGCGCCTTCGATGCGCCCCTGCATGTGCTCACCGCCTACGACGTGCCCGCCATGTTCGGCCCCTACGCGATGGCCGGCTGGGAAGACCCCGCGCGCTTGGAGAAGGACGCGCGCCGCGTGCTCGCCGACACCGTGCGGGAGACCCTGGGCGACGAGGCGCGGGTCACGGAGCGCGTGGTCCGTGGGCACGCCGCCGAGGCACTGGTCCACGCCTCAGCAGACGCCCAGCTGCTCGTGATGGGCAGCCGTGGCCGTGGCGGCTTCGCCGGGATGCTGATGGGCTCGGTCAGTCAACACGTGGTGTCGCACTCCAAGTGCCCTGTGGTCGTCATGCCCCACAGCGCCGTGGACGACCGCTAGTCGGTCGGGCGCTGGCCGGTCGGGTGCCGGGTCTGCCGCCGATCGGGCGGAACCCGTCCGCCCGGGCCGCTCACCCGGCGTGCTGTTGCTCCAGCTCCCCGACGCTCGTGGTCGAGGTGTTCACGATGATGTCGAGGATCTGCTGGTAGTGCGCGGAATCGCCGCTGACCAGTGAGACGTGGTCCTCGCCGTCCGCCAGCACCAGGTCCCCGATCCCGTTCTGCTGCTTGACCGCAGCGATGTACCGCTCGGAGTTCTCCGGCGAGACCATCGTGTCGACGGTGCCGTGGACGGCGACCACCGGGATGTTCGGGTCGATGTTCTGGATGGGGTCGACCGAGGTGTAGCGCGCCGGGATCTCCTCCGGTGTCCCGCCGAGCACGGTGACGATCCGGTCGTCGCCGTGGGTGGCGGCGTAGGTCATGTCCAGGGGGCCAGCCAGGGAGACGACGCGCGTGGGACGGAACTTCGGATTGTTGCCGACCTCGTCCTCGTCGAGGGCGTGGCGGGTGCCGGCCCACATCGCCAGCTGCGCGCCGGCGCTGTGCCCCACCACGAGCTCGTCGTCGATCGTGAACTCGGGGTGTTGCCCGCTGAGCTCGACCACATGGTCCAGTGCGGACGCGACGTCACGGAAGGTGGTGGGCCAGCCGCCACCGGAGCCGACGCGTCGGTACTCGATGTTGTAGACCGCCATGCCGCGGTCCACGAGGTCGCGGGCGTAGGGGTCCATCGACTCGGCGCCGAGCTGCGACGCCCACGAGCCGCCGTGGATGAGGACGACCAGCGGCACCGAGTCCTCCGTGTGCTCGCCGGCCGGGAGGTAGAGGTCCCCCCAGTTCTGGTCGGAGTCCGCCGGTCCGGGGGTCGGGTAGGTGATCCGTTCCACCTTCGGCTCCTGCCGCTGCGCGACAACGCTCGTGGGCGAGGACGACGACGAGGTCTCCGATCGCTCGGCCGGGGCGGCCTCCGTGTCGGACACCCCGGCGGGATCCGCGCCGTCTTCGGACGCGCATCCGACCACCAACGCGGCGACCAGAGCGATCGCTGCTGCGCTTGTGGCCGGGCGGCTGGTCGTCGTCATCCTCATGGGCACTCCTGCGATCGCGTGGCACAGCATCGGCACACGTCCACCACTACACCTGTCTGGGATAGCGGTGCGGCGTGTGCCGTGTGTAGAGCACGCTAACGCACGAACGCCCGGGCAGTTCGCGTCGTGCGCGAATCCGCCCGGGCGGGTCGTGCTGACCGGTCAGCCTGTGCGCTGTCGGCCCAGTATCCGGTGGCGTTCCATCTCGGTCATGCCGCCCCACACGCCGTAGGACTCGCCCACGGACAGGGAATAGTCGCGGCACTGCTCGAGCACCGGGCAGGATTCACAGACCTGCTTGGCGGCATGTTCCTTGGCGCGGCGGAGGCCTTTGCGTTCGGTCTCGTCGTGGTAGAACAATTCCGGAAACCCCTGGCAGGCGCCTTCCGAGCGCCACTTCCAGAACTCCAGTGTCGGGGCCAGCTCGTCCTGAATCGTCATGGTCCTCCTCCTTTGCGGCAACAGAACCGGAGCGCTGTGACGCCTGCCGGACCCGTCGTTGCACGCGATGGGTGAAGACTCCTCCGCGACGGACCTTCATGGTCGGTGCCGTGCGACCGCAGAGGGGTGCTGGTAAGGGTCAGCACCACCGCTCTCGGCGTGCTCGCGAATGAGAACTCGCAGCGCACGTCCCATGAATGCTCCTCCTCGGAAGAGTCAGGGCCCGCTGCTGAACCTCGATTACCAGCCTACTGCTACTGGGGCAAATTGCCAGTGAATGTCTGTTTGCGATCACCTTCTCAGGGATCAAACGCGGTGGTGGCGACCGCCCCGCCGGTCCGGGCGACGATCTGCTCCGCCAGGTCGCGGAGCTTGATGTTCTGGTGGCTCGACGCCCGTTGCAGGATCTCGAACGCCTCGGCCTGACTGCATCCGTTCTGCGCCATGACGATGCCGACCGCCACATCGATGGCCGTCCGAGACTCCATCGCCGCCTGGAGGTCTCGCGCCCTGGCCGAGTGACCGGACAGACGGAGCATCACCAGCGTCGCCTTGGCCGCCAGTTCGGCGTAGCGCCGCGCCACGGTCACGTGGTGATCGTCGAGGGGCTCGGGGCGCCGCGTGTAGAAGTTCATCGCCGCGAACGCGAGCCCGTCCAGCTCCAGGGGCACCGCGATCACGCTCCGCAGCCCGTGGTCTCTCACCACGTTCATATACTCCGGCCAGCGTTCCTCCGTCCGGATGTCCGGGACCAGGACCACGGTGTCGGTGCGCTGCGCTTCCAGGCAGGGCCCCTCATCGAACCCCGCTTGCACCTCGTCCATCTTCTGGGCCTCGTCGGAGCTGCTGGCCACGACCGTGTTGTGCTTGGCCCGCGAGACCACGATCCCGCACAGGACCTTGTCGTCGCCGGCGACGTGCGCTGCGGACAACCGGGCCAGGTTGTCGAGAAAGTCCGTCATCTCGCGGTCCTCGACCAGGAGGTCATGGAGCCGTTCGGAGAGCTCGTGCCGTTCGTCGACGTCGTCCGTCATGCCCACGCCCTGACGGGGTCCGGCCGGTCCCAGGCCCGGTGGACCGCCAGGAGGGGGGTGAGCACGTCGACGATGGTCGAGACGTCCTCGACCTCGACGACCCCGGCAAGCCCGTCGGTGATCCCTGATTCGGCCAGGCGATCTGCGACCGCGGGCCGGTGCACGATGGCCTTCTTGTGCCGCAGCATCTCCCCGAGCAGGACGTCGCTGCGTGCATCGCGGGGAGCATCCAGGACGACGAGGGCGTCGAGTTCGATCGACCGCACCGTCAGATAGGTGCGCAACACACTGACCGCACTGTCGTCGAGAGTCCCGGCCCTGGGCGCGATGACCAGTGGCACCATGCCGGCGCCGAAGACGTCGTCGACCACCGGGGCGACGACCGAGGGGTCGATCCCGTCATCCACGCAGATGCCGACCATCCGCCCGTCGGTGGGCCATTCACTCCCGACCTGGGCCAGTGCCGGGCTCGGTCGGACCTCGGCCACCTCCGCCCGGTCCGGGGCCGGGAGACCGAGGCCGTCGGCCACCCGGCCAGCCAGGTCGTGGTCGATCCGGGCGAGCATCTCGACCTGCCGCAGCCTGATCGCCCCCTCGTAGCACTTGCCGAGCTCGAACGTGTACGCGTCGACCGTGTGGTCCTGTTCGACCTCGGTGAGGCTGAGGTAGAACAGGCGCGCCTGGGAGAAGTGGTCATCGAAGGTCGCGGCCTGGTCGCGCGTGACCTTCGCGTCCGGGATATTCCGGGCCACTTCCACGAGCGCCCCCTCGTCGGCGCCGGCGATGAACGGGCACCCGCCGTCGAGGCTGTTCGGCTTGTACGGCGCCACGCCCACGTGGTCGGCCATCTGGTGCATGCCGTCCCGGAACATGTCGTTGACCTGCGTGTGCGGCCTGTTGATGGGGATCTGGGCGAAGTTTGGCCCGCCCAGGCGAGAGATCTGGGTGTCGATGTAGGAGAACAGTCGCCCCTGCAGGAGCGGGTCGTCGGTGACCTCGATGCCGGGCACGAGATGCCCGGGGTGGAACGCCACCTGCTCGGTCTCCGCGAAGTAGTTCTCGGGGTTCGCGTTCAGGGTCATGGTGCCGATGATCTGGACCGGCGCCATCTCCTCGGGAACGATCTTGGTCGGATCCAGCAGGTCGATCCCGTGGAACATCTCGTCGTCGGTGTCCTCGAAGACCTGCACGCCCAGATCCCATTCCGGGTACGCGCCGGCCTCGATCGCATCGGCGAGATCGCGACGGTGGAAGTCCGGGTCCACCCCTCCAGCGATCTGCGCTTCCTCCCACAGTTGGGAGTGCACGCCGAGCCGGGGCTTCCAGTGGAACTTGACGAGCTTGGTCCCGCCGTCGTCGTCGACCATCCGGAAGGTGTTGACGCCGAAGCCCTCCATCATCCGCAGGGAACGGGGGATACCGCGGTCCGACATGTTCCACATGGCGTGGAACTGGCCTTCGGTGTGGAGCGAGACGAAGTCCCAGAAGGTGTCGTGCGCGCTCTGGGCCTGCGGGATCTCCCGGTCCGGGTGGGGTTTACCCGCGTGGATGATGTCGGGGAACTTGATGGCGTCCTGGATGAAGAAGATCGGGCAGTTGTTGCCCACCAGGTCCCACACGCCCTCGTCGGTGTAGAACTTGGTCGCGAAGCCGCGGGTGTCCCGGACGGTGTCGGCCGAACCGCGGGATCCCAGCACCGTGGAGAAGCGGACAAAGACCTCGGTCTCCCTGCCGTCCTCGAACACCCCGGCCCGGCAGATGTTCCGCGCCGCACCGTTGGCGCGGAACACGCCGTGCGCGGCAGCGCCCCTCGCGTGGACGACGCGCTCGGGGATGCGCTCATGGTCGAAGTGGGTGATCTTCTCGCGCAGGTGATGATCCTGCAGGAGGACCGGGCCGCGGGCACCGGCCTTCTGTGACTTGTCGGTCTCCGGGACCCGCGCGCCCTGGGCCGTCGTCAGATAGGGGCCCTGTTGCCGCGCCGCCTCCTCGTCGTCCGCGGACGGCCGGCCCGTCGGGCCGTAGGGTGTCGCCCCCTTCTGGTCGGGCTTGGGCGACAACGGGTCCGCCGGCTGCGTCGGTTCTTCCACGCTGGGGGCCGCCGATGCGGGTGCGCCCGGGAAGACGTTGCGTCCGGCCACGTCCTCGGCGATCCTGCCCGCCGCGTCAGCGAGCTTCCTCGCCGCCGCTTCGGCCGCCGCGAGTGCGGAGTTCTTGGAACTCATCTGGGTGTGCCCCTTTCTTCGAGTGGGCGTGCGGTCCGAGTCCGTCGTCCGGCCGTCTAGTCAGAGCACCCCGACCACCACGCCGATCACCATGAACAGCACGAGGATCGCCAACACGACCAGGGTGATGACGACCTTGGTTCCGCCCCCACGGGGCGTCTCGGACGATTCCTCGACGCCGACGCTGTCGGAATCAAGGGAGACCGACTCGGCCTGGGGCGGCTCCGTCGTCTCGGCGGGCGGGGGAAGGCCCGGGTCCTTGTCTGGGTCAGGGTTCTGCGAGTGGCTCATGTCATTCGCCTCCGCACGGGTAGTGGGCGTGCAGGCCCATCAGACGCCCGCGTCTCGCCACCGGCAACCGGTCGACCGGATGCACCGCCCCGTCCGGCACGCACGCCCCGCCCCAGCCGCGGCGAGACGGCTAGCGGCTCCGGACGGAAGACGCAGCCCGACGGCGGGAGCCGACGTGCGACTCCTCGCGCATCCGCTCGGTCATGTGCGGATGGTGGAGTTCGAAGGCCGGGCGCTCCGACCGGATCCGCGGCAGCGTGGTGAAGTTGTGGCGCGGCGGCGGGCAGCTGGTCGCCCACTCGAGCGAGTTGCCCGCCCCCCACGGGTCGTCGACGGTGACGATCTCGCCGTAGCGCCAGCTTCTGATGACGTTCCAGAGGAACGGCAGCATCGAGATCCCGAGGGTCAGCGCGCCGAGCGAGGAGATCTGGTTGAGGACGGTGAAGCCGTCCGCGTCCAGGTAGTCGGCGTAGCGGCGGGCCATCCCCTGGTTCCCCAGCCAGTGCTGGACGAGGAACGTGGTGTGGAAGCCGATGAAGGTCAGCCAGAAGTGCCATTTCCCCAGCCGCTCGTTCAGCATGCGGCCGGTCATCTTGGGGAACCAGAAGTAGGTCCCGGCGAACACCGAGAACACGACCGTCCCGAAGACCGTGTAGTGGAAGTGGGCGACGATGAAGTACGTGTCGTGGATGTGGAAGTCGATGGGAGCCGCTGCCATCATCACGCCGGTCAGCCCGCCGAACAGGAACGTGACGGCGAACCCGAGCGCGAACAGCATGGGCGTCTCGAACGTGAGCTTGCCGCGCCACATGGTTCCGATCCAGTTGAAGAACTTCACGCCGGTCGGCACCGCGATGAGGAACGACATGAAGGAGAAGAACGGCAGCAGGACCGAGCCGGTGGCGAACATGTGGTGCGCCCACACCGACATGGACAGCAGCCCGATGGCCAGGGTGGCGAAGACCAGGCCTGCGTAGCCGAAGAGCGGCTTACGCGAGAAGACGGGGAAGACCTCGGAGACCACGCCGAAGAACGGGAGCGCGAGGATGTAGACCTCGGGGTGCCCGAAGAACCAGAACAGGTGCTGCCACAGGATGGTGCCCCCGTTGCCGGCGTCATAGATGTGCCCGCCGAACTGACGGTCGTAGAACACCCCCATCGCGGCGGCGGTGAGCAGGGGGAAGGCCATGAGGATCAGCACCGCGGTCACGAGGATGTTCCAGGTGAAGATCGGCAGTCGGAACATCGTCATACCCGGGGCCCGCAGACAGATGATGGACGTCAGGAGGTTGACGGCGCCGAGGATCGTGCCGATGCCGCCGACTGCGACACCGAGGATCCACAGATCGGCGCCGACCTGTGGCGAGTGGATCTTGTCCGCGAGGGGCAGGTACATGGTCCAGCCGAACGCCGCCGCGCCCCCGGGGGTGATGAAGCCCGTCAGGAGGATGACGCCACCGAAGCTGAACAGCCAGAAGCCGAAGGCATTGAGTCGGGGGAAGGCGACGTCGGGGGCGCCGATCTGCAACGGGACGATGTAGTTGCCGAAGCCGATCACGATGGGGGTGCCGAAGAACAGCAGCATGATCGTTCCGTGGAGCGTGAACATCTGGTTGTACTGCTCGTTCGACAGGAACTGCAGGCCCGGCAGGAACAACTCGGCGCGGATGAGCAGGGCCATCAGTCCCGCGATGAAGAACATGATGAAGCAAGTGATGATGTACATCAGACCGATCGTCTTGTGATCGGTCGTGGTGAACAGCTTCCACGCCGTCGAACCCGGCCGGCTGTCCCCGGTCGGTTCGCCTGGTGGGGTGTCCAACTCGGAAACTACGTCCGGGGTCGCGGTCGCCATCGAACCCTCCTCGCGCGGATGACCTACTCCATAGAGGTGCCGACTCGGAGCCTATTACCCGGGTCACACCCGCGCATCCGCTCGGACAGCAGCTACCCTGAGAGGTACTTGTTGATCAGCCTCGTCGCGAAATTCGGGGCGAACTTGGAGGCGTTGGCGAGCACCGTGGTCTGCGCGCCCACCGAGTACGACGTGCGGTGGAGCCTGCGATCCCGCGGCGTGGGGTTGACCGACTGCCACACCTTGTCCGCGACCTGCTCGGGCGTGATCCGGATTCCGAGGGTCTGGGTGCTCTTCGCCCCGGGGTCGGCGAGCGCGGTCTTGGCCCACAGCGGCCAGATGCCCACCACCCGGACGCCGTGGGGCGCCCACTCGAGTTCGAGGGCTTCGGTCAGCCCGGCGACGTAGAACTTGGAGGCGCTGTACGTAGCGATGCCGGGCTGGCCGTAGATCGCCGAGGCCGACGCGATGTTCACCAGGTGTGAGCCGGGGGTCGCCTTGAGGTACGGGAAGGCGGCCTGCGCGCCCAGCGTCACGCCCAGCACGTCGATGTCGACCTGCGCCTTGACCGCCTCCGGCGAGATCGCGTCCAGATCGCCGGCCACCAGGACTCCCGCGTTGTTGTCGAGCACGTCGAGCGTGCCGCCGGTGTGCGCGGTGAACTCGCTGAGCGCCCGGGCCCACTGCTCGGCATCGCGGACGTCGAGTTCTCCGGTGATCCAGGTCGGGTGCGCGGCCTGCACCGCGGCGAGGGCGTCCGTGTCGACGTCGTACACGCCGACCGTCCAGCCCTCGCGGTCGAACCGCTCGGCCGTCGCCAGTCCGATGCCGGCCGCTCCGCCCGAGATGAAGATCGATGCCATGTGCTACTCCCGCGTCAGTCCGAGTTCCACGGCCGCGGGGAGACCTCAAGAGCCGGAACCCGCGCCGGTGCGTGCGTTGACGATACTCCACCGGGCGCGGCGGGGCCGCCCGTGACCACCTCGAGCGCCGACGTCGTCGTGTTCCTCGCCGCGGTGGCGTCACTTACCCCCGGGGGGTATGGTGGGCCGCGGCGACGCACGAGAGAGGAGTGTCGATCCGATGAGCCACGATCACGGTCATCACGACCACGAGGAGCACGCCGGGCACGGCGGGCACGAGCACCATGTTCACCAGTTCCGTCGTCTGTTCTGGATCATGTCGGTCCTGGCAGTGCCGACCGTGGCGTTCTCCCCGATGTTCGGCGACCTGCTCGGTTATCCGGTCCCCGGGTGGGGCCTGTGGGTGTCGGCCGCCCTAGGCACGGTGATGTACGTCTGGGGCGGTCGCCCGTTCCTCAGCGGCGGCGCCGACGAGGTCCGGGCCCGCCAGCCCGGGATGATGCTGCTCATCAGTCTCGGCATCACCGTCGCCTTCCTCTCCTCCTGGGGCGCAACGATCGGCCTCCTCGATCACGGACTCGAGTTCTGGTGGGAGCTCGCGCTCCTCATCGTGATCATGCTGCTCGGCCACTGGGTGGAGATGCGCTCGCTCGCGCAGACCAGTTCCGCACTGGACTCACTGGCCGCACTGCTGCCGGACGAGGCCGAGCGCGTCGTCGACGACGGCACCGAGACGGTCGCACCCGGCGACCTGGGCGTCGGGGACGTGGTGATCATCCGCCCCGGAGGCAACGTCCCCGCCGATGGCGTCGTGGTCCAGGGCACGGCCAGCATGGACGAGTCGATGATCACCGGCGAGTCCCACACCGTCAGCCGCACTGAGGGCGAGCAGGTGGTGGCCGGCACCGTGGCCACCGACTCGGGGCTGCGCGTTCGCGTGAACGCCGTCGGGGGCGACACCGCTCTGGCCGGCATCCAGAAACTGGTCGATGATGCTCAGAGTTCCTCGTCCCGGGCCCAGCGGATCGCCGACCGGGCCGCCGCGCTGCTGTTCTGGTTTGCTCTCGGGGCCGCCGTCCTCACCGCGATCGTCTGGGGCGTGGTCGGCACGCCGGAGCAGTCCGTCGTCCGGGTGATCACCGTTCTGGTCATCGCGTGTCCGCACGCCCTCGGGTTGGCGATCCCCCTGGTCGTCTCGATCGCCACCGAGCGTGCCGCGCGCGGCGGCGTCCTGATCAAGGACCGGATGGCGCTGGAGGCCATGCGCTCCGTCGACGTCGTCGTGTTCGACAAGACCGGCACCCTCACCAAGGGTTCCCCCACCGTCACCACGGCGGAAGCCGCGGACGACTGGGAGCAGGACCGCGTCCTCGCGCTCGCCTCGGCCGCCGAATCCGATTCCGAGCACCCCCTGGCTAGAGCCATCGTCGCCGCCGCAGGCGACCGGGGACTCGACGTCCCCCGGGCGGAGGACTTCAGTTCATCGCCCGCCGTCGGCGTGCAGGCCCGAGTGGACGACCATCTGGTGCAGGTCGGCGGCCCGTATCTGCTCGAGCAGGAGGCTCAGCACGAACTCGAGGTCGCCGACGCCTGGCGCGAGGAGGGGGCGATCATCCTGCACGTGCTGGTCGACGGCACGGTCGTGGGCGCCCTCCAGTTGGCCGACGAGGTCCGCTCCGAGTCGCGGGCCGCCGTCGAGGCACTCCACCGGCGTGGGATGGACGTCGTCATGATCACCGGCGACGCTGATGCCGTTGCCGGCTCGGTATCCGACGAACTGGGGATCGACCGGTACTTCGCCGGCGTCCGGCCGGAGGACAAGGCCTCCGCGGTCCGGCAGCTGCAGGACGAGGGGCGCACCGTGGCCATGGTCGGCGACGGCGTCAACGACGCCCCTGCGCTCGCCCAGGCCGATGTCGGCGTCGCGATCGGAGCCGGCACGGACGTGGCCATCGCCTCGGCCGGCGTCATCCTGGCTTCCGACGACCCCCGGGCCGTGGTCTCGATCATCGAGATGTCCCGGGCCACTTACCGGAAGATGGTCCAGAACCTGTGGTGGGCAGGGGGCTACAACCTCGTGTCCGTGCCCCTGGCCGCCGGCGTGCTCGCACCGGTCGGCGTGGTGATGCCCATGTCCGTCGGGGCCATCCTGATGTCGCTGTCCACGGTCGTCGTTGCCCTCAACGCCCAACTGCTGCGCCGCGTCGATCTCCGACCCGAGGTCACGACCGGCGACGACGCCCCCAGGGAGCTCCAGCCCGCTGCATGAGAAACGCTCGACGAACCCGCGCCGCGGCGGCCGCGGCCTGTTGCGACCGGCGGCTCAGCTGGTCTCCGCCGAGCGCGCGGTCTGGCCGTCTGACGCGGCACCCTCCTCGGCCGCCCGCCGGGCGGCGGCGTCGTCGGCCTGCACGCGCTCGATCGCCTGACGTGCGTAGACCCACTGCTGGGTGGTGTTGAGGTGCGAGCGGTGGTCGCCTCCGATGTGCATGCCCCACGAGACCATGGTGGTGAGTCGGTTCTTGAAGCCGACGAGGTAGGCCAGGTGCACCACGAGCCACATGATCCAGGCGATGAACCCGTGGATCTCGAGCTTGCCCATCTTCACCACTGCGCTGTAGCGCGAGACAGTGGCCATCGACCCCTTGTCGAAGTACTTGAAGGGGCGGCGCTGCTCTGGACGCTGCCCCTTGTCGACTCCGGCGGCGATCTGCTTGGCCGCGTACTGTCCGCCCTGGATCGCCACCTGGGCGACTCCCGGCAGGTCGTCGAGGCTCATCAGGTCGCCCACCACAAAGATGTTCGGGTGGCCGGGGACGGATAGGTCCTCGGCCACCTTGACCCGGCCCGCGCGGTCGGTCTCCGCCCCGGTCTGGTCGGCGATCATCTTCCCGAGCGGACTGCCCTTGACCCCCGCGGACCAGATCTTGCACGAGGCGTCGATCCTGCGATGGGAGCCGTCGGGGTCCTTGACCTCGATCCCGTGGTAGTCGACGTCGGTGACCATGGCGTTGAGCTGCACCTCGACGCCCATCTTCTCGAGGCGGGCGCGGGCGGCGTTGCCGAGCTTGTTGCCGAACGGCGGCAGAACCAGTGGCGCGGCGTCGAGCAGGATGACGCGGGCGGCGGCCGGATCGATCCGGCGGAAGCTGTTCTTGAGCGTGTGCTGCGCCAGTTCCGCCACCTGGCCGGCCATCTCCACGCCTGTCGGGCCGGCCCCGACGATCACAAAGGTGAGCAACCGCTTGCGCTGCTCCTCGTCGTCGGTGATCTCGGCCTGCTCGAAGCAGCCCATGATCCGGCTGCGCAGCTCGAGTGCGTCGTCCACGGACTTCATGCCGGGCGCCCATTGTTCGAAGTGGTCGTTGCCGAAGTACGACTGGCTGGCGCCGGCGGCGACGATCAGGCTGTCGTACTCGAGATCGAACTCGATGTGTCCGGCGTTGGCGTGCACGGTCTTCGAGGCCACGTCGATGTGCGTGACGTCGCCGAGGACACAGTTGGCGTTCTCCTGGTCGCGCAGGATCAGCCGGGTCGAGGGGGCGATCTCGCCCACGGACAGGATCCCGGTGGCCACCTGGTACAGCAGGGGCTGGAAGAGGTGGTGTCCGGTCTTGGCCACCAGGGTGACCTCGACGTCCGCCTTCTCCAACTGCTGCGCGGCGAAGAGCCCACCGAACCCCGACCCGATGATCACGACGCGGTGCCGCCGGCCTGCTGCCGCGGCATCGATGACCTGGCTCTGTGGGGTCTCACTCATGGTGGCTCCTGTCGGCGTGGGACGTGAGATGACGGTCGCTGAACTCTTCGGGCGGCCCGGATCGGTCACCCGGGGCCACGGCTTCCGAGGTTAGTCGCTTTCCGTGTGCGCGCCGCCGCGCGACCCGTGGTTCATCCGCGGGCTACCGCGCCCATCGGGGCGCTCCGACCTAGTATCTCCGGCAGATGCGCCTGCGCCGCGGGTTCCACCCCTCCACCAGATCGGAACTGCCTTGACCTCTGCCATCTCCTCCATCGCCGCGTGGACCTTCGTCGCCGAATGCCCGATCCCGCAGGACATCGGCCCCCTGCTGGTCCAGGGTGAGCAGCCGATCGCGGCGTACAAGACGTTCCGAGACTCCGCCATCTTCACCGACAAGCGCCTGATCGTGCGAGACGCGCAGGGCTTCACCGGCAAGAAGGTCGAGATCTACTCGCTGCCCTACAACGCGATCAACATGTGGTCGTCCGAGAACGCGGGACGAATCCTGGACTTCAACTCCGAGCTCGAACTGTGGACGCGGGCCGGCCACATCAAGATCAATCTCGGCAAGGACGTCGACGTCCGCAGGCTGGACCACCTGATCGCGCATGTCGTCCTGAACGGGTGACGTCAGCTCCCCCCTCAGAGGTCCGCCATAGCCTCGGCGAGCGCGGCTGAGTCCGAATCCGGCACGACCGTCGACGCCCCCTCCAGCACGAGGAGCCGGGCGCCGGGGATCTCCCGGGCGAGGGCCTCGCCGTTGCCGACCGGAAAGAAGGGATCGTGACGACCGTGCACGACCAGTGCCGGCACCACGATCTCCCGGAGCCTCTCGCGCCAGCGCGGCGCGCAGTCGATCCGCGAGAACGTCATCCCCATCTGGTTGGCGGCGTGCACCTCGGGTTCCATGGTCGGCGTCCGGTCCCAGATGCGGCCGGCCACTGACCGGGCGGCGTCGGGGTCGTCGCCGAGAGTCTCCGCGCTCTCGGCAGCGAACGCCGAGACCGCATCGCGGTCGGACCAGTCCGGCGTCGGACAGGAGAACAACCGGTCCATCGTCGCGGCATCATGGTCGGGCAGGTCGGCGTCGACCGGGCCCGGCGCGACGGGGCGTGTGCTGACCAGGGTGAGGGCCGAGAACATGGACGGGTGATCGATCGCCGCGACCTGCGCCACCATGCCGCCTACCCCGACGCCGGCCAGGTGAGCCGGGCGGTCGTCGAGCTCGACGGCCAGTGCGGCGGCATCGGAGGCGAGGTCGCGGAGCGTGTACCCGGGGGCCTCCGGGTCGAGGGTTGTGGACGCGCCGGAATCGCGGAGGTCGTAGCGGACGACGTGACGGCCCAGGCGGGCAAGAGCGTGGCACAGCGCGTCGGACCAGGTGAGCATGGTGGGGCCGCCCACGCACAGCACCAGAGGACCCGACGGGTCTCCGAAATGTTCGACGGCGAGCGTGACGCCGTTGACCTCGCGCGTCGCCGCTTCCTCACGCATCGGACACGACGCCGTCGAGGGTTCGGCGCCCGGTGATCACCAGAAGGATGTCCTTCGCCGGGAGTTCGAGCCGGGCGCCCGATCCGACGGTCGCGTCGGTATCGGTGGCCACGAGCGAACGGTCGAGCGTGCACCCGAAATGTTCCAACGCCCGCGCACCCCCGTGCCGGAGCACCAGCCCGATGCGGTCGGCCGGCGGTGCCGGGAGCCCCAGGGGCTCGGTGATGTCCAGGCCGTGGATGAGGTCGTGGCTGAGCGCGCCGTCCTCCCCACCGCCGGGCGGGTGCCACACGGTCGTGACGTTCTGCCGGAGGAGGTCCAGGAGCTGGGCGGAGTCGTACATAGCGGTGTCGCGCCGGGCGGCAGAGTCCGCAAACGTGTCGAACGAGAACCGGGCCTTGACGAGTCCCGCGAGCATCGACAGCGGCCCGGTGCGGAACGGCATCGTCATATGCGCCACGACCTCCCGGACTCGCCAGCCCGCGCACAGTGAGTCGTGGTCCCAGTCGGCTTCGGAGAGGTTCTCGAGCAGTTCGACCAGACGGCGTCGTTCGGCAAATGCCTCCTCGTCCAGCGCGGTGGGGGTGGGGCTGCGTCTCGGCACGAGTCCTCCTCGGGGTCGCCATCAGCACATCACCATGATCGGTAGTTTTTTGCTACTATTCGCTCTGTTGTCCGAGCTGTCAAGAGGAGGGCGATGGGACGCGAGTACGGGCAGTTCTGCGGGCTCGCGCGGGCGGCCGAGGTGCTCGGCGAGCGATGGACGCTGCTGATCCTGCGGGACCTGTCCGTCGGACCGGCCAGGTTCTCCGAACTCAGGTCCGGCCTGCCAGGGATCGCCGCGACCATGCTCACGGCACGCTTGCGCGACCTGGAGGACTCCGGCGTGGTGTCGCGCTCACATGACGGCAAGGCGGTGACCTACACGCTCACCACACACGGCCGCACGGTGTTCCCGGCACTACGGGAGTTGAGCCTATGGGGCGCCTCCACCATGGCCGCGCCCCGCGAATCCGAGATCGTGACGGACCGGTCGCTGGCCGCGATGCTCGCGACCACGCGGACGGCAGCGCGGGTGGACCCGTTCATCGTCGAGATCCGCGCCGGTGACGCCGTCGGACACGCGACGGTCACAGCCGACGGCGTGGATGCCGCACCCGGGGGCGCCGACGATCCGGATCTCACCCTCTCCGGCCCGGGGCTCCGGGCCGCGCTCGCGGAACCGTCGACCGCACACCGACTCGTCACCGAAGGGCAGATCGAACTCGCAGGGACGGGCGAGCTGCTCTCGTCTTTTACGGAGGCATTCCATGCACCGCTCACCTAACGAAGCTCGGGCGTTGCCGGACACAGACGCGCGCTCCCAGCGGGGTATCGCGCAGCTTGGCCCCCACGAGCCCTGACAGTCACGTTCGGTCTGGTGCTACCGGTGTGAGCGGTGGCACCCTGGGCACTGGCCGCCGGGCGCCCCTCGCCGCCCGACGAGCGCGAGGAGGTGCTCTCGTGTCACAGTTCGACGCAGTCATCCTCGGTGCCGGATGACTGCCCAGCGAGCGCTGCGCGTTGCCCTCGACCTACTGCGGCGCCGGTACGTCGCAGTACTGATGGCGATGCTGTGCGTGCAGGGCGCGTTCGTGTGGACGATGCCGCTCGTGGGCGCACTGGTACGGCGCACTCTGCACCGCCTCGGCGTCGGCGGCGTCAATGCGGACACCCTCGACACCGTGGCCTCGTCGCCGGTTGCTCTGGCGGTGCTGCTCGGCGTCGTCATCGTCGCCACGGTGTTCGCCCTGGCCGACGTCACCGTCTTCACAGTGATCGCCCACTTGTCATTGGAGGGCGAGCCGGTGACCTTCACCGGCGTATTCGCCCGGTCGTGGCGGACCGTGCGCAAGGCGACCGGATGGCAGGGGATGCTCCTCGTCCCGTACCTCGCCCTCCTGGTCCCGATCTCGGGTATCGGGTTCTCTTCCGTCCTCACCGAGCACATCGCACTCCCCAAGTTCATCAGCGGCGAACTACTCAAAACGACGACCGGCGCAGTTCTCTACGGCCTGGCGATGAGCGTCGTGGCGTACGCCGCCCTGCGATTGGTGCTCTTCCCCGCCCTCGTGGCCGACCGGGACACCTCGGTCCGTCGTGCCCTCCGCCGCAGTGTCGAGATGACCCGCTGGCGGCCTCTCCTCGGGTTCGTGACGGTCATGCTGTCGGTGGTGGTGGTCGCCTCCCTCGTGCTGACGCTGCTGGTCGGGGTCGGGCTGGTGCCGGTCGTGCTGGCAGACACCTACACCGCCGCCGGCGTCACGCTGGGGCTCGTGGCGCTGACGCGCTTCCTCATCGTCGGCTTCGCCACCGCCTTCCTCGCGTTCTTCTTTACCGCCTACACACGGCTGATGCAGGGAGAGACCGCTGCGACACAGCCGGAGCACCGGTCCGGGTGGCGCACTCGAGCAGCCACGGTGTCCCTGACGGCGCTGGCCGTCCTCCTCGCCACCCCGTCGGTGTTCACCGCATCCGACGACGCCGTCCGCACGGCCACCGCCTCTCCGGAGATCATCGGGCACCGTGGCTACCCGGCGGAGGCGGTGGAGAACAGCGTTCCCGGGCTACTCGCCGCGGCCGACGCGGGAGCCGAAGTGGTGGAGGTGGACATTCAGGAGACCCGCGATGGTGGGCTCGTCGTGATGCACGACGTCAACCTGAGCCGACTCACGGGCGTCGACCGCGCTATCCACGAGATGGCCGAGGCGGAAGTCACGGCGCTGACCCTGCGGCAGAACGGGCGCACCGCCTCGATCCCCACCCTCGAGGAGTTCGTCCGCGCCGCCGACAGAATCGGCGTCCGACTGTTGGTGGAACTGAAGCCTCACGGCGAGGAGGCGCCCGGCTACGCCGGTCGCGTCTCTGATCAGCTGAACATCCTCGACCCGGACCGCTCCCACATGGTCCAGTCCCTGGATCGGGAGCTGGTCCGTGAGTTCGCACGCCTCGACCCGGAGCGTCAGACGGCGTATGTGGTGGGCTTCCAGATCGGCGACCTGCCGCGCACAGGTGCTGGCGGTGCGGTTGTGATCGAGGACTGGTCCTTTCACGACGGCATGCTCGGTGAGGCGCGGGAGAAAGGGCGGGGCCTCTACGTCTGGACTGTCAACGACCTCTCGGATCAGCGGGACTATCTCGCGCGTGGCGTGGACGGCATCATCACCGATGAGGTCGATCGTGCGGTCGCGGCGCGAGAGCGCCTACACGCCGGTGCGGTCATGCTCTACCTCGAACAGGCCCAGGGCCTGATCGGCATCGGGCTCGGTCTCGAGTGACGGGGAGCAGTGCCTGCGGCGCGGTTCTTCGCTACCGCAGCCCGCATCAGGCGACGGCGCCTGCCGCTGACCAGGGCGCACCGATCACGTGTGGCGCCCACACCACGCAGTAGGCCAGGACCACGGTGACGGCCGTGCAGGCGAGGGCCAGTAATTTGTCCGCGCCGCCGCCCGCCCGGACGCGCAGCCGACCGGGCGGGCGGAAGTTCCGCCATCGCTTACCGCCGATGCGGACGATGCCGCCGAGGAGGGGCACGCCCCGCTTGGTGATCATGTCGCCGAGGAGGTGCACCACGACGCCTGTAGCGACCGCGGCGCCGAGGGCGGTGCTGCTGACCGACGCCGGTAGCGCGAACCAGACCACCACCGCGAGCGCCAGTGACAGTCCGGTGACATAGAGCCAATCCTGTTTTCTGCTCCAGTCAGGCGCCAGGCCGCGGAGGGCGAGGCCGAGCATGAAGAACAGCACCCCGATGGCGGCGTTCTTGCCGAACGACGAGACGAGTGCGGCGGTCCCCGCCCCGGCGAGGAATGCGAACCACAGCGTGTGGGTCGCAGTGCGGTGCCCGTTGGTGATCCGCGTGTCCTTGCGTGTCCTCGTCAGCGAGTACACGGTCGTGGAGACCCGCTCGGTGAGGTGCGCGAGGGCCTGCGAGACCGGTCCGAAGCTGCGTGCCAGCGTGCTCTGCGGCGTATCGAGGTCCGGGACCAGTGCCGCCCCGGCGGTCACACCCGCAAACACGAAGACCTCGGTCGCCGAGGTGGCCCCGCCCCAGGCGACGGGAAGAAAAGCCCCGATAGCCAGCCCCGCGCCGGCGCCGCTCATCGCGTGCGTAGGTCCCATCACCATGTCCGGCTCACCTTACCGGCCGCGACCGGGACCACAACGAGCTCCACGCCGCGACGAACACCGCGCGGGCCCCCTCGTCGCCCACCGGGTCGCCACCAGGCGCTCCCGCTTCTAACCTGGGCGCATGTCCCCCTTCGATGCCGTTCTCGCGTTTGCCGTCGTCGCCGGGCTCCTCACCCTCGTCCCCGGGCTCGACACCGCGCTCGTGCTCCGGTCCTCGCTGACCCGCTCCCGCTCCTACGCCTGGGCCACGGCCGCCGGGATCGCCACCGGCGCCATGGCGTGGGGCGTCGCCGCGGCGGTGGGGGTGTCGGCGCTGCTCACCGCATCGGAGTTGGCCTACCGCCTGCTCACCACGGCCGGGGCGGCATACATTTGCTGGCTCGGCGTCTCGATGATCTGGCGGTCTATCCGGGACCGGACTGTCGCCGCCCCCTCGGCCGACACTGTGGAGGTGGCGCAGGCCTCGCCGTGGCGGGGCTGGCTCGTCGGGGCCGGGACGAACCTCCTCAACCCCAAGGTCGGGGTGTTCTACATCGCCACGATCCCGCAGTTCCTCCCGGCCGGCGTCTCACCACTGCCGATGGGCGCCGCTCTGGCCGGCGTCCACGGTGTGCTCACGTTGGCCTGGTTCGGACTGCTGATCGTGGCGGGCTCGTTCGCACGTCGCCGGCTCATGAGCCCGAGAGCGCTGACGACGATCGACCGCGGGACCGGGCTCGTCCTGATCGGGTTCGGGGCAAAACTGCTGTACGACTCCGTGCTCTCCGGCCCTTCCGCAAGCACCACAGCCCTCCTGCGGGCCGGCGTCCGGGCTTAGGGTGGAGGCGTGCAGACGAGCAACACCGTGCCGGCGCCCCGCGGTGAGTCATGGCGCACCGAGCTGTTCGACCTGCCCGCGTACTTCGACGCGATCGGTGTCGCCCGCGGCGAGCCGAGTCTGGAGATGCTCACGCGACTGCACGAGGCGCACGTGCACACCTTTCCGTTCGCGAACGTGGACGTGCTCCTCGGCCGGGCACGCGGCGTCGACCCCGAGACGGTCCAGGACCAGCTCGTGCGCCGGCGGCGCGGTGGCTACTGCTTCGAGCACGCGCAGATCTTTGCCGCTGCCCTCGAACACCTCGGCTTCACCATTCGCCGCGCCCTTGGCCGGGTGCACCGGATCGACAACAGCCGCACGCACATGTCGGTGGTGGCGCACGTGGAGGGCCGACGATGGCTGTGCGATCCGGGCTTCGGATTCAGCCTCACCGCGCCGATCGAACTCACCGACGGCGCGACCCGCGACGAGAACGGCCGCACGCTGACCGTCCACCGATACGACGACGGCGGATCGCCGGTCTGGGCTCTCGACCGTGACGGCGCGACCCAGCACTTCACCGACGAACACACCGTCCACCCGATCGACGTGCACACCGGACACTTTGTGACCTCGCGCAGCACACACGCGCCGTTCACGCAGCACCTGACGGTCATGAAGCACACCGACGACGGGCACGTCACCCTGACGGAAAATGCGCTGACGGTACGCCGCCGAGGGGACGACACCGAGCACAGGGAGCTCTCCGTCGACGACGTCGTGAACCGGGCACAGGAGCTGGGGGTGCGGTTACAAACAGGCGAGGACCGCTTGCTCGCGGAGGCTCTGACGCGGATCCGATAACGCCCTCTCGTTCCTCGGACCCTGCAGTGACTCCACAGAACTGCGCCGTGTAGCCGAGCGCACTGCCGTCACTCCCGCCATCGCAGGCCTTGACGACCGCGCCGCAACAATTTTTCGCGCGATGTCGATATCCGCCCGCACCGTTCGACGTCATAGTAGAAGGCGCACCGGGCGCTTTCACCGACTCGAAGGAGCACACCGTGAAATACATGCTGGTCATGCGGCAGAAGTCCACCGCGCAGGACACGTCGGCCGACACCGATATGGAGTCGATGATCAACGCGATGGGCAAGTTCAACGAGGCGATGATGTCGGCCGGTGTGCTGGCGGCCGGAGAGGGCCTGGCCGACGCGTCGGAAGGGTTCGTCGTCGACTACGACGGCGAGGAGCCCGTCATCACGGACGGCCCGTACGGGGAGATCCACGAGCTGTTCAACGGGTTCTGGATCCTCGATGTCTCGTCGAAGGACGAGGCCGCCGAGTGGGCGCGTCGGGCACCGATGGGTCCGGGAGTCGTCCTCGAGGTACGGCGGGTCACCGACGAGTCCGATTTCGAAGAGTTCGCCGACAACGAGTACATCCAGAAGGAGAAGGGCTGGCGCGAAGAGCTCGGCACCGCCTGAGCCACAGCCCTCTACAGAAGGTCCACGATGGACGATCTCTCCGCCCGCCTCGACGCCGTCTGGCGGATCGAGGGGGCCTCGGTGGTCGCCGCGCTGACCCGGATGACCGGGGACGTGGCGACGGCCGAGGACTGTGCGAGTGAGGCCCTGGTGGCGGCGCTCCGGCAGTGGGGCGAGAGCGGGGTGCCGCGCAATCCGGGCGCGTGGCTCACCGCCGTGGCCAAGCGCCGCGCGATCGACGGCTGGCGAGGCGGGGAGCGGGCGGAGGCGCGCGACCGGCAACTCGCGCACCTCCAGGCGGGCGAGGTCGCACCGGAGAGCGAGTCGATCTCCGACGACGAACTGCGCCTGCTCTTCGTCTCGTGTCATCCCGTGCTCTCGCGTGAGTCCCAGGTCGCGCTCACCCTGCGCGTCGTCGGAGGGCTCTCGACCACTGAGATCGCCCGGCTGCTGTTGACGTCGGTGGCCACGGTGCAGGCTCGAATCACCCGCGCCAAGAAGACCCTCTCTGCGGCCTCCGTGCCTTTTGCCACCCCCGCGCCGGACGAGTGGGACGCGCGGCTGGCAGCCGTTCTCGCCGTCGTCTACCTGATCTTCACCGAGGGGTACGCCTCGACCACCGGCACGGAGCTGCTCCGCCCGCACCTCGCCCGCGAGGCGCTGCGACTGGGCCGGATGCTCGCCGCGCTCACCCCGGCCGAGCCCGAGGTGCACGGCCTGGTCGCGCTGATGGAACTGCAGTCCTCGCGGTTCGCGGCCCGTGTCGATGCCCGCGGCGACGCGGTGTTGCTGTCCGATCAGGACCGGTCGCGGTGGGACGTCACGCAGATCCGCCGTGGGAGGGAGGCCCTCGCCCGCGCCGACTCCCTCGGCCACGGGCGCGGCCCGTACGCACTGCAGGCGGCGATCGCCGCATGCCACGCCTGCGCGCCCAGCGTCGAGAGCACCGACTGGGAGACGATCGTCGTCCTCTACGAGGCCCTCGGGCGCCTGACCGGTAACCCCGTCGTCGCCCTCAACCGCGCCATCGCGGTGTCGATGGTCTCAGGCCCCGAGGCCGGCCTGGCGAGCGTGGAGCAGGTGGCGGACTCGCGGGGGTTGCGCGGATCGCACCTCTTGCCGAGCGTCAGGGGCGAATTGTTGACGCAACTGGGCAGGACCGCGGAAGCGGCGTCCGAGCTCCGCGCGGCAGCCGACCTCGCCGCGAACGACCGGGTCGCCGGCTCGCTCCGCTCCCGGGCGGAAGCGCTGAGCAGCATCGCGCCGACGTCAGCCGAGTCGCGTCACTCCCGTGGCCTGAGCACGAAGTACACGTACGAGTAGTAGTCGCCGAACCGGTCGTACAGTCGCGCTTCTTCGAGCCCGGAGTCGAGGAACGCCGCCACGTCCGCGTCACCTCCGTGGGCTCGGAGAAAGTCGGCGGACCGCTGCCGGATGGGCGTGTAGTACTCATCCGTCCAGCCCTCCGGCGGGAGCACGAAGTGGGCCGTGCACTCGTACCCGGCGGGCCCGAAGCTGCGGAGGCGCCCGTTGATGGTGGTGATATCCGGGTAGCCCTGCGCCCAGTAGTCGTCAACCTCGTCCGGGCGGGAGTCAGTCAGCCAGCACAAGTCGGAGACGACCACGGCGCCGCCGGGTGCGACGAGGGGGCGCCAGAGGCGCAGTGCGTTCTCGACCCCGACCGTGTAGGCGCTGCCCTCAGCCCACAACAGGTCGAAGCTGCACCCGTCCAGCCCGAGGTCGTCCATAGACGCCTCCCATGTGGTGATGCGCTCCGCGACGCCCTCCCCGGCCGCCCGGGCCTCCAGCTCGTCGAGGAACGGTCGCAGGATGTCGACGGCGGTGATCTGCGCGTCGGTCTCGTGGGCCAGGACGAGCGTCTGGCGGCCGGTTCCACATCCCAGGTCCAGAATCGTGCCCACCCCTGCGGCATTCGGGAGCGCGTCGAGCGCGCGCCGTGTACTCGCATCACTGCCCGGACCTTGTCTGCGGGCTGTGCGATGGAAGTCGATGAGGTAGTCGGGGATCTCCATGGTCTCCTCAGTCTGCTCGCCGTAGCAGCCGCGCGGTGGACGTGCCGCGCGCGCGTTCGGCGACCAGCCACAGCGCGAGTCCCGCGGCGAGCAGCCACACCAGTAGCGGGATCGCCGCCTGCACCGCACCTCCCGGGTCCGCGTCGGTCGCCGCGAGCAGCGCCGTGGTGGCCGGCCTGACCGGCACCACGGCCCCGAGGCTCCCGACGATCCCGGGTGCCGCCGAGGTGGCCCCGCTGATCGCCGCCACGACGAGCCCGCCGAGCATCACGATCAGTCCGGCCCGCGGCCACAGTGACACCAGGGCACGAGCGATGAGTGCGAACGCCGCGGTCGCCAGGACGGCGACGAGCAGGATCAGCGGGACGGCCGCGAGCGGCGGCCGCACGGCGAGCCCGAGGGCCACGGTGACGACGACGGCCTGGCCGGCGACGTTAGCCGCCCACGTCCCGAGGCCACGTGTGGCAATCCGCCAGGTGGGCTCGGTGGACTCGATCGCCCCGCCATGCCGCGGCCGCAGGAACATCGCCGAGAGGGTGGCGGCGAACCACAGCACCAGGGCGGCGACCAGCGCCGCGAGCGGGGTGACGTAGCCGGAGCCGGAACCGCTGGTGAGGACGGGATCAGCCGCGGCCGTGGACATCGACCGACGCTCGTCGTCGGTGAAGGTGGGGATCTGGTCGAGGGCGTCGCCGAGCCCGTCGGCCAGTTCGCGCGACCCGTCCGCCGCGGTGCCCGACCCGTCGGACAGCGCGATCAGCCCCTGGTCCAGTTCCCGCGCACCGTCCGCGGCCTCCCTGGATGCCTCGCCCAGTTCTCGTGCGCCGCCGGCCAGTTCTCCGGCGCCCGCGGCCAGCTCGCCGGTGCCCGCGCGCGCCTCGCCCAGGCCGGCCTCGAGCTGCGTGGCCCCGTCGGCCGCGGCGCCGATCCCGGTCACCAGCTCGACCGAGGCGTCGGCCAGCTGCGCGTTGCCGTCGGCCACCTGGCGGGCCCCGTCGTTGAGCAGGGCGATGTCGCCTGCGATCGAGCTGAGGTCCTGTCGCGCGGACGCGGTGCTGTGGTCGACCGCCGACGTCTGCTCCTCGAGCCGGTCGGCGAAGGCGTGCATCTCCCCGCACACCGGCCCGGCTCCGCACCGCTCCGCCAGGCCGCGCAGCTCCGCGACGGCCGGGGACAGCTCGGGGGCGGAGGTCAGGTGGTCGCCGGCCGCGTTCAGGGGTGCAACCAGGTCGGCGAGCTGCTGCGTCCCGTCCGCGACCTGCGCCGAGCCCTCGGCGAGCGCACGCGCCTGGCCCGGCAGTTCGGCGGTCTGGCGCGACATCTCCCCGAGCCCGCCGGCCAGCTCCCCGGCGCCGGCGTGCAGTTCGCCGAGTCCGGACCGCAGTTCGGTCGCACCGGCGCCGAGCTCCCCCGCCCCGAGGGAGAGGGCGCCGGCACCGTCGGCGAGCTGCGGCAGGCCGGCGGCCAGTTGCCCGGTCCCCGCGCGGGCCTCCACGGTCCCGTCCCGCAGCTGCGCGGTACCGTCGGCCAGCGCGGAGGAACCGTCTGCGGCCTCGCCGAGCTGGTCGTGCATGGTGTCGAAGCTCAGGTAGATGTTGTCGAGGAACGTGGTGGTGACCATCGTCGACAGCGAGTCCCGCGCCGCCTCATAGATCTCGGTGGTGATCGCGACGTCGACGACCGGGGTGTCGGGGGCGACGACGACGTCGATGGCCGCCTGCCGCACCTGCGCCGGATCGGTGGAGGCGACCGAGGTCGCATCTGCCGAGAAGTCCTCCGGGATCGTCACCACCGAGCCGTACTCGCCGGACTCCAGGCCCTCCGCCGCGTCCTCACGGTTGGACAGCACCCAGTCGATCGACGGATCGTCCGAGCCCGCGAGGTCGGCGGTGAGCAGCCGGCCCAGCGGCGTGAGCTGCCCCTCGACCTCCACCGGCTCGTCCTCGTTGACCAGGGCCACGGTCACGCGGTCGAGCTGCCGGCCCGGATCGTGCAGGGACACCAGCAGGCCGCCCAGTAGCAGGGTCGGCAGGAGCAGCAGGGCGACCACGACCCAGCGGCCGCGCCGCGGGTGCGGGGATCGGGTGTCGTCCCGGTGGTCTGGTGCAGTGGTGCTCATCGGTGCGCCGATCCTTCTGCGGTCTGGAGTCGGGGGCTGGGGTCGGGCTGATCGGGTCCGGGGTCCGGGGCCGCGAGCGGCCACGCGGTGACCCCGTCGCCGAGGAGGTCGCGGAGCGCGTCCCCGTCGGCGGCGGTGGTGACGATCGCGACGCCGGCGTCGACGGCCTCCCGGATCGCGGCCACCCCGGGGCCACCCCCCGCGACCACGGCGGCGAGGTCGTCGACGAACACCACCGGCGGGCGGGACGCGAGCACGGCACCGAGCTCGCGGGCCCGGGACGCGCCCAGCAGTGGCAGGACCCGACGCGCACGCCAGGCCTGGCCGGGCAACACGTAGCCGGCACTGTTGACGTCTCCGCCGAACGGGGACAGGCGACCGGACAGGGCGAGGAGCATCGCCCGCCGCTCCAGCGCGCCGCCGCCGGTGACGACGGCGACCTGTCCGGAGCCGGCGCGCAGTGCGGGCAGGTGGGCGAGGGCGGTCCCCTCGTCGTCGTCGAGGACCAGGTCCCGCGCGGCGACGACGGCGCCGGGCTCCCACTCCTGTAGGGCGAGTTGGCGCTCGATCCCCACGCCCTCGACGTCGAAGGTCGGCATGCGGCGGGCCAGGGCCGGCGGGAGTCGCCAGGCGCGCTCGCCCAGGAGCTGGAGGACCGCCGGGACCATGGTCATCCGGACGAGGAAGGCGTCCACGGTCACGCCCACGGAGAGCGCGAGGGCGATGGGTTTGATGGTGGCGTCGTCGTCGGGGACGAAGGCCACGAACACCCCGATCATGATGAGGGCCGCGACGGTGACCACGGGCGCCGACTGCGTGAACCCGGATCGGATGGCGGCGCGGGCGTCGCCGATCCGGTGTCGGGCCTCGGCGATGCGGGAGACCAGGAAGACCTCGTAGTCCATCGCGAGACCGAACAGCACGGCCATGAGGATGATCGGCAGGAACGCGACGATGCTGCCGGTGCGCGTGACCCCGAGCAGGTCCGCGCCCACGCCGTGGACAAAGACGAGCGTGGTGATCCCGAGCGCCGCCGCGAGCGAGAGCACGTACCCCAGCGCCGCCTTGAGCGGGACGATCACCGACCGGAACACCATGATGAGCAGGACGATGGACAGGCCGAAGACGAACACCCCGAACGGCAGGATCGACGCGCTGAGGGTGTCGGAGACGTCGACCTGGACCGCGGTGATGCCGGTGACGCGCAGTTCCGAGACCGGGTACTGGGCCTCCACACGCTCGGCCTGCTCGCGCAGCCGCTCCACGAGCTCGGCGGTCTCCGGGGAGTCCGGGGCCGAGGTGGGGATGACCTGCACGATCCCCAGCGACCCCGACGGTTCGGGGGTGGACATCGCGATGGTGTCGACGCCGGGGGTCCTGCCCAGGTCGTCGCCGAGCCGATCCATGTCGCCGATCGGATCGAGGCTGTCGAGCAGGTCGACGGTGACGATCAGCGGGCCGTTGGCGCCCTCGCCGAACTCCTCGGAGATGAGGTCGTAGGTGTCGCGGGCGGTGTTGCCGCGGGGCTCCGAGCCGTTGTCGGGGAGCGCGAGCTGCAGGCCCAGGGCGGGCAGCGCCATGAGCACCACCGCCACCACGCTCACGGTGAGGGTGACCACGGGGTGCCGGGTGACGAGCGTGACCCACCGTTCGCCGACCGACGGCCCCGCGGGCGCGGCGGGCGCAGCAGGCGCGGTGGTGGTGGCCTTCCTGCGTGGGCGGCGGCGACCGAGCGGGGCGTGGCCGAGGTAGCGCAGGATCGCGGGGATCGCGGTGACGGCCACCATGATCGCCATCGCGACGCCGAGCGCGGCGGCCAGGCCCATGATGGTGAGGAACGGGATGCGTGCCACGAACAGCCCGACCAGCGCGATGATCACCGTCACCCCGGCGAACACGACCGCGGAACCTGCCGTGGCCGTGGCCACCGCGGCGGCCCGTGGGGGCGCCACCCCGTCGCGGAGTTCATCGCGGTACCGGGAGACGATGAACAGGGCGTAGTCGATCCCCACGGCCAGGCCGAGCATGAGCGCCAGCATCGGCGCGGTGGCCATGATGTCGACCGATCCGGTGGCCGCCTGGATCAGCAGCTCCGTGGCCGCCACACCCACCAGCGCGGTCAACAGGGGGACGACGGCGGTCTTGACCGAGCGGAACAGCAGGAACAGGAACACCAGCGCGAGCACCACGCCGACGGCCTCGGTGGCGCTCGGGGAGGGCACGTTGTCGGTGAACGCCTCGCCGCCCAGATGGACCTGCGCACCGGCGGGCAGCTCCTCCTGTAGGTCGGCGGCCACGGCCTCGAGGCCGTCCCGGGAGTCGTCGGTGACGTCGAACATCTGCACCGAGTACTGGGCGACGATGATGGCGGTGGAGCCGTCGTCGGAGATCGACCCATCCACCATGCCGTCGTACGGGGAGGTCACCGAGTCGATCTGCTCGACCTCGGAGAACCGCTGGACCGCGGCGTCGACGTCGTCGGCGATCCCGGGGTCGTCGAGGTCCGCATCCTCCGGGAGGTCCACCACCACCTGGGCCGAGGCGCCGGCGGCGGCCGGGAACACGCGGGCGAGGTCCTCGAGGGCCTCCTGGGACTCGACGCCGGGGATGTGGATCGTGTCGTTGGTGCCCTCGCCGAAGGCCAGCGCCGCACCCGCCGCGAGCGCGATGACCACAAACCAGGCGGCGATGATCCGCCACCCCAGGTCGTAGCAGCGCCGCCCGAGGCTGAACAGGAATGACGACACGATCTCGCTCCAGGTCGATCGACGGCCGCCACGGACGGGCAGCGCGGGTCACGTGCCCCACGAAATTAACTGACGAAATCGTCAGCGGTCAATTCAAACTGACGATTCCGTCAGATCCGGTGGTCGGAGGGTGAGCTCGGGGACCGGCATCGCGAGCAGCTCGGCGATCCGAGCCTCGGGCACGCCGAGCATCTGCAGGAGGTCGCCGCTGACGGCGTCGATCATCTCCGCGTCGGACTGCTCCGGGTTGTTGTGGATCCGCTGCCCGAGCATGACCATCGCTCCCAGGACCGTGGCCACCGCCCCTTCCGCGTCGCGGATCCGGAACTCGCCCGCGTCGATCCCCCGCCGCAGGTCGTCGCGCACGCGGTTCACCAGGCGGTCACCGTAGGTGTAGAAGTCGCTGCCCCGGCGGATCCAGGCGAGCGAGAGCGTGGGGACCTGACGGTGGATCCGGCCGATCACCCGGAAGCCCAGATTGCAGTGCTCGACCGGCCCGCGCTCCGGGGACACCACCTCGTCGGCCAGGTCGGCCACGATCTGGACCGCGTACTCGAGCGACTGCTGGAAGAACACGGACTTGCTGTCGAAGTGGTTGTAGAACGTCCCCTGGCCGACGCCGGCGGTGCGGGTGATCTCCAGCACCGAGACCTCGGTCCGCTCCTCAGCTAGCAGGGACACACCCGCCTGCATCAGCAGGTGGTGCGTCCGCTCGCGACGACTCAGGCCGGCGGTGTCCGGAAACAGGTGGACCGGCAGGGACTCGGCCACGCGCCCCGGCCCCTCGTGAGCGTCCACCATGGCCGACTCCACCTCTCAGACCGTCGTGTGCGCCGCACCGGTGCGCGGCCCGACCCGTCACGATAGCCGCACCCCGTGCTCCGAGGGGCTGATGCGGCTATCGGCTTCGGACTGATCCGCGGCCTGCGCTGACTCACGTGCGGCCTTGATGCGGAGCCACGCGCGTGTGCCGAGGACCACGGTGAGGACCACGATGGCCACCTGCGCGATGGTGATCAGGGTCGGGCTGATCTCCATGGACTGCGACATGCGCAGCAGGTTGAGGAAGACCAGGAGTCCGCCGACGAACGTCCCCAGGACCACCGCGTTGACGCGCGAGACCAGCCATGCCGCGAACGGGGCCGCGACGACGCCGCCGATGAGCAGCCCGATGACGATGACCCCCATCTCTCGCAGTTGGTCTCCCATCCCGAACAGGAAGCCGATCGAGGCCGCGAACGAGACGAGGAATTCCGATGCCGACACCGAGCCGATGACCCGGCGGGGCGTGGTTTTACCGGCGGTCATCAGCGTCGTCACGGTCAACGGTCCCCAGCCGCCGCCACCGGTGGCGGAGAGAAATCCGCCGAACGCGCCCACCGGTGCGAGGAAGCCGCCGGAGTGCTGCTGCTCCTCTCGCAGATTCAGCACCGGTGGGCGGCCGAGGCCCAAGCCGAACCGCAGGAGCAGGTAGAAGCCCAGAGCGACGAGGATCGTCGTCATGATCGGCTGCGCCGCCTCCGTCGAGATGTTCGACAGCAGGGTCGCGCCGATGAACGCGCCCACCATGCCCGGGATGCCGAGTTTGGCGACGGTTCGAAGGTCGACATTGCCGAACTTCCAGTGGCTGACCCCGGCGGCAAGCGTCGTGCCGACCTGCGCCAAGTTCACCGCGAAACTCGCCTGTGCCGCCGTGGCACCGCCGATCAGGGCCATGGTCGTCGCCGTGATCCCGTAGGCCATTCCCAGGGACCCGTCGACGAGCTGAGCTCCGAAGCCGACGAGCAGAAACACGATCAACGTACGCATATGGACAGACGCTCCATCACTCCAATAGACAGACTGGTCTGTCTACCGTAGGGG
>DWWP01000022.1 GCA_019119635.1 Candidatus Dietzia intestinipullorum
TGTGGCCTGGTATTCGTTGATCCACCACGAGCCGGAGGAGCTGCTGATCGCGCTCCGGGAATTCGCGCGCGTCCTGCGGCCGGGTGGACAGCTGCTGGTCGGGTTCTTCCACGATCCGGGCCGGCCCGGCGCCGATGATCCGGGCGTGGAGCGGTTCGACCACGCCGTTGCGCCCGCGTACAGGTGGACGGTTGACGCACTCTCGGCGCAGCTGCGGATGGCAGACTTCGAGGTCGTCGAGACCCACACGAGGACCGGACCCGGCTACCGGCCGCACGGGGCGATCATCGCCGACCTGAAGATCGAGGAGACCTGAATTGACCCTGTTCGAGACACTGAAGTCCCGCTGCGCAGCCGAGTGGGAGGCCTACACCCGGCATGACTTCGTGGAGCAGCTCGGCGCGGGAACCCTGCCGCTGCCGGTGTTCCAGGACTATCTGATCCAGGACTTCCACTTCCTCGTGCAGTTCGCCCGCGCCAACGCGCTGGCCACCTACAAGAGCCGTACGCTCGCCGACCTCACCGCCGCCCACGCCGCGACCGGGGCGATTCTCGCCGAGACCGAACTGCACCTCGGCCTCACCGAGCGCTGGGGTATCCCGCGCGCCGAGCTCGAAGCCGCGCCGGAGAAGCAGGCAACCGTCGCCTACACCCGCTACGTACTGGATGCCGGAATGGTCGGCACCGTGCTGGACCTGTCCGTGGCGCTCGCGCCGTGCACGATCGGCTACGCCGAGATCGGTGCCGCCCTCGCGCCGCGGCTGTCCGACCCGGCGGCCCACGACGCGAGCGGCGAGCATCCGTTCACCGAGTGGATCAGCGAGTACTCGGGGGAGGCGTTCACCGCCGCCTCGCACGCGGCGATCGCTCAGCTCGACGCGCTCTCAGTCGGTGGTCTGTCCGATTCCCGGCTGGATGAGCTCACCGAGGTGTTCCGCACGGCCACACGACTGGAGGCCGACTTCTGGCAGCAGGCGCTCGACTCAGAACAGCTGGCGTAGGTTCGCCTTGGCCAGATCGATGAGTTCGTCGCCGCGGCCCGAGAGCACGGTGCGCAGGGAGTAGAGGGTGAAGCCCTTGGCCTGGGCTGCGCTGATCGTCGGCGGGATGGTGAGCTCCTGACGTTCGGTCACCACGTCGAGGAGAGCCGGCCCGTCGTGGTTGAGGAACTGCTTGACCGCCTTGGGCAGGTCTTTGGACTTGTCCACCCGGAATCCGGCGAGCCCGCAGGCCTCGGCCACCTTGGAGAAGTCCGGATTGGTGAGGTCGGTGCCGTAGTTCACGAATCCGTCGGCCTTCATCTCCACCTCGACGAAGTTGTACGAGGAGTTGTTGAACACCACGACCTTCACCGGCAGGTCGTGCTGGACGAGCGTGAGCAACTCGCCCATCAGCATGGACAAGCCGCCGTCACCGGCGAGGGCGATGATCTGGCGACCGGGCGCGGCGGACTGGGCGCCGACCGCCTGGGACAGGGCGTTGGCCATCGACCCGTGGGTGAAGGACCCGATGATCCGTCGCCGCCCGTTCATTGTCAGATAGCGCGCCGCCCAGATGACCGGGCTGCCGACGTCGGGGAGGAACACCGCGTCCTCGCTGGCGGCCTCGTCGATCAGCCGCGTCAGGTACTGCGGGTGAATGGTCCGCTTGGACGGGGTGGCGAGGTCGTCCAGCGTCCGGCGGGTCTTGGTGTAGTGCTTCACGGCGTCGTCGAGATGCTTGCGGTCGGTGTGGGTCCGTAGGAGGGGCAGGAGGGCACGGATCGTTTCCGCGACGCCGCCGACCAGCGGCACCTCGACGGGTGTCCGACGACCGATCCGCTCACCCCGGATGTCGACCTGGATCACGGTGGCCTCGGGGTAGAACTGCTCGTACGGCAGGTCGGAACCCAGGACGAGCAGCGTCTCCGCGGACATCATCGCGCGGTAACCGGAGGAGAACCCGAGGAGTCCGGTCATCCCCACGTCGTACGGGTTGTCGTACTCGACCCACTCTTTGCCGCGCATCGCGTGGACGATCGGGGCCTTCAGCCGCTCGGCGATCTCCAAGAGCTCGTCGTGCGCACCGGCACAGCCGGCACCGGCGAGGATGGTGACGTCCTCGCAGCCGTCGAGCGCCTCGGCGGCCCGCGCGAGGTCCTCTTTCGCCGGGACCACGTGGCTCGTCGTGGGTCGGATCGCGGCCACCTCGGCGGTGACCTCCTCGAGCGCCACGTCACCGGGCAGGACGAGCACGGCCACCCCGCGCCTCTCGATGGCCGCACGCATCGCGATCCGCAGCAGCCGCGGCGCCTGCTCGGGCGAGGAGATGAGCTCGGCGTACACGCTGCACTCGCGGAACAGCTCCTGCGGATGCGTCTCCTGGAAGTATCCCGTCCCGATCTCGCCGGACGGGATGTGCGAGGCGATGGCCAGCACGGGGACCCCGGATCGCTGGGCGTCGAACAGCCCGTTGATCAGGTGCAGGTTGCCCGGCCCGCACGACCCGGCGCACACCGCGAGCTCCCCGGTCAGCGCGGCCTCGGCCGACGCGGCGAACGCGGCCGCCTCCTCGTGCCGGGTGAGGGTCCACGTCACGCCGTCGACCTGCCGGATGGCGTCGGTGACCCCGTTGAGGGAATCACCGGGCAGCCCGTAGACCCGGTGCACGCCCGAGGCCTGGAGCGTGTCGATGATGTGCTTGGCGACCGTGCCGCGAGTGGCCATACCTGTCTCCGTCCGCTGGGATCAGACCTAGCCCGACCCTACGGATCCGGACGACCCCGCGGAGCCGGATGGCAGGGGAAGGGTCGCGGGCATCCCCGCGGGGGTGGTGCCCTTCTCGGCCATCACCTGGATCAGCCGCGGCAGCATCTCGGCGAACATGTCGGCCCGGAACTGCAGCGGGGCCGACGGCGCCGCGAGGTTCTTCAGTTCCTGGGGGTCGGCCACCAGGTCGTACATCTCGAACACCGGCGGCTCGACCCAGTCCGGGTCGAAGTACATCGTGAACTTGCGGCCGCGCTCGCGGATGGTGCGCAGGTGGTTGGGCTGGGTGACCGTGTCCTGGCTGTCCGGCTGGGCGATGGACCAGTCGTCGAACATGAAGTGGATGCTGTCCTGCACCTCCCGGGTGGGGGCGTCGGGGTGGGCCACGGCGTCGTCGATGACCGGGGACAGGTCCGTGCCCTTGAAGTCGTACAGCGCGCGGGCGTCGTCGGGGACGTCGGCGATCGTTGCCAGGGTGGGCATGAGGTCGACCAGCGTCGACATGGCGTCGGTCGTCACGCCGCTGGGGAACAGCTTCGGGTTGCTGATCACCATCGGCACGAGCAGGGTCTCCTCGTAGGCGTTGAACGCCTTCTGCCGCATCCCGCCGTGGGACATCCCCATCTCGCCGTGGTCGGCGATGTGGATGATGATCGTGTCGTCTCGCAGGCCACGCGCCTCCACCGCGTCGATCACCGCGCCGATGTGCGCGTCCACCTCCTGCTGCATATAGGCGTAGAGGTTGCAGTAGTTGCGGGCCTCCTCCTTACTGAGCAGCGGGCCCAGCCCGATCTGGGAGGCCAGGTTGAGCTGCGACTGGGCGCGGGGCTTGTGATTGAACGCCAGCACCTCGTCGAAGGTCGGCGGCAGGTCGATGCCCATCTGGAAGCAGCCCGGGGCGGCGGAGGCGTAGTTGCTGCCGCCCTCGTCCCAGGACTTGGGGTAGGCGAGGATGTCGTGCGGGTTGGCGAAACTCGCGACCAGCGCGAACGGCGTGTCCGGGTCGTCGGACACGGAGCCCAGGAAGTCCACCGCCTCGGCGGCGTAGCGACTGTCGTTGTCGGCGTCGCCGCCGCCGAAGTTCTCCGGCTTGATGTCCTGCCCGGCCTCGGGCGGGACCCAGCCGTGGAAACCGAAGGCCTCGAGGTCCTCGCTGGAGGGGTCGCCGCCGCCTGAGCCCTTGCTGATGTGCCACTTGCCGCGGTAATGGACGTCGTATCCGGCCGAGGCCAGCAGACCCGCCATGTTGGGGGTGTCCGGGGACAGGACCGGCTCCGACGGCGACAGCGCGCCGCCGGCGGTGAGGGTGCGGGTGACCCCGTGCTGGGGCGGGTAGACGCCGGTGAACAGGGAACTCCGGCTGGGCGAGCACATGGCCGTGCTGCAGGAGGCGTAGTTGAACGACAGGCCGGAGTCGAGGAGGCGCTGCCGATGCGGGAGATTTTCCGCGCCCCAGCCCTCGGGCCAGTACATGGGGCGGCGCTCCTGGTCGGTGATGATCACGATGATGTTGGGCCGGCGGCGGATCCGTCCCCCGCCGACCCCGGCGGAGGCGCGGGGCGCGGCGCCCGGGAGTGCGGTGGAGCCGAGGGCCATGCCGGCGGCGCCGGAGGCGAGCAGGAGCCCGGTGCTCCCGAGGAACGTGCGTCTGGGCAGGGGGTGCGGGCAGGTATTCGGCATGGTGGTGCCTTAGCTGTGTGTGGGGTGACGTGCTGCAGAGGATGGGTGCTGTTCCCGCCGGGAGCTATGAAGTTTTTCTCAGGATAGACCTCCACCCGTCACCACGAGCAAGCAAAAACACTCAGGTGGTGACGGGTGGGGCGGGAGAACGCGGGTGTGGTCAGTTCTCAGGGTGTGCGGCGACCGTGAGCGTGTCATCGTCGTTGTCGTCGTCGTCGACCTTCTCACTCCCGTCGTCCCACACGGCCTCGCCCCGGGCGATCATTCCGGCCTCGTCGCTGAGCTTGACCTGGGGCAGGAAGAACGCGAATAGCAGCGCCACGGCCAGGACGGGGACGATGAACCACAGCGCCGGGGCCAGGGCGTTGGCGTAGGAATCGACGATGCCCTGGTGGAGCGGGTCGGGCAGGGTTGCCACGAACGCCGGGGTGACCCCGCTAGGGTTGAGGCCCGCGGCCATGGCCTGCTCCGGGTTGGCGGCGACCGTCTCGGTGAGGTTGTCGATGAGACGGCCCGTGAACAGCGAGCCGAACCAGGCGGTGCCGATCGCCGCGCCGATCTCGCGGAAGTAGTTGTTCGAACTGGTGGCGACGCCCACCTCGTGCGGGTCCACCGCGTTCTGCACGGCCAGCACGATGACCTGCATGACCAGGCCCAGGCCCGCGCCGAAGAACAGCAGCATGCCCATGATCTGCCAGATCGGGGTGGAGCCGGTCATCTGCGTCATCACCATGACCGTGACGGTGGTCAGGGCCATACCGACGATCGGGTAGATGCGGTATTTGCCGGTCTTGGTGATGGCGATGCCGGAGCCGATCGAGGTGGCCATGAGGCCGACCATCATCGGGATCATGAGCAGGCCCGAGCCGGCGGCCGAGGTGCCGGTAGACATCTGCAGGAACGTGGGGACGAAGCCGATCGCCGCGAACATCGCCACGCCCAGGATGAACGCGATGACGGTGGCCACGATGAACACGCGACCGGTGAACAGGTGTAGAGGCAGGATCGGCTCGTCCGCGCGCCGCTCCACCAGCACCAGGGCGATGACGCTGGCGACCGTGCCGATGATCATGGCGATCATGCCGGGCGAATCCCAGGCCAGCTGGTCGCCGCCGAGGTCGGTGACGAGCACCAGGCCGGCGGTGCCCAGGACCATGAACAGGATGCCCGCCCAGTCGAGTTTGGCGGTGCTGTGCTTGACGGGCAGCTTCATGAACTTCCACGCCAGTACGAACGCGATGATGCCGATCGGCACGTTGATCCAGAAGCACCACCGCCAGTGCGCGGTGTCGGTGAAGAAGCCGCCGAGCAGCGGGCCGGCGACGGCGGAGATGCCGAAGATAGCGCCCATCGGGCCCATGTACTTGCCGCGCTCGGAGGCCGGGACGATGTCGGCGATGATCGCCTGCGACAGGATCATCAGTCCGCCGCCGCCCAGGCCCTGCACACCGCGCCAGGCCACGAGCTCCCAGAAACCGGCCTCGGTGGCGGGGTCGGTGAAGAAGCCGGCCGAGCCGGAGCCGATCGAGCCGATCGTGAAGATCGCGATCGCCGTCAGGAAGAGGTTGCGGCGGCCGAAGAGGTCGCCGAATTTGCCGTACAGCGGCATGGTGATGGCCACAGCGAGGATGTAGATCGTGATGATCCACGCCTGGTGTTGGACGCCGTTGAGCTCGCCGACGATGGTCGGCATGGCCGGGCCCAGGATCGACTGGTCGAGTGAGGCGAGGAACATGCCCGCCATGAGGGCGCCGAAGATGATCCAGACCGTACGCGGGGTGAGCGTCATCGGATCGTCCCCGGTCGGCGCGGGTTGCGCCGTCGAGGTGCTGGTCATGAGGTTGTCGGTCCTTCTTCTGTGGGGTGGGCTTCTGTGGTGGCGGGGCTTGCGAACGCCGAGTGGAGGAGTTCGAAGTAGTGGGCGACCTGGTCGGCCATCGGGGTGACCGTGCGGCCCGCGCGGGCGGACTGCATGGCCGTCTGCGTGAGCCCCAGCGCGACGCTCAGTCCGACCCGGGCCCGGTCGCGCTCGGCCTCGTCGGCGTAGCGCGTGGTCAGGGCGGCCTCGAACTCGGCGCCGACCGCGGTCATGGTCGCGTGGAGCGTGCCGTACAGCGACTGGTCCCGCTCGAGCGCCGCCTTCATCAGGTCGTCGTCGGCGGAGGCGTCCGCGTCGGCGTCCGAGTCGCGGAGGAAGTCCAGCATTGCGTCCCGGATCCGCAGGATCGGGTCGGCGGAGGGGGAGGGGACGACGACGACGTCGTCGTTCACCCTGGTCCCGCGTGCGTCGGCCCGCGGACCGTCGAAGAGCGTCGACATCAGTCGGCGGAACCGGTCGGCCCCCAGGTGGACGACCGCCTCATCCTTGGAATCGAAGTAGTTGAAGAACGTGCGGGGTGAGACACCGGCGCGGGCGGCGATCGCCTCCACGGTGGTGCCGTGCAGGCCCTCCTCGGCGGCGAGGAGCAGTGCCGCACGGGCGAGGTCTGCGCGGGTGCGGGCCTTCTTGGCTTCGCGGAGGCCGGACGGTGCCGGGTCGGCGGGGGCGCTGGCGTCGAGGGGGTCGTCGGGGTGCACCAGACGATAATGCGCTCAAGTTGCAGTCACTGCAAGTTTGCAGAGCATGCAATTTTGTGAAGCGTGTCACGTTCACCAGAGGTCGTCCGCGAGCGGCCGGCTACGTGATCGGGAGGTCAATCACGAATCGTGCCCCGCGTCCGGGTCCGTCGCTGGTCGCGCGGATGCGCCCGCCGTGGGCCTCTACGAGGGCTCGGCTGATGGTCAAACCGATCCCGCTGCCACCGTGCTGTCGGTCCCGGGCGGTGTCGACCCGATAGAAGCGGTCGAAGATGTGGTCCAGATGCTCGGGGGCGATGCCCTCGCCGGTGTCGGTGACGGCAATCTGCGCGTATCCGTGCAGCGAGCGGCTGGATACGGTGACGGTTCCGCCACCAGCGGTGTGGCGGAGTGCATTGTGGAGGAGGTTGCCGAGCACCTGATTGATCCGGTCGGCGTCGACGGTGATCGGGACGGGACGGCCGAGGTCGGAGAGGATCTCCACGCCCTTGTCCGCGTATTCGGGTCGGATCGCGTCGACCGCTTCCGCGATGACGCTGTGGGTGTCGGTCTCGGCGGTGACGAGGCGGGTGAGGTGCTCCTCGGCGAGCGAGACGGCGCCGACGTCGTGGGCGAGTCGCTCCAGACGTCCGGTGGCCGTTCGCAGGATGGTCAGCGTGGCCGGGTCAAGGTCGCGGACCCCGTCCTCAACCGCTTCCAGGTGGGATTCGATCGTCGCGAGAGGCGTCCGCATCTCGTGCGCGAGGTCCGAGAGCATCCGTCTGCGGGTCGTCTCGGTGGCGTCGAGTCTGCGGGCGAGCTCGTTGAAACTGCCAACGAGTTCGTCGAACTCGCGGCCGATTCCCGGTTTGTTGACGCGTGTCCCGTACTGGCCGGCCGCGACCTCGCGGACGGAGTCCGTCACGGGTGAGATGGACCGGAGTAGGCGCCGCGTCATGTATCCGCTGACGAGTAGCGACAGGATCAGGGAGACGGCCAGGGCGACCGCCCACGACAAGGCCATCGAGGAACGGAACGCCTCCTCCATGTGGGCCGCCTCGGAGGAGTCCTGGGACAGTCCCGCCATCTCGAGATGATCGTGGAAAATCCCCGGGGCGAGGAGCGCACCCACGACCCAGGCGCTGATGGCGAAGCCGACCGTGACCAGCGCGAGTGCCGCCAGAAGGCGCGTTCCGAAACTGGTGCGCTCGCTCATCGTCCATCCCCTGTTCGGTAGCCGACACCGCGGACGGTGCGGACGTAGGCTCCGCGCGCGGCGGTGTCGCCGAGCTTTCGCCGGAGATGGCCGATGTGGACGTCGACCAGGTGCGTGTCCCCGATCCAGTCGGCGCCCCAGATCGCGGCGATGAGTTGTTCGCGGGTCAGCACGACGCCGGGATCCCGCGTGAGTGTGGCCAGCAGGTCGAACTCGGTCCTGGTCAGCCGGACCGGGGTGCCGTCGACGGTGACCTCGTGACCGTCGACGTCCAGGGTGAGCGCGCCGATGGTCCGCAGATCCCGGGGCCGCTCGGCCGTGCCCGCGGCGGTCGAACTGGTCGGGGTGCCCAGCGATCCGGTGGTCCGGGGGCGGCGCAGCATGACCTGGATGCGGGCCATGAGTTCGCGTGGGCTGAACGGCTTGGCCATGTAGTCGTCGGCCCCGACGGACAGCCCGATGAGTGTGTCGACCTCCTCGGCGCGGGCGGTGAGCATGACGACGTACGCGTCGGAGAAGGTGCGCAGTTGGCGGCACACCTCGATCCCGTCGAGCCCGGGTAGTCCGAGATCGAGTACCACCACGTCCGGGTCGACCTCTCGGATGAGGCCGACGGCGGCATGGCCATCATGCGCGGTCGAGACGTCGAACCCGTCGCGCGTGAGGTAGCTGCCGATGAGGTCGGCGATCTCCGGTTCGTCCTCGACGATCATCGCCCGTAGCTGAGGTGCGGTCATGGATCCATCATCGCCATGTCGCTGTTCCTGACACGTGTCGCGGGCGCGAACTTCATCAGACCTTGACGAAATCCTCATCCGAATCCTGGGGTGGGCGTTCGAGACTGGTTCTCGATGGCCCGGTCCGCCGCGGGCCGGGAAGAGGCGGCACCACGCCGATGCGACGAAGCACCGAGAGGGGGCGACATGACCTGGATCGACGTAGTGCTCCTGGTCGCGTTCGTCGTTGTCCTGTGGGGGCTCGTCGTGACTCTGCTGATCAGCGTGCTCGGTGGGGTGCGTGGCCGGCGGGTTGCCGACGCAACAGTGGGAACGAGCCGGTCACGTGGAGCGGCTGACGCTGTCGAGGGGCTTCATGAGCGATGAATGCCAGTGGCGCGCTGTCCAGCCACGCAGTGTGTCGTCGTCGTTCTCGCGCCGTGCATTCCTGTTTGGCTCACTCCTCGCCGGTGCCGGGGCTCTGGCCGCGTGTACAGGTCCGGGCACCGCTACAGGTAACCGGGTGATGGGCTCCTCGGACCTGGTGCGTCGTCTTGAAGAGGGGCGTCGCTTTCCCGGGCAGAAGGTGGTCGCCACGCGGCTGACGGCCCGCCCGGTCGACGTGGATCTCGGCGGACGACTGGCCACCACCTGGGCCTATGACGACCAGTTGCCGGGCCCACTCATCCGTGCCAGGGCTGGAGAAAGGCTGCAGATTGTTGTCGACAACCGGTTGCCCGAGGATTCCAGCGTGCACTGGCACGGAATCGCCATGCGCAATGACATGGACGGGGTGCCCGGGCTAACGCAGGAGCCGATTGCTCCCGGCTCGAGGTTCACCTACGACTTCACCGCCCCGGATCCGGGCACGTATTTTTACCACTCCCATTCGGGACTGCAGCTGGATCGCGGACTGTACGGCGTGGTGCTCATTGATGATCCGGAAGATCCGGGGGATTACGACAACGAATGGGTTGTGGTCCTGGACGACTGGCTCGATGGGATGGGGCGCACGCCGGACGATGTCTCCCGTGACCTGGGGATCGGCGCTGGCGGCGGCGCCGTCAGCGGCTCAGGCAATCTCGGGGGGCGGCACGGCATGATGAACATGCACGGTGGCGATGGCTCGATGATGTCGCCGATCCTCGGCAGCGCGGGGGATGTCAGCTATCCGACCTATCTGATCAATGGACGACCCTCCGAGGACATGCAGGTCTGGAATGCATCTCCGGGGGACCGGGTCAGGATCAGATTCGTCAACGCGGGGGCTGACACCGCCTTCCGGGTGGCGCTGGGAGGGCACCGGATGACCGTCACCCACACGGACGGCTTCCCGGTTATGCCGGTCGAGACCGACTCCCTGTTGATCGGCATGGGAGAACGTTTCGACGTCATGGTCACTCTCGGCGACGGAGCCTTTCCGATGTACGCCGACGCCGAAGGGAAGGCCGGACACGCTCGGGCCCTCGTCCGCACTGCGATGGGTGACGTGCCGAATCAGTCGAGGCCCGATGAGTTGGACCGATCGCCACTGCTGGGTACGGACCTCTCGCCGGCTGAAGAGGTGCGGCTTCCGGGAAAGGGGCATGACCGCTACCTCAGCGTCGACCTCGGCGGATCGATGTCTCCGTACAGGTGGACTCTCAATGGGCGGGCGCATCCCGACTCGGCGCCGCTCGAGGTAAACGGTGGCGAACGGGTGCGGATGCGGTTGCGAAATATGTCTGACATGTTCCATCCGATGCACCTCCACGGACACACATTCGCGCTCGCGGACAGCGGACTCCGCAAGGACACCGTCACAATCCGCCCGATGCGCAGCATCGAGATCGAGTTCGACACGGACAACCCCGGCCAGTGGGCGATGCACTGTCATAACGCCTATCACCAGGAAGCCGGAATGATGACCACACTGTCCTACCTCGCTTGACCGGCCAGGTAGTCAAACCGCGGGCCCGAAGGTCTGCCGAAGAAAGGTACCCACAGATGAATCGACAGAAGCTTGTACTGACCGCCGCTGCCGCCGTAGCCGTGCTGGGATTGTCCGCGTGCACCGGCGATGAGAGTGGCACGGAGAGCGAGACCACTACCGCTGTCCAAACCACGGCGAGCAGCGAGAGTGCCACGAGTACGTCGGAGGTGTCGTCACAGCACTCCGAGGCCGACGTGATGTTCGCCCAGATGATGCTGCCGCACCACGAGCAGGCCATCGAGATGAGCGACATCATCCTGGCCAAGGACGGGGTCCCTGCCGAGGTCACCACGCTCGCGGAGGAGATCAAGGCCGCACAGGGGCCGGAGATCGCGCAGCTGACCGAGTGGCTCGAGCAGTGGGGCGAGCCGATGATGCCGGAGGGAGACCACGGCGGCCATGACATGTCGCAGATGGACGGCATGCTCTCCGAGGAGGACCTGCAGGAGCTCTCCGACGCACCCGGACCCGAGGCCGCGGACCTGTTCCTGGAGCAGATGATCGCCCACCACGAGGGCGCGGTGGCCATGGCGGAGGACGAGGTGGAGGACGGGAGTTACCAGCCGGCGATCGACATGGCCCGGACGATTATCGAGACCCAGCAGGCGGAGATCGACGAGATGCAGGGGCTGCTCGACGGGCAGTAGTCGCGCGCCGGGCGCTCTGTTCTGGGGCTTCTTCCCGGGGCTGGCTGAGGACGACAGGAATATACCCCCCTGGGGTATGTTTGGCGCTGTGAGGAACACCCGGACCGAGATGAAGGGGGAACGATGACGACCGAGCACGGCCATCACGAGCAGTGCCATCATGCGCACGAGGCCCATGGCCCGCACGCGGGGCACGACCCGCACGCGGGGCATGCGGGACACAGTGATCATGCTGGTCACGGCGGCCACGGCAACCACGGCCACCACGTCCAGGTGTTCCGGCGCCTGTTCTGGATCATGCTCGCGCTGGGCATCCCGACCGTCGCGTTCTCGCCGATGTTCGCCATGCTGCTCGGCTACGAGGTCACAGGCTGGGGCCTGTGGGTCGCGCCGATCCTGGGCACCGTCATGTACGTCTGGGGCGGCCAACCCTTCCTCACTGGCGGCTGGGACGAGATCAAGGCCCGCCAACCGGGGATGATGCTGCTGATCAGCCTCGGCATCACAGTCGCGTTCGTCGCCTCGTGGGGCTCGACGCTCGGCCTGCTCGGTCACGAGCTCGAATTCTGGTGGGAACTCGCGCTGCTGATCGTCATCATGCTGCTCGGCCACTGGGTGGAAATGCGCTCCCTCGCCCAGACCAGCTCGGCCCTCGACTCCCTGGCAGCACTGTTGCCGGATGAAGCCGAGAAGGTTGACGACGACGACGTCGTCATCGTCTCGCCCGCCGACCTCCGCGTGGGGGACGTTGTGATCATCCGACCCGGTGGCAGCGTTCCCGCCGACGGTGTGGTGGTGCAGGGCACGGCAAGCATGGACGAGTCGATGATCACCGGCGAATCGCAGACCGTTCGGCGCTCCGAGGGGGACACCGTGGTCGCCGGCACGGTCGCCACCGACTCCGGGATGCGCGTGCGGATCAGCGCGGTCGGCAGCGACACCGCGCTGGCCGGTATTCAGAAACTCGTCGAGGACGCCCAGAACTCCTCCTCCCGTGCGCAGCGGATCGCCGACAAGGCGGCGGCGTGGCTGTTCTGGTTCGCGCTCGGCGCGGCACTGATCACTGTCGTCGTCTGGCTGCTCGTCGGCACCCCGGAGCAGGCCGTGATCCGCGTGATCACGGTGTTGGTCATCGCGTGTCCGCACGCGCTGGGGCTGGCGATCCCGCTGGTCGTCTCGATCGCCACCGAGCGCGCGGCCCGCGGCGGCGTGCTCATCAAGGACCGGCTCGCGCTGGAGAGCATGCGCACGGTCGACGCCGTCCTGTTCGACAAGACCGGCACCCTGACCAAGGGCGCGCCCGCCGTCACCGCGGTGCACGCCGCTGCCGGGGCTGCTGGCGCAACCGGGGCTGCAGGGGCTGTCGGGGCCGCCGGTGCCGCCGGCGATCAGGACCGGGACCGCCTGCTGGCGCTCGCCGCCGCCGCGGAGTCGGACTCCGAGCATCCGCTGGCCAAGGCGATCGTCGCCGCCGCGAAGGAGCGTGGGCTGACCGTGCCGCCAGCCACCGACTTCAGCTCGTCGCCGGCGGTCGGCGTCGAGGCCACCGTGAACGGGGCGAAGGTCCAGGTGGGAGGCCCCTACCTGCTGGAGCAGGAGAACGGGCGCGAACTCGCGATCGCCGACGAGTGGCGGCTGGACGGCGCGATCATCCTGCACGTCCTCGTGGACGGCGAGGTCGCCGGGGCGCTCAAGCTCGTCGACGAGGTCCGCCCCGAATCACGCGCCGCGATCGACGCGCTGCACGAGCGTGGCGTGGAGGTCGTGATGATCACCGGCGACGCCGAGGCGGTGGCCGCCTCCGTCTCGGACGAGTTGGGCATCGACCGATACTTCGCGGGCGTCCGGCCCGAGGACAAGGCCGCGAAGGTCAGCGAACTCCAGGCGGAGGGGCGTTCGGTCGCGATGGTCGGCGACGGCGTCAACGACGCCCCCGCGCTGGCTCAGGCCGATGTCGGCATCGCGATCGGCGCCGGCACCGACGTGGCGATCGCGTCGGCGGGCGTGGTGTTGGCCTCCGACGATCCGCGCGCGGTGGTCAGCGTCCGCGAATTGTCGTCGGCGACCTACCGGAAGATGGTCCAGAACCTGTGGTGGGCCGGCGGGTACAACCTCGTCTCCGTGCCGCTGGCCGCGGGCGTGCTGGCACCGATCGGCTTCGTGATGCCGATGTCCGTCGGCGCGATCCTCATGTCACTGTCCACGGTGGTCGTGGCGGCCAACGCCCAGTTGCTGCGCCGCCTGGACCTGCGGCCGGAGGCGGTCACCGCGTCCGGCCCGGAGGCGAGCGTAACGAGCCGCAACGAGACAGGAGTTCACGCATGAGCACGATCCGGATGACGGTCGCGGCGCTGGCTGCTGTAGCAGTCGCAGCCGCCGGGTGCACGGCCCAGGCGCCGCAGGCTGACCAGTCGGCGGGGTCGGCGGGGTCCGCGCGATCGGCGGACGCGGCGGGGTCCACGATCGCCGACGAGCACGGCCTCGCCGGGCTCGATGCGCGGCAGATGATCGAGCGCCTCGACGCGACGCCCGTCGCGCAGCGGTCGACCGACCTCATCGCCTCCGTTCAACCCGACGAGCTGGTCCTGACCAGCGGGGACCGCACACAGTCGGTGCCGATGCCAAACGAGGAGTTCTACCTCGCGGTGGCGCCGTACGACAGCCGGACCCACGAGTGCTACTTCCACAGCCTCACCACATGCCTCGGCGAACTGCGGAACGAACAGGTGCAGGTCACCGTCACCGACCGGGCGACGGGAGCGACGGTCGTCGACGACGACGTCACCACGTTCGACAACGGCTTCGTCGGGATCTGGCTCCCACGCGGACTGGACGGCGAGATCACCGTCGAGCACGACGGGCGTCGGGCTACGGCCCCCATCTCGACGTCGAACCCGGACGACCTCACCTGCCTGACGTCGCTGCGCCTGGCCTGACGCCCGTGTCGGTCCGACGGCGTCAGCCGACCAGCGTGGCCGGGGCGACGGTGTCGTCGTCGCGACCCCGGGTTTTTCTCCTCGTAGCCAGGTCGCCGCGGCGACCACGGCGCCGACCGCGCCGAGGACGGTGAGCACCAGCGCGACAGCGCCGAGGCCGAGCGCCGCGCCGAGCGTGCCCGCGACCGGGTAGGTCACGAGGAAACACAGGTGCGAGAGGGAGAACTGCGAGGCGAATACGGCCGGCCGCGTGGCCTCCGTGCTGTTCCTGCGCAGGAGCCTGGCCGACGGCGTGAGCACTGCCGACGTCGCGGACCCGATGAGGAACCAGAGGATCAGCAGGCCGGCCCACCTGACGGTGCCGTCCGTCCACGCGATCACGCCAGCCGCGCTGGCCAGGAGGACGGGCAGTGCCATACCGCCGGTGAGCATCACGGGGTGATCCGAGATCCGGTCCAGGAGGCTCGGAACGGCGAGGGCGACGACCATCGACCCGGCGCCGTACATGGCGAGCATCAGGGCGACGTCGGTCTGCGAGCGACCGAGCAGGCCCTGCACGAGGACGACCGTGTTGACGACCACCATCGCGGTGGTGGTGGCCACGACCAGGTTGAGCGCCATCAGGCCCCGCAGTTCGCGCTCCCGCCAGAACAGTCGGGTGTCGCCGGTGAGTCGGTCGAGGAACGACGCCTCGGCGGGGGCGTCGATGGCGGGGAGCCGGGCGGCGGTCACCAGGATGGCGGAGACGACGAAGCCGACCACGGTGCCGACGAAGAGGTTGTTGTAGCTGATCACCGTGAGGAGGGCGGCGGCGAGCATCGGGCTGACTACTGATTCGAGGTCGTATGCCAGGCGCGAGAGCGAGAGGGCGCGGGTGTACTCACCTTCGTCGGGCAGGATCGAGGGGATGACCGCCTGGAAGGTGGGGGTGAACGTGGCGGATGCGGACTGGAGGATGAAGATCAGGACGTAGATCTGCCAGACCTCGGTGACGAACGGCAGCGCGACGGCCGTGCCCGCGCGGACGAGGTCGGCGGCGATGAGCACCGGGCGCTTCGGCAGGCGCGCGACCAGGGCGATCATTACCGGCGACACGGCCACGTAGGCGATCATCTTGATGGACATGGCCACGCCCATCACGACGCCGGCATCGCCGCCCGCGATGTCGAACGCGAGAAGGCCGAGGGCGACGGTGAGCAGACCCGTGCCGATCAGCGCGATGATCTGGGCGCCGAACAGCTTCGCGTAGGTGGGATTCTTCAGGACACGGAGCATGGGTGATGCCCTATCCGGGCGCGTGGTGGTGCCGGGGGGCCTGGCCGTTCGCGACCGCGTGCTCGGCCTGCTTGACGGCTTCGACGACCAGCGCGATCGCGTGCTCGTCGGTCAATTTGTAGAGCACGCTGGTGCCCTCC